>NZ_JBIPCS010000002.1:0-741841 GCF_044005985.1 Flavobacterium sp. FlaQc-49 | reverse complement strand
AAGATGAGATTTCTTTTAAGGATCGTGGAAGATGACCACGTTGATAGGCTATAGATGTAAAGGCAGTAATGTCATAGTCGAGTAGTACTAATAATCCGTAAGCTTATGTACACCCTTTTCCCCACACTTTTGTGTGGGGAAGAAACTTTCTAAAATAAAATACTTTCTTTATCTCAGTATGTTAAGATATTGTTGCAATTATTTAATTATTAATATTAAATTTTAATTAATTGTACGTTACCTCAAGTAACAACGACCTTAAGGTGGTTATTGCGGCGGGGCTCACCTCTTCCCATCCCGAACAGAGTAGTTAAGCCCGCCTGCGCAGATGGTACTGCAGTTATGTGGGAGAGTATGTCGTCGCCTTTCTTTTTAAAACCCTGTTCTGAAAAACAGGGTTTTTTATTCTTTTTAGAAAATACTACTAATGCTCGGATGGTGAAATTGGTAGACACGCTGGACTTAAAATCCAGTGAACAGCAATGTTCGTGCGGGTTCAAGTCCCGCTCTGAGTACTAAAACTTCAATTGGCTTTTGCTGATTGAAGTTTTTTTTTGGAATAAATTAAAAAATTATTGGCCTCAGGCTCTGCTTCAGAATGGATCAACTCCAAATGTTGTGGAGAAATAAAAATTTTACAACTTTTGGATTTGATTCATTGCAAAATCTCTGGTTTTCTTTGTTACAAAACGGATAATATTTGGTCTATAATCATTAAGAAAAACCATGTACATGGGATCAAGACATATTGTTGTGGGGAAATATTAAAAACTAGATATTTGTATTTTGAAATTATATATAAATGCAAGATTCTTTTATCGACATCCTTAAGTTGTTATTGCCTGAGATAATAGTGGATTATTTTGAACTTACTTCTTATAAAAAGGGAGATGAAATACTTCACTTATATTTAAAAGAGATTAATTCGACACCAAAAGAATACAGAGAGTCAAAATTAAGTTCAAAAGGATTCTTCGAAGAGATAACAGTTCAGGATTTCCCTATCCGTGGACATCAGGTATATCTTCATATCACCCGCAGAAGATGGCTAAATGAAGATAGTGGAAAGATCGTTTTCAGAGATTGGAATTTAGTAGCAGACGGAACTCGTGTAACACAGGAGTTTGCGTCTTTTTTAAAAGAGATCAATAGATTCCAGTCCAAATGATTGTAATACCATTGCTTCTTTTTATGGGGTTTCGGGTAGAAATTTGCAATATCAATACAAAGATTTCTTAAGTGATTTCAAAGTTTGGGATCAAATATCACACGCTAAAAAGTGGGTTCTCTTTCCACAAAATATTGGAAAGCGCTTATCCATAGATAAAACCTCTCTCTCCAATGGTGAACTCTATACTATTTTAACCAACAAATCCGATAAAGGTAGAAAAGGCACTATAATAGCAATGATTGCAGGAACTAAAGCAGAAACAGTTATTGGTGTTATTGGAAAAATCGCTCTTAAACAGCGAAATGTAGTCAAGGAAATCACTCTGGATATGGCTGGTAATATGAGATTAATTGCTAAAAGATGTTTTCCTAATGCTACTCGCGTTACAGATCGATTCCACGTTCAAAAATTAGCGTCAGAGGCTTTACAGGAAATCAGGATTAAGTATCGTTGGGAAGCCATCGATCAGGAAAATGATGCTATTGAAAAAGCCAAAAAGTTAAAAGTAAATTTCGAAGCTATAATACTTTCAAATGGAGATACCCTTAAACAATTACTAGCCATAAGCCGCTATTTCTTGTACAAAACTAAATCGAAATGGACTCAAAATCAAACAGAACGTGCTGCATTACTATTTGAATTATATCCTCATATCCAAAAAGGATATAGTCTAACTCAGGAGCTTCGCAATATCTTCGAGAACACAAAAGATAAAATCATAGGCTTTGCTAAACTAGCCAAATGGCATGAAAAAGTAAATCAATCCGGGTTTAAGTCTTTTGGCACAATCTCTCGCACAATCATGAATCATTATCAAACTATATTGAACTATTTTGACAACAGAAGCACCAACGCTTCGGCAGAATATAAAAGCATTTAGATCAAAATTCAGAGGTTTTAGAAATATAGAATACTTCCTTTTTAGACTCACTAATATTTATGCTTAATTTTTCTACTCCACAGGTTTTATTGTTGATCCTGTACATGGCCGAGAATGATTTAAACATAGACAATAATAGCTCCTCTAGTTTTTTCGGCATACTCGATATCATTATCTGGGGAGCCTGAATTTATAGTTTGTATTGAGCTAGGAACTGTTATTGTACACCCTAGCTTAATGTTTTGAAAGATGGAATTATAAACAGGTGTTCCAATAGCATTAGCTTTGGGAGCATAGATAGTATTTACAGCAAAGTTATTTAGGAATGTATATGTTATTGTCGAAGCAGCTTGTATTGTTAAAAGTTCAGGAAAGTGGTAATCAGTTATTTTGTGGCAGTTATAAAATGCCTGAACACCAATAACAGTTACCTCAGGTGCAAAAATTGGACCTGTTATATTAACACAACCATAAAAAGCAGCTGCTATTATATTTGTTGCTTTAGATAAACCTACAATATCAGTCATTGAAGAGCAATTCTGAAACGCTGCGGAACCTATTTCATTAGCATGATCACAGTTAAAAGCAGTTAATTTTATACAATTAGTAAAACTTCCACTATTTATAGTAGCCACATTTCCAGTAGTTATATTTTCTAATGCTGAACATCCGGAGAAGGACCCATGTTTTATTACGTTTAACAAAGGGAAATCAAAGGAGGAGATTTTATTGCATCCAAAAAACATAAAATTTGCTGTTGACTCTAGTTTTACGGCAGAGAAAGAGACAAGATTTGAGCAATTACAAAAGACTCCTGTTGAAGTATAGTTACCTCCCTGAACAGTAGTTATAGAAGGAAATATTGCAGAAGTAAGATTTTTTGCACCTGAAAAAGCGGAATAACCAATATAGTTAATCTTACCATCTTGGTCGTGAAAATATGTAATGGCTGTATTATTGAAGAAAGCTGCTGCTGTAAGTGTGTACTTTACTTCTCCGGTCACCGAAAATTCAATATCATCTCCAATAATTTTAAAAACTTTGATTCTTGAGTTAGGGATGCCTATTTTACCAGCAACTAAGGCAGGAGTATTTAAATTACCAGAAACCCCGCCAATAAAGGTATTAGCCTTATACTTGGCCTTCCCAAAAACGATATTTTGTAACAAACTTCCCATAATTATATGCTTAATATTAAAATACTGTTTGTAGTTCTTCTTTTTGTAAAAGTGAAGATTTGTTTTTTCGTAATTACGGAGGATATTCCAAATAAATAGGTTTGTGGAGCTGTAATTGCCCGCGTTACTGTTAGTCCAGGCAGTGTAATCCCGTTAAAAATTAAACTTTCTGTTTGAGAGGCAGGAACTGTAATTGTAGAACTGGTATTAAATGCAACTGTTTTTCTTAATGAAGAGGGTGAAATAGTTTGGTCTGTACCTGCTTTGATTTGGTTGGCGATATCCTGTTTTCGGCTAATGTATTGGTTCACTTCTGTACTTGACTGAATTCCTAATAGTTTAGTTACGTCGACAGCGGTTATTGAACGATTTGCGGCAATTTTATCTACTATGTTAGTACCTAATAGGTCAATTAGTTCTTTTAGTATTTTACCTTTTTCGGCTGTTAAAACTTTTGTAGTTCCATCAACAATTAAATCATTAACCAATATTGTGTTAGTGTTATTAAATTTTAATTCTTGGGTAGTATTTGTAGTTAAAATTTTGTTTGGCCCATTTGTTTCTAAATTGGCTACTTTTATTCGGTTATGGTTTCTGTTCAATTTTTTATAGATTTTTTAAACATAAATTATATTAGCCCCTCTTGTGTTGGCAGCATAGATTAAATCTCCATCAGGTTCACCATTATTTGCTGTTTGGAGCGATGCAGCAACTGTTATAGTACAACCCATTTTTATATTATTAAAAATGCCATTGAGTAGAACAGAATTTCCTAATGTATTTAGTAATGGGGCGTGAAAGCTGATAATGGATGAGTTATTACTAAAGGTATTATTAAAAGTATTATTTCCTTTAAGAGAAGTTAGACTATTAAAGTTATAACCTGTTATTCCTGTACAGTTATAAAAAGCATTATCTCCTATCGACTTTATTAAATTAGCAGTTATAGTATTTTTTAATCCAGAACATTGGGAAAATGCTGAACTACCAATAGAGGTGACTGAATTCATATTTGTAATGTTATCTAATGATGTACAATTGTAAAATGCAGCATAATCAATTGAAATTACGGAATTTATATCTACGATATTGATTAATGATTCACATCTTTGGAATGCGGTACTACCAATTGAGGTTGCTTCCGATAAATCAATAGATTTTATTTTGGTACAATTGAAAAAAGTATTAACACCTATACCAGTTGGTCTGCCTATTATAAGCGTTGCTAGGTTATTGCAATTTTCAAAAACACTTTTGTTTAATGCGGTTAGTTTTAATAATGGAGCACTAAAGGACACAAGTGATGAGTTTTTATTAAAAGAATTATTTCCTGCAATGGATGTTAGCGTATCAAAATGATAGGCCGTTATTCCTGTGCAACCATAAAAAGCACTATCACCAATCGACTTCATTAAATTAGCTGTTATAGTGTTTTTTAATCCAGAACATTGATAAAATGCTGAACTAGCAATAGAGATAGCAGAATTCATATTTGTAATGTTGGTTAGTGATGTACAATTGAGAAATGCGGCATAATTAATTGAAATTGTGGCATTGATGTCTACAATATTAACTAATGATTCACATTCTTGGAATGCGGTACTACCAATTGTGGTAGCTTCCGATAAATCAATCGAAGTTAATTTGAGGCAATTGATAAAAGCATTGGAGCCTATACCTGTTGACTTACCTATTGTAAGAGTAGTTAGTTTAATACAATTTTCAAAAACACCTTTATTTAACTCTGTTAGTCTTAGCAATGGAGCATTAAAGGATTCAAGTGATGAGTTTTTATTAAAAGAATTATTTCCTGCAATGGATGTCAGCGTATCAAAATGATAGGCCGTTATTCCTGTGCAACCATAAAAAGCACTATCACCAATCGACTTCATTAAATTAGCTGTTATAGTGTTTTTTAACCCATAACATTGTGAAAATGCTGAACTACCAATGGAAGTAGCTGAATTCATGTTTGTAATATTGGTTAGCGATGTACAATTGAGAAATGCAGCATAATTAATTGAAATTGCGGAATTGATGTCTACAATATTAACTAATGATTCACATCCTTGGAATGCGTTACTACCAATTGAGGTTGCTTCCGATAAATCAATCGAAGTTAATTTGAGGCAATTAATAAAAGCATTGGGTCCTATACCTGTTGACTTTCCTATTGTAAGCGTAGCTAGTTTAATGCAATTTTCAAAAACACTTTTATTTAATGTAGTTAGTTTTAATAATGGAGCATTAAAGTTAACAAGAGATGAATTATTAGTAAAAACATTGCCTCCTGTAATAGAGGTCAGATTGCTAAAATTATATACTGTAATTTCTGTACAGCCACCAAAAGCAGCATCTCCTATCGATGTGACTAGTCCTGATAAATCATTATAACTTGTCAACGATGTATTGTTATAAAAAGCTCCCCATGGAATACTATAAGTACCACCTGTGATTAGACACTCAATATCATTGTTTATAACCCGAAAAAATTTGATCCGATTAGCATTGATTCCAAGTTTAGCAGCTAGTAATACAGGTGTGTTAATGGTAGCCCCAATGCCACCAATATTGGTATTTGCTTTGTATTTTAATTTTCCGAAAACGGTTTTTAGTAATAGACTTCCCATGATTGATTTTTAAATTAAAGATATTTTGTATTTATCAGTATATATTGTGATGATTGTTAAAGAGAGCACTTATTCTGGTGATTGTATTTCATTTTAAAGAATATACAATTTAGGAGGAGTAATAGTGATTTTATGTCGTTTGTAATGAAAGAAGTAGTTCTTCAGGTTAGTAATTTGAAAAAAAATGATCTACTGTTGCTTCAGTTTGAAGAATAATATTTTGTTAGATAAGTGTTTTAAATTAGTACAATGATTTTCTACTATCTTTATACGTAATTAACTATTGCACCTCTTATACCAGTTGCATAGACTAAATCTCCATCAGGTTCACCATTATTTGCTGTACGCAAGGCTAGTGGAAGAGTAATTGTAATCCCTTCTTTTACTAATTCGAAGATTAAATTGTTCGCATTTGTTGCCCCTAGGTTAAGTAAATTAGGTGCGCTGAATGAAGACAAAGAAGTATTTTTAGATAAAGTATATCCTCCATTTATATTTGTTAAATTTGGAAAACTGCATGTTATTAATGAGGTGCAATCTTGAAATGCGGAATTACCTGAAATAGTAGTTAGATTAGGAAAACTTAAAACAGTAAGATTTTTGCAATTTTGAAAAGCTCCTACGGCAATTGTTACTAATGAATTTGCAGAAAAATTTAGTAATGAGTTGCAATTTTTAAATGCATTTGCTCCCATCGAAGTAACTTGATTCATGTTTACAACATTGGACAATAAGGTACAGTTTTGAAATACACTTTCTTCGATAGTTGTACAATCTGATAAATCTATAGATGCAATTTTAGTTCCTGAAAATGTACTATGTCCTAAACTGGTTGGTTTTCCAATTGTCAAAGAGGATAAATTATTAGAATTTAAAAAAGTAAATTTATTAGAAGATGTCAAAATTAAATTAGGCGCACTAAATGAAGTTAAGGAAGTATTTGTGTCAAATGTGTAAGTGTTAGTAAGACTTGTAAGATTTGGAAAATTATATGATACTATTGAAGCACATCCTTGAAACGCAAAAAAACCGGAAATAGTAGTTAGATTAGGAAAACTTAAAGTAGTAAGGCTTTTGCAATTTTGGAATGTTCCTGCCGCAATTGTTAACAATGAATTTGCAGAAAAATTCAATAAGGAACCACAATTACTAAAAGCATTTGCTTCTATTGAAGTAACTTGATTCATGTTTACAACATTGGACAATAAGGTACAGTTTTGAAAGACACTTGCCTCAATAGTTGTACAATCTGATAAATCAATAGATGTGATTTTAGTTCCAGTAAATGTACTATGTCCTAAGCCAGTGGGCTTTCCAAGGATTAATGAAAGGTTTGTGCAGCCATAAAAAACAGCTATATTAGAAGATGTTAGAACTAAATTAGGTGCTGTAAATGAAATCAGGGAAGTTACTGTATAAAACTGTGAACTTCCAGTCATTGTTGTTAGGCGAGGAAAATTACATGTGGTTAATGAAGTACAGCCTAGAAATGCACCATTATTAAAAATACTAGTTAGACTAGAAAAACTTAAAGCAGTAAGGCTTTTGCAATTTTGGAATGTTCCTGCCGCAATTGTTAACAATGAATTTGCAGAAAAATTCAATAAGGAACCACAATTACTAAAAGCATTTGCTCCTATTGAAGTAACTTGATTCATGTTTACAACATTGGACAATAAAGTGCAGTTTGTAAAGACATTTGCCTCTATTGTCGTACAATCAGATAAATCTATAGATGTAATTTTAGTTCCTGAAAATGTACTATCTCCCAAACTGGTTGGTTTTCCAATTGTTAAAAAGGATAAATTGTTGGAATTTAAAAAAGTAAATTTATTAGAAGATGTCAAAATTAAATTAGGTGCACTAAATGAAGTTAGCGAGGTATTTGTGTCAAAAGTGTAATTGCTATCAAGGCTTTTAAGATTTGGAAAATTATATGTTGTTATTGATGTACATCCTTGAAAAGTGTAATTGCCAGAAGTGGTCATTAAATTGGGAAAATTAACAAATGCAAGACTTTTACAACCTTGAAATGAACTTCCTAAAATTGTAAGAACTAAACCGGAATAATCATTGTAATATGTCAAAGTAGAATTAGCAAAAGCTGATTTAGGTATAACATAATTACCGCCAGTAATTAATAGTTGAATATCATTTCCAACAATGGAAAATAATTCAATCCTGTTTATATTTATTTTTAGTTTCGAGGCAATTAAAGCGGGTGTGTTAAGTGTAGCAGAAACCCCACCAATAAAAGTGTTAGCCTTATTTTTGGCGCTTCCAAAAATAGTGTTTTGAAGTAAATTACCCATAATTATATTGATTATAAAATGTTATTTGTTCTCTCACTTTTTTAATAGAAGTATTTGCGGAGAGAATTTAAAGTAGTGATATGTTTTGTAATTGTCAGTTAAAAAGTATACCACTCTATATCAATTAAAGTATTCTTGATTAGAGTGGTATGACTTTTAGGGACTAAAAAAAATCAAGTTGCACGGTCACTAATAGAAAGGATTATGCATAATTAATTATCGCTCCTCTAACATTACCGGCATAAACTAAATCAGCATCAGGTATTCCTGAATTTATAGTTGCCATACTTGCGTGTATATTGATTGTACAGTCCTCCATGTGAAGTGGTTAGGTTACTCTAAATTAATATCATTAACTAAAGGACAATAAGCTAATAAAGAGTGACTTGCTGTTGTTAATTTTGGGACATGGCATTTAGTTAACTTAGAATTACGACTAAATAAATTGTGATTGCATCCCGTAAGCTTGGGGAAATAAAACTCGGTTGCTTGTGTGTTTGAAAGAAAATGATCTTGGTATATGTAAGTTAGCAATCCCTCGGGTCTTTGTAATATGTTAGAGCGGAATTTTTAAAAATTGTTCTGTTATAATGTATTTCATAATTGCCGTCAATGATTGCAAACTCTATATCATTTCCAATTGTTTTAAAAGCTTTTACTCTATTTGATGATACTTTTAAAAAGGTACTCAATGATGAAGTGTCAGGAATTAAATTTGCAACTCCACCAATAAAAGTATTAGCCTTATACTTGGTCTTCCCAAAAACGGTATTTTGAGATAAGCTTCCCATGGTTATACGCCTAATAATAAAATACTGTTTGTAGTTCCTCTTTTTGTAAAAGTGAAGATTTGTTTTTCTGCAGTTGCGGAAGGAGTTCCAAACAACCAGGTATGAGGAGCTGTGATCGTCCAGGTTACTGTTACTCCGGGAAGTGTAATTCCGTTAAAAATAAAACTTTCCGTTAGAGAAGCGGGAACTGCGATGGTACAACTAGTATTAAATACAACCGTTTTTCCTAACCAGGAAGAAGGAATAGTTTGGTTTGTACCTACTTCAATTTGATTAACAATATCCTGTTTTCCGCTAATGTCTGGGTTAACTTCTGCACCAGATTGAATTCCTGATAGTTTAGTGATTTCAGCGGCAGTTATTAAACGATCTCCGGCTATTTTATCTACTTTGTCAGTAACTAAAGAGTCAATTAGGTCTTTTAGAATTTTACCTTGCTCAGCTGTTAAGGCTTTTGAGATTCCGCCTGTAATTAGGTCATTAACCAATATCGAGTTAAGGTCACTAAATTTTAATTCTCCGGTAGTATTTGTAGTTAAAATTTTGTCTGGCCCATTTGTTTCTAAGTCGGCTACTTTTATTCTGTTGTGGTTTGTGTTCATGTTAGTTTGTATTAATGATTTGAATGTTAGAGATCAGGATTTATAATTTGTAATAGAAGTGTAAGGTTTTGTATGATGCTAACAAGAGTGTAGCAGCAGCAAAAGAGCAATTGAAAAATCAATACTGAATTTAATAAGTGGCAGTTTGCGAATTTAACATTGTAGTATTTCTTGCGTTTTCTTCGACTTCGATCAGGATGGCACGCAATACTATTCATTCTGATTTTTACTGCTCCATAAGTTTCAGTCTAGATTCCAATTGGTTTCGGAGCGTTGTTTGTATTTACTATTCCTTCACTAAAAATAGTTAGTGAAGGGAATAGGTTTTTGAATTTTACTAGTAGACTATTTTACGGTCTCCAGTTGTCGTTTTGTATTCGCAACCAACAGGAAGCCCGCCTGCAATGGCAGCAACGTTATCTGCATAAGTGGGCATATTGGCCCAAATCATGTAGCCATTCTCATTTATGTGAGCTCTAAGTGTTTCTGTTTGCATATCTGCGCCTGAAACTGTTTTTTGTCCAGTAAAAAATTGAACTTCAGAAGTTCCTGATCCTTTGCCAGTTCCCCCAATGAGTTTCAATGCACCTCCATTTAAGTTTGGAGCCCCTGTTTGTGATAAATTAAGATGAAATATACCGTCAAAAGTAGCTGCGTAAATATCACCTAAAGAATTAGAGGCGAGTGATCTCCACGATCTAGTTGTCTGGCCTAATGCTATAAAGTCGTTAGTTCCTGCCGTTTTTTTGTATACGTCGCCGCTAGTACCACCAATGTTATTATCACCGGAAATACCGGCATAAACATCGCCATTTGGAGCACATTTTACCGAAAACCAGTTTTTGGCTCCCTGATTAGTAGCACCGAAAGAGGAAGCTCCGTAAACTTTCTTGTGTATATCATTACCAAAGCCAGTCAGGTAAGCGTCGCCATTGCTTGCAAAATCAAGACCAGTAATTATAAAACCAAAACTTTGCCATAAAACAAAATCACCAACACCTGCAGTTTGTTTAAATATTGCACTTGGAAGAGCTAAGCAAACCGCATAAATATCTCCGTTGAGGTCTTGCGAAATAGAATTCCAGGTTCTAACTGCTTGCCCCAAAGGCATAAAGTCACCTGTGCCAGCTGTTTGTTTATAGATATCAGTTCTCCAACCACAAGCATAAACATCACCGTTTTGCATGCATTTTATAGAATGCCATGTTCTAGCTGTTTGGCCCAATGGTATAAAATTGCTGGTTCCAGCTGTTTTTTTATAAATATCACCATTATAAATACAAGCATATGTGTCACCATTTTTGTGGATATCTATACACGACCATCCGTAAGAATGGTCTTGTGTTTTTACAAAATTGGTTGAAGAAAAACTAGTATTAGAAGCTTTTCCTGCTGCTAGAATGAGTGATCTACCTTCTGTTTGGCTTTCTGAATTTTCGATATCTACTCGTCTGTTTTTTAACGACCCGAAAGAAAAATCTGAAAGGATAGGCCATTGATTATCTATTCCTAGATTAGTTCCATCATCGGTGATTCTGCTGTTTCCAATCGTCGATGTGGTTGAAAATTTTGAGATTTTATTTATAACTCCTGATGGAACATTCATCTTTCCTGCCAGATCAGTTAAGTCGGCTACTGTTCCGCTTTTGTCTTGAAATGTGTAAGTTCTGGATGCTGTATTAGTATTTGAAAAAAAAGAGGTGAAAGTATTTGCCGTATTTCTTAAACCTAGTTTACCGGCAAGAAACGTCTTAATTCCGGATACATTTTGATTGTTTGAAATGCCTAAGTAAAGCGTGTCAAAATAAGTTTTAAGCGTATCCTTACTATTGTCAATTAAATCTTTTAAAACCTTGCCTTGTCTGGCGTCCAGTACTTTGCCTTCCTGATTGTAATCTAATGCATTGTAACCATCAACTTTAATAGTATTGATGTTTGTAAACTCTAATTCGCCATTGGTGTTTGTTGTTAAGATCTTGCCGGACTCATTTTTTTCTAAGTCGGAGACTTTTATTCTGTTGTGGTTTGTGTCCATAATGTTGATTTATTAAAAATTGCATTCCAAATACACTTCTTCGGTTGTAGGAATCATAGATAGTGCTGGTATGCTGTTTGTTGTAGAGGCGGAATTATTCCCATCACCATTAGATATAAGAAAAACATAGGGTCTATAATAGTGTAATGAATCTATTTGATTAGTTGTTAATGGTATTTCATCATAGGAAGTCGAATCTATTAAAATGCCATTTTTGTATATCTCATGACCAACAATTCCAGCATTGCCTGTAGATGAAGTCTATGATAATGTCAACGTATAAAGAGTATTCAAAGACGTGTTTAAAGATGGACTTGTTGGTTAGACTTATTGAGGTCTACAGACTCCTGAATTATTTGCATAAATTTGAGCATTATTTTCCAGCCAGGTGGCGGCTTGATTATCTGCATCAGCTTGATTTATGTTTGAAACGAATTGGTTTGCGTAAACAATAAGTTCAACTCCTTCAGTAATTTCTCCTGGATTACAATTATCTTTAAAAACAGTCTTGGTTAATTGCGTGTTGTAATATCTTGCTCCCGAAGGACAGTTTGTTTGGTCTAAAACGGGTGCAATATAATCTGGATCTGTTGCCAAATTTGGTTTTAGAGCTTGTCCGGTTTTACTGAGATCATCTTGATAGTATTCTTCTAACCAAGCGAAAGATTTATATCCTGTATTTGCCATGTTTATAATTTAATAAGTTATTGCAATTTGTGCTTTTTTAGTATGTGTGGTGTAGGTAATGTATCCAATATGTGGTACGTTTTCGATATTATTTGACCATGTTGGTGGGCTTGGAATGTTTTTAGAAAAATTTAATTTTTGTACAATTGCACCTCCTGTATTAATAAAATCATTTCCGGAAGCGCTAATTTCTCCACCTGAATAAATAGCTATTTCGATATCAATATTTCCTGTTCCAATCTGTTTGTACCATGCAGCAGCCATTCTAATTTGTATCGTATTTAGGGATGCGTGGTCGCTAGCCATTTTAGTAAAATTGACAAAACAACTTTCAACCCCCACAGTTTCTTGATTATCTCCTGCCCACATTATATAGGAATCTTTAGCTTCAATAGTGGTAGAAGGCAGTTTGGTACGACCTTGGCCATGACCCAACCATTGTTTGTCATATTGTGTACCGGTATTTACAAATCCGGTAAATGTATCCAAATCCTGACCAGCTCCTAATACCCATTTATACCTGATAATCATATAATCAAAAGGCAGTAGTAATCTTGATGGCTCAATAACACATGAATGATCCACTCCTCTCCAAGCAGTTTGCCTGATAAGGCAGGATCCTGAATTATTCGCATAGGCCTGAGCATTTGCCTTAAGCCATGATTCGGCTTGTTCATTTGCATCAGCAATACTTATTGTCGATACAAATTTATTTGCTTCAGCAGTTAATTCAACTGAATTCCCTGTTGTTCCTCCAATGTGACAGTCATTTTTTTGGGTTGCTAAAGTTTTTTTGGTATTATAATAAACTGTAGTTCCTTCAACAGGAGTATATTGCTCTATAAAAGCAAAAGGTTTATATGCTGTGTTTTCCATATATTGTGTTTTAGTCAGTACTACTGATTTACTCATTAAAGTTGTTTTAAAAAGCAGAAATCAACTTATCGGGATTGCTTTCTGCTTTTTAAAACTGTTAAAGAGATTACATTGAATAATTTTTTATAATGGCTTTGTAGGCCAAATAACAGTTGCCAGGTTATCGAGAGTGGTTAAGTCTCTTAGTTCTTGTCTGTACTTTTGCCATTCTGCTTTTTTCTCTTCAGAAAGAGGAGAGTCGGGCACTTGTGACCAATCACTATCAGTCAATAATGTGTTTCTGGTTAATTTTACATTTTCGAGAATAGCATCATTACTTTTAATGAAAGGAGAGTAAGTATGGACCCCGTCAACTACCTTATAATCTTTTGATAAAGCCTGTTGCCATTCTTCTTTAGTCAGTTCAATATTTGGTTGCGGAATATTTTCATGTACTCCTTCAACATAAAAACCAGTGTACTCTCCTTTTTTGTTGTATGTTCCTTTATACATTATTTTTTATTTTTAAATTTTTAGTATTAATATCCGATTGCAAACATGAACCCATAATCTGAATCAATAATTGCGTTATATCCTGTAGTTGAAAGTCCAAAAACGTGATTATAACCTTTATTTCCTGAGGATTCCCTATGAGTAGACACCACGATACTGCCTATTCTGGTCGGAAAACTGATAGGAAAGTTGTAATAAGTAGAGCCATAAGATAGAAATGCCCATTGTAGTATTAAGCCATTGCTAAGTTTTTGATAACCACTTTCTGTCTCCAGAGTAAAAGGAGAATGCCCGGCATCATAATCAGAAGAAGTAGAGGAAGATACAGATCCGTCTGCCATAAGATATTGGTTGGCTGTTCCTCCGGTTTTAACAAAATTCTTACTTTCTGTAGCTGCGTCAAAAACTTTATTTCCTTTGATAGTTTGATTGGTCGTTAAATCAACATATTTGGTATTAAATTCGGGTTCTGCTATTGCAATTGAGCTTTTAAACCAATAATCTACCTCAATATTGCGACCACTTATCGGGGCAGAAAAGGTAAGTACAGAAGTATCATAATCTTGTACATAATCTTTACCTTCTCGCAGTAATTGACCATTTTTGTATACGATAACGCTCAGTTTAAGAGGAGGGTATTTTAGCGTGATGGTAGAATTGTTAAAGGTTTCTGCGCTAAAAGTCTCCTTGTAAGGGACAGATGAATTCCCAAAGATAGAATCAGAATTAGTTGCGGTAGGATCAAGATTTTGAAACCAATAGTTTATTTCAATATTTCGGTCCATAATGGCTCCTCTAAAACTAATTAAAGCCGTTTTATAATTTAAATCATAATCTTGTTTTTCTTCTAATAATTGTCCGTTTTTAAAAACTTTGACACTGTTTTCAACAGGAGGAAACTCTAATTCTATAGTTGATCCGCTAAAGTTATCCTGATATTCTTTGTAAGGAGCATAACAATTACCGGAAATGATTCCTGAATTTTGAAACACTGTTCTTAAAAGTGCCGGAGTAATATAACTGTCATGATCTGTACCGGTTTCGACCATTTTAAAGTCGGCCTTGTCTTCGTCTTTATGAACGAAACTATTAAAGATTTCTGCGAAGTCTTTTTCTGACGGAACTTCTCCGTTTAGAAATTTGCTGCCAATGTCAATTCTGCTTGTTGCCATGTTGTTTGATTTTATTTCTTGCTATAACTATTTATTTGATAGGCCTGGTTTTAAATACCAATGACCTAAATCATTGGTATTTGTTGGATTTTTTAAAGGGTTAGGATTTTCTCTTCATAACTGTACATACCGGATGAGTTTTCAGAAAGCATTTTGAAATGATGGTAGATTCTTTCTCCATTTTCATTTTTAATACGTAACTCGTCCGTTGCCTGTTTGGTTTTCAGAGGCAGTGTAACAGTAGTGTCGTTGCCTGCTTTCTCCTGAATTTTTTCCCAATTTCCCTGATTGTTCATTTTGTAGAGATGGTATTTCCCGTTATGAACAGTTTTCTCCCAGTTAAAAACAACAGATTTTAAGATTTCTCCATTTGCTCCTGTTGTATTTGCAGTGGCTTTTAGTACCGGTGATTGAGGAGAAACATTGTCCATAACCACTGTAGCCGTAATTTTTGATGGCTGAGATGGTGTATAATCAATAGTAATGATAGGACTTTCAATAGTTGAATTAGGCGCTTCGTAATCGATTTCTCGTGAAACCGTAATCCTGTAAAAAAGCCCGTCACCAAACGGAACAAATTCCAGATCTTCAAATTCATCATACACAGTCCAAACATTATCAAACGCATTAGATAACGTATTTTCATTAATTAAAACCTCTTTAGCAAGCTTCATTGTTCGTATCGATTGTGCTTCTTGCATTGAAGTTGCACGGTAGATATTAATTTTTCTGATCTTGTATTCCGGTTGGTATGCATTTAGTTCAATCTGAATGGCTGGTTTGATTCCTAAAATCGGATTCTCGAGAACCGGCATAATTCGCTTAATTTCTGGAGTTTGTGGAGGGTTTGAAGCAACTAATTTTACCGGACCAACAATATCACTAAATTTACTGAAGTTCATTTTAATGTCCATTTCACGAACCGCATAGAAATAAATATTTTGCGAATTTCCGTCCAGATTAAAGTCCGTAAACTGTGTTATATTATTAACCGGATCTACGATTTTCATCATTGGCGCAATGTCAAAAGCGGTATCAGTTGCTTTTAAGGCATTACCGTTATTGTCTTTAATCTTTTGCTTTTTGTTTGTTGGGACATAACTATTATCTTTAATATGTTCGTAAACAACAGGAACTTCAGTTAAAGGCACAAAAGTGGATTGAATAGCTTCTTCTATAAAATGAATCGCCAGTAAATCGTCTTTAAGTACTTGATCTTTAGGAATTAGGATTTTGTTCAATGCTGTTAAACTCTCGATTGTTTCAGCTTTAATTACCGGCTTTTTTGTTTCATTATGCCATTTGATAAAATCGTTTATTAATTTTATAAATTCTTTATTGTCCGGTAGTGGGAATCGGTAGCTTATTTCAGATTCATTTTCCGCAGGGAATGATTCATAATTAGCTGTTAAAGCAAGAGCATTAAAATCTAAAAAGTTCTTCCATCTTTTATTAAAATTAATTTCTTCATTTCCGCCAAGTTTTTTTAATTCTTCACGGATCGTATCTATGGTTGTTCTTTCATACAAAACATCAAAAATGGCTTCTTCATTAGTTCTATAATGTAAGGCAGCATAAGGTTTACGGTCTTTAGTGTATTGTGTTGTAAAAGTAAAAGTCGAACGATTGTAAAAATCGGGTCTTGTCGCATACAAACTACCAGCTGTTACTTTTTCGGGTTTTATAGGTTCTTCAATTTTAACGGCATACATCGGACTAGGAATACTAATCTTTGATTTGTACTCAAAAGTAGGTCGAACGGCATGTGTACTAATTCCGAAAATAGAGTAACGTGTACTTTCGTCTTTTCTGGGCTGAATATTTGCTTTCGTAACACCATCTGAAGGACTGGCATAGAGATACACTTTATAACTTGGATAGTAGTTTACAAGCTGTGAAACGGGAGTTTTAAGACATTTTGCTTTACGATGTTCATCAGCAGTTACATTAGGATCTTTATTGATAATTTCATCTATTGCGCCAATAATTTCATCATAGTTAGGATGCATATTTTGCGTAACATAATTTTCAAGTTTAAAATCAGTATCATTGATGTAAAGAATTAAATCTCCGGTTGTACCAATATTTTCTGTTCGTACGACTTTAAATTCTTTTCTGGTTTTTACACGTACAGGATTTCCTTCTTCGATAGCATTTCTTGTAAATAAACGAACAATACCATTAGTCCATTCCACTGAGTTTTCGCCTTCGGCTTTAAATTGGGGGTGCTGAGGTAAATTAAAGTTACAGAAAGTAATTTTATATAATCCCAAGTGTTTTTTCTCCGACAATTTTTTTGGATTTTTGTTTTCATCCAATATATATATTCCTTTTTCATCCTTCTCATAGGCGTCTTCCACAAGTCGTTCTATTATTGCATTTTCCCAGATTCCCCTCGTTTTTTCTACTTGTAAATCCGTTGTTTTTTGGTTCTTTTGCTCAATAACTTCTCTGTGAATAAAATTAAAACGGGCCGGAATTTCAACTTTAAAATTAAGCGGATCGGGTTTATACCAGTTTGAAGCTGTCTGCATGTTTTGTACCAGGGCGCATAGTCTGTTCTCGGGGATTTTTATCGCTTTAATTTGTTCAGAATCTATAGTTGCCTCTCCACCAGCGTGAACACTTTCGCTGACTTCTTTTTTAAGCACTGTTATAGTAGCATGATCAAATTCGTCCGGATCCCCGGATACTTTTTTCGATTTATTAACAACAGTAATATTATTAACGATGTAGTTTTGATCTGCAATTGTTAGAATTCCTCCGATAAATCGGTTTTTGTTCCCTTCGGTCAGTGTAATTTTAATTTCTTCGCCGCTACTAAGAATTTTGTACTCTTTTATTTTAATAATTGAGGTAAGGTTATCCGTTGGGCTATCCTCAATACTATCAATTTTTCCATACTCAGCTTCAGGTAGTCCGTCTTTATAGTACAGTCTAAAATGATCGGCAAATACTTCATCACTATCAGGATAAATGGTTTCAGGATCTCTTGCTTGTTCAACAGACATTCCCTGCGGAGCGGTATAATTTACCAGTTCCTGAGAGGAATAGTAATCAAACATAATTCGAACTAATGTATTATCAGAATCAGGAGTGCTTGGGAGTTTACCCAAACGTTCTTGTTCAGATTGTGATGTAAACATCAAAGGGCTTTCTTTTGTAATCAAAAGTGAATTAATACCTGTTGGAGGCATTAAGTTATTTGCCGCTTTAATGTGTGATCTAATATTTATTTCCCTTCCTGCTGAAGCTCTCGAAAAAATGTTAATACCATATCCCTGATAGATATATTTTTTGTCACCTACCATTTCCTGACGAATATTCAAAACAGATTTTCCGGATTCCGGGATAATAATCGGAACGGGTTCGAAAGAAGGTTCTTCCCGAATGGTATTGATATTGTAATATTCCAAGTCTGAAGATAATTCGGGTTTTATCCAAATCTTGTCTGACTCTGCCGCCTTTTTCGGGTCTACAATTTTATGATTAACTCCTAAATAAATAGGGAATGTAAAAGAACTTCCGTCGTATTCTAAAGAAGATTTAAAGAATTCAGTCTTAGTTTCATCAGTAGTATCAATAACAGCATCATAATCCGAAACATCATCCATAAAGATGCTGATAAATCTTTTCTTACCATCAAAGCTGTATCCCTCAGAGTCTGTAATTTTTGCAGTCTGTTTTTCATCGGAGGTTACATTTAAACCGGGTACAATTTTACTTAACTGAACCGGCAGAGGAAGACGTTCTGTTGTTACAGCTGTAGGAAGACTCATAGAAAGATGCTCAACTTCTCTTGCTCCTTTGCCGTCCTCCAGATCACCAAAAGTGGTGTATGCTGTAAGATAGACAAAGTCTCCCGAAAGAACTTCGTCATCAATATCGATACAACCTAAACCTAACATACGCGCAACGTGATAATCATTTGCAGCAATGTTTAATAAATCCAAATGGTGAACGTCAGTTAAATTTTCGGCATAGAGTTGTTCCTCGCCCTCTTTTGGGTCGTTTATCGGAACCTTATCTCCAAAAGGAATCGTTTCTTTTGCAGTTGGATTCTTTGGGTCTATACTTTTTAAAATATACGATTCGACAATTTGCAGGATGTTTCTATCCTCTTTGTTGGCCGTTGGTTTATTCCATTTGTCCTTGTAATTCGCAATATTTACACACTCGCCATTATTGTATTTTAACCATTTTCCGTGTACAGCATTCAATTTTGGCTCTAATTGCTCAAAAACCTGCGTATCATTTTTACTTAATCCATATTTTCCTTTTAAGTACCATTTTCCGTTGTTATTGACGTGTGAGATGAAATCGGAATAAAATTCAAAAGTAACTTTACCCAAAAGACAATTATTCGCCTTAAATTGAATACTTCTTCCGTTTTCGGCAAGTAATCGAATTGGATTTAATTGTGCCGAAGAATACGTTTGACGATTGGAAACTCTCTTAGCGGCGGTAAAGGTATTTTCGGCAACAGATAAAGTCTCTAATCGCACTATACTTGAGGTAGTTACGGATGTAAAGTCTAATTCAGCAGCAAAAAACAATTCGGTTTTGTTTTCAATTTTAATCAGATTGTTTCCATAGGCCTTTATAAATGCTGCAGGATCTGTCAACGGATCTGTCGTACGTTTTACTAACGCATACTTTTCTATATTTTGAAAAGAAACATAAATGGATCTTGTAGCATTATTTGTTTTATAAATCCATAATCCTTTCAGATTATCGACAACGCTTGGTGGTTCGTGTAAATTTAGTGTATGACTTACTTTGGTATAAGGGGCTCTGTACACTTTTACGTAGTCATCCGGTTTATTATGACCCAATTTTTCACCGGTATATAAATCTCCTTTCGGAAGGTGTTTATCACCTAATTTACCGGCAAGCATCCAACGCAGGTGAATTCCTTTTGTACTGTCAACACCTCTTGAACCAGCGGCTGCAATTTGTAAATAAGTAGACTGAAGACTGGTTTTTTCAGGAGAAATATCAACTACAGCTGTCCCATTACCAATACTAAAATTAATGCTTAAGTCTAAAGGATTTTTAACACTGTTTAAAGTAATCGGAGAAGAAAAGGGCCCAATATTTACTGGTTTTCCTTCTACGCGAATGGCGGCTTCACTTACAGATGAACCGGGAATCGTAATGGTGTCTTGAATTGTAAAAATCAATCCGTTTAGATCGCTTTTACTATGGATTTTTGTCCCGGCGTTTAGCGTAAGAGCAACGCGGCTTTTGTTTCTAAAAACTAAAGTTCCGGTTGATTTTCTTATTCTTGCCCCTTTTTTTAAAGCAGGGTAAACTAATTTATTTTCAATAATACGCACATTAGGAATACAACCGGTCTGAGCAGTAGATAAAGCGATAGTAAGTTGATTTAATTCATCTCTCAGAGTGCTAAAATCAGGAACTCTGATATAATCAGCATCTAATGCCGAAAGACTGCCGTTTTTTACTACCGGTGTGTTACCCAAAAAAGTAGTTAGTGGTGTGGTTAACTCGCTGACATTGTCTGCTGTACTGGTGACACCGTAAACAAAAACTCTTGACCTCTGATTTAAATCAGTGAATAAACCTTTTAATAATTCAGAGTTGTTTACCTGAATACCATCTGTTACAAGAAAAACAATATCTGGCGCTATTGCCAAAGCACTGGCAACATTTAAACCGGACGCCCAATAATCGGATTGGGTGCTGACTCTGTTTGCACCAAATGAATTAATCCAATCGGAAAATTCTTGGTGATTGCCTGATACTTTTTTTTGAATAACATTATCGGTTCTAACAGCGTTATCGCTGTTAGACATTCCGATTAATGAAAGTGTAATGTTGCTTTGAGATTGAGAATTGATAAATGAAGTCAGCCCTTCTCTGATTTGCTGCGCTTCATTGGCGTTAATTGAACCTGATTCGTCAACAACGATTGCTATATATTTTTCGCAGCCTGAGAGTTGGCTTTCCTGAAGATTTATAGAACTCATTTTTCTTATTTTTTTAAAGATTTATATTTTCTGATTTTAATGCTGAGCCTAAGTTTAACTGTAGGTCTTGTTTGTCAGCAGATTTAGTCAAGGGTGTTCCGTCGGTATTCCAGATTCTGTAATCAAATGCAATATCCAGTGGCGTTTTTGGAATAACCTTACTAGCATGCATGATCAGTACCTGTGAATAATCTTTGGAGTACAGTACATGGTAATCCTTCTTTTTAGTATATACTTTCCCGCTACTGTTCTGTGTAATATCTACAACTGCGATGGTGTCTTTGATTTCTTTCAATGGCATTTTTGGAATATTGAACGGCTCCGGATTACGAATTAAAAGGGCTACAATCGTATTGGTAGTAGTATCAATAATTTTATTTACCTCGGTACTTTGAGCCGGATCAAGAGGAGACATTTTCAAGATTCCCTGGATTGCACGATCAAACGAATGCTGGTATTTTAAGATAAGAGGGTCACTCAAAGTCTCAGGACTATTCGAGATTACACCATATAAAGCGTTAATTTGATCCGGAACTAAAGCAAGATTGATGTCATATAATGCCTGGTGTGATGGATCATCATTTAAATAATAACTTTTTATCTGTTCTTTAAAATCTTTGAAACGAGAGGTCTGGAACCCGAATTGATGTACCAATACATTTTTACTCTTGCTGACATTTTCTTTTTTCGTGTCATCAAAGAAGTTATTTACTAAAACCGTATAAAGCTTAGAAGGTTTTAAATTAGTTAAGACGGCATTATAACCATAAGACTTCGGTTTTATAGCTTCTCCAATTGTAATTTGACATTGCATTACAGGATTTCCGACGGTAGGGATTTCATTGGCAGGACTTCCTTTGATAAGATTTCTCAGTAATTGAATGCCCACGGGAATTCTCGGATCATTATCATCAACCCATTCTGTTTTAGCTTCATCTGGCATTGGGTAGGTTGTGATTTCATCTTTAAACGGATATTCAATAAGAACATCTGTAAGAGGATCTTTGATAACAAGATTTATTGCTCCGGCAATTGCATTATCGTTACTGCCATATTGCTCCCAATTTTTAAACAAATGATAGACATAAGGATTTGAGAAAAATAGCGATATCTTACATTGTTCATTTCCGTAGAAAACAGGTTTAGATTGTAATAAACTTCCATCAGCATAAGGGTAAGAACGGTTATAATCGATGTACTGTCTTAACGAAGTCAGCGGTGATTTAGACAATTCGGTCAGCTCATTTTTTACCGGTGCTTTTTCACCCTCAGCAAGTATCGGATCCGGAACAGGGTAGTGTCCAACTGGACCTAAGGTTTTAAAACCATAATAATAGTTAAAGTCTGTTGTTTTATCATTATTTACTGTATCTGTTAAGACAAAGTTTAAGTAATATGTTGTGTTAGGTCTCCAGATTGGCTGAACAGTCTCTTGTATCGCTTTTTCCATGGCTTTGTTATCCTTTCTAATCTCCTCGATCTGTGGAATAGTGGTGTTGTGGAAATAACTTTCTTTACTCAGCCATTTCACACTATGGAGATATGTGGCATAATCTAACTCAGGATCCTCTACACCATTTCCTCCATTGTTACAAATGGTATCATTGACCGTAATTATTTTAGAATTCCTGACTCCTCTGTTATAATCCAACTGTTGTGCAGCTGCCAGTGCTGTTAAAAGTGTCGTTTCAGTTGTTAAAACAGAAGCAGAAATAGTTACATCAACAGTTTCTTCAGGATACAAAGTGCAATTCTCAAACTGATCGGTAAACAAGGAGACATAAGCCCCTTTTTCATTCGGTTTAGAAGAGAGCATTATAATTTCGTTCGCAGTAGATGCTTTTTGAATATCAATAATCGATGTGTTATCTTTCTCATCTGTCTTATCTCTTCTTGAAATTAATCGGGTAAGCTTTAATTCTGAGTTGAATACAAACAAATGTTTTTCGCTATAGGCAAAAACAGAACTATTGTTGATGGCCTTGTCAGTTAAATAAACGGCAGAATCAAAAACGGTATCGTGTTTCACAATAGTTACTGAATTTTCTGCAATTTGAGCTAAACCAAATTTTTCGTTGGAGAATTTAACCGTAACAAAAGCTTCCCCGTTTACAAGTGCCGCATCAATAATTTCAGAAATGGCAGTATCCGAAAGTACTTTTGTGTCGGTTACAACAATTGAATATGGAGCAGTATCCAGGCGGAAACGGATAATTTTTTTATCTTTTGTAACCAAACTAAATTCAGTAGCATTATGCTGAAGAAGTTTAATTGCGGCTGCATTAATTTTTACACGTTGCACCAAGGTACGATCGTTTCCTTTTACCCAATTGATCTGAGTTTCGTTTTCTACAGTGTTGATCCAAAGCAATTCATCGTTAGCCAACGGTACTACTTTATTAAAACCTAGAGAATAATTGTTCAGATATTGTACACCGGAATGTAAATTCAAGTCTTCATCAAATTCAGCAAGCGCCATTGCCGCAATTGGCGATTGACAGCCTACAACAAAATCAAGATCGATAATGGCTTCCCCGATTGTTTTGCATTGCGCAGCATTCAGAGCCAAGGTTACCAACAAATTGTCGTTTACCACCTGCATTGACGTAACAGCACCATTTACAAAACGTTCTCTGATTATAGTACCATCCGGATTGATCTGTAACAGAATAGTGGTGGCACTATTCGCTTTCGGATGGAACGATACAACATAGGCGTCCTTGTACTTAATCACTTTGTCAAATACATAAGCGTTTTTTCCGCTGTATCCGTAATATTGTGTGAAAGTAAGCGTACTTGGTGTTCCCGTTGCCAGATCATCATTTCCTGCATCAGCTTTTAAGGTTTTTAATTCAGCCAATAACGTATTGTAAAGCGGGATGTTACCCGGTAAATTGATTGAAACGTTACCTCCTTCGCTGTTATAGCTATCCGTAAATAATTTGGCGATCTCATTTCTGATTTCATAAATACGTTTTCCCTTAGCAGATAAAGGAACGATTACAATCTTATCTATTTTTGTTTTTGAAAGAGGGTTCTCTTCTTCGCTAAATAATTTTATCGGTTGTAGCAATTCAGCTTTAGTATAGATCAGACTATTTTCAATCGTTCCATCTTTAGCTTTTCTCAAATTAATAGGTTCGTAAACAGCTGATTTTGCTCCTGCTACAAGAACAGTTGTAAAGGCTTTAATCATGACCTCTTTCGCTTGAGTGGTTATTTCTAAAGTTGGCTCGACAGCAGATTGTGGGAAAATAACTTCCAGCTGATTTTTATTTTGAAAGGATAAAGATCTTCTGTACCTGTGTGGATTTCTCTTTCCGGTGATGTGCATGAAATCACCATTTGCAACTTTATTTTTTTCCACAATTTCCGGAGTATCTCCAATCAATTTAAAAAATAATCCGTTGATCTTTTCTGCTTCGTACTGGGTAGGAACATAATAGCGCTGCCCAATTAGTTTGTTGCGGAAATCAGTAGACTCCTCTTCGATACTCTGCGATTGACAGAATAATTTAGAAGGTGTAATTCCGAATTGCTCAGGAATATGCCATCCAGGTTCTCCGCCACTTAAAAAAGAGAATGGATTGGTTGCTAAAACACGAATACTGTCATATTGGTCAATTGCTTTTTGCCATTGTGCCCAAGGTAAATCCTTAACAGAATTTCGGGCTTCTGTCGTATTTTTGACAACTGCTTCAAAAGGATGGTATTCTTCCCAGGCAACACCATTCCAAAATTTTATTCCAATAGATTCAATTGCATATTGATGTTTAACCTGACGTAACGGCCTGCCGGCTATCTTTTCGATTGGAGGCATCATATCGGTATAATTTTTAGCATCGCCTGTGTAACCTCCGATTTTTGCAGAAAGTTCTTTGTTAGGCAGCAAGCCTTTTGCCATTTTAATATCGATATAAGTATCTAACGGAATTATATTTTGAATGGCGCCTTCAGTAGGTTCACTATTGAAATAATGAAGTGGGAACGCCTGATTTGTTAACATATGAACTCCTTTCACATTTTCCAGTGTTCTATTGTCAGCTCCGTCTCCATGGGTTCCCATAGGAAGTGGACTATACGGCGTTGTATCAATAATTCGGTTAATATCCCATTGAAGTTCAACTGTGAACCTCTTGCGAACTCTGAAAGGGCCAATCTTAACACGTACGCTTAGATCCAGTCTGGCATAAATTAAGAAGGGTTTAAAGGATTCAACCGAGAATATGGTATCTAAAACAATTTCTATGTTAATGATCCAAAGTTTAATTTGAATTCCTCCTCCGGCACTGATATAACCACCCATTTGAGGACGTTTGAAAGAAATTTTTCCGCCTAATTTCAGATAAGCCCATAATCGGACTCTTGCCGGACCGAACCTTTGCTCTACGTTAAAATCCAATTGGGCACCCGCTTCAATTCCTTGGGCAGAAATCATAATAAAGGCCCTGGCAGTAAACATCTTAAAAATTCTCGCTGTAATAGGGGCTTTTTCAGATCCGATATTGACATACCATGGTCTTTGATTTTTAAAGAAAAACCCTGCTTCTAATAAGGCTTGAAGCTGAAAAATTTCTCCACTGTCTTTAGGAATACTAAAATCGGCACCGGCAGCTAATTCTAAGGAATCGTCACCAAATGCTACCATAGCAAAGAAAGGTGGGTTGCTAGGATCATCTTCAATAAGTCCTAATCGTCCTGCGACCACATTTAATCCTGCTTCAATATAGAATAGAGTAGGCAGCGATAATAATAACATGGCTCTTAGTGATAATACATGTCCACCATCAGCAACGGTTCCAAATGTGGCTCCGGCACCAATAGAGAATGGTGAATTGTATTGCATAGAATCAGGTGGCCCGCTGAATTTTCCAACATTTATTCCCGGCTTAGGAGTTTTGTAAAACGAGTACCAGGAATCGTCTTTTGTTAACCCCGCAGCTTCTTTGGTGGCAACATATCGGAATCCTAATAAACCTCTGAAAGCAGAAATAGCAATAAATCCAAGCGGAATAGGAGTAGGCAGTTCAATGTGAGCGTCTATTAAAAATGCCGGATATTTAGGCATGAAACGCATATCTACGCCTCCCGAAATTTTTGCTTGTGGAAGTTTTAAAGAAACCTTCCCTTTAAACTCTTGATCCACACCAGGATCAGGAAGAGTCAACATTCCATTGATAATAGCGACGGCAGTTTCTTCTGTCGCTGTTCCCGGAATCATCAAATCCACCTCGATGGTTTGAATTCTTAAGAAACTGTCTTTGTGACCTTCTTCTGTACAATAATAATATTTTACACCCTCACCACGAGCATCAACTCCAAGAGGATTGATACTGATGGCTCCGTCAAATCCCCAAAAGTTGTATTTACGACCATTAATTTGGGTAGCGCCAAAGTTAATGTTAGACACACTCATTTTTACAGGACCAAGATTTAAAGAAATATTCAGCGGAATCGGAATACTTCCACCTTCAAGTTCGATATTTCCATCACTGTAAATACGAAGTTTCTCCAGAATAATCTTCTGGTCTCCCATAAGACTTTTCATTGTTTTATTTAGGAAAGATACCTCACATCCCGTTCCGATGTAATAATCATCGTCTTCCTTTCCTAGTTCGAAACTGTTAAATTTAAAATTCACAAAATCAAACAAGGTAGCTTCCGGACCACCTGCTTTAGGGAATGATGCCGTAAGATTAAAGTCGCCATCATCGTACAAGTGACCTTCGACCCCTACTTGTATCGGTTGACCCGCTTTAGTAGGATGGTTGGATGGATATTTGAATTTATTAATTTCTAATGCACCTTTTATGTTGGAACCAATTACCTTGTTTTGTTTGAACGAAATGTCAAATTTGTTGAAACCGACTTTGAAACCTTTGCTTTTAGATCCAATGGTTTTCCAAAGGGTATTATCGTATAATTCCGAGAGGAAGTTTTGGTACTCTTTAGGACCGGTAAAAATATAGGTTGTTGAAGGTTCAACAGTACTTGAACCTATTGAAGGAAGTGTTGTTAACGATAAAGGATACTCAAAAGCATAAGGTACACCCTTACTGTTTAATTTTTGTAAAAAGACAAGTAGAGATTGATAATCAGCAATTTCTTTTTTGTTTACCACATCACTTTCATCGTTTTTTTCAAACATAGTGATCGGGTAATTGAAATTGAACTTGTCGTTAAAATAATTAAATGCCCCCTTTGTACTTGGAACGGTCTCCAGATAAATGTTTCCGGAAAGACCACCTGAACCTACTAATAAATCAGAAGCACCAATTCTTAATGTTGGAGTTGTGTTTTCTGGATTTTCTTCCAGGTTATGAAACCATTTTGAAGGCAAAGTAACCGAAACTGCACGAGCATATACTCCGACAAAATCAGCAGGACGCCCATCAGCATCAGCCTCGGGGATATTTGTTTTTTTACTTAAATCAACTTTTAAACTATCCAATTGGAGTATTAAACCCGTGTTGGCAATCATGGCATAATTTGGTGCCTGTAACGAACCACCCAGTTCAAGTTGATAACCAATTCCGGCTTCAGTATCAGCATACAATTGTGCTTTACCAAATACAAACATTGACTTTTCGCTGCCATCGCCGTATGGAGAACCGTCTCCATAAACTGGTCTTAAAATGTTTCGGGGGAATTCAATACCGGCACTCAGGGCCAAAGAGGCTTTGGCTTTGGGTGTGATAATTTTTTTAATATAAGCTTCGATACCATCGGGAGCAATGATCGCATAGAACTCCTGTAGTTTTTGTTTCGTTTCGTTTAAATCGGATCTTAAAATGTAAACCGCAAACAATACTAATGAAGCCGATTCTGTAAGCGCTGTATTGTTTTCAATGAGTGTAATTACAGTAGAAATGGATGGTTCGACACCCTCAGGGAATTTTAATTTTTGTTCTCCGGAAAGATTCTGAAGTGTATTAATATCTTCTAAAAGCTGTTCGAATTTGGTTCTTCCTGTCTCAGCCTCGACAAAAATGTTCAGCATGTGGGCTACAACTTGCACTTCACTAATGCGGAAAACTTGTAAACCTACAGTATAAAAATCCTGTACAGAGAAAGAGAAATTGCTTGAACTGAACGTTTTCAGGAAAGCTAGAATTTCCCATTGATACTCTAAAGTAATTGGAAAAGAGGAGATCGAAGTATCTTCGATAAGATTTGGATTTAGTACAAGGCCTAAATCAAATGGCAAAGGAAGAGCCAGTTTTTTGCTCGTTACAATATCAAGACTATAAAAAGCGGAATCACCACGATATCCTTTTGAGTATTGCAGGTTTTTATAATGTATCTTATCAAAAATGGAATTTAGACCGTTTTCGACAAATGACAAAAACTCGGGTAAATCATCTACAGTGATTATCTCAGATAATCGCGGATAATACCTCGGCGTAGGAACCGGAACCGCTGGAATTGGATTAGTTGGCATATTCTAATTTGTTTTTGACTTTAATTTTGTTCGTATGTTGTAGGATTAAATTCGGGTTGCTGCAACCAAATAAAGCATTCAAAGAAGCAATCCATTATTTGGATTGCGATCGATGGGTTTGCTACTTTTTTGTTTTAAATAATAGCCCAAAAAAACAGTTGAATTGGATCAGTTGCGAAGTCTTTTTCCCTTTTGATAGTGTAAAGGTGAGCCTAAATTTAGACTTTAAAGAATTTGTGCTTAGCGCTCTGACATTGCTGTTCTATGACTTTACAAGGTTGTAAAGCAAACGGATATTGTTGAGGTTGGGAGTATACTTTTTGAAGACTAATTAAAGAGAGAAGACCTCTGTAGTTTTAAGTTTTGGGATGGTATCGTCTCTACCTTTTTTAAGGAATTGGTTGAAAGGAACAATGCACGAGAGACGGTTGTACTTGAGGGAATAGTTGCTAGTATAAGACGATTTTTAAAAGTAATTCCGGTATCGTCTATCTAAATACAATTGTTGACGCATCTTGCTGCACCTATTTAAACTGTTTTTCTTTAATTTCTGCTCTTGCAGTTGTAGTTATCTGTGGCAAGATACCCACAATTTCCAATCTTTAGGATGTAGTGAAAAGTCCAGTTATCGACTATTATTTTACTTTGTTTTTTCACCCATTCGTAACAATTGAAAAGTTCCAATCGGCCGATTATTTTTTGATGTGTTGTTACTTTAATTCGATTGTGATTTTGGCTCATTTTTGGAGTAGTTTTTTTGGATTTTAAATATGTACAGGCGTTTAATGAGCTCATAAAAGGGATCGCCATCGCTATCCTGGCGAATCTTGGTGTTCAGATAAGCAAGTTTTAGTAAATGCATTCCTCTAACCAAAATGAGTTGCTTAAAAATGGATTAGTGGCATGACAATGGGGTTTTATTTTACAATGTTGTAAAACAAACGTATACCAGGTAAGTCTGACTTTAGAAAAAGTCAAATAGAGTAGGGGAACTTATGGTTATGAGGTGCCAAAAAGGGGGGCTATAAATCTAATTTTTTTCAAGTTTTTTTAGATTGTTTTTTTTTGGAGAGAAGAGTAAGTGGTAAAATACCTCTCAAAGATTTTTGTCTTTGAGAGGTGTTTTAGATTTTGTGCTCAATCTGGATACACGATTTAAGAAGTGTAAATAAGTTGTGTATAATCAGAGATATTTGTAAACTTTTTAGAAGAATATTTTTGGAGCCATACAACAACCATGATAAAAGGGAACATTTTAGAGTGGTGTCATAAATTCTCTTTTTTGTTTTTAAATTTATATACCTCTTTATTTAACATAAACTATGTTAGGTTGATTGATGTATATCGAATGTTGCAAAGCTGTTTTTAAAAGCCCCATATAATGAGCTAATGATTCTCCATCACTTTCAGAAAAATCGTTTTCAAATATTCCGTAAAATCTTAAAAATGTAGTGGTACTATCATGTAAATTGATAAAATTTGATATACCTCCATATTGATTTAATAGATCTTGCTTTTCATTATTCAGAGCGGGTATTAAATCATCTTTTATAAAAGCGATAGCTTCTTGTATTTCAGAAACTACAAAATGGGCTTCTTGGTTATCGGATGTCAAATTACCTTCGGGTAAATCATAATCTACTCTATACGTCCATTCTGACAGAGTAGCATCAAATAATTTTTTAGCCTTTACTATATCTAATTGTACAGCATAATACATACACAACGCAAAAGTGCCTAAATCAAAATGAATTTCTTCATCATTATATTCAAAAAATATTGCTCTTGATCTTACCATGGTTTTAAAATTTATTTTTTAGTGATTGATATGAACTTTCTATTAAAATATCTTTAGTAGTATTAAGCGTTTCCGGATGTATTTTTAGAAATTCATCGATATTATAATCAGGTTTTATTTTTAATCTAAATACTGAAGGCAATTCACTTTCTTTAATTCCGGTCCTTAAATTAGTGTAAGTTATTTCTGCTCTAAATGCATTATTTTTAATTTTAGATGGCAAGTTATTTAATGCAGGAGTATTTAAAATATAATTTTTAAGATCAATACCTTCGTCTGGCAAGTCTCTCATGTATTGCACTAATTTTATTTTATCTTTCCCAAACTTATGCTGATCTGAACCTAACTTCATACTAATTATTTTATCAATTTTACCAGTACTGGTATCAATTAATAGTCCATCTAATTCCTGCACAGTTTTGGGAGTAATTTTTACATTTTTAATATCGTAAAATGCAAGATCAACACCCAAATATACATTTTCAGTACTACTTACGGTTTTTTTTAGAAATGGTATTGCAGGTATTTCTACTAATTCGCCATTAGACCAGCGACCACCATTAGCCAAAAAACTGACTGCTTTCACTTTTTTTGTTGGATCTGTAATCAAACTTGCTCCGTCAGAACTGTTGATTATTTTAATTTTACCTGCTTCTAATGGGACTTGTAATTGTGTTATAGTTTTATTATCAAGGTTGTTTATTAACCAAAAGTCTTTGTTATTTTGTAACATTAATCTTTTGACTCCATCTACGTTTATTATTTCAATTATTTTTTCAGGATTTTCGACAAATCTATTAAAATAAATCCCTTCTTCATTTACAAATGTATCTAAAAACCAAGCTCTACTATTAATTTTTGCTCTTTCTAAAATTTCTCGTGCCGGAATTTCAGTGTAATACTTTTTATAAGCATTTGTTCTAGCAGTATTTGAAATAAAAGATATCTCATTTCGTTCTATTACGTTTAACTGTTTTAAGGTTTCCCAATTGTCAAGAGTACTTGTTTTGTTTAAAGAGTTCCAAAATTTAGTTTCAACATCTTTTATCTGACCAAAATCTCTATAGAAAGCTCTTTTTAGGTCATCATTATAGTTGGCATATCTAGTTGTTATTACATTTATGTTTTCAAGTTGAGGTAATGTCGATAATTTTGTTTCAAAAGAAACTACATCTTTAGCCTTTTCACCAAGAAGTGTTTGCATTACAGATTTTATTTCTGCAGGCATAGCAATTGTTCCGGCGGCATCGATCAAAGCATACTCAGCTGCAGACGCTGCTTTATATCTACAATAAATAGTTCCTCCGCCAAATGCTAAAGCAATATAGAGGAAGGCTTTATTTGTCTCTTCACGTGCTTTTCTTTGTTCTTCTGTGGGTAATAATGTAGCATTATATTGACCCAAAGCATATATTGTTGAGGCTGTAATTGACGTCGTAAATGAACCAGCTTCAAGGCCTGTCCAGACTAAAACCTCTTCTGATGCAATTAGTTCTCCACCTAAAGCAGCACGAATTTTTGTAAAATACTTTAAATGTTGTAAATGTTTTAGTTGCGTAATACCTCCAAAAGTAAAAAACAGGACAACTTCTATTCCAATGGTTACAGCTAATGCTATTTTAGTATCAATTTTTAATAGTCTTTTATAATCATCTGAATAGTAAAACAAAAATGCAGGAATTGGTTGGTTATTTGGCAATAATGTTCTATCGTCTGTTTGATGTCCAAGAAGCGTTATTGATTGATATAAATGATATTGAGTAGGAATTGATTCATTTTTATCTAAACTTGGAGCGTCTCCTAAATAATGGCCATCACTACCCAAGTATAAATTGGTAGTACTAACTTTTTTATTAATAGTTACTAGTTCTTTTTTTAGTGTTTTATCAGTTATGTAATTTATCCACGTATTAGTTTGTAATGGCATTGCTTCATCACCAGAGTTGACAGATGAAATTCTGCCACATTCTAGAACTATTGATTTTAAATGACCATCTTGATGTTTATAATAATTATTTCCATCTGTAAAAAAGAAAGATTCTGTATTTACATCATCAGATGCATTAAGCAAATTATATTTTGATACTTTCCATAATTCATAAATACCATAAATAAATGCCATTCTATTTGTCTTTTCATCTGCAATCCAACTCGCAATTGGTATTCTTTGGATTCTAGCATCATCTAACATGTGAAATAAACAATCAAAATTTGTATTTACACCATTCTCCATTTTTAGTAGAAAATCTAAAAAATCATTTGCTTGATTTTGTACTACAGATAAGATCAACCTTACAATAAACTGCTCTTCAGTTTCTGTAATATTTCTTATTTTTATAAAAAACAATAATGTTTTTTTTATAATCTGAATTGGCAATGCAGAAAGAGCATTAATAGGAAGTACTTCTAGTAAATATTCGTATTTTATTTCTTGGGGAAATGTTGATAATGTATGTGGTATTTTATAGGTTTTGTTGTAGAAACTTACTAGTGCAATGTAATAATATTCTAAATCTGAATAAGATGGTTGCTTGTTAAACATTGGAGATAAAGTACTTCTATGTGGTAAAGTAGAAGTAGAATCATAATAATATCCCCAACTTTTTTTCAATAAAAACAACATTTGCTCAAGATCAGATAATTTGCTTAAATCGGGATCAATATCATTGGCGGTAGCTTCTAAAACTGCTTCAGAGGTACTATTTATCAATAAATTTGGAAATATATCTTTGACGATTTCTCTAATTTTAAAAATAATCAGTATGGTTATTTTTTTTAACTTTCGCTTGTCATAATTGCTAGAATGTTGATCAATAAAATCACCTAAGTTTTTAGCATAAAAATGATAACCTGGCGTATTTATTTGACTTGTGACATCAATAGTTGATGAAGTAAAGTTAAGAGGCAATCTTAATTTATAGTCAATTTTTTCAAAACCTTCTGTTGTTGATTCGGCATAACTTCTAATTCCTTTTTTATCTATAGTACTTTCAATAGTAAAATTGTATTTTTTTCGATCATAAAATAGATTGTAAGGTGCATCAAAATTGGTAACATTGACAGAAATGGAGTTTCCTGCTTTAGCAATAAATTTATCAAAATTGAACTTATGCTTATAAATCATATCGTTTCCAAGAGGAATATCTGGGCCAGTATTTTCAATATATTTTAAAAATTGTTTTTCGTCGTAAAAGCCGTCGATTAAATCGGATCTTTTTCTGTCAGCCGTTTTAAACTTTGACTTATTATAAAAAACATATTTTTTTGAAACAGTATTTTTTTGGTTATTAATTGTTTTATGTGTGAATTCAATTAAAAAACCTTCAATATCGAACCTGATATTATTGAAATCATCGGTAAGCATTACTGGTATGCCTGATTTGTATAAAAGTACTACCATTATTCTATTTCTTTATTTATAATTAAATATGTGCTTTCTAATTCTTGTTCTGGCATATACTCACTATACCCCTTACTAAAATGATAGTATCGATCAATTGAATACACAAAAACAGGACTTTCTGGTTCAGACAATTCATTTTTGCCTTCAGTGTTCTCCGCTACGATTGCGACTTTGTATTTCTGATATTTGATGTTCTCCGGAGAAACCAATTCATTTCCATCTGCAAAAAGATCAATTAAAAACAGACGAGGATTCTTTTTGTCGCCGGTGATTAATGTTTTGATGCTATTGTTTTCATCCTGGGTTAATCCGAGAATAATTTTGTTTGGGGTAGAACCATCTAAGGTTTTTAGTTGCAGTCCTGTAATGGTTTGGGTACTGTCGGTAAACAATTTCAAATCATAGTAATAAGGCTCCGGTAGCTCATAAGTTTTAGTCTTTGTTACTGTGCCACTTGCAGAAGCTGTTGTTTTCGTATCCGGAGTTGTGCTTCCGGTGGCAGAGATGGCATTGTTCATCACATCGCCGGCTTCAGTAAGATAGGTTACACGCTCAACGACAGGCTTTTCGGTAATTCCGGTTTCAATCACATCATTTACAGTCAGCGTCTGTACTATCGAAATGCCTTGTTGCTTTTTATCGTAAAAGGCATTGACAATGTTCAGTTTTTCAGAAGTCATTCTCGAATAACTTTTATCACCGCTTAGGGTTAATAAAGGCTCCGAATGGATCAAACTAAAGACATCATCAAAAAAGTTAGTCTGTCCGTATAAAATGACAAGACCTCCATTTTCATCTTGTGTTGTTCCGGCGGTGTACAGACTCACTTTTCCGTGATAAAGTAAGATACTTAGTGCAGCAATATTTTTGCCTTGCACAGCAGGAGTAGTAAGCTGAATTGTTGAAGTCAGGTCACCATAATTCCCTTCTTCATCAGGTGGTAATCGCAGACCATCGGCATTAATAAAATTGTCTTTTTGAGCATTGGCAACTTTGGCGATCTGTCCGTAAAAAGCAGCATTATTATTGTTGTCGGTTGAAAGTTGGAAATAAAGACTATTAGTTGCAACTGTGTTGGCTTGTGTTTGGTCGTTGATCAAAACAGGCCAGTCAAATGTACCATAAGTACTTTCAGTCATCGGAACAACTTTTGTTGTCGGATCAGCTAATAATCCTGTTTTAAGGTTTCCAGTTCCCTCTTTGATTTTGTAGTTTTCGTAGAAATCATAACTGCGCGTTCGATCGCTCTGGATATAAACGTACCAGTTGTTTTTGGTGTAAAAGTTACTGATGATACTATTGTAAATTTCAGTACCCTTTTTACTAGTTTGTGCTCCGGCTGAAACAATACTTACCGTATTTTCGGGAACAAACAAACCATAGAAAGCAGCAATATCAATAAATTGTGTGCTTTGTTCGCGCTCTAATTTTTGTTTGTAAGGAGTTGTTCCTGTAACGGTGATCGTAGCAAATGGTTTACGAGCATACCCTAAATCAAAAACAAATTCTCCATTATCAAAATTATGCTGATAATCTCCGTAATTTAAGACAACGTCAATTCCACATTCTCCGGATGCAAAATTCCCCAGTGATTTTCCGATATCAATTAACGGTAATTCAAAGTTGTTTTTTTCGGTAAGATTACCATTGACATCTTTAAATTCAGATTCTTTAAAAAACAAACTGGAAAGCAAAGTACTGTCCGGAATTGCTGAGTCAAAACCGATATGTTTGGCAAGAAAGGCAGGAGGTGGAATTGGTGTGGTGGTGTCCCCGATTTTTTCCACACGACCTTCATGAAAAGCGATAAAGTCTTCGTTTATTTTAGTGATAAAATCAGAGTTTACAGCTTTGTTGTGGGGAATAATTTTGGGTTCAGAATCTGTTGTAAAGAAATCAGTTCTTTGCAAACCTCTATAGACAAAATACTTTACATTCAATCCCGGAAATGGCTGTTTGTAAGGGCGAAGTACAAGGTTTACTTTGTCGGTAGCCGCTCCGGTTTCCGGATTGATTTGTGGCTGAATCAAAACAACTCCTTTACAAATGGAATATGCTTTTTTGGGAGCGTTTAAAGTAAATTGAGAAGTTAGGTTGAATTTGGGGCTTGAGAGCGGACCAAAAGCTTGTTGCTGACTTTGCGTAAAGCCTCCTGACTCCACGAAAAAATGAGACTGTGCTGACATATTGTGAGGTGTTATTTTAAAAGTTTATCTATTGAAACCACAAAGGCTTGTAAATTTTGTAGACGAATCTTATGACTAGAAAGAGTACTACTATAAAGAGCAGTCTCCCCAGCCAGATTTGTAGTTTTTGCCAGGAAGTCAAATGATTGACAAATTTTGTCGTTCGGATTGTTTGTACCTCTGTTTCTTTTATTTGCTGTGATTTCCAGCGGGCGTAGAGTTCCTGCTCTTTCAGTTCACAGTCTATGGCGAGTTTATTGTTATCGAGACGAACCTTTGGGCTTTTTAAAGTGCGCCCCGGTTCGGCCTGAGTAACATTCTTAAAAACGACTTTCCCGTTTTGGCATTCTAACAATGCTTTGAAGGAACTGCTGTCTTTTTGAATTTTAAAAAAAGTATCGTGTACCGTTTCTTTAAGGGTTATGATTTTTGTTTTTTCTTCACTCAGAACTGGCTTCGGGCTCTTGCACGAAACCAGCACTAAGATTGAAAAAAACAAAAAAACAGTGCGGTTTAGTTTTTGGGTCATGTTGTGGTTTGGGTTTGATTAGTGGTCTTTACAGTCTTAAAAAGCCTTTAATGCTTTTGATTTCTCTTTTTCTTTTAGAGACTTTGTAGCCTTCGCGTCCGCCAATATCGTTGGTGTTGCCTTCAATAGTAAAAATGGCAGAAGCCGTTACCCGGTCTACGATTCCGGTATGTCCCGTTCCGTTTTTAAAATCGATAATAAAAACATCACCGGGTTGAGGTTTTGTTTGTAGTAGTAGCGGTCTGGAATTGTATTGGTCTAATACGCCTGCTGTTTTTTTGAGCGGATTTTTCATTCCCAATTGCAAAGCTGCTTGTTGCGTGCTCCAGTAAACAAAAGCCATGCACCACGGATATCCTTTTCCGAGACCAACACTTCTGAGGTAAATTTCTACTTCCGGTCCGGAATTGCTGTTTCTTGGCATTTCTTCAACACCAACCTGAGCAAGAGCAATTTCTAAGGTTTTTTGAGCTAGTGTCATTGCTGTTTTCCGTTTAGTTGTTTAAATTTTTGTAATTCATCTACCAGCTGCTGATTGATCAGCATTAATTCTCTGTGCTGTGTTTCCATATTTTTTATTGTTTCGGTAGCAGCGGTCAGTCGGGCGGTAATGTCGTCAAGTAAGTCACGGTAATATTTTACGGCACTTACGGCGTTGTCAAGTTCGGCAGCTCGGTCTTGAGCTAATGATTTTCTCATCGAGAAAAACCAGGTAATAAATGCGGCAAAAAATGCGGTAAGAGTGGGGTATAAAAACGGCTCCATTAAATGTTTGTGTAAAATTTTGTACTAGGTTAGAAAGGTTTTTGGGGAAACAGCTGTAGTGTTTTTTAAAGAATATACAGCCTGAATTTTCCGATCTAATTTCGACAGCTGTTTCCTTTTGAGACTGCAAATATTGACTAAAAAAAGACCTTAAAAAAACGGATGCCAGGCTGTCGGACATTTGTATTCTAGGACTTTACAGAGTTGTTTTGCAAATGAGAGATTGTCTTTGTTTAAAAGCCTGAACTCGATTAAAATTCAAAATTTAAATTATTGTTTGTTAGCATTTAATATCCGTTGGATGCAATTAATTTTAACACATAGAGACATAGTTAACAAAGCTTAAAAAGACGTTTTACTTTAAATAAATCACATGAGACTATGTGAGAAAATTGTGATTTTCATAAAACTTCTCTAATTGTAACTTCCAAATCTATGTTTCTATGTGTTAAAAAATATTTAGGTAAAGTACCCCAACGGATTATTTAATAGATCTATTTGTTTCCTTTAAGGTCTTTTTTGACCTTGTAGGAAAACGACAATACATAAAAATCAGTAACGTAATAATCGAACTCAGGTTAAAAGAAAAGGAGGTCGTTTTAGAAAGGAAAAAAAGCGGAACATTAGAAATTTAGAATCGGACGGATTCTGATTTCTATGATTTATTTAAGAAGGCTTGATTTGGCTTTTCATGAGCTCTTCAATTTTTTTAAGCTCAACGGTTACCGACGTACAAAGCACTTCATACAATGTGGTACGTGATATTGGATAAACTGGATAAACATATTTACGCCAGACTACAGTTGTCGGAATATCTTCTGTTTTATGTTTTAAGTACAATTCTTTGATAAGCTTATAGCGTAGTAATTTATTTTTTTGAATGCCGAGACTTCTGTTGCTTGATATAGACATGATAATAGGATGTGGTATTAGTGAAAGAATAAGAGAAAAGAAATATTTTTAGACAGGAACAATTCTGCCTTGTCTTTTGAAGGAGAATAGTTTACTAAATGTGTACTGATTTTGTTGAGATCAGAAACCATTTGATTCTTCTTTTAAAATCAAATGGTTTCTGCTTTTTCTGATGGCGAAACAAATAGCCCAAGTTTGTAAATAATTTGAGGCCGTAGTTTAGGCATGACAATTCTGTTCTGTAGTCCGTTAAGACATAGAGCAGTCTGAAAATAATAGTTTTGTATGTGTTGTTTTTAAACAGCGAAACACTGTTTTTTTATAGCACCAATTCGTAGTTTAGAGGCAAAGTGACGGTGCGTTTTTACAGAATTTTGAATTCAGGAAAGAGCTCATTGTTAACCTTTATAGGTCGCTTTAATGTGTTTTTTAAATCTTGGATTTTTAATAACACTAGTTTCATACTGATAAAAAGCCTCACGCTCCTTGACGGACAAAGCATTTTTAGAATTCCAGTTTCCAAAGCTGTCCTTAAACACGGTATGAGTATTTACCTCATAGCTTTCATGATCCGTTATTGGTTTTATTTTTACGCTCATTTCTGTATTGTTTAAAAGTGGTGTTTATTTTAAAATGAAACCAGTCACGAAATATAAGGATTGGTTTTAAATTGGTTGCAATTAGTAAAAAAGCTAAAAGCAACGATGCATAAATGTCATTATTAGGCAGCATTTGTTTGTTCGTTTTGTTGGTTAAAGAAATTAAAAGCGTATCCGTGTAAAAAATCGACAGCAGACATAGAGAGTGGAATAGTAGTTCTTGTACCGTTTTCGTTAATGGTATTTGCCTCAATGAACCAGCTTGAACGCACAGGTTTAAAGGACGATGCAATGATTTCTACACCGTCTGTAAATTCTTCATTATTAAATTCTTTGGTAAGTTTCTGAAGTTCGAGAACTCTGGAACCTTTTAAATTTCCCTTTGCATCTTTTTTAAGCAGATTGAAAACAATTTTGACAAGAGAAGCGGTTTCTTTGCTTGTAGAAAGGGATGAAATGTAATTTTAAACTTTTTCGATTCCAATTGTTGCGGTATCGTCCCAGCCTTCATTAATGCGATATCCAATTGTAATTTCTTCTTTGTCACTAGAAAAAGTATGTGACATTTGTTTTTCCTTAAAACCGTAAACCTGATTTTTTAAATCCAGAATGGTTTCAAAAAGCTGAAACGTTTCTGTTTTTACTTTGCTGATCATTTCAGAAGTTTTGTACAATTTTAAAAGTGCTTTTGGGATTGTTTCAGCCACTAGTTTTTTGTACGCTTCTCTTTCTTCATTCTTCTTATTTTCGATTTTTATTAGGGCTTCTTTTAATTGTTGAGCAGAAAATTGAGCTAAATCGATGGTTTTATTGGTCGCAATAGTTGAGGTGTTCATAGTTTCTTTAGGTTTTAAAATTTTAGGATGCGATTTCAGTTTCTTCTTTAAACGGATCTTCGTAATACGGTTTGAAATGGTACAGTAATGTCTGTTGTGAAATGTATTTTATTTTGCTTTCAATTTCCTTTGAAACCGGTCGGGGAGTTGCCCTTTCATTTTCCAGAATGTGCATCAATTGAAAACGTTCTTGATTAATGCAGATTCTTTCTCCCGATGTAAATGTTTTTTTTCTTTCTGAACAGAACTGAAGAGCCAGATATAACAGCGCAATACGTTCTTCGATTTGTTTTTTACTCATGATTTTTTCTCTAAAATGGTTTTTAATTTTTTTATATCAGATTCTATTAAATTTCTTTCAACACTGTTTGGATTTTGAATCAGCCAATTTTCCAGTTCGTGGATTTTTTCTTCAATTTGATTAGTATTCATTGTATAGGATTAAGAATTAAGTTGCTTTTTTTGTTTTGAATGTTCTTAAAAGTTTTACTTTATTAAAATCGGTTCTCATTTATGGTCACTTTTATGTTACTTTTATTTTAATGTTTTTTGAAGACTATTATTTTTTTGCTGAAATATTTTATTTTCATTCTTTTATTTCTTTACTTTGCAAATGTAGTGTAAAATAATACATCAAAACAAATAATTAACGTAAAATAATACATCTTTTTATGGGCTCTACTGAAAGAATGAAAGAATATCTTGATTATAAAGGGGTTACGCGCTATAAGTTTTGCAATGATTTGGGCTTTTCTAATAAGTTTTTAGACAATAGTAGTAATATGGGAACCGATAAAGCGTGTAAAATATTACAGCATTATCCGGAGATAAATTCGGAGTGGCTGCTTACGGGAAACGGACCAATGTTAAAAGAAAGTAACACAGATATCGTTATTATGAACAATAGCCGAAAAACCATTGATTCCTTGCATTTGAGTCAGGAAATACCATTGTATGATCTTGAAGCTGTTGCCGGCTTAAAGGAGTTGTTTAAGAGTGGAAAACCACAAAGAATTCTGGATACAATTAAGATTCCGAATCTTCCAAAATGTGACGGAGCTATTTCGGTGACCGGAGACAGTATGTATCCGTTACTGAAATCGGGGGACATTGTATTGTATAAAGAAACTGAATTTGAGAATATCTTTTTTGGAGAAATGTATCTTTTAAGTGTGAAATTAAATGACTGGGAAGAATACATTACCGTAAAATATGTTCAAAAATCAGAAAATGGACAGGATTTTGTAAAACTTGTAAGTCAGAATTCACATCATCAGTCTAAAGATATTCATATTTCAAAAATTTCAGCTTTGGCACTTATTAAAGCAAGCATTCGTATCAATACGATGATGTAACGCAACTTTGTTTTCTCAATTGAGTATAAAAAAATCGCAATTTCATTTATTTGAGATTGCGATTTTTTTATGCGAATTCACTTTTTAGGAGTACAAATAAAGCAAGTTTAAAAGTTGTAGTGAAATTTGTAAAACTGCTATTCAGCAAAATTAACAGATCTTGTGTTTTGTTTTATTATCGGTTTTCAAGTCTCTATTTTTCGCCTTTTCTCTTTGTACCTCTGTCTCTTTGAACCTTTGAACCTGATCCATAAAATCTGGAATAAAAAAACACAAAAAAAAGATTGTGAATGACTGTCGGACATCAGTATTCTATGACTTTGCATAAGTGCAAGGACAGTGAACAGTTGTCTTTTTTTTAATGATAATTGACTCATCTTTGTTGTGAAACTTGGGCTACATCCGGATCATTTGTTTTGTGAGATAAAAAACGATTGTGATTTACAACAAAGAAGTAGTGCTTTGTAATTCATTTTTTATCAATGGCTTTTAGTTCTTTTAAGTCTTATTTATTTCTATACTTCTTTCTGAAGTTTTGGGTCGGCAATCTTCGCGCGACGATTTTATTTCATAGTCTTCATTGACTTGGAGTTAAAGTGGAATTACTTTTGTATCAACTTCTTTTTACGGATAATGTCCCGCGTTTCAGGCTGCTATTTTCTTAAGGTAAGAAAGTAGCAGCTTTTTGTTATTTTTTCTGTTGTGTTTTGAATGCTGTATAAAACGAATTTTGATCAAGCCCTAAAGTTTTAGATTAGTAAAAATCTCGCAAAGCCACAAAGTTTAAAAAGGTTACGTATTCCGTTTATTCTTTCGTCTATAAAAAAACTCCATTATTTCTAATGAAGTTCTTTTACAATTAATGAGTATAATTTTTTGTCGTGTAATTTTATGAAAAGAATCTGACAAACATTGTTCTTTATGTGGTGTGGATTAGTGTTTAATGCTAAAATTTATTGGTGTCAACATCAGTAATGAATTGTGTTACTCCTTTCATAAATACTTGCTGATCATCCCACATGGCAAGATGACTTCCGTTTGGACAATATAAGTATCGTCCTTTTTGAACTAATTTACTTTGCTCTTCCATTGCTTTTGGATCCATTGTATCGTATTTTGCTCCAATCATTAGGGTTGGAATTGTAAGTTCATGTAAGCGATTTTTAATATCCCATTTTGCCAGACGACCACTTATTCCAAATTCGCTTGGACCTTGCATTATCGTGTATATTGCTCCATTGGTGTGTTTGATGGCACGGTTTAATCCGTCTGGCCATTCTTTTAATCTGCACAAATGTTCTTGGTAAAAATTAGGGATAAGAAGTTCCATGTATCTTGGGTTACCAAAGTCTTTTTTTGCTTCTAATGCTCTTACTTCTGCCAGAACTTCAGGTTTCATTTGCTTTGCCAGAACTTCATCTGCGTATTTACCATATTCCGGGGCGCTGGCCATCATATTAGAAATAAGAAGACCTTTTAGGTTTTTCTGATACTTTAATGCATATTCCATTGCCAGAATTCCGCCCCAGGAGTTTCCTAAGACATAAAAGTTAGTATGGTCGGCATTAATAGCTTTTCGAACTTGTTCTACTTCTTCTACGAAACGTTCTGTTGTCCAAAGAGTGCTGTCTTTAGGTTGATCACTGTAGTAAGAACCTAGTTGGTCGTATTCATAAAATTCGAAACCTTCGCGTTGAAAAAATGTCTCAAAGCATTCCATGTACTCATGTGTCATGGCTGGTCCTCCATGTAGTAACAATATTTTTATTTTTGGATTGTTGCCAAAACGTTTTGTCCAGACTTTAAATTCTCCAACCGGTGTTTTTATCGGAATCATTTTTACACCTGCGGTTTCTATTGATTCGTTAGTTTTGTATGTAAAATAATTGGCGAGAGCATCTGATTTGCTTTCGTTTTTACAGGAAGCGAAAAGGATAATCGTCAGTAAGAAAAGGATTGAGCGCATAGTTCTAGAGTTAAAAGGTTATGGTAGCGGATAAGTTTCTTTACGCTAAAATACGAATTAAATTTAGATGTTGACTGTGTATCAAGTGGAGTGGAATTAGTTCTACTGGGAATAAATTATTTAATTTCCAATATCGGAGCATCAGTAAAATTAGCTTTGAGTTCTTCCGGTAAATAGGGTCTGCCTCCGGTAGCTGGAATACAGGTTCCGGTAAATAATGCGGAAGCCATTATTTTTCCATTTTTTAGGATTGATTGTTTAAAATGCAATTTTGGTAGTCCACTAGGATCTGTAAAAACAGCACAAGTCACGTAAAAATTATCGTCTTTTTTAAGTGAACGAATAAACTTAATGCTGTATTCGGATAAAACCATAAATACGCCGTTTTCTGCCTGTTGTACAAAATCAAAACCTAATACCTCTTTGATGTAAGCGTGACGACATTCTTCCATATAAAAAGGATAGTACAAACCATCCATGATTCCTTGAACATCTATGTGTTCGCCTGCAGCAGTGTAATTCTTTGAATATTCCATTTTTTGTAAAGTTAAATTTAGTTTGAAACGTATTTCTGAAGCGTTTATTGTAGAATAATACTACTAAAAAACGCGTTGTTTAGTTTGTAAAACGGGTATGTTTGAGCGCTAATTTAAAAATTAAAACGCTTTAAATGCAATTATTCTTGGTTTTTTGCCGCTAATTACACGGATTTTCGCTAATTTCTTTGTGTGCCGGAAAATTAAATCATCTTACCTCCTTAATTTTTTATCCAACTTTTTTTAAGTCACAGTAAAAAAGTAATTCGTACCCCGTATTTTTTAGTTAGCCACAGATTTAAAGGATTAAAATGATTTTTTTAATCTGTGAGAATCCTTTAAATCTGTGGCAAAAAAAGCCACGAATCACACCAATTATCCCGAAAATAAATTCGCGAAAATTCGTGTAATTCGTGGCTAAAAATTTTCCTAAACTCAGAACCTTAGCAGCTCAGAATCTTAGCACCTTCTACCTAGTAATGCCATCTCACAAAAGCTTCCATCGCCGCATAAGTCGCTAAACCTAATTGCTGATACAAAGCTGCTGTTTCGTGGTTTCGGTCTTCGGCTCTTTGCCAAAATTCTCTGGCATCGGTTCCCTGAAAAACAACACCGTCTTTTTGTGATTGATGTTTGAAGATTCCATGACGTTTTGCCAAAACCTGATCCGGACTCATAGGTACCGCCATTTCTACTTCGTCAATACCCCATTCCTGCCAAGCACCACGGTATAGCCATAACCAACAGTCGTCCATAAATGATTTTGGTTTTAAGGCTTTCACGGCTTCAAAAATAGCATCTAAACATACTTTGTGTGTTCCGTGTGGATCTGCTAAATCTCCTGCAGCATAGATTTGATGTGGTTTAATTTTTTCAATTAAATCCATCGTCAATTGAATGTCTTCTTGTCCGATTGGTTTTTTCTCGATAGTACCCGTTTCATAAAATGGAAGCTCCATAAAATGAATCTGATCGTCGGTCAAACCAACAAAATGACTTGTTGCTCTTGCTTCTCCTTTTCTGATTAGTCCTTTGATATAACGCACTTCAGGGATGTCAATTTCGCTGTTCTTTTTATTTTTTAAGAAGTTAACTGCTTTTTCATAAATCGCATCGGCTTCTGGGCTTTTGATTCCGAATTTCTCATTGTAATCAATTACGAAACTTGCAAAACGCAAGGCTTCATCATCGGCAACGGCAATATTTCCTGAAGTCTGGTAGGCTACGTGTACTTCATGCCCTTGCTCTTGCAAACGCATAAACGTTCCTCCCATACTGATAATATCATCATCCGGGTGTGGACTGAAAAGCAATACACGTTTTCTGGCTGGCTCCGCTCTTTCAGGACGGTTAGCATCGTCTGCATTTGGTTTTCCACCTGGCCAACCTGTAATTGTGTTTTGTAATTTATTGAATATCTTAATATTAATATCATAAGCAGGACCTGAATCGGCCAATAAATCACTCATTCCGTTTTCGATATAATCGGCATCGGTAAGCATTAAAATTGGTTTTTTAAGATCAAGCGCCAATCCTAAAACAGCTTTACGGATTAGTTTATCACTCCAGGTTACTTTTTCTACCAACCAAGGTCTGTTGATTCGGGTTAGTTTTGAAGATGCTTCTTTATCTAAAACAAAAACAGCATTATTGTGTTCCTGTAAAAACGAAGCCGGAATCTGATTGGTCACCTCATCTTCAACCGATTTTTTGATCACATTAGATTTTCCTTCGCCCCAAGCCATTAAAATAACTTGTTTGGCTTCCATGATTTTTTTAACTCCAAGTGTAATTGCAGTTCTAGGCGTATTACTTAATCCGGAAAAATCTTTACTTGCGGCAACTCTTGTAATATGATCTAGAGCTACCAAACGCGTTTTTGAGTTTTGAAGTGAACCAGACTCGTTAAAACCAATATGTCCGTTTCCTCCAATTCCAAGAATCTGCAAATCGATTCCACCTAAAGCTTCAATTTTAGCTTCGTAATCATGGCAGTAATCTGCAATTTGTTCTTTGGTTAAAAGTCCATCGGGAACGTGGAAGTTTTCAGGTAAAATATCGACATGGTCAAACAGTAATTCTTTCATAAAACGAACATAACTGTTGATAGAATTAGGTTCCATTGGATAATATTCATCCAAATTAAAACTAATTACGTTTTTAAAACTCAAACCTTCCTCTTTATGAAGACGTACTAACTCTGCATACAATCCTTTCGGAGAAGAACCGGTTGCCAGACCCAGAATACAAGGTTTGTTTTCTTTTTGTTTGGATTGAATTAAAGCTGCAATTTCCTGAGCAACCGCTTTAGAAGCTTCATTAGAATTTTCAAAAACTACTGTATTGATGTTTTCAAATCGTTTTTCGAAGCCTGTTGCTTTGTCTACTATACTTTTTATCATTTTATATTTTTTGGATCAAGGAATAATAAACTAGTTTTCATTAGATGGTTTTCCTATAGTAGCCAAAATTCCTCCATCAACATAAACAATATGACCATTAACAAAATCACTTGCTTTTGAACTTAAAAATATGGCAGCACCTTGCAGATCATCAGGATTTCCCCAGCGTCCTGCAGGTGTTCGCTGCATGATAAATTCATTAAATGGATGTCCGTTTACTCTAATCGGAGCCGTTTGGCTGGTAGCAAAATAGCCGGGACCAATTCCGTTGATTTGAATATTGTGTTTGGCCCATTCTGTAGCCATATTTTTGGTTAACATTTTTAAACCTCCTTTAGCAGCTGCGTATGCGCTAACGGAATCTCTCCCAAGTTCGCTCATCATAGAGCACATGTTTATAATTTTGCCTCCTCCTCGGGTTATCATTCCTTTAGCAATATTTTTAGAAACTATAAACGGTCCGGTTAAATCTACTTTAATTACAGCTTCAAAATCGGAAACTTCCATGTCAATTATTGGAGTTCTTTTGATAATTCCGGCATTGTTTATTAAGATATCGATTGGACCAACTTCCGTTTCGATTTTATTAATAGCGTCGATAACCGCCTTTTCATCAGTTACATCAAATAGATAGCCATAGGCTTCGATACCTTCTGCTTTATATTCGGCAATTGCATGATCAACCGCTGCTTGCGAAGAATGATCGTTTACAACAATTTTTGCACCGGCCTGTCCAAGACCTTTGGCCATTGCCATTCCCAAGCCATGAACTCCTCCCGTAATGAGAGCTGTCTTTCCTGTTAAATCAAATAAATTAAATGACATTTTTTATATTTTATAGTTAGTAATTATTGTTTGTTTTGGCGAATAGTAATAGTCAACGGATTTTTTAATTGTTCTTGAAAATTATTTAAGTAGTCAAACCATTGCTTCGAATTAGTGATTTCTTGCGCCTTATCCCAACAGGCACCGGTATAATAGACAATTGGACTGTTATTTGTAACGGTAGTTTTGGCTAATATTTGGGTTTTATCAATCCACATGGTGGCGGTTGGATTGCTAAATAGGGAACCTACCCCTGTAGTACCATCCTGAGCAAAAGTGGGTTCCCAATAGGCAAGAATACCTTGTTGTTCGTTTAAAGAAATTACACCTGCCTCAGCTCTTTTTATGATTCCTATTACAACAGGAATTGGTTTATTATCGTCAAAAGTGTAGACGTTTTCTATTCGGTTAAGTTGTGATCCGGCATCTATAGAAATGGTTTTTGTAACTTTAATTTTAATTTTGCCGGCCTCCCAAGTGTCGTAAATAAGTTGAAAAGTGGAGCGTAAAGGACCATTGTCTAAAACTTTGTATTGATGATAATTTGCCGAATAACGAATCGTATCGTTTATATAGGGCGCCATATTGCCTGCACCTAAGGAATAGCCGACATGGTAATAATCCATTCCGTTGCCGCTGTCTACATGATAATTTCCTGTTTTATAGCGTTCATTAAGAACCATTTTTTTGGTTCGTTTTACCCAAACATCAAATCCATAGGCATCTTCATTTGATTTTTCTATTGCTTTGCCATAAGCGCGAAAAGCAATTTTATCGTTCTCCCATGCAAAGTCGTCTTTGCGTTCCGGCACATAACGGGCATAGGTTTTGGTTTCAAATAAATTGGGTTTGCCTTTTTGGAGCATAAGATTTAGAGATGATTTTGGCTTCACATCGATTTGAATCAATACATTTTGAATTGTAGATTTACCAAGATGTTCCAACTGGTACGGAACCTGTTTTTTTGTATTTTGATTAATAATCACAAAATTTGCGGTGTCTATCTCGGGAAATGCAGTTGTAATGTTTTCCCATTTAATGGCGGTCACAGCTTCTTGTCTTGCTATAGTCGAATTGTTTTGAATCGTAATAATTGCCTTTGCTTGCCCAAAAAAGAGCGTAGGAAAAAGGAAGATCAGGCCTATCAATTGAATGGATTTCATATGGTTTGTTTTTATTTATTTTTAAGTTTTTTTAGATGAAAATCACTTCTTTAGCAGTTCAAATACAGCACGAGAGAGGGTACTCGTTTCCAAATGATTTGCCATTTGGACGAGATTAAACTTCGATAAATTTGAATTTACAATTAAACGCTTCGTTGCCGGAAAGTGTTTAATGACGAAGGGAATAGTATATTATTTTTTTATGTTTTTAGTCACTTTCATTTATGTCATCTGTTTTTGCTAAATATTCGCTTGGCATACAGCCATAGTGCTGTTTAAATGCTGTCGAAAAGTAAGAAGGAGAATTAAAACCACACATATAGGTAACCTGAGCAATGGTATAACGCCTGCTTTCCATTAATTCTACCGCTTTTTTGAAACGGATTCTTTTTATAAAATCGATTGCTGACTCTCCTGTAATAGCTTTGAATTTAAGGTACAGATTGGAACGGCTCATACCTATTTCTCTACTGAACTGATCTACCGAAAATTCTGAATTGGCCAGATGTTCTTCGACGATGTTGATCGCTTGTTTTAGAAATTCTTCATCAAGAGGGTTAAAGGCAATGTTTTCCGGAATCATTTCTTTACCAATTGAATAATGTTCTTTCAACCTTTTACGGGAACGAAGCAGGTTTGTTATTTTTGCAGCTAATAAAGGAGTTGAAAAAGGTTTTGTAACATAATCATCTGCGCCCATTTCTAATCCTTTGATTTGTTGGCTGGTTTCGGTACGTGCTGTTAATAAAATCAAAGGAATATGAGAGGTATTGATGTTCTGTTTTACTCTCTTGCAAAAATGCAGACCATCAAGTTCATGCATCATAATATCGCTTATAATCAAATCAAAAGGATGTATTTCCAGTAATTCTAGGGCCGCTTGACCATTTGAGGCTGTACTTACTTCATAGATTGTACTAAAATAGTCCCGCAGATAATCTAAGATTTCGTCGTTATCATCAACAATCAATAATTTTATAAGCTGTCCGCTTTCCTTGATTTCATTTTCCTCCGGAAAAGTATCATCTTCACCATCAACTTCACTATCATTGGTTATTGATAATTGATATAAGGAATCCTCTGCTTGCGAATCGTTTTTATAAATGAAATCTGCTGTAGGTATAGAAACTGTAAAAGTACTGCCTTTGTCTTCTGCACTTTCGACCGTAATTTTACCGTGATGCAGTTCTACCAAACGTTTGGTAAAAGCCAAGCCAACACCGGAACCCAGATTCATTTCGCGATTGTTTACCTGATAAAAGCGATCAAAAACTTTAGATAAATCCTGTTCACTTATACCAACACCGGTATCGGTAACTTTTATGGCTATACTATCAGTAACTTTTAAAAGTTCTATCTGTATGGTTTGGTTGCTTTTGGTGTATTTGAAGGCATTAGACAAGAGGTTAAATAAAATTTTCTCCATTGCATCCTTATCAAAGAAAAAGGTAAGGTTGGTTTCGTTGGTATGAAAAGTATAATGAATGTGGTTTTTTTCTGAAAGTGGTTTGAAGGACTGATAGATTTCATGGGTAAAACTTACAATATCACTTTTGCTTACTTTAAGTTGTTTTGTCCCCATTTCGGTTTTTCTAAACTCAAAAAGCTGATCTACTAAATTGTACAATCGTTTTGCATTGATAAACATCAATTCGTGTTTCTTTTTTGTGATTTTATCGGTAAAAGGCATTTTTAATAATTCTTCTAAAGGAGCCAAAATCAAAGTTAAAGGTGTTCTAAGTTCGTGTGATACATTGGTGAAAAAATCCATTTTAACCTGATTAATGTAATTGGCTTTTTCCTTATCAATGCGCTCTAATTTTAACTGCTGTAAGGCTTTTATCCTTTCTTTTAGTATTCGAAAAGCGATATAAGCGGCTGCGGATACTACTAGTAACAGCAATAAAGAAAACCAGAATGTTTTATACCAAGGTGGTAATATTTTAATTTTTAAAGTTCTAATCGAACTCATTTCTCCATTTGGACCAACGGCTTTAATTTGTAATTTATAATCGCCGGCCGGTAAGTTGCTATAGCTGATTTTTAATTCTTCAGTACGTTGCCAATCTTTATCCTGACCTTCTAACTTGTAATAATAATAAGTACGATTAGAAGAGATATAATTAAAAGTGTTGAAAAAGATGCTGAATTGCTTGTATTCAGGTCCAATTTCCAACACATTTACCTGATCGATATGCTTTTCCAGAATGTCAGTTTCATCTGCTACCGCAACAACTTTATTTAAAACTTCCAGGGCGGTAAAACTAAGTTTAAGAGGAAGCGGACGTTGTTTGATCTTTTTAGGATAGAAGTAGGAAATCCCCTTTATACCTCCAAAGAGCATCATTCCATCTTTGGCTTTGCAAAACGAATATTCATTAAATTGTTTGTTTTGCAGTCCATCACTTTCATCAAAATTTTGAACAGTGCCCTTATCCGGATTGAATTTTACCAGTCCGCGATTGGTAGAAATCCAAAGATTTCCATCATCATCTGAAAGTATTCCGTAGATTGTTTCTTCGGTAAAATCTTTTCTTGTTTTAAAACTGGTGAAGGTTTCTTGTGCTTCATTGTATAATAAAAGTCCTTCCCGGGTTCCAATCCAGATTCGGTGTTTTTGATCTTCAGTAATACAATTTATAATATCATCACTGGGTTTGCCGTGTCCTACAACTCCAAACAAAAAATTATCAGGATAAAATAGGGTCACTCCATTTGTGGTTCCAATCCAGATGCGATGTTTGCTGTCTTCAAAAAGGAAATTAATATTGTCTGAAACAAGTCGTTTTCCTGCTTTATCAAGAAGGATATGTGTAAATGATTTCTTTTCTATATGAAATTGATCCAGTCCGGATTTTGTACCTACCCAAATACGATTTTTAGAGTCTTTAAGAATGCTGTACACCAAATCTCCCGCAATAGAATTTGGATTGTTCTCATCATGACGAAAACGCTCTACCATCCCGCTGTTGGGATTAAGTAAATTTAAACCTCCATTATGTGTACCGGCTAGTACATTTCCGTTATCATCAAATGCAATTGCCTTAATATTATTAGAACTTAAACTTTTTGGATTGTTTTCACTGTTAGAAAAATAGGTAATGGTATTGGTCGTTTTATTCCAATAATTTATTCCTTTATCGTTGGTTCCAATCCAAAAGTTGCCTTTTGTATCTTGTTTAATGACACCTATAACTTCATCATTTAAAGAAGGTTTGCCTGAGTTTTGACTTAAAAGATTGAAATTAATATCATTTTTATGGTAGTAGTTTAATCCCGCATAATACGTTCCGAGCCAGATACCGTTTTGTTTGTCTTTGAAAAAACAGCGCACAGAATTCTGACTAATCGTAAAAGGCTGTGCTATTTGATGGTAATAATTTTTAAAAGTGGAATTGTTGGGATTAAAAATAGTAAGGCCTTTAAAAGTGCCCAGCCAAATATTTCCTTCTGTATCTTTGCCAACACATCTAATATTGTTATCTGCGGCACTGTTTGGGTTGGTCGTATGCAGTAACGAAGTAATCTGTTTGGTTTGCGTGTTGTATGTTAGTACTCCGTCACCTTCCGTTGCAATCCAGAGTTTGTTTTTATCAATGTATACATCATTTATATAAGGCTTTTTTTTGCCTAAATCAATTTTTACCAATTGATGTACTGCAGGTTTCAGTTTAAACAGACCAACATCTGTACCTAAAATAATTTGCTGCTGCCAAATCCCGACATAGTTGATTTTTTTTATTTCATGAGAGGAAGCATTGAATTTTACCGGAGTGAAATTTTTGCTTTGTGGACTTAATAAAAAAACATCTCCGGCATTAGAAACTGCCCATATTTGATGCAAATGATCTTCTGCTATAGAAGAAATAAACCATTCTCCCAAGCTGCCGGGAAGTTTGTAATTTACAAAGCTGTCTGTGTTATAGTTGTAAATGCTGACTCCTTTGTTTCCTCCAATCCATAATTGCCCTTTGTGATCTAAGAATAAACTGCGGATGTAATAGGACTGCAGACTGTTCTTTTGACTTTTTAAAGGACGATATACTTTAAATCGTTTACTATCGTAGCGATTTAACCCATCTTGAGTTCCCACCCAAATAAATCCCAGTTTATCCTGCTGTATGGCAAATACAGAGCTTTGTGACAAACCTTTGTCTACGGAGATATTACGGAAATTACGATCCGGTAATTGTGCATAATTCTTAGATGGAAAAAGAACAATGCACAGTATAGCGAGGATGGTAAGTTTTTTTCTCATAAGGGGTATTTGTCGGTTCCGTTTTTTTAAATAGCGCTCTATTGCTAGTTTGTCTAAAAATCAATTTGGAAAACTAATTTACAGAAAAATAAGAGTGGTTTCTAATCTAATTTTTTATCGTATTTGACCACATCCGGCAGTTCATCAACGGCTTCTGTGATATCCCATTTTGTGCTGTTCATTTCTAATAATACAGAGCTGCCGGCAATTTTTGGGATATAGTTTTTGCCTTCAAAATTAATCGGAACATTGCCATAACTGAATAGGGATTGTATCGTTTTATTGGAAACTTGAAAGGCACTGGCTTGATCTCCGTCTAATTGCGCTTGTATTTCCCAGTTTCCTACTTGAAAATGTGCTAATCCATCATTAGTATTGAGCCTTTTTATAATTTCCGTTTTTCCGTCTTTAATTTGAATGATCGTTAGAAATCTAAATTTTTGTTTTGCTTCTGAGGTGATTCCGGCGTGCCATTGTTCTTTAAAATCCTTTATTTGGCCTTCATCATTCGTGACCTTATTCCAATTGACAGCCGGCTCAAAAAAATTGTTGTGCACTTGCATTTTCAAGGGACTGTTTGCGATTACTTTTGCGCTTATATTTCCTAAGTCACTATTGACAATAAAGTTTTGTTCTGCCGCATTTTCAGTATTTTGTGCTTCGATTGTATAATAAGGACACTGAAACTGTGTGGTCCATTTGACAGGAGTTTTTGCTTCTAATTCATCATACAAAACAATATAACCTCCTTCTAATTGCAGCATATGTCGACGGTATACGGTAACTCCGGATTCGCCATAACCATTTGTTTTATTAGGGACTACATTAATTTGCTTAAAACGATTTAACCAAAAATCACTTTTAATTTCTCCATAAGCATTACCGGCATCTCCCAGTGCATATTGGATATGTTTTCCCGAAATAGCCCTTGGAATCCAACCGTAACCTTCTTCTCCGATTTTTTGATTTAAACTGTCGGCCAATATAGTATTATAAGCCTTAGAAGTACGATAATCCAGGAGATTGTGTTTATCACTAAAGTTGCTGTAATACCCGGTGCCTCCAAAAATTACTTTTCCTTTAAAATTAATGGTAAAAGCATTTTGAGAAGCATGTCCATGTCCCGAAGAACCAAACGGACTGCTAATGAGGTAACTGCTCAGTGTTTTATTAGCATCCTTTAGATTTTCATGCATTGCAACCACCCCGATATCGGCAAACTTTCGCGTTTTAGGCAAGTCGCCAGGTGAGGAAACAGCTAAGGTTTTGTTTGGTTTATAATTCAATAAACGGAAAAGTAAATAATCATCTGATCCTTTAAAATAATCCGGATGCTCTTTTTTTATTTGTTCAACATACCAATTTAAATAAGGATTATTCATTTTATAAGTAAGTGCTTCAGCAAACCAGGCTTCTCCTTTTACGATATAAGGAATGTTCTCCCACATATCTCCCGTTGCTGTACTTGCAGCGTCGGTGGGATGTGTGTATAACATATAATACGGCAGGTTTTCCATCCATGGTAATTTAAAATAATCAACACCACTAAAATCACCAAACATCTGTGATAAGTAAATGATGGATTTAAAATTTACTCTAAAATATCCGTTTCCTTCGTGCCAGCCGCCATCTGTGGTACCTAATACAGGAAAACGTGCCGACCAGACTTCGTACATATAGGTGAGCCATTCTTTGGCTTCCGGAACGTCATTAATTACTGCAACGGTGGCTATAGCTAAGTTGCGAAGCGTAATCTGCCAAACATGATTATCGCTGACATGCAACTCAAAACGATTTGGTAAATGACTGTAAACCCGTTTAGCTCTAATGGTAATTATATTTTTAAAAATTTCTTTTTCCTGTGCATTCAGAAAGTCATAACCTGCATCATAAAACCATCCTAAGGCCTCCAGCACGGCACCGCTGGTAAAATCATCACCTGTCGCCAATCCATTTGGGTTCATATTGGCAATATTCAGGGCTCTGCGTTTGGCATCAAGAATAAATCGTTTGTCTTTAGTCAATTGATAAGCAATACATAAGTTTCTAACGGGAGTACCCACTGCATCACCAAAACCATGATACATTCGCTCGACAATAATCTTCTTTTCTAATTTATTTTTACCGGTGGTATCAATGACACGTTGGGGTTTTTCGGTAGGAAGAGGAGCCAGCATTAGTTTTTCTGCGAAAGCAATAAATTTCTTAGCCTCCGGATTTTCTAAATTATTCTTATAAAAATCCGATCCAATGCGATTCATATCCCATAAAAGGGGATGTGCTCCTTGGTTTCTTTTTAAAACGACGCTTATTGGAGGCGATACTTTTTCGTTAGCATATTTAGGATCAATTACAAAATCATAAACCGGTGACCAGGTCCATTGGTTGCTTCCTTTTAATGCATAAGCGTATTTCCAGTACCATTTTCCCGGTTTTAAAGACTGATGTAAAGGATAAACCGCCCAAGCTTGTTCTGAACCGGTAAGCAAATCTTTGGTGAAATTCTTATCACTGGCCAGCATTACTTTGTAACGGACTTTACCAATATTTGGATCTTCCGGTACTTCGCTTCCGCTTTCCATTGGTTTTACCATTGTTTGGCCATTAGTAGCAGGCCAAAGTAAAGCCGGAGCATTGGTTGGCACCGTTATTCCATTTACGGGATAAGGCCATTCTCTGACTCTGGAATGCAATTTTTCAGCATTCAATTTGATTATAGCCGGTTGCTGTTGACCGAAAGTATGTAAGGTAAGAAGTAAAAGCGATACTATAATTATTCCTTTTTTTATCATTTTTTCTACTAGTTTATTTTCTAAATCTTTTATAATCCGGAAACGAATTGGTCTCCATTGTTTTTACACCATTGTTTCAAATAGCGGCGCATTGCGATAAGTTCTTTTTTGTAGACTTTATCTACTGCCAGATTTGTTATTTCTCCTTGGTCTTTGGTTAAATCAAAAAGTTGTTCTTTGATAGCTCCTTTATTATAAACAATATATTTGAAATTTTTAGTGATTACGGCACGACCACTAATCCCCAAAAGTTCTTCATTGTCGGCAAAATCAGTTTCTATTACCAAAGTATCACGAAGATTTAGAGTAGGATTTGCTATTTTTTTACTGAGGTCAACACCTTTCAAATAGGCAGGTTTTTTAACGCCTGTAAAACCGCAAATTGTTGGAATAATATCGGTACCATTACAAACTAACATTTCATCGGTGCGTGGTTTCCATTCGCCAATTTTTGAAATAATAAAAGGTATTTTGGCCGCTTCTTCGTATAAAATTTGTTTTTGATTCCAGCTGTGGCCTGCATAACCATCACCATGGTCGGCTGTAAAAATGATAATGGTATTTTTTTCAATATTATATTTTTTCAAGGAAGCCAGCACCATTTCAATATAAAGATCAACTTTTTCAACCAAGCGGTTGTATGCCCAGCGATATTGACGCCATTGGTCGCCATTCCAATTAACAGTAGGGTAGGTGCGAAAACTTACTTTTTGCTGTTCGCGTACAATTTTAGGTTCAAAGTCCGGAATTTTCCAGTTTTCCGGAAGTGCAGGACATAAATTTGGTGGAGGTGCTTTTTCTAGCAGATCCATTTTTAAATCTTCGTCTCGTGCCCATTCACAAATATCATGTGGATTTAAAAAAGATGCGACTAATAGAAAAGGAGTGTTTTTATTTTCTTTTATAAAACGAGCACAGAAAGAAGGCGTTGCGGCATCATTATAATCTTGAAAATCGGTATTCTCGATATATTCAAATCCATGTTGGCTTTTTTTGGCAGTTGGAACAGGTAGATGCCATTTGCCTACATAACCTGTTTTATAACCTCCATTTTGAAAAATTTTGCCCATCATTAACAAATCCTCAGGCCATTGTCCGTCTTTTTCAGGTGCATTACCTATAAAACCGGTTTCATGAGGCATTTTTCCACTCATAATTGCACTCCGAGATGGAGAACATAAGGGCTGCGCGCAATAGGCTTTGGTAAAACGAACTCCATTTTGGGCTAGTTTATCCATAGCCGGAGTATGCAAATCTTTGTTACCGACAATGCTCATTGCATCAGCGGTTTGCTGATCTGTCATTATAATTAGAATATTCGGACGCTCTGTTGTTTGCCCATTAGTGATTAATGGAATGCTTAAAAATAACAATAGACATACAACCAGACTGTTTTTTTGAAATAACATAATATCTCTTTATAAGATTATTTATTTGATTTAAGAGCACTCAAACACAAAACGAATTTAGGTAGCAATAGGTTAATAACGTTTTGAATTTGTACAAAATGATATTAAATTTAGCTAAAATCTTTTATGAATAGTAGCTATGGTTTTGAATTGATTTTATAACTCTTTGGAATATTAATGCAGCACATTAAGCACTGCATTAACGTCCAAAAAAAGAACAATTCTAAAAACGATTGCTCTATTTCTGTTTTATCGTATTGAAAATGCAAGTGCCGGAATATTTTTTCCGACTAGATCTTTGGGCAAGGAGACTTCTATCTTATCTCCCGTTTGTTTCCATTTTAAAGTTTTACCTGTTGAAAGCAATTTTAGGGTGCTTTTAGTAGGTATAATTCCTTTCCATTGAAGACTAACTGGAACTGGTGTATCTTCTTTTAGGCAAGCAATAGCGTATTTAACTTTGCCATCTTTGGATTGCGTAAACCAAATATTTTCATTGTTATAAATAGCTGAGGTTCGGGTTGCATAAATCGCTTCTCCATTTTGTTTGAGCCATTGTCCCACTTTTTCTAAACATGCGGTCACTTCTTCAGGAAATTCTCCTTCCGGTGTAGGACCAACATTCAACAAAAAATTTCCTCCTTTAGCGACAACTTCTGTCAATTTATGAATGATATAGGTAGCGGATTTTATTTTATCGTTTTTTCTATAACCCCAGCCTTTACCAAGTGTCATGCAAGTCTCCCAAGGATCATTAATTTGTTCTTTTGGGATAGATTGTTCCGGTGTTCTGTAATTTTCATAGGGTCCGTGTACCGTTCTGTCCACAATCAAAATACCAGGCTGTGCCTCGCGTGACATGCGGGTTATTTCTGGCATATTTATATCTTGGCTGAAATCAGGGTATAAAGAAAAACCTTCGGGCCTTTTTTTGCCTTGTTCCAATGGGCGAACCCAGCCGCCATCCAGCCATAAAACATCGATCGCTCCATAATGATGCATTAGTTCGCTAATTTGGTTATAGGTGAAATCCTGAAATTTTTTCCAGCGCCAAGGGTTTTTATTTCCATCATAATTGACATTTCTGTCCGTTGTGGCGTAACGAGGCCACCAAAAATATTCGGAATGCCAATCGGGTTTAGAAAAATAGGCCCCGATCATCATTCCTTTTTTGCGATACGCTTCAAAAATAAATTTGGTTACATCGGCTTTTGGATTTTTGGCAAAAGGTCCTTTGGTTATTCCATAATCGGACTCTTTGGTATCAAACATATTAAAACCATCGTGGTGTTTGGTGGTAAAAACAACGTATTTCATTCCAGCCTTCTGAGAAATTTCTGCCCACTTATCGGGATCAAATTTTGTAGGATTCATTTTTTCAGATAAACTCCAATACCACTTTTTATAATCTTCATAAACGACATTACTGTCTCGTACAAATCGTGGTTCGTTGCACAAGAGCCATGATTCACGAATTCCTTCTACACTGTAAATTCCCCAATGCATCATGATACCAAACTTTTGATCCCGCCATTTTTCTAATTTTTGTAATACCAGAGGGTCAGTTGGGTATTCATACACTTTCGAAGCCTCATAAATATCTGCAGGTCTTTGCGGTTGCTGCGCAAATGATACTATAGAAAGGAGCGCTATAAAAAAGGTTAGAATGTTTACTTTCATGGTTTAAAATTTTAATATCCTGGATTTTGACGTGTTATATTTTTATTTACGTCAGTTTCATTTTGTGGATAAGGATAGAGTTCGTGTTTTCCTTTTACAAAATTGGTAACCGCCGGATAGAAATAGTTGGAGCGAATGGCTTTAACTGCGGTACTGGTTTCTGTTATTTTATCGGATAAAATTCCCCATCTAATCAGATCTGATCGATGCATTCCTTCACCGGAAAGTTCCCAAGCTCTTTCTTGTTGTAATGCTTTTAAGAAATTATCTTTATTTAATCCGGCAGGAAGATGTATTTGTGTTGTTGTGGGTTTTGTCAAAAGTGTCGCTGTAGCTGTGGCTCCTGAGCCTTTTCCGTCAGTACTTGTAATGGTTATTGTGGGTGCCGATGTATAACCGTCACCTGAACGAAGCATTGCAATGGTACCTATTGTTCCGTTAGCAAGTGTGACCACTGCTGCAGCTGCATCTGTACCTCCGCCGCCAGTGATTTGAATTAGAACATTACCAACCGCTGTATATCCTGTTCCTTTGTTGCCTAAGGTGATATTTATTCCGCTTCCTGTAATGTCTGCGCCAAAGCCTCTTCTTCTCACTTGATTAATAGCATCATAGGCAATCGCATTTGGACCTTCGTTTAATTCGTTTTCTATTTCGGCACGCATTAAAAGCAGATCTGAATAACGCATAACCACCCAATTAATGTGTGTATACGAACGTTCAAGTGTTGAATTAGTTTGATATTCGCGACTCCACTTGGCTGTTGTCCACGATTCGTCTTGCCTTGCGGTTAACAGTGGGTTTTTGTTTCCAAGGGCGTTAATAGAGTAGGTTGCAATTGAAACATCTCTTCGTTGGTCGGCGGCGTTAAAACTGGTGTAAAATGGTTTTGGCACTAAACATCTTCCGGGAGTTGTTGCATATAAACTACTTGCAGCGGTCAATGGAGCATTAAAATAACCAACCCATGAGGCATTACCAATAGTTCCTGAGGGATTAAAAAAAGCAATTTGAAAAATGTTTTCAGTTGGCTCTAAAACATGCTGACATTGATTTTTAAATACTTTTGAGTAGGATGGATTTAACTTATATGGATTTTGAGCCATAATATCATTAATCTCTTTCTGAGCTATTAAATAGAAATCTTTGTAATTACCAGGTCTGGACATCGTTCCATTTGCACTTAATGAATAACCTCCGGCAAAAAGAGCGACTCTTGCCAATAGGGCTTTTGCGGTCCATTTATTTACGCGTTCATCTTTCGGTGTTTCTTCAGGTAATAAAGCAGCAGCTTCCTGCATGTCCTGAATAATTTGAGCATATATTTCTTTTCGATCTACAAGAGCTCCTCTCAGATCATCACCTGTTTGTGAACTTTTAATTTTAAATGGCACATCACCCCATAAACGCACTAATTCAGAATAATAAAAACCACGCAAAAACTTAGCCTCGCCAATATAGCGGTTCAATTGATTTTTTTGGTTTTGTGTACCATTCGTATATAAATCCATTTGAGGAATCTTTTCTACAACTACATTTGCGCGGTCAATTCCCTGATAGAATTTAGACCAAACCGTATATAATGCATTTGTTTGTGAAATTCCCTGATAGTGAGCGATGGTTCTCCAGTCGTCTGAACCTAAGCCGCTTATTTGTAAAATATCTGTATCCGCATCAAAGACAAAAGGGATATACCAGCCATAAGTATCTCTTGAAGACATTGATTCGTAAACACCCAATGTAGCCATGTTAGCCTGATCTGTATTAGAGAAAAAATTGGCACTTGTAAAATAGGAATACGGAGTTACTTCTAATTCGTTATCACAAGAATTTAAGAGGAATAATAAGCAGGCTATTCCAGCCGCGATGCTTATTTTTTTATAGGAAAATAACTTATTTTTCATTTTCTGAATTTTTAAATTAAAGTGAAATACTTAGTCCTGTGATAAAGGATTTGCTTCTAGGATAAGCACTAAAATCTACTCCTCTGGTTATCGCATTATTACTCACACTTACTTCAGGATCATAGCCTGTATATTTAGTAAATACATATAAATTGTATGCCGTAAAATAAATTCGGAAGTTGGAAATTTTAGACGCATTTAACCATTTTTTGGGTAATGTATATCCTAAACTTACATTGTTGATTCTCAGAAAGGAACCGTCTTCGATAATATCACTGTACAAACGTCCTGTCGTATTACCATTATAAACAGGATTGGTTTTTCCTTGGTTTAAAGCAGCAAGCTCGTTAGGATTTGTGACAACATTTCCGTCTGAATTTATAGACATCCATCTGTTGGAATAGATATCTAAAGTGTTTAAATTCTCTAAATTAAGTCTTGAGTTATTTAATACATTGGCATTATAGATATCATTTCCGACACAGAAATCAAGGAAAACACTAAAATCAATTCCTTTGTAGCTAAAAGTATTGTTTAGACCTCCGGTATATTTAGGATTTGAATTACCAATGGCAGTTCGGTCTAAATCATTTATAATTCCGTCCGGTGTTCCATTCGGACCGCTGATATCTTTAAATTTGATAAATCCGGGTTGTACGACAATATTATCTTTTACCACACCCGATTTTAGAGCATAAGTATTGGTTGTCTGATTGTAGTCAAAATCGTTTACCTGATATAATCCGTCTCTGACATAACCGTACATAATACCGACCGGTTTACCAACTTGTAAGATGTAGTCATTAGTGGTTGTATAACTATTGGTAATAAGTGAAGTTTCACCTTGGCTTAATTCCAATACTTTGGTTTTATTAAAGGCAATATTAAAACTGGAACTCCAATTAAAATGATCCGTTTTAATATTTGTCGTATTTAACGTAAATTCTAGTCCACGGCTGGAAGTCGCTCCAATATTTTGAAATTGCTGGCTGAAACCGGAACTTGCAGGGACACGGGTATTGTACAACAAATCTTGAGATTTATTATCGTAAAGTTCTGTCGTAAGACTGATGCGTTGTTTAAAAAAACCTAAGTCTAAACCAATGTTGGTTGATTTTGTTGCTTCCCATTTCAAGAACGGATTAGGGAGATTGTCTTGATAAGCAGTTGCGGTCTGCTGATTGTTGAGCGGATAAGATCCGGAATCAAAAATACCTAATGCAGCATAATTTGCAATACGATTATTTCCTGCTTCACCATAACTTACACGCAGTTTCAAATCCGAAAACTGAGGGATGCTTCTCATGAAATCTTCTTCAATAATTCGCCATGCTAAAGAGATTGACGGAAAAAAGCCCCATTGGTTTTCAGTACCAAATTTCGAAGATCCATCTGCTCTTAAACTGGCAGATAAAAGATATCTGTTTTTATAAGAATAATTTGTTTTTCCGAAAAAAGACAAGAGTTTATCATCCTCAGCGTAGGTGGTAGGAATTCCTGCAATCGTTCCTAATTGCAATTTATCCCAGCTTAAGTTAACATCCGGAAATGCTGAAGCTGAAGCAGACATTCCTTCGGCATAATTATAAATATATTCTTGTCCTGCGGTGACATCTAATTTATGCTTTTCGCCAAATTTAGTACTGTAGGTTAGAACGTTATTATAATTTAGACGTGTAGCAGTATTGTGTGTCACAGAACCATTAGCTCCACCGCTTCTGATTGCTTGAATACCTTCGGCACCGTTAAATAATTTGTACTTATAACTATTGTCAGAATAATTGATTAATCCGGTGTAGGTCAAATGTGGCGTGATATTGTATAAGAGCTGAAAACTCATATTTAGCGTTTTTTTGATGGTTTCTCTTTGCTGATTTTCTATAGTAAGCACCGGACTTTGAAAAACGGGAGAATCTTGATTGTCTAGTGGGTCAACTACCAGAGTTTTTAAATCTTCATCGACACCGTTTTTTCCAATTGTTGGTCTGTATTGTAATAAAGCCTGCAGCATACTTAATCGGGCATTTCCGCCTTCTCCTGTAGACAGGCCTGTAATTTTTTGATTTGAAAAATTTACAATAGAATTAATGGTGAATTTCTTGCCGACTTTATTGGTCACAGAAAGCTTCGCAATATTTTTTATAGATTCACTTCCCAGCATAATCCCCTGATCGTTATTATTCGAATAAAAGACATTGTATTTAGTATCATTTTCGCCACCACTAATACTCAATTTATGATATTGGCTTACCACAGCTTTACCAAAAACTTCCTCTTGCCAGTCGACACCTTGTCTGTTTTTGTATAAACCTTCCAACTCTTCAAAAGTGCCGTAATTATTTGTGAATTTTTGCAATCTTGCCGGATCGGCTAATGCTCCTTCGTACATTAATTTCACATAATCGTAAGGTTTCATTACGTCCAGCTTATTTGCTAATGTTTTTATTCCGCCATAAGTATCATAGCTTAAGGTCAGTTTTCCTCCTTTAGCTTGTTTTGTAGTAACCAAAACAACTCCATTTGCTCCCTGAGCCCCATAAATTGAAGTGGATGCTGCATCTTTTAAGACATCTACAGATTCTATATCCATTGGGTCTAAAAAAGCCAATCCGGTAGTCTGAGCTACGCCGTCAACAACATATAAAGGTTCATTACTTTGTGTAATAGAGGTTCCTCCTCTGATTTTTAGAGAAGGCTCTCCACCCGGTCTGCCGTCAGACATGGTGACCTGCATTCCGGCAATACGCCCTTGTAAAGCCTGTGCCACGTTTTGTACAGGGATTTTAGCCAGTTCATTACCTTTAATAGAGGAAACAGCTCCCGTAAGATCTTTTCTTGATTTTGTGCCGTAACCTACTACGACTACTTCATCCAGATTATTTGTGTCATCTTGAAGTCTGATATTGATGCTGGTTTGGTTTTTAACCGGTTCTTCTTTTGTTTTGGTTCCGATGTAAGAAAAGACCAGTACGGCATTAGAATGTACTTTAATGGAATAAATCCCGTCCATTGATGTTGTGGTACTGTTTGTTGTTCCTTTTTCAGAAACAGTCGCTCCCGGCATAGGCATCTTCTGTGAATCGGTTACCAGACCTTTTACAGTAATAACATCCTGTCCGTACATAACCTTACATGTGGTAAGCAGTAAAAATAAAAATATAGTCCTTTTCATAATCTATTGTAAAACAGGAATTAAATTGAAATTTTATCCCTAATTAATATTGTTTGGTTGATTCCCGTCTTTTTGAATAGTTTAAATTCTACTGTCTCAGATTCATTTAATTTACCTGATAAAGTTGAAGCTACTAATTTCAAAAAGTGTTTAAAATACTGTTGCTTCTTTTTTAGAGTTTGATTTTCCTAAAAACAGCTGTATTGGTTTTTTCTTTAAGCAGAAAAGGATAACGATTTAGTAACTTAAAAAAAGAGTTGTGATGTTTTACTTCCAGATGTAAAAACGGTTGGTGTGTTAGTTGATTCATTTTTTTTTGGTTTAGTCATGTTAAAAGTTTGATTTGATAAAAACAAATATAGAAATCGAGTACAAACGGTTGTTTTGAAAATAACTAAAAAGCTATTGAATTTGATTAATGTGTATTTGTAATGGTTGATTTTTAACGAAATAACCCGTATTTAGGAGTGTTCTTGAGGTTTTTAAAACAGCGTTTTTATCTTACTTTTTCAAATCGTATAACCATGTAAGCGTTAAATCAAACGTATTGTAAGGTTAACTTTAATACTGTTTGGGTTTAATTATAATCTGGAATTTAATGGGTTGACTTTACCGATTAGGTTCTGGTATTTATTTTAAATAATGGAATAATTTTAAAAAATAAAATCATAAAAAAAACACCTAAATAATTTCAGGTGTTTTACAGAGCGCATTTTAATAAGGTGAAAAAATCAATCGATTAATTGGGCTGTTATTTTGCTTTTCTTGCCATTTACAGTAATGTTTAAGTCAATATTTCCTTTCTCAAAATCATTGTTTCTATTAGGTTTTACCTTTATTTCGGGAGCTCTATTGCCTTCATAAGGGAAAATGATCGTTGCAAATAGTTCATTCTTGTTTTCGTTTTTAATCTTTTCGAATACAAAAGCGGGTCTTTTTACTTCTTTCGCATATATATAGGAAACTTTTCCGTCTTCTTCAGTAAGTGTTACATGATTTGAATATATTGCTTGTATCAAAAGATTATTGCCATCGGCATAAGTGGTATAAATCTTATTTTTAGCAGTATCAAAAACGGGTTTACTGTCTTCCTTTAATTGAAAATGGACGCCCAAATTCCCGGTTGCTTTACCAATGGCACGATCTATAATTACGAAATATTTTTTGTCAATAAAGAAAACGGTACGCTGGTGATTTAAATCAGTATAACTAGGATTTGTATAGGTTAAAATATCTAAGTTTTTAGAGGTTTTCCACTTATTTTGTTGGGCTTTGGTAATGATCATATTCTCATTGTTCAAAGTCAAAGTACTGTGCACTTTGGTCTGGCGATACCAATTTCTCTTTTTGGTTATTTCTGCGTCACCGCTATAGAGATAGGAACCGCTGTCCGGTGTAAAATTCCTTCCTTTTACCCATAATTCAAATGTTCCATTATCGGGCTGAGCATGAAATTCAGCAGGAGGGCCGGCTTTTAAAATCAAGACCGTCGATTGATCGTTCCATCCATTTCTAAAAGTATAAAAGCCGGCATTTGGCAATTCACTTGATAAATAATCAGGTACTTTACCTTTAGCGCCATTAGTAGCAAAATATTTCATTAATTCATTTTCCGGAAATATTTTTGACCAGTCTGTAAATTGTTTCATTCGCAAACGTTTTTCTACGGGCCAGGAATCACCAAACATTGGGTTGTTATAATCCGGGAAAGAGATATTTGCGACTGCCGTGATCATTTTTTCAATCGTTTCGCGGTAAGTGTTTGGAAATTCTTTCTCAACTCCAGCCATTTTAGCCGAATTATAAGCTTTCAAGAAAATATCAATGCAGGCAATATGATAGGTAGGGGATAGTTCCCATTGCACACCGTCAGGAAGTACTTGAAGTTTTATTTCACGATTTAAAACCTCGATACCGCTTTTGCGCCACTCTTCTGCCTTTTTTAATTCCGGAAAAAAAGCGCCGGCGCCCAGAACACGTTGAGCTTCAAACAGTAGGTGGTTCCCTTCTTTACTATAATTTTCAGGAATATAAGAGGTTTGTTTGTCAAAGCTGTTTAGAAATTCCATTAAAAATGCCGGCGTGAAATTAGGTGATGCGACAAATAAATTAAACGTTCCGGGAAGACTTTGTATACGCTCAGAAACTTCTAAAGGACGCCACGCAATGTGATTGTTTTCGATAGAACGTCCTAAATAGTTTTTCTTTTCCCAATCACGAAACTGAAAAATCCACTCTTTGGCATATTTTTCCTCTCCACTGGCGCGGTAGGCGATACCCATACTTTGCCACCACGTTACGCGGTGCAGCTGCCAGCGAATTTCGTTATCTTTTACAGGCCAGTAATCCCAATTGATGTCTTTTCCATAATCAAAAAATCCATATCCTTTTTGCGGTTTAAATTGGTGTAGTAGGGCATTATCTGCCTTTTCCTGATCTGCTTTTCCAATTTCTTTTCCTTTAAATTTAGCCTCATCGCCCAAATTAAAATCAGAGAGCTTACTATTTTTGCGAGTGCGATAATAGGTCAATAATTCATTCGCAGCATCAGTATACTTGCCGGCTTCAAACAGTTTATTTACTTTTTCCAGTCCCGGATAAGTAAGATTAACATTGTCGAAACTCGTTTTTGTAATTTCCTTTTCCTGAGCATTACCGAAAGAAATTGTCAATATTGCGAAAGTAAAAAGGATTGTTTTTATTAGATTTTTCATGCGAAATTTTGACTATTGTTTGATTAGCTTAACTGTTTTTTTATTCTGACCTTCCGTTATTTCCGCAAAGTATAAACCCGTTTTTAGCTCATGACCAATGGTGAACGTTTCACCACTTTTTGCATTTAAAAGTTTTATTTTTCTTCCTAACACATCAAAGATACTTACAGAATAAGTTTGATTGGGTTTTCCTCTAATGCTTAAATTAAATTCAGATTTCGATGGATTAGGAATTGCGGTTACGATGAACTCATTGGTTTCTTGTTCTGCGAGAGTTATTTCTTCTTTTGGGGTTTTACTGTAATCCATTTCACAACTACCAAGATAACAGCCGTGTGCTAAATGAGCCGAAACTGCATTTGAGGAAATGCAAAGTGTTTTATCGTGATTAGGGCTGCTCGTATGGCATATGCTTACTTTTTTACCGGCACAAAGAATATTGGTTACAGTGATTTCTTTTGTTACGGTGGAGGAACATCCAAGGGCATCTGTAACGGTAACGGTATAAGGATGTACCCCTTCAACCGAAGGATTCACTAAAATACGGGCTGTTGTGGCGCCATTATTCCATGCATAAGTGTAAGGCGCTTTTCCGTTCAGAGTAGTTGCAGTCAGGGTTAGCGAGGACGGACCGTAACCTAAATAAATAGTATTTGGTTTACCTCCCGGACTTACCGCATAAATATCGGGAATGTTTACTGAGAACTCACTGTTAATTGTAATTGTAGTAGTAGCGGTGCTGCTATTTCCGGCATGGTCAGTAACGGTCCATGTAATTGAGGATACTCCCACATTAAAATTACCATCGACATTTAGGCCATTTCCATCTCTATTGGTTGCGCCTGTAATGTGATAAAAAATAGATTTAATGTCGCAATTATCAACTGCTGTGACAGCCGGAAGTATATAATGATTCCCCAGGTCATAACATAGTGTAACAGCAGGGATAGAATTTAGTGCAGGTGATTCGACATCGAGAACAGTAATTTTCTGAGTCGTTATGGCGGTATTACCATTTGTATCGACAGCGGTCCAAGTTACGATTGTTGTTCCTGCAGGAAAAAAATCCAGAGCGTCACTAGTCACGCTTGCAACGGCACAATTGTCTGAAACTTCAGGTTTTAGTAATGTTAGTACTGCTCCACATTGATTTGGGTCATTATTTATTGTTATTTCTACAGGTTCTGAAAAAACAGGTTTTTCTAAATCTGCTACTTTTATCTTAAATGTAATAGAAGCGCTGTTGCAGTCATCTGTTGCTGTCCAGGTTACGGTAGTCTCACCGGTATTAAATATTTTATTTGCTAAAGATCCGGTGCCAGTAGCTGTAGTGGCTCCGGTGAGCGAATAACTGTAAGTAGGTGCACTGCAATTGTTAATGGCTGAGATGTCTAATTCACTTTCTTTAGCGGTATAGGTTCCTAAACCCTGATCGGTATTCTTTGTTACATCAGATTTATTAGGAATAGCAAGAATGGCTTTCGTTTGACCATTGAAAGTAAAATCATCAATACCTACTAAAGAAGTTCCGCTTGTTCTATCTGATCCGTACCAGTATAAACGTAGGGTAATGGGTGTTTTTACATTCGATAATGGAGACAGATCATAGGTAAGTGAAGTCGCTGAGGTACCTGGAAAATTTTGAGGAGCTGTAATATCAGTGGTAAAACCATCTAAACTGGATCTCATAACATAGGTACCCGGGTCTGTTGTATTTCCTTTTCTAGCCGTAAATGTAAGATTAGAAAAAATCACCTTATAGCCATTGGCTGGTTGCAGTTTGAACTCAAAATATTGGTCCGGGTTAAAAGAAGTGGCAGGATCTGAAGAAGTTGTTTTATTTGTCCATCCGTTTATTAAAACCCTTCCGCTTAATGCTCCGGCAGTATTTAGACCTCCATTAGTACCATAAAAAAAATCAGGCATAGTACTGCTATCATTGAGAATGTTCAGATTTACAGTATTACCTGTAGTAATAGATGAGGTAAAATCGATAAGGCCAATTAAAGCATTATTCCAGAGTTGGACTGGTGTACTGGCATTATTTAATTCAAAAATTCTAATATCATCGTGATAGACGATACGAGTGAGCACATTGTCGCTGGTGATTACATCTCCGTTGGCATCTTTTCCCGCTTCTCGATACACTCCCCATTTAATATATCCGACATTTCCATTTTCGACATTTCCTGTAAAAGTGACAAAATTATTTTTATCGAGCATTAAGTTGAAGTCGGCTTGGTCAGGGAGCTTGGTGTATATTTTTAGATATCCGGTAGCAGCTGTAGACCATTTTACATCAATACGAAAACGAATCCACTGATTAATGTAGGGACGAAAATCAGACACCAGATCGTTTTGTTCCGTATAATTACGAGTAACGATCGAGTTACGTCTGGTCAGGATCCTAACAGGCAGTAACTGTCCGTCTGACATCTTTAACTGAAAAATATTATCACCGTAGGCCGGATTGTTACTGTTCCATTGCTCCCAATCTTTTAGTAAAACACTAAATTCATAGCGGCGTTCATCTCCGGGAGAATAGCGAAATTGTTTTTCGGAAACTGCATCAGATTCGCTTCGATAGGATCCATCAGAATAGTAATCGGAATTGCCAAGGATAACTTTGTGAGCAACTGCATAATTACCTGTCGCGCCATTCGGAACCATATAAACGGCATCTGAAGCTAATGCATGAGTGGCTGTTACACCTGTAATACCTGAATTAGTAGTGCCGTTTTCGTAATCTACATTCAAAATCGTATTGGTGATACTTGGTGGTGGTGCCGCGGCTAAAAAATTAGTATAACTTATATCGTCGATACACAGCACAGGTGTTGATGAGCCTGCGCCTATGTTCAGTAAATTCATTCCATTTAGAACCGTGCCTTGTGTTAGCAGACCATTTCCGGCGTCAGCATTGGTGAGGATTTTAGTATTGTCGAGCCAGACATCAAAAGTTCCGGCCGGGAGATTATGTGCGATTGGAGTTGCACCATTGTAAGTTGTATAGGAAGCTTCACTATTACTGTTATTCATGAAAAACTTCAGTGTATAAACTTGATTTTTATTAATAGTGGTTTGTGTAAGCCCCGTTGTGGTATAGTTAGGACTGGCAGCTGCTGTAAGCCAGTCAAGATTTACACCGGTAGCAGTTGGGGATAGTCTTAAAGCAGCAAATGTTTGTGAGATATTTATGCCGCTTCCATTAGTGAAATTACTTCCATTACCGAAATAGAACAGGAATCTGCCATTTGTTCCGGATAAGATATTTATTTTGCATTGAAAAGTACCCACTGCTGTACCGGAAAAGGGAGCAAGTCCTAATTTAGCACCAGTTGTCGTAGTTCCACCGGTCATTTTAAGTTCAGCTCCGGTTCCTCCCGCATAACCATTAGTAGTTAGTTCTACAAAACCTTCCGTTGAAGTTGAAGCTCTTACACTCGCATCGCCACCGCCGGCCGTTGGTGCAGGTAAATAAGTTGAACTATAAGTGCCGGAGATATATGGTGATGCAGCAGTACTGCCAAAATCATAGGTCCAACTGGAATTTTGCGCATTTGATTCTAAAAAGGTAAACACACAAAGTAAAGCAAGTAATTTTTTTTTCATAATTATTGATTTTGATGTTTCTAAATAAAGCGTAATTATCAGGACTGCGTTTATATGTATTCTTTTAAGTAAACGGTATCTTATTCTGAGCGTATCCAATGCGATGAGAATAAGAGTTTGGCAAAATTCGATCTAGTTTAAAATATTTTTATAAGACTTATTTACTGCTGAAATATTTTAGGTAAAACAGATTAAAGAGAGAATCAATAGGCTTTTAATGGTTTCGTTCTTAATAAAAAGGGTTTAGATTTTTTTGATCGAAGCGTATCTTTTTAGAGCTTCCAGATAATAATAATCGGCGTAATCAAGAGGGGTGTCAATTTCTGAATTGTATAAAAATGCGCCCACGCTATGTTTCAATATAAAATAGCCATTTTCTCCCGGTTTTGCTAAATATGCATCGGATGATAAGGATTTTAAAATGTCTTCTGCATAATCAAAATATATTTTTCCATCTTTTACCTGTGTGCTTAAATCCAATAAACCAGAAGCAATGACGGCTGCTGCAGAAGCGTCTCTTGGAGCTGGCACATCTGTATCCATTGCGTTGTGAACATCAAAATCCCAAACAGGTACTTTGTCTTTTGGCATGCGAGGATGATTCATGATAAAAGAGGCAATGTTTTTGGCTTGTTTTAAAAATTGAGGATTTTTAGTGTTTGCATAACACATTGTATAACCATACAGTCCCCATGCCTGGCCGCGAGCCCACGCAGAGTCGTCTGTTACACCTTGATGTGTCATTTTACGTAAAACTTTTCCCGTTTGGGGATCATAATCTACAACATGATAGGAACTGTAATCTTTTCTGAAATGATTTTTCATCGTTGTTAAAGCATGGGTACTAGCTGCAGCAGCGTACTTTGGATTCTTAAATTGATTTGCGCTCCAATATAAATACTCTAAATTCATCATGTTGTCTATAATTACAGGATAGTGTAACCAATCCCAAGAACGAATCGTTCCAACTTTAGGATTAAATCGAGCATACAGATTAGCAGCGCCATCTGCTAATACAGGCAGATAAACCCTATCTCCCGTAATTCTGTAGGCATTTCCATAAGAGCAGAAAAGCATAAAACCAACATCATGGGTGTTTTTTATATTTCGAATAGAATCAAGAGCAAGTGTAAATATTTTTGCTTTTTCTGCCAGTGCTTTATCCCCGGTTAGTTCATACCCGTACCAGAGCGTGCCTGGAAAAAAACCAGTTGTCCAATCGGTTAATCCTGCTAATCGTATTGTCCCATCAGGATTTATGGAACGTGGATTTTTGCCAGGTTGATAAGTTTCGGCAGCTTTGTTTAATTGTGAATGAATTACTTCTGTTGTATTTTTAAACCATGCTGAAGAGGAGTCATCCTTCATTGGCTGAGCGGATAAACTTAACGTTAAAGTTGAAAAGGCTAAAAATAGATGGCAGATTTTTTTCATAGTTTATTCGTTTTATAGTATTCAGTTAAATTGAATGTTTGTAAAGCGAAATTAAACCGGAGTAAGAAAAAGGTATTTCAAATTTTATTATAAACGTTTTAAATTTGATTAAGAACCTTGTAAAAGAGGTGTTTTTTTAAGGAATGCAGCACGAAATAGTTTTCTTCGTTTTTATGAATTAAAGCTGACAGGTTTTTGAAACCTGTCAGCTTTGTTTTTTTTTGTTTTGAGATTTTATCTTGTCCGAAATGATAGGATGGAAAAAAAGGTGTAGAATTAGTTTATGGAATTGATTTTATGACTAGTCCTAAATAAACGATACAGTTTTTTAGATAAAATAATTAGACGGTTACAAGTTTTTCTCGTAGCTGTTTTTTGTTTTTATAAGTTCTCATTTTCGTTTTATTTGGCAATGTATCTGATTCGGTGTGAGCATGTAATTTGAATAATGAAGCCTAAAATCATTATAAATACCGATAGTTTCTTTTACTATTTGGGCTGTAATTTTCCTGTTTTTGTGACATCCGTTAATCATAAATACTTGCTTTGAAATTATGTTAATCATTTTTGCTACTGCATCTTAATAACGATCTGGGTTTTGTGTCATACTGCATAATACTGTATTTTTTACCAGCTCTTTTTGATATTCATCAGCAATACTGTAGACCTCTATCAAAATGATGGATCAAAGGCAGTTTGTTTTGCGTTCTCTGCTTAAGAGCCATCTTTAGTGCTTTTAAACAGCTTTGAGTATTTAGATTTTTAGCAACATAATATCCCATTTTCTTCTTTGAGCACGCATCAGTTATCAAACTTAAATAACACAGATTATCTCTTTTTCCAATGTAGGTAAGATCAGAAACCCAAACTTGTTCAGGAGTAGTCATGTATAAGTAAATTAATAAATAGTAGTGATCAAACAAGTTTACCATAAAGGAGCATTTTTTTATTCCATCAAAAGGACCACTTATCTATTTATTATCTTCATTTATTAAAAAAGACTTATAAGATAAATTTATTGGATGTAAAATTGTTTTAAAATGAACTAAAAATTTTAAAATAATATGATAGAGTTGTACAGAGAACCTAGCCCACAATTGATTAGAGTGCCATGGCAAGGAATTGTTTTAGATAGAGGTGTTTTAAAAAAAGCAATTAAAAGCTCAAAAGGAGATTTTTTGTTTTCGGAACAAGGGGCTGGTGTGCAGCCACTTGTGATAATTGGAAAACTTTCTGAATTGGTGGATTTCTTTTATATGAATCAAAATGTTTTTATTTCAAACGAAATTAGGGCTTTACCTGATGTTTATATTGGGATATCTAAATTTATAGAAAAAGAGCGATACGATGGAACTTACCCTGTTAATATTGCAATTAATGCGTTGACCAGAAGTATTTTAGATTTTATACCGGGAAATAGTATTATTGATGTTTTATCTAATACAGTAACTTTTAGAAATATTTTGAAGGATTTAATAAATAGTAACCATGGAGAAAGACAAACTGATGTCTTGTATTTAAAAATTTCCTACTTGAATGACTTCCAAAATAATGGAAAAAAAATAGGATCTAAGAAAATATCTTTTGAAACCATATTCAGGTATTTACTTGGAATTAATGAAACTCCAGTTTAGCTTTTTTAAATTAAAATAACGCAATAACGCCAATTTCTATACTCCCCAATAAACATTTAATAAATAAAACTATGACACAAGAACAAGAAAAAGAATTGTTGCAAGCGATTTATGATAGAATATTTGATGCTGTTACTTATCAACCGGCAAGCGGATCAAACCCATTTACAGAAGCGGAAACTTTTATTCATTTTTCTAAAAATGCAGCAGTAGATGTTAAATCATTTGCCAATCCCAGAACTCCATCAAATCCTTTGGGAGACTTAAAGGCATCCGAAGAATTTTCAAGAATGGTAGATCAAATTTCTCCATTGGCTATAGAATGGCAAAATTCAAATAATCCACTTTCAAAAAATTATGAGGATATAATTCTTAGCGCTAACTCCAACAGTGCTGTGGATACTAAACAAGCAGAAATTTATGATAAAGCCTATAATTATCTTCATCCTTTAAGAGAGGAAAAAAATCCATTTACAGGCGAGGTAGTAATCAACAGAACAAATGGTGAAGATTATGTAAATTATGAGTCAAATATGAACGATTATGTTTCTTCAATAATAATTTATAGAAATACGTATAATCTATATTTGGATGATTTAGGATCTAAAGATGATACAATTAGGTTTTCAGCTGATAGAAATTGGCAAGCGAAAGCCCCAATATTAGAAAACAATATTAAGGTCGCGTTTAGAAAATTGGCTGTTGGTAACGCTAAGTACGTTGAACAAGCATTAGCAATTTTAAATACTACGATTAATGATGGAATTAGACAAACTATTCAACGAGCTAGAGAAGCAATTAGTGATGATCAAAAATTTAGTTCTTCTCTGGGATTTTCAGATAAATGGTTGTTTAGCTACCCTTCACCTGCAAATTGGACTGATGAAAATAATCCAAATTTTACAGAATTAAAAATAAGTGGTGGTAATACTAAATTGAGATCAAAATCAACAGAACATAGTTTTAGTGTAGATACTAATGTTAATTATGGCCTTATTAAGGTAAAAGCCAACGCTGAAGGTAGTTTCGAACATTCAACTAGCAGTGCTGACAAAGATAGTGTAGAAATTTCGGCAATGATTGCAAAAGTAAATATACAACGTCCTTGGTTTTCCGAATCTCTATTTCGTTTAAATTATTGGTCCAGCAATCTGTTCAAGAAGGGTGAAATATCTAATGGCAAAATTGACTCAACAAATGCATCGAATTACATACCAATGTATCCCGTTGCATTCATTGTAGCAAGAGATATTACAATAAAAGCAGATTTTAGTCACGAAGAAGAAGAACATTTTAAAGAATCGATTAAAACTAGTATTTCGGTTGGTTATGGTCCATTTTCTGTTGGTGGAAGTTATGGTTATGGAAGAACAGAAGATAGTTTTGATTCTGATTTTCAAAATGGAGAAATAAAAATTCCAGGTATGCAAATAATTGGTTGGGTAAGTAAAATTGTTCCTTTCTCTCCAAAACTAGATTCAAATAATTAGATGTTTTATTAAAAAGGGAGTTCCTATTCAATTAACTCCCATTTTGTTCAAATTGTGTTTTGAGCGGAAAGAGGTACATTTTTTATACCATTTTCGATTTAAATAATTAATCTATGGGAAATATATCATCTTTGATTGCTTCTGAATTGTTAAAAAAAATAAATCTGGAACGTGCAAAAGATAAAAAAGCAGTTTTAAAGAATTTTAATAATGAAACTATCGGCCAAACCATTTTACAACTAAATTCGATTCCTTTTGTAATTGAAATTAATCAGTATAAAAATGCTCATTCTAGTGCAAATCCGACAGGAGATTATAGGGCTGCTTATCAGTTTGCACTATTGTCCGATACTATTCCATTACTGTTTCCTACTTATGTAGACAGTCTTAATTCTGTATCTAAAATTTGGGGGAATATTGTTAATAATGCTAATGCATTTTCAAAATATTCGCAAGCAGTGTTTGAAAATGCGCGTAACTCTTATAATTTTTCAAAACTTTCAGGTTTTGGAGGAATTCCAGAAGATTGGTATAATGTGCAAGCTAAACCGTCTGATTGGGTTGAGTTACTTGACAGCGGCTCTAACTTAGTCGAAATAGAGATTGATTTAGCTGATGCTGTCGCTAATTCCGAAGACTTTTTAATTTTGAGTGGGAATGACTCTAATTTATCATGGAAAATATTCGATTCCCATAAAAATTATGCAGAAATACCACTAAATGTAAATTCTAAAATCACAAGAATTTATTTAAAACTTCTTCGCGTTGATTTCTATCGTTCATGGTTAAACTTTGAAATCTTAAATAACAACTCTTGGAAAATTGATGGTTTAGATAAGGGCTATTTTTCAAATGGAAGTTTAATTGGTAATAAAGGTAGTTTTCCATTAATTCCGCAATCTGTTTTAATAGGATCGAGAATTGAAGTTGAAGGAAACTTTGATCCTACGGATAGAGAAATTCTTTCTAGTAATAGAAAAACTTCAGAGAACGTTGTTTGTATGGGAACATTTGTACTAAATAATATAATAGAGAGCCCAAAAAGCGACAATGTTGAAAAAGACACAATGATATTAACGTCTGATGTAAAACAAGTTATAGGCTACATTAGTCGTTTAATTCCAGAAAGTCCACCTTTATCAGGTGAATAGCAAAATATTAATTATCAATATATGATAAGTAAAATTATTTTAATAAATGAGCAACAAAGAAAACCACCTAACTAACCAGAATGATGATAAATTAGTTACATCGTCAGATGTTCAAAATGAACTTGGTATTTCAACGGAGGTCATCACCGAATTAAATAAACATATTAATAGTATGATTTCTTTTGCAACTTATAATGGTATAACAATTAATCCCCAAGTTAATATATTAGTCCAAAATAGTAGCATAAACGATTTACTAGAAGCATACAATTTACTATGTACAAATATTTCTCCTGTTACTCCTAAGTCTATAAGATTCTACAAAGAAATAGCTATTGATTGGAAGAATACAAGTTTTCTTAGTCGAATGCCTTTTTCAAAAAATTTATTAATTATATCTTTTCTTTTTCTCATATCTTTTATAGGGATAAGCTGTTCCTCAATGGTCAATATGAAATCACTGGATAGAGGAGTATTGGACAATCATGGAGTCTCTCTTTTATTTAATTTGGGGTATTTAATTTCTATTTCTGGTTTAGGAGTTATGTTTTATTTACTCAGAAGCATAAATTCTTCCATTAGAAAAGTTACGATCATTCCAGAAGATTCAGCTTATTATCCTGTAGTCATTATTTTAGGATTAATGTCTGGTTTATTAATGTCTGAAATTCTTATATTTCCATTTCTAAATGGGAAAACTTCAGATTTGTTATACAATAAAAGTTTGCTTGCATTATTGGGCGGGTTTTCATCAGATGCAATTTTTAGTATTTTATACAGTGCAATTAATCAAATGAAAAGAAAATTAGTATTTGAAAATAAATAGCTTAAACGACTCAGAGGTAAAATATAAAATAAGCAAACACAATATGTTATACACTGTTTGTCTATAAGATTGAATTAATTTTTCATCTTGTATATAAAATTGCCGAGTTATATATTTGGCTTCTGTGTTATTTGATTCTGATAAACATGCATTTCACTTATGTTGGCATTTTGGGTTAGTATTGTCACCAACGTTCTGGCAGTTAGTGTGGTTGGGCATTTCGAAGCCCGTATTTTCGGCTAAACGAATATATGATAAAAAAACACGAAGTAGTAAAAACAAAAAAAACTTCAACAAAAGTTGAAGGTTTCAAAAGTTCTGCGGAGAAAGAGGGATTCGAACAAAACCTTCGCATCTCGCTTTTATACTGCATTCTAATATTTCCTAGTTATTTTGCCACGATTCTGCCACGGAAATTTTCGGCGTTTTTATCGATATTGAAACTTCCGGACTGGTTTAAATCTGTTTAAATTTACGTTATAATTCTTAATTGATTGAAACACAAATTTAAACATTTTTAAGACAGAATGGTACATATTTTACGAAACCTTTTAATTGCTATGATGGAGAAATGAAGAAAAGTAAATATTAACTTTTGCACTAGAAAAGTTATCAAGGCCAGTATCGTTTTGCGATGATTTAGTCATTATTATCAGATATGTGAAATTTCTATAAAATTCGCCTTAGCTTTTTTGTGGTATTTTTGGAGGGAACTCCATTGCACTCCTGAAGGCAACTCCAAAGGGCATTAAACCCAAAAAAAAAGCTCCAGATTTCTCTGAAACTTTTGTCTTAGTAGCCCTGACGGTACAATTCTCGAACCGCTTTGTGGATGATTTGTAAATATTGGTTGCAGAATAATTAAATTAATTTGTAGTCAAAATTTCATCTTGATTCTATCATTAAATATTGCTAAATATGAAAATTTAAACTTTTATATTGTCAAAGAATTATTCTTCTTCCGAATATGTTCACGATGTGATATACCCCAATTGATCATTTCAGTAATGATAGGCCCAAAAGATTTACAATAAGCTGTCGATTCATAAAGTATAGGTACTTTTGCATCGCGGTCTTCTGTTCTTTTAACCAGATTATTGAGTTCCATATCTTTTAATTCTTTCGAAAGCATTCTGGAAGTAATTCCCGGAATACTTTGTTGAATTTCTTTGAATCGGGTATTTCCATTACAAATGGAGTTGATAATAGGTAATTTCCATTTACCGCCTAAAACATATAAAGTGTCCTGAAGTGCCTGAAACTCTTCTTTCTGATTTCTTGCCATAGCTAGTATTTTAAGACTAAGATAAAAACTTTTTTTACCATATAAGTTATATAACTCATTTAAACATTCACTACTCATTTAGTATTTTCTTATATGATTTCAACTTTTATATAAAGCAGCTAAATAAGTTGCTATAATAGAAACTTATATGGTGAAAAGTATTCAGTATACTCCATGATACCATTGAAAAAGTAATGTCTTTTCAGATTTAAATTTGTCCTGTTAATTTAAAAACATAAAATAATGGACAATTTAAAAAATAAAGTGGCAGTAATTACCGGAGGAAATAGCGGAATTGGTTATGCAACAGCAAAACAATTAAAAGAACAAGGTGCTACAGTTATCATTACTGGCAGAAGAAAAGAAGCGATTGAAAAAGCGGCTTCAGAATTGGGAGTTAATGCAATTGTTGCAGATCAATCTCGTATTTCAGACATTGAAAATTTGACATCAAAAATAAAAGAAGATTTTGGACAAGTCGATATTCTATTTATTAATGCAGGAATAGCGGGCTTAGGAACTATTGAACAGGCAACAGAAACCTTATACGATGATATTATGAATATCAATTTGAAAGGAGCCTATTTTACGCTAAGTCGATTTATTCCGATTTTAAAAGATGGTGGATCGGTAGTATTTCTTTCTTCTAATACAGCGAGTATGAGTGGCGTAGGATCATCCATTTATTCTTCAAGTAAAACGGCTCTTAATGCAGTAATGAAAATAGCGGCTCTGGAATTAGCACCAAGAAAAATCAGAGTAAATTCGGTTAGTCCTGGTCCAACAGAAACTGAAGTAATGAAAAAAGTAGGTTTAGATGAAGCAACAGTAAAAACTATTATGGATGTTGTTGTCGATAGAATTCCACTAAAACAAATGGGAACTTCAGAAGATGTTGCCAAAATGGTTTCGTATTTAAGTAGTGAAGCTTCAAAATTCATCACCGGAGCCGATTTTATTATGGATGGGGGAATGGTTTTGGCTTAAAAGTTTTAACCGCAAAGTATACTAAGATCTACGCAAAGGTCGCAAAGTTATTCATCTCATAGCTTTGCGATCTTTGCGTTTTTATAAAAACCTGCTAAAAATACCTTTGCGCACTTTGCGGTTAAATAGGACTTTGCGGTTAAGTGGTAAAGGATTTCAAATCTCACATTTTACACTGTCCGTTTCACTCCTTAGTTTGTCCATTTGGGCTATTTTATGATTTTAAAAGAAGGATTGTCAGGCTACTTTTGGCGAAGAAATTAACTGATAATCAAACAAATTTAAATATCAAAAAAATGGAAACAACTCAAAAGAATAAACGCAGCTTCTTAAATGCAATGGCAACAGGAGCTTTTATGTTGATCGCAGCGACCAGCTTTGGACAGAAAAAACAAACTCAGACAAAAGATTCTGAAACTATTCGTCCGTATCACATTAGTGTAAATCAAGAGGCTATTACAGATCTTAAAAATCGTGTAAATGCTACAAGATGGCCACAACAGGAAACAGTGACTGATCAATCTCAGGGAGTAAAACTGGCTCAGATTCAAAAATTAGTGAAGTATTGGGGAACCGATTATGACTGGCATAAAGCTGAAGACAAACTAAATATCTTACCTCAATTTATAACCAACATCGACGGTTTAGATATTCAATTTATGCATATTAAATCGAAACATAAAAATGCTTTACCGTTAGTAATTACTCACGGATGGCCGGGTTCTGTTTTTGAACTTTTAAAAGTTATTGGTCCGTTAACAGATCCTACTGCTTATGGCGGAAAAGCAGAAGATGCTTTTGATGTTGTAATTCCGTCAATGCCGGGCTATGGCTTCTCAGAAAAACCAAAGGGAACAGGTTGGGGGCCTGAAAAAATTGGAAAAGCATGGGATGTATTGATGAAACGTTTAGGATATACACATTATGTATCTCAGGGTGGAGATTGGGGCTCTGTAATTGCAGATGCGATGGCACGTCAGGCACCAGATGGATTATTGGGTATTCATGTAAATATGCCTGCTACTGTTCCTGCAGATGTTGCAAAAGTACTTAAAGACGGAGATCCGGCACCTGCAGGATTATCAGTAAAAGAAAAAGCAGCTTTTGTTTCACTAAATAAATTATACACAAAAGGCGGTGGTTATGCCGGAATGATGGTAACAAGACCTCAAACTTTGGGATATGGTCTTACAGATTCGCCAGTAGGTTTAGCTTCGTTTTTCTTAGATAAATTCAATGAATGGACGTATAGTGGAGGAGATGCTGAAAAATCGCTAACCAAAGATGAAATGCTGGACGATATTTCGTTGTACTGGTTAACAAATACAGCCAACTCATCTGCTAATTTATATTGGGAAAATAACACAAACAATTTTAATGTTGTCGAACAAAGAACAACTGAAATTAAAATTCCGGTTGCCGTAACCGTGTTTCCCGGAGAAATCTATCAGGCACCAAAAAGCTGGACTGAAAAAGCCTATAAAAATCTGATTTATTTTAATGAAGTGAACAAAGGCGGTCACTTTGCTTCCTGGGAAGAACCACAGCTTTTTACAGAAGAACTTCGTGCTGCTTTTAAATCATTGAGAAAATAATAAAAAAACAATGATACATTCTGTTTTTTAATTTCAGTAATCAATTAGAAAACAGAATGAATCATTCTACAGAAACAATACAAAAACAAACAGAAACTTTGGCTTTAAGCCTGTCCGTTTCATTCCTTAGTTTGTCCGTTTGGGCTATTTTCTGATTTTAAAAGAAAGATTGTTAAACTACTTTTGATGAAGAAATTAACTGATAATCAAGTAATTAAAAATTAATAAAATGGAAACTAAAAAACAAAAAACATGGGTTATAATAGCTATTATCATTTTAGGTATAATCGCCTTTTTAATTCCGAATCAAATTGCGGCGCAAACCGGAATAAAACGTACTGATTTGCAAAAACACGCTTTGAGTATTCCGGGAAGAGAAACTGTTCAGGCCCGAATTGATTTTGACGGACATGCGGCTTTCGGAAAACATTCGCATCCTGGAGAAGAAATTATTTATGTGCTAGAAGGCTCGCTAGAATATGAAGTTGAAGGTCAGGGAACAGTCATTTTAAAAGCAGGAGAAGTACTTTTTATCCCCGCTGGAGTTGTTCACTCAGCAAGAAATAATACAGATTTACAAGCATCTGAATTGGCAACTTACATCGTAGAAAAAGGAAAACCAGTTTTGGTTTTGAAGAAATAGGTTTATGAATAGTTTAACCGCAAAGCACGCAAAGATCGTAAAGCTGTGCGAAAAAAAACTTTGCGTCCCGAGGCTTCGGGATTGCGTAAATCTTAGGGTGCTTTGAGGTTAAAAAAAACTTCTGTCCATTTCAACTTTTACTTTGTCCACTTCACCTTTTTCCTCTTTTAAAATGGGGAGTGTCGAACTACTTTTGACGAAGAAATTAATTAGTAATCAAATAATTAAATAATCATAATTATGAAAACAATATCAAAAATAACAAACACTATTGCTGCTTTAACTTCTAAAGTATTTTTAATCGCAGTTTTTTTCTTTGCAATGACATCAATCAATGCACAATCAGAAAATCAAAAAGAAAAAACAGTAAGTTCTTCTCTTGGAACATTAAAACAAATCAACGCGGGATTATTAAACGTAGGTTATACTGAAGCTGGCCCTTCAACAGGAAAACCAGTAATTTTACTTCACGGCTGGCCTTATGACATTCATAGTTATAATGAAGTAGTTCCAATTTTAGTTGCAAAAGGCTATAGAGTAATCACACCATATTTAAGAGGATCCGGAACCACAACATTTCTTTCAAAAGATACTTTCAGAAACGGTCAACAGGCTGCATTGGCAAGTGATATTATGGCGCTGATGGATGCACTTAAAATTGATAAAGCTATTATTGGCGGATTCGACTGGGGAGCAAGAACTGCCGTAGTTGTAGCAGCACTTTGGCCGGAACGTTTTGACGGATTGGTTTCTGTAAGTGGTTATTTGGTTGTAAATCTGGAAGTGAACTTAAAACCATTACCTCCAAAAGCAGAATTAGGATGGTGGTACCAATATTATTTTGCTACAGAAAGAGGAAAATTAGGATACGCTCAAAACACCTATGAGTTTAATAAACAAATCTGGCAGATAGCTTCTCCATTGTGGAAATTTGACAAAGCGACTTATGATCAAACAGCACAATCTTTTGATAATCCGGATCACGTAGCAATCGTAATTCACAATTACAGATGGAGACAATCGCTTGAAGCGGGAGAATCAAAATACGATAGTTTAGAAAAACGTTTGGCAGCAAGACCGGTAATTAAAGTTCCAACTATTACTATTGGAAGTGATTTTGATGGCGCTTTCGCGGATGGAAAAGCATACAGAGACAAATTCATAGGAAAATACGAGCACAGAATCCTAAAAGGCATCGGACACAACGTACCACAAGAAGATCCAAAAGCATTTGCTCAGGCAATTATAGACGTAGCTAATGGTAAATTGTAAATGGTTAATGATTAATTACCTTTTACATCTCACATTTTACATATCAATATCAAGCATATAAAAATCACAATTAACAATTAACAATTAACAAAGTCATGGAAACAAAAATCTTATACACAGGAAAAACACACACAACAGGTGGTAGAGAAGGAGCTTCTCAAAGTTCAGATGATCAATTGAATATTAAACTTAGTTCTCCGGGATCTTCACGTCCGGGTACAAATCCGGAACAGCTTTTTGCGGCTGGATGGTCGGCTTGTTTTATTGGTGCGATGGGAATTGCAGCTTCAAAACTAAATATTAAACTTCCTGCTGAAACTGCAGTTGACGCAGAAGTAGATTTAGGTGTAACAGACGGAGCCTATTCTTTGCAGGCAAGATTGAATATAAGTCTTCCTGGCTTAGATGCTGAAACGGCAAGAAAACTTGCTGATGAAGCACATCAGACTTGTCCTTACTCTAAAGCAACTAGAGGAAATATTAATGTTGAAATTAATATTCTTTAAATGTAAAATGTGAGATGTTAGTAGTCATCAATTACATCTAATATCTCACATCTCACATCTAACTCAACAAAAAATGAAAAAGATAAAATTAATACCCGCTTTTTTTGTGGCATTACTGCTGCTAATCGCAATGACTTCTTTCAGTCAGAATAATCCAAATAATAATGTACACAAAGGTTTTGCCTTATTAGAATTATATACTTCTGAGGGCTGTTCAAGTTGTCCACCTGCAGATGAATTGATGGGGAGAATTCAAAATGAATACAAAGACAACAATGTTTTTGTTTTGGCTTACCACGTCGATTATTGGGACAGACAAGGCTGGAAAGATGTTTTTAGTGATGCAGATTATACCAAAAGACAATATGACTATGCCAAATTTCTGGGAAAAGAGCCAATTTATACGCCACAGCTAATTGTAAATGGAAAAGCAGATTATATTGCTTCACAAGAAACAGCGGTTAGAAACGGAATAAAATCAGCACTTTCAAAACCTGTTACTACCGATTTGTCTTTAGAAGCCAGTCAGGCCAATAATAATCTTAACGTAAATTATAACATAGAAGGAACTTTTAAAAATAGTAGTTTATTAATTGCAATTGTTCAGAAAGCAGCTAAAATTAATGTAAAAAGAGGGGAGAATGCAAACCGCGTTTTATCACATTATCAGATTGTACATCATTTGCATTTAGTAGATTTAAAAGAAAAAAAAGGAACTGTATCGATTCACTTGCCGAAAAGTTTTAACGAAAAAGATTTTGAAGTAATTGGTTTTATCCAGGATAAAAACACCGGAAATATTTTGGGAGCAACAAGAGGCGTTTTTCAACAATCTTCGATTTTATGAAAACACTCTTCTTAAGTTTAACCCGTTGTAGTAAAACGGCGAAAACAAAACGCATCAATAGTGTAAAGCGTTATAAAAACGATCTTATAATAAATGAAAACATCCTGCAGCTCATGGAGGAAAATAGAGCACTTTGGCTTTGAAATTTGAATGGGAAAAGGTTATAAATCGGGATAAAAATATTTGTTCCGATTTTTTACGTCATTAAAAAAAGCTTCCAAAATATCCTATCTTTGACAGAGCGAGATTTAAAAAACACATAAAAAAATTATGGAAAAAGTAAAAAGCTTTCACGTTTCCCGAAAGGTGATTTGGGGAAGTTCTATAGCATTGGCAATTCTTGCTTCAATACCAAAATTATTCGATGCCGATTCAACTCCTACAGATATTGTCATCAATTCTTCGATTACGCTGATGTTCTCTATTTTTATTTGGTATTACAACATTTACAGCCTACCTAAATTTTCATCTCAACGGACCAATAAAAATTTATTTAACTGGAAACTTTTATTGAGTGTTATCCTTGGTATTGCAGTTATGGTTGTCCTGGTAATTGGGCATCAGGAACTTTTTCAGATCTCCAAAATGGATGCCCCAATTATGTTTGAATTGCGAGGTATTTTAATCAATCTGATCGTTTATATGTTTTTGCATTTGCTTTTTCAAAACTATCAGACACAGCAAATGGGAATTGAATTAGAACGTACGCATGCTGTAAATCTGGGAGCACAGTACGAATTATTGAAACAACAGGTCAATCCGCATTTTTTATTTAATAGCCTGAATACGTTGAAATCGATGGTAGAAATTCAGGATCCACAGAGTGCAGATTTTATTCTGAAATTATCTGATTTTTATCGATTTACCTTAGAAAGCAGAAAAATGGATTTGATTCCGTTAAGTGAAGAACTTCAGATTCTGGATTCATATGTTTATCTTCTGAAAGCCCGTTTTGAAGACGGATTCGTTCTGATAAATAATGTCGATAAAAAGCAATATGATTCGGTTATTCCGCCTTTTACTTTGCAATTATTAATAGAAAATTGCATTAAGCACAATGTGGTTTCTTTAGATAAACCTTTGCAGATTAAATTATATTCTGAAAACGACTTTTTGGTTATTGAAAATCAAATACAGCTCAAAAGAGGTGTTTTGTCAACAGGCGTTGGTCTTGATAATATCAATCAGCGTTTTATGCATTTAATTCACAAAGAAATTGAAATTGACAAAACCGAAACTATTTTTAAAGTAAAAATACCAATGATCTATGACTATCCTAATAATTGAAGATGAAGTAAAAACGGCCAAAGCACTTGGCCAGCTTATTTTGAGTATCAGGCCTGACATTCAAATTTTGTCGTATATACAAAGCATAGACGGAGCTGTGAGCTATCTGTTAGAAAACGATCAGCCTGATCTTATTTTTATGGATATTCAACTGGCAGATGGTTTGTGTTTTGAAATTTTCAAAAATGTTGAGGTTTTATCACCCGTAATATTTTGTACCGCTTTTGATGATTATGCTATTGAAGCTTTCAAGTCAAACGGAATCGATTACGTATTAAAACCTTTTTCAAGAGAAAGCATTGCTCAGGCGATTAAAAAAGCAGCCGAACTAAAGAATTTCTTCCAAAGAAATAAAAAAATGATGCCTGATTTCGATTATTTATTGACAAGGACTGGCGAGAATAAAGGAAAGAGCAGTTTCCTGGTTTTTAAAAACAATAAATACCAAACCGTTTTAACCGAGAACATTGCATTATTTTGCATTAAAAACGAGACTCCAACAATTATTACTTTTGATAAAACCGAGTATCAAATTACGCAATCTCTCGATGAGGTTCATAAGCTATTATCGCCAACGCAATTCTTTAGAATCAACAGGCAAAATTTAATTAATTTTTCTGCAATTAGAGAAGCAGAACATTATTTTTCCCGTAAATTAATTCTCAAACTAACCATTCCTACAGAAGAAAAATTATTAGTTGGAAAAGAGAAAGCAACTGCATTTTTGAGTTGGTTAGAAAACAGATAACTGTACGTGGGATTTAACCGCAAAGGTCGCAAAGCTAAATATTAACTTTGCGACCTTTGTGGTTAAATTTTTTCAGCTTTTTTGTTTATAAAGATTTTTCCCGTCGTGGTATTTTGGATAAAACCAATTATTTCAAAATCTTTGGAATTGAAATTCTTCGGTTTTGAGATTTTTACGTTTCCTTCTTTTTTAGTTAATTGAAAAGAATTAAGCTGTTTCACAATTTGAACATGATGAAGTGTAGTGCCTTGGTTTTCGCCTCGAAATACTTGAGAAATGGCTTGCTTCTGAATGGCAGCAACAAACAAATTGTTATCTTTTTGAAGCACATTAGTTGTATAATGAATTTCTAAAGAATCTTTAACTGTTTTTGTTGTAAGGTTTAAATCAGCCGTTGTTTTGGTTCCTAAGGCATCTGAAATTTTTTCGCTTAGCGCAGATTCATTATAACCTGCAAATTCTGTAGTTCCATTGATGATGAATTGAGGTGTATACATCACATACAAATTAAGCCAATCCTGGTATTTTTGTTGACGCTTTGTAAATTCATTCGAACTGAATTGATCCTTCCATCCTAAACGATCCCAATAATCTACATGGTACGATAAAAAATAGATGTTTTTGTCACCAGCTTCACGTTGTAATTTAGCCAATAATTGATCGGCAGGAGGACAACTCGAACAGCCTTCTGAAGTAAAGAGTTCGACTATCGCAAATCCATTGTTTTGAGTAGATTCTATTTTAGTTTTTTCCGTTTTAAAATTCCCTGCAATTTCGCTTTCGGGAAACATAAAACAATCTAAAAAGAAGAGAGAGGAAAGTATTATAGCGAAGAAGATTAAGATACTATTTTTCATAATTTCTATTTTTAAAATTTGACATTTTATTAATTTCTTCAAAAGTAAAACTGCAGTTTCTGTTTTTAAAGTCCAATAAGTGTCAAGTGTCCATAATAGCAGTTGAATAGTCCAATCTTTGGTGTAGAGAAAAAAGATAATGGGTACTTGAAACTTAAACCGCAAAGTACGCAAAGGTCGCAAAGCTATCTACTAGCTTTGCGACCCTTGTGTTTTTATAAAGCCCTTTACTTCAAAAAAAACTTGCGTACTTTGCGGTTAAATTTTTTAAACTTTTGAAGGAGACAATCCATATTGTTTTTTAAAAGCAAATGAAAAATGCGAGAGATCTTCAAAACCCACTTCAAGGTAAACTTCAGACGGAGCTTTTCCTTTTTCTTTTATTAGGTAATAAGCTTGTTGTAATCTTTTTTGTAGTAACCATCGGCTTGGCGAAATGTCAAAAATGCGTTGGAAGTCCCGTTTAAAAGTAGCAAGACTTCTGCCAGTGAGATAGGCAAACCGATCTAATTGTACATTAAAATGAAAATTCTTTTTCATGAAAGCTTCAAGATCTATTTTTCCGGGTTCATTAAAATCAAAAAGTATGTCTTTGAGTTCGGGTTTACACTGTAATAGAATATTGATCGCTTCATTTACTTTTAAAATTTGAAGCTCTTCGGTAATTAATTGATCTTGGTTGATATAAGGAATCAACGAATCCATTAAACTTTTAAGCAACGGAACTTCTTTTAACTGAAAAACAGTTTCCGTTTCCGGAGTTTTAATTAAACTGGTTTTCCGATTGTGTTTTATAGAGAAATCACGCAGCGCTTCCTGATTCAGATAAATTGAAATGGACTGAAATGCGGTATTTGGATCGGGTTGTTTAATGAATTTTATAAGCTGATTCCTTTTGATAAATCTAAAATCGCCAGATTTGAAAATATACTCTTTAGTACCGTTGTTTAAAGTAAGTATTCCCGAAATCTGAAAACTTAAAACATGTTCTGCAGCAAATTGCTCACCTTCCCGATTTTGGGTATAGTAACAGGAATAAGCAATTGGCGATGTCTTTTGATTTATTTTTGAATCGTTCATATTACAAATTTATGAAAAATGGGCAGTAAAACGGATTACTGCCCATTGTAAAATGCCTTTAAATTATTGTTTTTTAGTGTTATTGGTATACCATTTTCCTTGCGCTGTATCAAAAAAACTTCCGGCCTTATCATGATCTGTAGAAAAACTAACATTTATCCAATTTTCCATTTCTTCTGTTCGGCTTTGATCAGCATTTTTTAAAATACCAATTGCTTCACTTCCTAAAACTAAGTGTACAGGTGGATTTGGATGAGATGCTAAATCTACCATCACTTTCGCTGCTTTTTCAGGATCTCCAACCGCAACAAATTTTCCTCCTTTGAAAAAATCAGAACGTTGTTTTACCATTTCGTAGCCTTCTATTTCAGCTGCATACGACATAGAAGCGCCTGCCCAATCGGTACGGAAACCTCCAGGTTCAACGCTGGTTACGAATATTCCTAATGGTGCAACTTCTTTAGCGAGAGCCTCGGTAAAGCCGCTTAAACCAAATTTTGCCGCCTGATACATTGTTAAACCCGGATTACCAACGCGTCCGCCAATTGAACTAATTTGCAAAATTCTTCCAGAACCTTGTTTGCGCATATAAGGCAATACGGCACGTGTAATTTCAATTGGAGCATATAAATTGGTTTCCAACTGACTTCTAACTTGTTCATCCGTATAGGCTTCAGCAGCGCCAATGATTCCGAATCCGGCATTGTTTACCAATACATCTATTCTTCCAAAATGTTCCGCTGCAGTTTTAACAGCACTATACACTTGTTCGTAGTTGGTAACATCTAATGCTAACGGAAAAATTTGATCTTTAAAACGGTCCTTCAAATCGTTTAACTGATTGATATCGCGAGCTGTTGCTATAACTTTATCGCCACTTTCTAAAACTGCTTCTGTAAGATTACGTCCTAATCCTCTTGAGCTTCCTGTAATAAACCATATTTTGTTCATTGTAATTCTATTTAATTGTTCATTACAAAATTAGATCAGAAGGGTAGTTAGTTATTTTGTTAAAAAGCTCAAATTTATTTGCTTAAAAGCTCAGTAAATAATGCAAAAAAGCCTAAGATTAAATCTCAGGCTTACGCAATACTTCTTGTTAAAATAAATTTATGCTGTAGTAGTGGCAATATACTGAGCACTATATAATTTTCTAAACATTAAATAAGTTACGTTTACCATTATAAAAGCAATAATGGCATCGGTCGTTGCAGAAAAACCTAATACAGCTAATTTTGAAAAGAAAGCGAAGGTGATGTCGAAGAAAACACCAGCAAATACCCATTCTTTCAATCGTAATAATTTATTTGGAATTAATAATACTATAACTCCCGCTACTTTAAATACGCCAAGTAAATAAATGAAATGTTCAGGATAACCTAATTGTTGTGTGATTTTCCAAACCAGAGGGTTTGTTGTAAGTTCGAAAAAACCGCTGGCGCCAAACCATAAAGAAGTTAAAATAACACCTGTCCAATAAATAATTTTTGTTGTTTTTGCATTCATGATTTTAAATTTTAAGTTGTTAAACAGGACAAATTTGCATCAGAATACGCTCATTAAATAGTTATAATTTATTGAAGTGGACAATTTAGATGTTTAAATAGACAATCAATAAGTTGATTTGTTTATAACTTTACAATTTGAAATTAAATCGGTATTTATTTAAAATCTATAATGGAAGCCAAAGAACTATTACAACAACATATTGCAAAAACCGCTTCATTAACGGAAGAAGAATTTGGTTATATCTTTTCTCATTTTAAACCGCAGTCTTTTAAAAAAGGTCAGGTTATTATTAGTGAAGGAGATAAAGTAGATTGCGAATATTTTGTGATTTCGGGTTGTCTGAAGGCTTTCTATATAAATGATGAAATCAAAATGTATATATTACAGTTTGCCATGCCAACCTGGTGGGCCTCTGATTTTGCCGCTTTATACAATCAGACGCCTGCAACAATAAGCATTGATTGTATTACAGATGCAGAAGTCCTTTGTCTTTCTAGTGAAGATCGTGAAAAACTGTGTGCAGCATTTCATCAGCTTGAGCATTTTTTCCGCTGGCGAACTAACAGAGGTTATATAGCTTCTCAAAAAAGGCTTTTGTCCTTTATGAATAATAATGTCAAAAAAAGATATGAAGAACTTTTGGCATTGTATCCCCAATTATACAATCTTGTCCCAAAACATTTGATTGCCGCCTATCTCGGCGTTTCAAGAGAAACTTTAAGCCGATTGCATAGCTCGTAAAAGAAGCTGTATTTTTTTGGAGCTGTAAATAAAAATGTTCCTCGCAGATTAATATAAATCTGCGCTTATCTGCTTAAATCTTTTTAAATCTGCGTGAAATAAAAGCTTTGCGACTTCGCTCCCGATAGGTATCGGGATTGCGAGAGCAAAAAAGTAAACTTATATCTGCGTGAAATAAACCAATATAATTCCCAGATTTAACCCAAAAATCAGAATGTGATCTAGGTCACGTAACCAATTTTGATAGTCGCCGTTCCTTTGTATTGTACTTTTAAATACAATAAAAATGGAAACAACAAATTTTAAAATCGTAAGCTCAAATAGCAACGTAGAATGGACTGGTAGAAAAGTTACCGGTGCACATAATGGTACAATTGGTATCAAAGAAGGTAATTTCATCCTGAATGATGGAAAAATAAAAGACGGTAATGTTGTCATCAACACTTCTTCAATTAAAATTCTGGATGTAACAGATCCGGCAACAAATGCGCAATTCGCGGGTCATCTTGCCTCTGATGATTTCTTCTCAATCGAAAAATTCCCTACTGCCTCTTTTGATATTCTTACTGTTAGAGAAGTATCAGACAGCACTTATTATCTTGAAGGTAATCTTACTATAAAAGATATTACACACCTTGTTGGTTTTGAAGCCACAGTTGAAAACAATAGAAATACCATTTCAATTTCAGGTAAACTGGTAATTGATCGCACCAAATATGATATCCGATTCCGTTCAGGAAATTTCTTTAAAGATTTGGGAGACACCTTAATTTATAACGACTTTGAGTTGGATTTTAACATCACAGCCGAAGCCATCTTTTCAGAACAATCTAAAAACTAAAGCCATGCCTTACGTAAAAATCGAACTGACCCGCGAAGGAGTAACCCGCGAGCAAAAACAGGAATTAATCAGTGGTATAACCAATTTGATTACAGAAGTATTAAACAAAGATCCGCACTTAACTCATATCGTGATTCAGGAAATTGATTTAGACGATTGGGGTTACGCAGGAGAACAAGTATCAGTATTAAGAGAAAAAGGCATAACTGCCGATAAAAAATAAGTATCATGAAAAAACAAACAATAATCGTAACAGGTGCAGCATCTGGTATAGGAAAAGGAATCGCTAAATATTTTTTAGACAGAGGCGATAATGTAGTAATTAATTCAGTGAAGCCAGCTTCATTGGAGATTGCGTATAATGAATTTGGTGCAGGAGATAATTTGGCGATGTACGCAGGAGATATCAGCGATAAAAATACAGGTGAACAACTGGTAAAAATTGCACTTGAAAAATTTGGTTCTGTAGATGTATTGGTAAACAATGCCGGAATTTTTGACAGCAAACCATTTTTGGAAGTTGATGAAGCTTACTTAGACAAGTTTTTAACTACAAATTTAAAAGGAACTTATTTTACTACTCAGGCAGTTGTTCCTCAAATGTTGAAACAAAAAGATGGTGTTGTAATTAATATCGGAACCCCATTAGTAAATCACGGATTAGGCGGATGGCCAGCTTCAGCTCCTGTTTCAAGTAAAGGTGCTATTCATGCTTTAACGATTCAATTGGCAGCAGAATTCGGGAAACAAAATATTCGTTTTAATACTGTTGCTCCGGGAGTTATCAGAACACCGATGCATGGCGATAAAGCCGATCAAAGTGCAGGTCTGCATTTATTAAACAGAGTAGGGGAAATAGATGATGTTGCCGAAATGGTATACGTTGTTGCAAAAAGCACTTTTATTACAGGATCAATTATCAATGTTGATGGTGGTAAAGCAGCTGGTCATAATTTAAATTAATTTGAAAAGAATAATAATTGCTTCAATGCTTTGTAGCAACATAAAGCATTGAAGTATAATAATAAGAAAAATGAAAAATATAATTAAGTCATTATTTATTGCTCTTTTTGCAATAAGTAGCTTTGCGACTATTGCGCAGGAAAACAAAAAAACAAAAGTATTATTTGTTTTGACTTCACATAATAAATTGGGTGATACCGGTGAATTAACCGGTTCATGGATTGAAGAATTTGCAACGCCTTATTTTTACTTTTTAGATAAAGGAATTGAAGTGGTAATCGCTACTCCAAATGGAGGACAAGCACCAATTGACCCGAAAAGTAATGATCCATCATTTCAAACTCCGGCAACTAAACGTTTTTATGCAGATAAAAATGCACAAACTGCATTGGCTACTACAGTAAAAATCACTAGTGTTAAACAAAAAGATTTCAAAGCCGTTTTCTATCCTGGAGGTCATGGTCCAATGTGGGATTTGGCTACTGATAAAAATTCGATAAAACTTATTCAGGATTTTTACAATAATAGCAAACCAATTGCTTTTGTATGTCATGCACCGGCAGCTTTGGTAAATGTTAAAGATAAAAACGGAAAATATCTGATTGCAGGGAAAAAAGTAACAGGTTTTACTAACATTGAAGAAGGAGCCGTTGGATTAACCAAAGTGGTACCGTTTTTATTGGAAAACAAATTAAAAGAACGCGGAGGTAAATATTCTCAAGGTTCTGATTGGAGTTCTTATGTAGTACAAGATGGCTTATTATTAACAGGTCAAAATCCGCAATCTTCAGAAGAAGTAGCTACTAAGTTATTATCAAAAATAAAATAATTAGACCTTCTGATTTAATGATTTGGTATGGTTTCAAAAGCAGCTGTACCAAATCTTTTTAATAATTAAAATAGGTTCATTATGAGATTTAATACATTTTTTAGCAGCATTTTAATGCTATCCTTTATTTTTATTGGTACTAACCTGAGTTCTGCACAAGGGCTAAGTTCTAAAGAATTTAATTTTATTAATTCGGAAAATATAGTCTGGAAATCATTTCCTGCTTTTCCTGAAAAAGTAAAACTGGCAATTTTGGTGGGTAATCCAACTAAAGCAGAACCCTTTATTGTGAGGGTCAAAGTACCCAATGGCGAAAAAATAATGCCGCATGTGCATCCTGAAGACAGAATTTATACGGTAATTTCAGGTGTTTTTTATATTGGAATAGGAGACAAGTATGATGAAAATAAATTACAAGCCTACCCACCTGGTTCAATAATAATATTACCGGGAAATACACCTCATTTTCATCTTGCTAAATCAGGAGAATATATTACTCAGGTATATGCCATAGGTTCTCTTGGATTAGAGTATCTGGATAAACAATTTGATCCGCGAGTAAAATTTAAATAAGTATTTAAAGTGATGTAGATCACGTAGTCTTCTCGCTGTTTCTTTTGAAATTTGTAGTGTAATTATAAACTTTAAAATCATGAAACTACAAAAATCAAAATTGTTGGTATCAAAAGTAATTTTATTAATCGCTATTATGTTCTATAATGCACAAGCCATGAAAGCACAAAACAATAACACAATGAAAACTCATAATTCAGATACAGAAGCTATTACAGATGCAATAGAAAATTATTATTTTAAAGGCATTTATGACGGAGATGCCATACTGTTAGAAACTATTTTTTATCCCGGAACATTAGTTTATGGAGATGTAAACGGACAGCCGTATTTTAAAACAGCAGACCTTTATTTAAATGGCGTGAAAAACAGACAAAGTCCGAAAGATTCGGGTAAACCTTTTAAAGGTGAAATTCTGAATATAAAAGTCGTAAATTCAATTGCGATGGCGGAGATTAATATAAAAATGTACGAGTTTAATTATCGCGATTTTTTATCTTTCCATAAGATTAATGGCAAATGGTATATTGTCAATAAAATGCTGACTAACGTAACGGAATAAATTTAAACTTAAATTTAAAGTGATGTGGTACAATACAAAAGCAACAAAATTACTTGGAATTCAATATCCAATATTGCAAGGACCATTTGGAGGTAATCTATCCTCTGTGGCATTAACAGCTGCCGTTTCAAACGCAGGTGGACTTGGAGGTTACGGAGCGTATACAATGACACCTCAGGAAATTTTTGAGATCGATAAACAAATAAAAGCCGCAACTGACAAACCTTACAACATTAATCTGTGGGTTTCAGATCATGATATTTCGGAATCTGGTTTAACAGATGAGCATTTTAATAAGGCTGCAGCATTATTCAAACCTTATTTTGATGAAGTTGGAATTCCGTTACCGGAAAAACCAGCTTCCTTTCAATCCAGATTCGAAAATCAATTGGAAGTAATTTTAGATATTCGCCCAAAAGTTTTCAGTTTTATGTTTGGTGCATTGTCCGCTGATGTTTTAGAGCAATGTAGAAAATTAGGAATTGTAACTGTTGGAGCAGCAACAACCTTAGACGAAGCCATTTTTTTAGAAAATTCGGGTGTCGATATGATTATCGCATCCGGTTTTGAAGCTGGTGGACACCGACCTTCTTTTTTAGCTTCGGCAGAAGCATCGGTAACAGGAACTTTTGTTTTATTGCAATTAATTAGAGAAAAAGTAAAAATTCCGGTTATCGCAGCAGGTGGAATTGCCAACGGAAAAGGAGTTGCGGCGGCGTTAGCTTTGGGAGCAAGTGCAGCTCAAATCGGAACTGCTTTTTTAGCTGTTGATGAATCGAATGCATTACCCATTCATAAACAAATGTTATTCTCTGATGCAGCAAAATATACCACATTATCACGTGCCTATACAGGTAGATTAGGCCGTGGAATAACCAGCAGAATTGCTAAAGAACTTATTGGTAAAGAAGCAAATATTTTACCATTCCCGTTGCAAACAACTTTTATGTCACCATTGCGTAAAGCGGCATTAGACCAGGAAAAATCGGATATGATTTTATTTTGGGGAGGACAAATTGCACCCATTTTAAAACATACTAAAGCCACCGAATTAATGCAGGCGTTAATCACTGAAACAACATCTTATTTTGATGATTTAAAGAGGTGACAATAAGTCAATTTTAAAATAAAAGTTAAAATAGTTGCAAAATAAAGACCGTTCGGTCTATATTTACAGTGTAGAATATGGAAATCATGAGTAAAGCGGAACGAACCAGACAATTTATAATTGAAACGTCGGCGCCTCTTATTAATAAGAAAGGCATGGCAGGTATTTCATTGAGTGATATTATGCAGGCTACAAAATTGGCTAAAGGCGGTATCTATGGTAATTTTGAGAATAAAGAAGAAATCTGCATGGAATCTTTTTTATATCTAAGGACACAGTTAGCTTCCAAATTAGATTTAGCTGTTTCTAAAGGGAAATGTGCAAAAGAAAAACTTTTTAATTTACTGGACGTTTATGGCAATGGTAAAAACATGTTAGAAGGTTGTCCGATTCTAAATTTTGGAGTAGAAGCCGACGATACAAATCCGATGATGAAAGAACAGGTAAAAAAAGCAATTCTTTCAGCTCAGAAAAGGTTTTATACTATAATTGAAGACGGTCTTCAGAATAATGAATTATCCGCAGAAATAAATCCCGGACATTTTAGTATAAAAGCTTTTGCCATGATAGAGGGCGGTATTTTGTGTCGAAAAGTATTAGGGAATGATGATCAAATGAATATCATAGTAGATAGCATCAAAAATGAATTTGAAAGATATGTTTTATAACATATTTTTTTTAAACAATTTAAGACCAATCGGTCTATTTTTATTAATAATTAATTTTACAAAATGAAAAATTTAAAAGAAAACCATAAAGGTTTCAGCACTTTATTAGCTCTGGCACTTATACCCTTATCCGGATTTGCCACAGATATTTATTTGCCATCGCTTCCTGCCATGGCAAAAGATTTAAACGTTTCGGCAGGCGCCATTCAGCTTTCATTAGTTTTTTTTATGTTCAGTTTAGGTGTAAGCCAGATTTTTATAGGCAGTATATTAGATAGTTTTGGACGTTTTAAAATCAGTATTGCTTCATTAGCTGTCTTTTCAGTAACAAGTTTTGTTATTGCTTTTGTGCCAAGTATCTATGTTATATACGCCATGCGTGTCATTCAGGGAATTGCGATTGCCTTTATTGTAGTCTCGAAACGTGCTTATTTTGTAGATCTTTATTCTGGTGACAAATTAAAAAGTTATATCAGTTTGTTTTCTATCATTTGGGCTTGTGCGCCTATCATGGCTCCATTTTTAGGAGGTTATCTGCAAAGTTTATTCGGCTGGAGATCTAACTTTTACTTTCTTGGCGGACTATCATTACTTTTTTTGATTTTGGAACTTCTATATAGTGGAGAATCGTTAAAATATTTTCATACATTTAAATTAAAATCTATTGCAGAAACCTATTCAGTTATGCTAAAAACAGCCGATTTTACATTAGGAATTATAATTTTGGGTATTTGCTTTGGGTTAGTAGTCATTTACAATTTAGTTAGCCCTTTTATTATTGAACGCTTATTTGGGTATTCTGCTATTACAACTGGATATAGTTCTTTATTGTCCGGTCTATCTGTGATGACAGGCGGTATCATTGCCAAATCTATTATTCATAAACCTTTGGCAAAAAAAGTCTCAATTGCGGTTTCTGTACAACTAACGTTAGTTTTACTAATGATATTTACTGCGCAGTTTGAAAGTAGTATCTATACCGTAATTGGTTTTACAATGGGGTTGAATGTCTGTGGAGGTTTTATCTTTAATATTATTTACGGATATTGTTTAAGTCGTTTTTCAAAAAATGCAGGTATAGCAAGCGGACTAACCGGTGGCGCTACTTATATGGTGAGCTCAGTCTTCAGCTATGGATTTGTTAATTTATATGCTGTTAAAAGTCAATTATTACTTGGAGTGGCAAATCTATCTTTGGTTTTAATTATCACTTTAATTTTTATAGCTTTTAATAAACGTAGAATTCGGTATGCTTTTTCTTAACAAAATTGTTAGTAATAACTCTTAGCAAAACATTTAAGTTTTTTTTTATGACTAGTAAAATTAATTTAAAATTATCCGAAAAAAGTTGTTTACTGACCGATTAAAAAAATTAAGATATCTGATTGATGAGAAACTACATTCTGTAAAAACGTTTCGGGACAAATCATATTGAAAGGCAAAATTTGACTTTGATTCCCCATCTTAAAAGAATAAATAGAAGAACAATCTGCTAAAGTAAAAATTGGGTAGTTTTAATTGGCAGATTAAAGATGTATTATGGATTAAGTTAAATAAATGTTGGACTTCTAAGTTTGACTTAACGAGACTCGGACCAAATTTGCTTGAAAATACAGGCGTTTAAATAATCAAAGGAATAAGGCAAAATTTATCCAACCACAAAAAAAGCTGAGAAATTTTGATTTCTAAGCTTTTTTTTAAAGTAGTTGTGGGAACAGGATTCGAACCTATAGATAAAAAAAGACTAATTAAAACATAGACCTTGCAGAAGTGGCCAGCTCTATCGTTCGATAAGATTTATATTTTGAAATTCTTCTATAGTCAAATTACCTAGTGAGGAATGTCTTCTCACTGTATTATAGAAATTTTCGATATAGTCGTGAATTGACTTTCTGGCTTGTTTTCTGTTTTTGTATTTATGACGGTATATCAATTCTGTTTTCAATGTTTTGAAAAAACTCTCAGCCACTGCATTATCATAGCAGTTTCCTTTTCGGCTCATGCTTTGCTTGATCTGGTTTTTTTTTGATAATGCGTAGAGAAAGATTTTGCAAGAATATTGAATTCCCCTGTCAGAATGAAATATAAGGATCTGGTCTGCAACTAAAGGACGGTTAATCATGGCTTTTCTTAAAGCTGCAAAGCTGGTGTCGATTGCTTTCAGAGTTTCGCTTATTGACCAGCCTATGACTTTCCGGTCAAACAGGTCTATAACTGTAGTCAGATATGCCCAGCCCTCTGCTGTCCTGATATAGGTGATATCTGAGACCCATGCCTCGTTTTGTCTGCTAACGTTAAAATCCTGATTTAATAAGTTTTCAGCAACCGGATTTTTAGGGGAGGAGAACGTGGTTCTCTTAAATTTTAATTTTGCAATCCATCGGAGCTGCTGCTCAGCCATTATCTTTCTAACCAGGGAAGGGCATACTCTTATGCCTAGTGAGGCCAACTCTCTGGATATTCGCGGGCTTCCGTATCTGCCCTCGCTCCAGTGGTAGATTCTTGAAATCTCTGATGTTATAAAAATCCTGCGTTCCGCCCTGCTAGTGGGGAGTCCTTTCAACCATTTGTAATAGCAGCTTTTGTCAACTTGAAAAATCTGGCACATTTTCCCAACGGGAAATCTGCCGATATTTTCCCTAATGAATCGATATATTATTCTTCTAGGCTGATTGATATGTTTAGCGCCTTCCTGTAAAATGTCCCGCTCCAGTCTTATTTTTTTGAGTTCTTTCTGCAGTCTAGCGGTTTCTTTTTTGTCTAAATCTGAATCGTCTGCTTGAAGTAGGGTTAGCTTTCCCTCTCTGAAAAGGTTTTTCCAGTGCTGCAGGCTGTTTTTATTGATCCGTAGCTTATCGGCGGCACGCCGTACGCTTTTATATTCAATGCAGATTTTGGCGGCCCAGATTTTAAACTCGGTGCTGTATTTTTTTCGGATGATTTTCATGTTGTTAGAAGTTAGATATATTATTCCGTTTTCAGGCAGTCTGTAATATAGTATAATATGATTTTTTTCTAACAGATTTAAGTATCTCAAGAAAAATTCGCCTTAACTTTTTGTGGCAAAAATGGTATCAAGTCCATTTGAAAATGCGCCACGAATGCGCCACGAACTTTTCGAGTGCTTTTATAAATATTGAAAAGCGGTATAAAAGAAAAAACCCTGCAAATCGTTGGATTTGCAGGGTTTACCGCTTTTTTTGGCCTTTTTTGAAAACTTTGAAAATCTTATTTTCTCTTTGTTTTCGGGCCTTAGCGGAGAAAGAGGTTCCGCTTTTCTTATGTCAATCCCAGTAAATACAAGGGGTTAAGATATATTATTAAAGCTAGGGTCACTTATAGGGTCACTTAACTTTCAGCGTATTAAATTTCTACAATGTAAAGATAAGGATATCTTTTTAAAATTGTAATTTTAGATACTCGTTTTATTTTTAATACATAGTATTTATATTGCAAAATTTGCGGTATTAGTTTCACTATCATTTGGAGTCAATGTGGCTAGAATCTAACATCGTATTCTCGTTTTAACCTTTCTTGATAGCTTTAAATTATGATGTATGATGTTAAAATTTATCAGCAAAAAAGTGAAATTATCATTTTGATCAGCCTATAATCGTGCAAATTCGGGATTGATGGTGTAGTCTCTATCAGCCACCATATACCAGCTAGGTCTATATTTCCATGCCGGTTTTTGAATAACAGCACCAAAAACTTTATCTGCAGTTGGTGCTTGTGAATTCACGTAAAACAAGCATTATTTGGTAGCATGAATGAAAAATACAGCACAAACAAACAAGCAGATAATTTCTTTTTACGATTTTACATTTTTGATAAGTAGAGCTAATTCTTGGGTAAGCAGATCTAATGATATTTTACCGCTCGCGAAGCTGATTTCTAACAATGCAATTCTTTCGTTCGCTGTTAATGGCCTGTCGTGAATGATATTTAACAATTCATTTTCGTCGTTAGCCGGTATCTCAACATTTTTCTTTTCGAAGAACGCTTCAAAATATCGGATTCCGAATTTTCGCTGTGATACTGCATCAAAATGAAGACCGTCCTGGTTGGCCGTTAAGCCTTTTGCCGATACGAAATAAAAATTCGGCTTTGTGTCGGCTAATTTCTGAAGGGCCTGATTTACCTCATTGAATTCTGTAAAGTATGTAGCATATCTGCCATCGCTTAAAAAATCACCTAGACCACCTGCAATAAATGGAATCTCTGGAACACCCAGTTCATTGCGAAATGCGGCAACGATAACTGCCAGTTTATTGTAATACTCAGCAGAACGACCGGCAAAACTATCATTTTCTCCCTGATGCCATAAAATTCCGCTAAGCTTGCTAGTACGTTGGGCGGCTTTTGCCTGAAATACTGCATTTTCAAAAAGTGCCCCGCCAACACTCCAGTCTTCGAGGCTTGACCCTCCATCGGCGCACGGAACCAGGCCAATTTGTCTATGGTAATTTTTTAATCTCCAAGCACCTGCAAAAGATGCAGCAAGACCTATACCCGAGGTGGGGCGGTCAAAATTTATTGGTTCTGTCATTGTTTGCCAACAGCCGTTTACCAACATTTTTATTTGCTCATCGAAAATCTGTTTTACATCCTTTACGTATCCACGCCCCGCCATATTTGACTGTCCAACCAGCAAAAAAGAATTTATCATATTATTTTTAATTTGAATGGCTAATTTTTAATGACCTTACAACGATCAAATGCTGACAACACCAACTGTTCATTGATCTCAAACGGTGTCTCTTTTATAATGCGGCCTCGCCGGTAAAAAATGTATTAGGGTATACTGTACAATAAATCGTCTTTGTCCCTATAATGAACATAAGGCGGACGTACAGATATACCACACGCTTTTGCCAATTTGTTAATAATGAAGCACTCAAGACTATATTTTATAATTGTCTGTATCGTCTTTTGCTTACCAGCTGCTGTTTATCGTTGTCTTTTATCCTCATAAAAAATAGTTATTCAAAACTAAATGAATAATCATTTAATTGCAAATTTATCTCTATTTTCTTGATGTAAGTTAGTTATGTTTTTAATTGTAAAAAAAGTGGTGAACATTACTTAGTATTTCCTCTATTTTAAACGTTACTATTTTTAGCATATCTGTAGCTAGATACAGTTACAGGGAGAATGTAAGGATGTTATTGATCATTTGTCAAAGACGAACAAAAAAATAAATTTTCTAATTGTTTCGTGATCTACTTAGGAGAAGGAATTAACGCGTTTATTCTTTTTTCTAATGCTTCAAGTTTAGAATTTAATTCCATTATTTTATTTTCTTGAGCAGCAATTGTCTTTTGTAGATTTTCACTCTTTTTATCTGATTGAGATAATTCCTGTATACTTTTTATAATAGGTGCAAATAGATCAGTATATCTGATAGAGAGAAATTCATTTTTAGATTTATCACTTGTAATAATTGCAGCATTCCTATAATTCGATTTTTCCAGCGTTTCTTTTAACTCTTGAGCTATTAGTCCCCATTCCTTTGTCTTTCCAAAATTGTTCTTTTTAATATATTCTACAGGATGTAGTTGATTGATAAAGTCCAGCCCTAAAGGTATAGTGCAAATATCTTCCTTATATCGTCGATCGGAGGCTGTCGACATTGCTACAAAACCTTCAATAATAGTAACATTATCGTTACCAATCCTAATTTTATTAGATTGATCAACCAAAGCACCATTTCCTAAGGCAGTTGAATTTGTTATATTGGCATTAGATACATTCGCCTGATGTCCTACAACTGTGTTATTACTGCCGCTAACATTATTATATAAAGCAAAATTTCCAATCGCAACATTATTATTTCCTGATAAATTAGTTTTTAAAGCTTCTAGACCAATAGCAATATTACGGGTACCAGATGTATTGTCTCTGGAAGATTCTATACCAATTGCTATATTTTGATCTCCGACGGTATTAGAATATAACGAAGCATAACCTAAAGACACATTATTATTTCCTGTCGTGTTATTATATAAAGTTTCTTTGCCAATTGCGGTATTACCATTTCCTGATAAATTATGGAAAAGAGAATTAATTCCGTACGCTGAATTACCAGAACCTACATCGTTAGAAAATAACGAGATATTTCCCCCTGCAGTATTTTCATTTCCTATAGTGTTATTATGCAATGAATTACTACCGAAAGCACTATTGTTTGTTCCTGAAATATTCATAAATAATGATTCTCTTCCTAGTGCAGTGTTTGCACTCCCAGTGGTGGAATTTCTTAAGGATTGTCTTCCAACTGCTGTATTAGAATCGCCACCTGTATTAGCGTATAGTGACTGATATCCAACTGCAGTATTAGAATCTTTATTATTGCTTCTCAATGCTTGATAACCTACGGCTACATTTTCTCCGTGATCAATAGTTGAATACATTGCTTCAAAACCAATAGCGGTGTTAGCAGATGCAGTTGTATTTTCATGGAGAGCGTTTGATCCCATAGCAATATTTTCAGCGCCAGTATTATTTTTATACAACGCACTGGACCCAATAGCAACATTATGATAACCTGTGGTATTGGTATAAAATGCATTATCTCCTATCCCTACATTGTAATTTTCATTATTGCTGTTTCCTGCCTGATAACCAAAAAATGTATGAGTGGTATTCACTCTTCCAGCTTTTTGATTGTTTACTTTGAAATTTAAAGGAATATTATCAACAGTACCTATAAAATTAGTTCCATCAATAGTCGAACTATTGCCGTTTAGTGACCAACTTAATGTTGAAGAGCCAAGTCCTATCCATTTAAGCTGAGAAAAACTCCAATAATAAAAACCTGTTGGATTTACTCCAAATGGTGAGCTTACATCAGTATCTACATTTAAATAGACTAAGATACTATTTTGGACCTCTGTTGGATTAATTGTAGGAAACGCATCAATTCTGGGAATTAATAATCCATCTATAAAAGTAGGAGTCCCAATATTAGAAGCTGTAATATCCAACATAGCTTGTGGGGTTGTAGTATTAATGCCAATTTGAGAATATATGCTTGTAGATGTAATAACGCAAAATATAAATAAAATTTCCTTCATAATTAATTGTTTTGAGAATTTGACGTATTTCTACATCAAATATAATTAAATCTTGAAGAATATATGTTAAAATAGAAAGGAGTTAATTCGCAAAGTGCTCTAATTTAATATTTTATAATTACATTATACTCTATACACTATACCAGATTAAGATGCCCTTTAAGTGAACTTCTAATTTATAACAGTCATTGAACCTCCCATCTAATCGTTGAATAATTTTGCAACTTCTTTCCTCATTTGCAAAAGTTGCAACAATGGACCATCTTGCATCAAAATCAACTGACCAAGGGAATATAGTTTAAAATGGAATAGCAATTTTGAAATACTATCGTTAACTAATTAATTAAAGTAAAATATTAATTATGAATGTTTTTCAGTATAAATGCAATCGTTTTTTAAAAGCTATTTTTAAACTAAAACTGGATGATCAACTAATTCCGAACCAGATTGATCACTATAGACCGAAATAAAATGGTCAGATCATCCGTTTTTTCCATTATTGAACATACACACTAAAAGTAAACAGATTATTTAGTTTTAAAAATTCGGCTTTAGGACTAATAAATACCCTTTAACTCTTTTTGATTGTCGATACAGCTGAATTACATCTAATTTTGTCAAAAAAAATATTAAAAAACGAAATAGCGAAAAAATAATGTAGGCACTTCGGTCTTATTAACATTTATTGCTACTGTTTAAGAGACATGAAGAAATAAAATAAAATGCGATAGACCATCAAGCAAGGGATTAAAAATCTCCCTAATAGATTACCTATTATTAAGTTCTTCTTTTGACTGTGATTCCCAATATGGTCTACTTATTTGGTATTATAAACACATCAGAGATGCTTATGAAAAGTTTAAATAATTGAAGGTAAGCAAAAAACAAAAACAATCTTTTTTTGAAAATATATCTTGTATCTAACTTTAAAATAAATTCAACAATCAATTATGAAACTATCAACTCTTTATGATTCCCTAGCTTTACTATTTAGTACTTTTATTTTTACTTCATTTTCAGTAAATGCTCAGCACACATCATCCCATTTGCATCAACAAAATACGGATACTAATAAGAAAAATATTTTTATTTCCATGATGGATGCCATGATGGTAGGAATGGATGAAGCTGTGGTTGGAATATCTCCCGAGCATGATTTTACTGTGCAGATGATACCACATCATCAAGGCGCTATTGAAATGGCGGCATATGAAATAGAACATGGAAAAAATTTCGAAATGATTCAATTGGCCAAAAGCATTCAAGCAGAGCAAAAAATTGAATTGCAGCAGATGAAGCTGTTTATAAAAAACTCGCCAGCGGGTATAACATTAATGCCTAAAGAATATAAGACAGCAATGGATAAAAGCATGGCAGTTATGATGGAAAATATGCCCAATAATAGTGAACTCAAAGATGTGGATATTGCTTTTGCACGTGTAATGATACCGCACCATCAAGCAGCTATCGATATGGCCAAAGTTGTCTTACAATTTTCAAAAAATCAGCTGACAAATGCTTTTGCCAAACATATTATTTCATCAGAAAAAATAGAAATAGAACAAATGTTATCATTTATAAGTAAACAATAAACTTTAAACAAAAATAAATAATTATGAAAATTAAAATCTTAATATCATCAGTGTTTTTGAGCTGCTTTGCCTACAGTACTATAGCTCAAAATTCTTATAGACATGATAGAGTGTATACAGGTAACCAGATTTCCAATAGCGTTTCTATTATTGATCCTTCGGATAATAAATTTATTGGAGAAATTATTTTAGGTAAACCCTTTCCCAATGTATTGACTCCAGTATATAAAGGACAGGTTTTAGTTCATGGCTTACGTTATTCTGCCGAAAAGAAATTGCTAGCTGTAGTTTCAATCGGATCAAATTCCGTAACGTTTATCTCTACTGAAACTAATAAAGTATTAAAAACAGTTTATGTTGGGCGCGCTCCACATGAGCCTACGTTTACACCTGACAATAAGTAGGTGTGGGTCACTATAAGAGGTGAGGCTTATGTCAGTGTACTTGACGTAGATAAAATGGAAGAAATTAAACAGATTCCTGTTGCTGACGGTCCAGGTATGATTTCTTTCTCAAACGACGGTAAGCTGGCCTATGTTGGTTCAAGTTTTACGGCGGTAGTAGAAGTGGTGAATACCGCTACATATGAAGTGGTAAAACGAATTCCAGTAGTGAGTCCTTTTTCACCAAACATCTTTAATAGTCCTGATGGTAAATTGGTAGCACTCACTCATAAGGATATAGGTAAGGTTAGTGTTATAAATACAGAGAACATGAGTGTAGTGAAAGTTATTGATACCGGAGCCATTACCAATCATGTGACCTTTAATTATGTGGGAACAAAATTAATAATGTATGTAACTGTTGGCGGAGAAAATAAAGTCAAAGTATTTGATGTGGCTGATGATTACAAGTTGATAAACAATATAACAGTTGGCGCTTTGCCCCACGGCCTGTGGTCTTCTCCAGATGGGAAATTTTTGTATGTCGGTCTAGAATTTGCAGATAAAGTTCAGGCGATAAACACAGAAACAATGACAGCTTTACCTCCTGTGCAGATAGGGCAAAGCCCTCAGGCGCTTGTATATGCTGCTAATGCAGTTTCGGATGCCAATAATAATGTCGGATTAAAACCGCTAAATGATGTAAAGGCGACCCAAGTAATAGAATTAAAGTCAGTGAACGATAATGCTAAATCGTACGGAACTCTTGCTGTTAGAAGTATTGGTCTTGCAGATTTGGTGGAGCAAAGTTTTACATCGCTACAACCAAATAAGCCTTATACTTTAGCATTAACTAAATCCTTAAAAGTCCCTTACAATGCGGATTATGAAATTAACACCTTTACCTCTAACGAGATTGGGAAATACGCGGGACAATCTACTGGTCTGATTAAAAAAAATAATAATAATAGTGAAGGGAATTCAGATTACAAACATGTAATACTAATTGATAAGAGTACCGGTAAAGCAGTACTGATTGATAAAGTATCAGGTAAAAAGTAGTTGTGCAAAAAGATTGAAAACGAGCTTATGCTATCTTTTGTAAATTATTGTAACAGATATTTTTACTCCAAGTATTTTATTGGAGTAAAAATATCTTTATTAAAAATCAACCACAAATGATTATGAAAAACATTTATTTCGTATAAATTGTATGTAAATAATCAGTTTTAAAGCATTAACGAGGTGAAGAATATTTTACTAGGAAGTTATTGGTGGATTTTACAATTTTCATTTCCGAAAAATTACTGAAAGACAGAACAAGTACATTTTTACAATGGCATGAAAATAGAATAGGTGCTATGAATATTATCGGTTTGGGATACAACAACAATTGATTTGAATTAAAATTATAAAAATGAACTTAAAAAATCTAGTTATAATTTTACTGTTTTTATGTACCAATTCGCTGTTTGCACAAAATATCACAGGTAAAATTACTACTCAGAATAATATACCAATAAATAATGCCGAAATAAGAATATTGAATTCTGAATCTCGAACATTTTCGGATAAAGAAGGGAACTTTATTTTGTCTACAATCAAAGAATTTTTTTCTATAATAATAATTTTAGAAAATTATGCATCAAAAATTGTTGTTGTAGATGTCAAAAAAATGCAAACATTAAAAATTGTTTTAGAAAGCAACGAAAATGTCTTAGATGAAATCATAGTAACCGCAAATAAACAGGAAGAAGGATTGAAAAACATTCAAGGTGCCGTTACCTCACTATCTGCAAAGACCATTCAAAACTCAAGAATAGTTGATTTAAATGGACTTACCGCCATTGTACCTAACTATCTTTATCAAGATTTAGGGGTAGGCTTTTCAGGTATACAATCTATAAGAGGAATTCAAGTATTCAGTCAAAATCCCACAGTTTCAACTTATGTGGATGATGTAAACAATTTAGACATTATAGCCAATGGTCTAGTATTCTCGGATATTGAAAGAATTGAAGTCCTTCGCGGTCCTCAAAGCACCTTGTTTGGTAGAAACGCTATGGGTGGTGTTGTAAATATTTTTACAAAAAAACCAACCAACAAACTTTCTGGATTCGCAGAAATAGAAAACGGAAGCTTTGGCTTACAAAAGTATTCATCAGGAATTAAAACGCCAATTATAAAAAATAAATTATATTTTGGAGTAAACGGATTATATCAAAAAAAAGACGGCTATCTAATTAATAGTATTGAGGGGACAGCTAGCACAGACACTTCATTAAATGGAAGAAAAGTTGGTGGAGAAGAAAATACTTATGGCAATTTATTTCTAAAATGGCTGGTGTCTGCTAAATTGAGTTTAACGGCGAACATAAAAACACAAAAAGACTGGTCCGATAATTCAGGATATTTAGTTTCTCAAACCAGTGATATTTCCGGTTTTGAGAACCCAAGAAGAATTAATTTAACTAGGATTGGAAGGCATCAAAGAAATTTTAATAATTATTCATTAGTTGCAAAATACGAAGCGACTACATTTAACATCACTTCAATTACAGCATTCCAACAAACTAGCCTTGCAGTTAAGGACCTTGATTTTCCAGGATATTATCACACTTTCTACAAAAGTAAAATTGGAGAAAAATTACCTCCTCAAGAAGTAATAACACAAGAAGTACGAATAAATTCGACTGACAAAACTAATAAAATTCAGTACATTACAGGAATGTATGCATTTAAACAAACTGATTATAATTCAAGTTTGGCTTATGAAAACACACCAACTGACTTTACAATTTCCAGAAATAAAAGCGATAATAAAGGTTATGCTATTTTTGGAGAAGTGAGTTATAAGGTGATCCATAAATTAAAAGCTATTGTGGGGGCTCGTTATGATTTTGAAGAAAAAAAGAGTGTTTTTAACAGTTTTGGTGATGCCACTTTTATCGACGGAGTTTTTACAACTGTAAATCCTGATATTGAAAAAGCTGCGAAATACAATTCATTTTCTCCAAAAGCGGCTTTGTCTTATCAATTTGATGAAAGCAATAATCTATATGGAAGTTACACAAAAGGTTTTAGAGCAGGGGGAATAAATGCAAGTATCTTACCATCTGGAGTAAGCCATGATTACAATCCCGAATATTCAAATAATTTTGAAGTAGGATATCGTACTTCATTTTGGAAAAAAAAAGCTTCACTTTCGGCAACTGCTTTTTTAATCAACTGGAATGATTTGCAACTTACCAATCTAGTGGCTCCCAGTGTTTATGCGTTAGAAAATGTTGGCGATGCTTTTTCAAGAGGAATAGAGCTAGAAGCTAGCATTTTACCTTTAAAAGGTTTGCAATTAGATATTTCTTATGCAATCAATGATGCTGAATATAAAAACTTTAATTTGAAAAGGGTCAATTTCGGAACTGGAGAAGAAACCTGTACAGCTGTCGGTGCAAATAAATTATCTAATGCACCAAAAACAACTTTATTCGTTGCTGGACAATATTCTATTCAAACCTCAAAAGATTTTGGATTAATTTTTAGAGCCGAATTGCGAAATATTGGTGGTTATTATACTGATGTCCAAAATGCATTATATCAACCAACTTACATGTTATTCAACACGAGATTTGGAATTACTTATAAAGAATTTGGACTCTTTCTTTGGACAAAAAATTTAAATAACGCTAAGTATATGAGCTATGGAAGCGGAGACACTAGTTTCGGTGGACGAAATGTAAGAATAGCAGAACCTACCAGCATAGGAGTAACATTAACATCTAAATTTTAAAAAAATGAAAAAATTAATTCTATTTGTATTATTTACAACATTACTAGCAAGTTGTAATAAAAAAGAAACTTCAAAAAAAGAAGTCAATAAAACTCACGAGCAATCAATGGCAGAAATATTTCCCAAACCAAAAGTAGATATAAAAACAGTAGGTATTTTATTATATGATAACTATGCTGTTTTAGATGCCATGGGACCTTATCATGTATTTAGTGATTTGATGGGTGTGAAAGTTTTTTTTGTCGGCAGAAATAAAGGAATGATTACGACAGCAAATGGTATGAAAGTATATTGTGATAAATCTATTGAAGATGTAAAACAACTCGATATTTTGGTAATCCCTGGAGGTTTTAAAGAAAGTTATTCTGCAACCAAAGACACTGTTTTATTGGAGTGGATAAAAGCTATTGATAAAAATTCGAAATATACGACAAGTGTATGCACAGGCTCTTGGATTTTGGCCGCAACGGGACTTCTAAAAGACAAAAACGCAACTTCCCACTGGTATGGAAAGAAAATTTTATCTGATAAATTTGGTATTAATGTGGTCAATGAACGTTATGTTCAAAGCGGAAAATATTGGACGAGTGCTGGTGTTTCTGCTGGGATTGACATGAGTCTGGCAATCATACAAGATATTACAGGAGATAATTATGCAAAAGTTGTCATGCTAGATTTGGAATATGATCCGAAACCACCAATTGAAGGAGGAAACGAGCACAATACAGATAAAGTTCTTGTAGAAACGGTACGTGGAATGTATGACTCCGTACTGCTACCGTTTATAAAAGAAACTGATAAAGAATAGATAATCTGTTTTTTAATTTATTAAGTTTAAGCCCAACAATAGTACTGTTGGGCTTTTTTCAATATTCAAAATTACAAAGCAATTTTTTTATTTATTCTCTGAAGGCTTTTGAAGATGACATCTCTTATTTTAAATCTTGATGATTCCATCAAAAAAACATATTTCAAAAAGAGTGATTATATATTTTAAGACTTCTTAGAATAAGTAACGATGTTTTACTTTTTATATTGTTTTAATGGAAAACCACTTAAAGTAGTCATAAATCATAAATAAATTGCCGTTAGCGACTATGCGAATTTTTTTTCTTCGGCACTAACGCGAGTAAAAAAGTTAATCAAATTTCCATCTGGGTCACGAAATAGTAATGAACGATTACCCCAAGGCATTGTTTTTGGTTTCTGAACAATTTCGCTTGTTAAACTTTTAATAATTTCGTATTTATCATCTAAATTCTCAACAAGGAACTCAATGATAATACTTTTGTTATTCGCAGGTTCTGCGACATCTTCTCCGAAGAAAGCCAATGTTCTGGTGCTTCCAATGGCTAAGGTAAAAGATTCGAATATGACCTCTGCAAAGTCATCTGTTGCCCATTTGGCTGTTGTTCCTGTTACATTCTCGAAAAACTGAACCAAGCGCTTTATGTCAGCGGTAATAATTCTTAATGATACTAAATTTGCTTTACCCATCTTTCTGTTGTTTTTAAATTAATAATAATTCAAAGGTAAAGTGTCATTATGACAACGGTATGTCAGGTATACTAAAGTTTTTTTCTTTGGTGTCCAAAAAATCTTTTAGTGTTAGTTCGTGTGGTTTAAAAGTAATTGTAAGTGTTTCTATTTTTAAAATTCTATTTAATCGAAACATACGGTAATCATTCCTTAATAGACAAAAAGCAATAACCAACCAACACTGTTGTAAATTGTAGTAGAAAGCAAATGGCTCGATATTGCGTATAGTTATATCATTATTTTGTGCTGAGTGATAGGTGATTTTCAAAACCTTAAAGTCTGTCAAAGCATTTTGTATCATTGTCAATGAACTACTTGTATTTCTGATTGCGATTACAGGACTAATAGCAATTCTTTTGGAAAGTAATTCAGCCTTGTTTTTTGTGGAATATGATAAAACAGCCTTTATTTTAGTGACCGCTTCCGTATATTCTTTTGTAAGAGAGCTATCGCTGTTTTTATGTATCAATTGTTCTGTAGTTATTAAAGCATTTGCTTCACTTTCGGTAAACATTACAGGCGGAATCCGATACCCTTCCATTAGCGTATATCCTTTTCTTTCTTCTGCAATTATCGGCACACCTGCTTGTTCTAATACTTTAATATCTCTGTAAATTGTTCGAACACTTACATCAAATTTTTTGGATAGAGTTAATGATGTCACGATTCTCTTTGTTTGTAAAATTGTCAGTATAGCTGTAAGTCGGGAAAGTCTTTTTATATTGTTGCTGTCCATTTTTCACTTCATTTTTTATAGATTTGGTGGTCTAATAGCCTTACCTCTACCATGAATATTATAATTAAGAAAAATCAAGTTACTGATTTCAGTTATTGTTAGATCAATATCAATTGAAGGTTTATGTTTTTACTCAGGAACCAGCGACTAATTTTATTAAATTGCAACCGTCAAGTGTTCTAATCTCTGAAGGGCTTTGTGTAAAAATATTTTATATAGCTCATCAATATTTCTTCTCACTTTATTAATCATTGGCAACTAGTAAGGTTCAGTTTTTTTCAACTGATATAGCTGAAATAAGCAAATACTGAAGTTTATAATTGTCTGGATTTTTATTCATATTTAAAATAAACCCAACATCATTTTTTAGTTTCTTATTAGAACAAAAAAGTATTGCTTTTTTTAAAGATATTTATCTAAATCTAACATTACTAGTATTTGGGCAACATTTATTGGTAAATAGAGGGATGTTACTCACTTATGAAAAAATCTCATCACATCTTCTCTTCTATTTCTAGCAATTGGTAAACAGATTTCGTTTAGGTATATAGTTACACCATCTATATGTGTGATATATTTTGTGTTGACAATATAGGATTTATGAATTTGCAAAAAAATATCTTTAGGCAATTCGTCTAAAATATTTTTCAAGGTATGATGAACAATGATGCGTTTACAATTTTCAAGATGTATTTCGATATAGTTTTGCATACTTTGAATATATAAAATCTGCATGGGCGGAACTTTTACCAAAACGCTATTTTCTTTAAAAAATAGTGGCTTCAGTATACTTTCTTGCTGAAACATTAAATCGAATATTTTTTTTGCTTTGGAAACGGATGCTTTAAAATCTTCAAAAAATATGGGTTTTAACAAATAATCGACCGCATTTACTTTATATCCTTTCAAAGCAAATTCAGAATAGGCGGTTGTAAAAATAATCATCGACTGCTTATCTGTTATCATTTTGGCAAATTCCAATCCGTTGAGTAGTGGCATTTGTATATCTAGAAATATTAAATCGATGGCTTCAGTTTTTAATTTTTCTAATGCCAAATGTGCGTTAGAAAAACACCCTCTATTTTCCAAAAAATCAAATTTCTTAATGAATTCACGTAATCCTTCTCGAGCAATTCGCTCGTCATCTATAACAATACATTTCATTTATGTAAATTTAATTGTAGTTCTATTTTGTATTTATTTTCTTCAGACATAGCTTCTAAAATATAGTTGTTGGGGTATGAAAGTTCTAATCTTTTCTGAACGTATATTAGCCCAACGCCTTTTGTTTTTGTGCTATTTAATAATGAATCACTTGTGTTTTCGATTTTCAAAAAAAGTTGATTTTCATTTTGTAAAAAAACATGTAAATGTATGTAATTGGTTTTGTCGTCAAAATTAGACACGTGCTTAAAAGCATTTTCGACAAAGGTTGACATCAAGAAAGGAATAATTAGTAATTGATTTTCTGGAATATTCCACTGGCAAGAAATTTGTAAATCCTCGCCAGATCTATCTTTTTCTAATTGAAAATAATGCCTGAGAAACGAAATCTCGTCATCTAATTTTATCCATTTATTTTGCGATTCATATACATAATAGCGCAATATTTTACTGTATCGGGAAAGCAATTCCAATGCTTCATCTTTGTCTTTTCGAATCAAAAATTGCAAATTATTCAAGATATTAAATGTGAAATGCGGACTTAATTGTGTTCTCAAATGCTCTATTTCAGATTCTAAAACACTGTTTTTTAATTCTTCATGTTTCTTTCCGGATTCTATATTCTGTTTAAATAATTCTATAGAATAACTTACTCCGGAAATCAAGACGCTCACCATTAACATCCCAAAAAACAGTGAAACCATTTCATAGGTCGTTCCCATTTTTTCCGACAAAATCAATTCTACAATAACAAACCCTTGAATTGACAAAATCAAAGCCGTAAAAATGCTGGCTAAAGAGGCATAAATGATAAATTTCGTAGAATTATTAATTTTTAAATACCTCTTTGCTAATTTATTAATAACATAAATAACATGTATTCGCAAGCTTAATGTGATACCTGTTGAATAAATTAAAGCTCCCCAAAATGACAATTCATCAGACAATTGTAATAAAGTCATTAAGAACATAAAAGTCCAAAATAGATAATCTGCTTTTTTGATAGTAAACATTGCTCGTTTTTTTTACAAAAATACCTTTTTCATATGGGTAATTGAAAACCGTTCGTCAACAAAAAACGACCAGTTGTCAAAAGCTAAAAATAGCCTTCAAGTAAAAAGATAGTTTTGTCTGTAATTTAAACAAAAAAACAATAAATATGAAAAAAGCCGCTTTTTTAGCCGTAGTACTTTTATTAATGGTGAGTGTCAAAACAATGGCGCAAGTGTCTATTAGAACTGAATATTTTGGTTCCTCAAACTACAAAGATAATGATGGCAACAAGGTTGGGAACAGTAAAGGATCTGCAATGGTTTATAGTGGAGATGTAAAAATTCCGATTTCCATAAAAATGATTAAAGACAGTCTTGTTTCAGTATGGATTGCAGATGTTTCAGGTGCATATGCCTCTCTTGATAACAAAAATTTCACTCAAGATTTGGTTTTGTCAAACATTACAAACCTTCAATTCTCAGTAATTAATATGCATCAGTTGAACAGAAAATGGTCACTTATTGCTTTTGCTGGTGCCGGAATTTACACAAGCGAAACCCAAATTTCTAAAGTAAATGCAAACAGTATTTTGGGAAACGGTGGTGTCCTTTTTGTAAAGAAAATCAACCCTAAATTTGAACTTGGTGCAGGAGTTGCTTTGACAAATGCTCTCGGTTATCCTATGGTTTTTCCTTCAATATACGTAAATTATAATTCTGAAGAGAAATATACTTTCCGAGTTTCAATGATGAACGGTTTTCAAATATCCGCTGGGTATAACTTCAATAAAACTGTTTCCTTAAACCTTATTGCAGAAGCAAACGGACAATTGGCGTTACTCAAAAAAGATGGAAAAGATGCTATGTTTACACATCAGTATCTTGTAACTGGTTTAAGACCTGAAATAAAAATAAATAAGAATATCACTTTGCCAATTACGCTTGGTGTCAACGCTGCCCGTTCTGTTTATTTTAATGAGAGAACACTAAAAAGTATTTTTAACGAAAAGATTACCAATTCTAAATTTGATTTTTCTCCTTACATATCTGCCGAAATAAACTATAAGTTTTAGAATACAGCAAGATCTTTTAAACATTTTTTTACATAGCTAACATCTTTAAAATGAATAAATATTTTTCGTTGTACTGTTTTTTTCTTCTTTCATTTCTACGGACATGAAGCAATTACTGATACTATCAGGAGTACAAAAAGTTACACAATAGAATATGTTCAGGTTTTGGTAAAAAGAGAGAATATATTAAAATAGAACCTGATAAGACCATTATTGATGTAAAAAAAACGTTATGCTTAGCAGTGGCAGTAGTTTTGATGCTGTGAAACGAATTCCAGGTGTAATAGTAGCCAATGGGTGGTTTGTCATTAAATGGAAAAGAAGTAACTGTTTATGTCGATGGTACGCCAATTATCTTTTCGGGTACTGATTTACAAAATTATTTATCGTCACTTCCAGTAGCAGCTATAGAAAGATAGAATTAATTTATAATCAGGATGCTTCCTATGATAATAATTCGAGCGGTTCGGATATTAATATTGTAACCAATTCCAAAGGAATAAATGCTAGTTTTAAATTAAATTATGGACTGAATAGGTATCAAAAGTCAAGTTCGCAAATTTTATTAAACGGGAAAGAAAAAGATTTGAGTTGGCAAACGTTGTTTGGGTATTTTTATAGCGATGCGAAGTGCTGATGGTAAATAACCAAACATTTAATGCATTGAACTTCATAGTAAAATTAAAACATGGAAATTTTATTGATACTACTAATAGCAACCTGTTTTTTAGGTAGGGATGAATTATAAATTAACTGAAAAATCGCAATTACTTTTCAATTATAATGGAAATTATGTCAATGATAGAAACGAATTTAATACTTAGACTGTAGGGAACTTAATAAATTTACACAAATAATGGGAGGACTAAAAATAAGAACAACAACCACGAATAAGTTTGCAATTTAAAACATAAATGCTCAGAAAACTTTGGTTTTTCCGAGAAAGAAACTGATTTTGAACTCCTTTATGAAGTAGCTTCCGATCCTTTGATCTGGGAACAGCATCCGAACAAAAACCGTTATGAAAGAGAGGTTTTTTAAACTTTTTTAAGATGCAATACTGAGTAAAGGCGCTTTTCTGATCATTGACAAAAAAACAAATGAAGCGGTAGGAAGCACTCGTTTTTATGAATATGAGCCGGAGAACAAAAGTGTTTTTATTTGCTATACCTTTTATGGAAGAAAATATTGGGGCACGGGATTTAATCCGCAGGTAAAAAAAATGATGTTTGATTATTCCTTTAATGCGGTTGATAAAATTAGATTTCACATCGGGGCAGAAAATTACCGTTCGCAAATAGCTATTGGGAGATTAGGTGCAAAAAAAATAGATGAACAAGTGGTGGCTTATTATAATGAACCGTCCCGTTATAATTTTGTATACGAAATAGAAAAATAAAAATGAAAAGAATTACAGTTTTTTGCGGTTCCAGTTTTGGAACTGAAGATATTTATAAAGAACAGGCAACATTACTTGGGCAAACTTTGGCAAAACACAATATAGAGCTGGTTTATGGTGGCGCAAATGTAGGTTTGATGGGAGCTGTAGCAGACGGAATCTTAAATGAAGGCGGAAAAGCGATTGGCGTTTTACCCGATTTTCTGCGTTCTAAAGAAATCGCACATTTAGGTTTAACCGAATTGATTCTTGTAGAAAGCATGCACGAGAGAAAAACCAAAATGAATGATTTATGCGATGGCGTGATTGCACTTCCGGGTGGTTTTGGAACTCTCGAAGAGCTTTTTGAAATGATTACCTGGGCGCAATTGGGTTTACATAAAAAACCAATTGCTGTTTTAAATATCAATGGCTTTTATGATTCTTTAATAGCATTAACCCAGACTATGGTTGAGAAAGGTTTTCTGAAAAATGTAAATCAGGAAATGCTTTTAGTAAGCGATACTATTGAAGATTTATTAAATAAAATGAAAAATTACGTGGCTCCGACTGTGGGAAAATGGATTGATAAAAAGGAAGTGTAAAAATTCTTTTAGAACAAATTACATTTCTTTTCAAACAAATATCTAATAATAAATATCTCGAATTTTGTAAACTAAAACAATTTTAATTATGAGCACTTTTATTACAGATACAAAAACAATTACGCTGCTGTTGGCTACATTATTTACAGGGCTTTTAGCTGGTGTTTTCTTTACCTGGGGAAATGCTGTAGTTGCGGGAATTGGCAGACTTGACGATACAAATTATCTCAAAGAGTTTCATAATATGAATCGTAGTATATTAAATCCATTATTTTATTTAATATTTATTGGTCATTTGTTATTTTCGGCTATATCGGCATATTTTAACAAAGCATTTTTTTTGTTTCCTGGCTTATTATAAGTGCCGGAATAATAAACTCGACAATTTTGGAGAAAGTTTAGATGTTGTGGTATTCGGTAAATTTTTTGATAAAAAACCAATTACGACTGCAATTGACAATAGGAAAGTTGTGATTTAAGGTACGGTAATTAAACTAGACAACAATTATGTTAAATTTGATTTTGAAATTCGGTTGCAAAAACATAATTTTTCTGTTAGCATTGATGGAAAATATAATTCAATAAAAGCAAATAAGTCTGGGGCTTTTAATGCCAATAATGAATTAAAAAAAATCAACTTTGATTATAAAGAACGTAATTTGGCACTTTACGCATCGGCACATAAAAAAATAGATAAATTAGGTTTACCAGCTGGGGTTCGTTTTGGAGATTTCTCAATAAATATGGTTAACAACACCTTGACCAGTCCGATAAAATTTAACATCCAACTTCTTTCACAATAGATGTGCTCTTTATGAATTTAACGAGAATATAAATTCTTCAGCATCGTTTTACAAGAAATAAATCAGCCTCATTGCGATAGTTTGGATTCAAACAATTCAGCTAGTTTTGATCAATATAACGTGTCACAAGAAAACTCTTTTTTAAAACCAGCATTTCATGAGAACAATGAGTTTAAAACTTCTGCTTTCCAGTTTTGTTTGTCAAGGAGTTGATTATACGGCATCAAAAGACAATAATTTGGTAGTTTTCAATGCGCCTTCAAGCGGGCAAACTACTAGCAAACAGACCTTTCAACATTTTTAAAAAATTCAATACGTTTAGTGCTAATTTATCATTTTCGATTCCGCTAGATTATTTTTTTAAGGACAAAGAAGAATTTATTAGTCGTGAAAATGATATAGGAAAAATGAAGTGTATTTCGTTAATGTAAATTAGTAAAAACAGAAGCAAAGGGTTTTAAGTTTCTTTTCGAGAACAAAGCCATTACCAATTTTTCACCTCAAGTCCATCTTCTTACCTTGGGAGATTAAGATTACAATAAGTTATTTTATTGTGCCAATGATACGTGACAGATCTATAATGTCAACAACTCAATACAGAAATTTGATATTGCCTTTAACAAAAAAATATTTAAAAAATATTTAAATCTAGTTTTTTCAGCGACAGATTTGTTCAATACTAATAACGTAAATGTGGTTGTTGCAGGTCAGAACTTGAAAACCAATTTCTATAAAAAGGAAGATTCAAGAGCAGTTCGATTTCGAGTTAGTTTATTAATATATAAATAACTTATTTCAACAATAAACTAAGAATTAAAGGATTTAGTTTACTTAAAATTTTAATAATCTAAAGTAATTATAATTTTATTGTTTAAAATATAAGAATTACCCCCGAAATACATAAAAGGATCATTAACATCCTTTTAAACAGCTTCTCATTAATTTTCATAAAAGTACGTTTTCCAAAAAATTGAGCGAAAAGAAATACAGGAAATACTAGCATTGTCATTTTTAAATGATTAATATTTAATATTCCACTTACAACTAAAGCTGGAATCCTTGTTATGGTAACAAGCCCCAAGACCCCTATCATTGTCGCTCTAAAGGTTTTAAAGTCTTTGACAGAATTTTCAATACATATAACATAAAGAGGGCCTCCTGTAGAGAATAAACCTGAAAAAAAACCAGCCATAATTCCAAAGCTAATGAAACCTACTTTATTTAGTTGAATTTTCTTTTTACCGTAAGAGATATATAGCACATATAATAAAATAAAAACGCCAAGCCCTTTTTTTAATAATATAGGTTTGGAAAAAGTAAGAACTAATATTCCTAAAACAACCCCTATTACTGATGTTACAATAAGTTTTAAAATTATTTTTTTATCTATATTTTCAAATTCTTTTGCAATTAAGAAAATACTTGAAAATAAATAAAAGATTGAAATATATGCAACCGCATCTGGTAATTGCATACCTAAAAGTAAAATAGGGAGAGCTATTAAAGCTCCCGCAAATCCAATTACAGTTTGCACATAAAATCCTGTAAATATTCCAACTGCTAGTATAAAAAAAACTTCTATATTCATATAAAAAATAATAATATTTATTTATGATAAAATTATAGAGATTTGATTGACTAAAGAAATTGATTCTAAGGAAATATCGCTACTTTTACGAATAAAAATTCTATTTTGGTAATTAAAAACAATTAATCAATGGTGAATAATATAGATATTCAAATAATAAATATACTTAGGAAAGATTCGAGATCTTCATTTGCAGAAATAGGAAGGAAGATAGCTCTTTCTCCATCTTCTGTGCGCGAACGTATTGAGAAACTAAAAGATTTAGGGGTTATAAAATCTTATAGCATTCAGCTAAATCATTCGATGATGGGAAATGGCTTGGAAGTTTTTATAATGTTAAAAATTTTTGATGGTAAGCTTAAATATATATTATCAGAGATCACTAATTATCCCGAAGTACTGGAAGTTTTTAGAATTACCGGTCCATTTAATATTCATATGAGAGTAGCGCTTCGCGACCAACTGCACCTGCAACAATTTATAGACCAGCTCATCTCATATGGCAGTCCAACGACATACCTTATTCTTTCTGAACTAAAAAAATGATGATGTGCTTTCTTAATAGATAAGATCAATGCTTTTGAATAGGTGATTTTATTTGAGAAATTAATAACTATTTCTAGCGTAAAACATAAAATTGCAACCAATTTATTGGTCAAGCCATAATTTGAAATCTGCAACTTTATTTTTACTTATGATAATATCCATATTTACTTCAGATTTTATAATTAACTTAAGCTGATTCTTTCCGTAAAGCAATATAGTTTTAATTGCTCGGATATTAATTATAAATTGTCTGTTTGCTCTATAAAAACTAGTTTGATCAAGCCATCTTATAATTTCATCTAGGCTGTTATTGCTATTGAATTGACGATTCTCAAAGGTATTAATATAAGTAACTCCATTATTCAAAAAGACATAGGCAATGTCATTTGTATCGAGTTTTACAAGTTCATCTTTATGATAGGTAAGTATTCTTTTTTTCAATGTTTCGTTATCATTTGACAAACTTTTAGCTACAGGGTTTTTTGGATGGTTTAGTAACTTCTCCTGGTTGGTATTTAGTTGTATATTCAAAATTTGCAGTTCACTGACTTTATCATTTAAATTCTTTATTTCAAAATCTATTGCAGTTTGGTATTTTCGATATATAAGTCTTATACATGTGTAACAACAAATAACAATAATTAGGGTACTTAAAAGTAAACTTAAAACAAACTGTAGATGCATATCTGATAACTGTTTCTCAAGAACAGATATATTTGCATGAGATGCTACCATCCAATCTGTTCCTGTTACTGGATATATGTTTACGATTTCAGAACTTCTGTTCGAATTGTTAGGAAATACACGTAAACCATTCGATCTTTCTCCTTTCTGTAAGAGCACTCTTAATGTATTTACCTTTGTGTCTTTTATTCTTTTTATTTGAGAATTATCTTCCTGAATTTTTATTCCAATTAGTGCTGGATTGGGATGACAGAGCTCAATTCCTTCTCGATTATACATACAGATAAAATCACTACTTGTATCTGTATTTTGAATACTTATTTGAAGGTTATTAATTACTTGAGTCTTGGATAAGCCACTTCTGAGCTGTTCCTGTAAAAGACGGGATATTTCTCTGGTTTCTCTCTCTCCTGATTCTAATTTTAAATTCCACAAATTTTCTTTAGCCAAAGAGTAAAGATATTGAGAAGAGATTAAGCTGATAGTCAGAACAACGACACTTATGCTAAGAAGTATCAAAGTGTATAACTGCGTTTTTTTCATCTATTATAAATTTTTAAAATCAAACTAATTAAGTTTTGCAATAAAGACAAAAGTAAACAAATTATTTAGTTTTAAATATTCGGCTCTACGATCAAAATATGCCCTTTAATTCTATTAAATCTATACTGTAATTGAATTGTGTGTAAATTTGTTATACCAAGATTTTAAATAAAAAAAAAAGTAATTAACGGAAAAAGAAATAATAGGCCTTATGGTCTTATTTAAGTTTACTCTTTTACAGTTCTGCAAACCTGGACCAATAATAAAATACTGCATACCAACAAAAGATCTAAAAAATGTTCGTAAAGAGTTCAATGTTATTTTAAGAAGTTTCTGTTATGACTGTCATTCAACACAATCAACTTAAACTGGTATGATAAAAATATCTGCCAATTTTATAGTTCACTCACATATTAATGATGTTCGAAAAGCACTTTATTTTTTTAATTGGAATAGCCTAGCAAAGATTTTTTTTAACTGTATCAGCTAGAGTGCGATATTCTGATGTAGAAACCACCATTTCTCTAATTATTATGTGGTAGAAAGTTTGGTTTTAATTTCAAAAATAAATTATAACAGAAATGACGAACTACTGCAAAGTTTTAAATAACTAAGATTAGTGCATTCGTATAATATGTTCAATGTCAAAAAAATAATACTTCACTCATTATTAAATACCTTTATAAATGAAGAAAACTGAGATACCTGTTTTCCAATCTAGCAACGATATTCACGAAGCCATAGGATTTCCGCATAGAAGCCATATTCCCAATTTTGATGTGTATGCTGTAGAAAGGTTGCAATCTTCAGCTCGACTTTGGATGCCACCTTATAGACAAGGGTTTTATCATATAGGCCTATTGAGTTATGTTGGGGAAAGTAAATTGAACATTAATGCCGATCGACTTGTTACAGAAGAATATACTTTGTGGTTTGTAGTGCCAGGACAAGTGTTTTCTTGGGTACGTGATGAAAAAATGACCGGCTATAATATTATGTTCAAAAAAGAATTTTTAATGAATGTAGTTCCTAATTTAGTGGACGATTTTCCGTTTTTAAAAATGATAAAGAGCAAAGTATTAATGCCTACGAAAGAAGAGCTCGAATCTCTTCTTTTTGATGCCGAAAGAATGAATTCTGTTTTTAATAATCGACATCCTTACCAAGAAAAAATACTTGAAGGAATGTTGGTCTCATTTTTATATTTCTGCAAGGCAATTCACGAGCGTTATAAGGCTACCGAAAACCATTTAACTAGAGCACAATTGATTACACAGCGGTTTGAAAATCTGGTAGACAAGATGTTTGTCGATACCAAAAGTGTAGGCGATTATGCGCAAAAGCTCAACATTACGCCTAATTATTTGACCACATCTGTGAAAAAGCTAACAGGTAAAAGCGCCAAGGATTTAATTCAGGAAAGATTACTTGTGGAAAGTAAAAGTTTATTGAAGTTTTCTGATCTGGATATTGCAGAAATTGCCTATAAATTAAACTTTCAGGAACCGACCCATTTTACGAGATTCTTTAAAAAATTGAGCGGAACAACACCAAACAAGTTTCGCCGTACTGTACAATAAAAAAAATCATCTCAGAGTAAAAATATACCAACACACATTATTTGGGTCATTTATAATAGAAAAATGGTTATTTATAGAAATTGTTTCTATCTAATTTTGACGTAATAAATAGTAAGCACAATGAGAGTAAATAGAACAGCAGTAGTTACAGAATCTGGAAATGGGTTGGGGGAAATATTCGCTAATATTCTGTTGAAAAATAAATATGATATCATCCTAGCTGCAAGTACGAAAAGTTTTGAACTATTATCGCACAATGCTGATGGTTTGGTTAAATATAAGTTAATAGAAACTGATTTTACATCAGGAAAGAGCCTAGTAGAGTTAAAATCAATTATTGTTTCAGAATATGGGCATTTGGACTTATTGATTAATAATGCTGAAATGGCGAATGGTTTCGGTCAGAAAATAGATCAGTTAAATATTGATGAAGTACGACAAGTTTATGAAATGAATGTTTTGGCTGTTATGAGAATTATACAATCATTGAAACCTCTACTTGAAAAAAGTGAAGACACAAATATAATTAATATTACAAGTGCAATCGGCGATATCAATAAAATGAAAGATGACAACTTCTGTTATTCAAATAACTGCATTACTGCTTATGCAACTTCAAAAGCAGCTTTAAATATGTATACCCATTTACAAAGCAATGAATTCAAACCATCAAAAATAAACATTCATACTTTTGATCCTACTGCTTTAAAAAATTGTACCCATTATTCTGTAGAGTCCAAGAAGAAGTAGAAGACGAATTCATTTCACTTATAAGACACTAAAGATTATTAATATAAAATTGATCAATACAATTCTTTAATTGGATACAAAATTTGTAGTGAGATTAAACGTGAAAGTGTGATTCGTAAATTGAGTGCTTCTTGTTAATGACTTCACGTCGTAGCTTGTCTGTTTCAAGCAATTCCTCCTTTTTTAACTGGCTGCTGATTTTATTTTTAAGTGAATTTCAATAATAAAACAATTAGAAAATTAAATTATCGAAACTAATGACAGAAAGAATTAGGTCATAATTTAAAAAGATCTGCAGGTATTTATCAACAATAGATTTGCAGTTTTATTATATATGAATGGCTAGACATTCAAGGCAACTTGTCCTGATCTTTATAGTAACGAAAACTAGTAATTCGAACAGACGGTTTAATGAAAACACAATATCAATTATCAATGATTTAATAATTAATTAAACTGAAAGCTAAATAGATCTAGCAAACAACAGGAGTATGATTAAAGCGGAGATTCCGCGGTAAGTAGGTGCATTTGTGGTAAAAATGACAATTTTTGCTTGGGCACAAACTTTTAGGATAATTTAGAATACAAATAAAAATTAAATAAATATGCAAACAGAAATTGAAAAACTAAGAAAGACAAGATTATACGTACTTGACTTGATCAAGGATTTAAGTATCAAACAACTAAATGAGATTCCTGATGGATTTAACAACAATATAATTTGGAATATAGGACACCTTATTGCCGTTCAACAGGGATTATGTTATGTATTGGGAGGTGTAAAGCCAGTTCTTAATGAAAAATATTTGACCAATTATAATTCTGGGTCAAAACCCGAATTTTTTATTGACAACGACGAGGTTGAAAAGATAATAGAATTATTTATTACCGTTCTTGATAAATTGGAAACAGATTATAACGAAAACATTTTTACAAATTATAGCACATTTACAACTCCTTATGGCATTGAGTTAAAGAATATTGATGATGCTTTAATATTTACCTTATTTCACGAAGGGCTCCATACAGGATATATACTGGCAATGAAACATTTACTGAAATAAAAAACAGCAGTAAAAACGGTTTTTCAAAAGTGGGGAGGACCGTGTGTCGTTGCAGCATCTGTGCTAAAATAACGCCAGTATGGTCAACTCAAAACGGCAATTACTGATAATTTTCAAGACAGAATAAAAATAATATAAATATTAATAAATATGCAAACAGAAATTGAAAAACTAAGAATGACAAGATTACATGTTCTTGACTTAATCAAAGATTTAAGTATTGAGCAACTAAATGAAGTTCCTGAGGGGTTTAACAATAATATAATTTGGAATTTAGGACACCTTATGACAGCTCAGCAAGGACTGTGTTATTTACAGGCAGGTCTAAATGCCGTTGTAGACGAAAAATATTTTATCGATTATAAACCAGAGTCAAAACCCGAATCCTTTATAGACAGTACGGATGTAAAAAAGATAAAAGAAGTATTTATTAGCGTTCTTGATAAATTGGAAACAGACTATGACCAAAATATTTTTAAAAATTATAGTCCCTTCACAACTCCTTATGGCATCGAGTTAACAAAAATTGACGATGTTTTAACATTTATCTTATATCATGAAGGACTTCATACAGGCTATATAATGGCAATGAAACATTTGCTGAAATAAAAAAGACTACTAAAGAGTGGTATAGTAAAAATGGTGGTTCGTTGGTTAATAATAGCATTTCTGGCAGAAACGCCATCTTGCTCAAGCCGCAAACTGTTAGCGCCAATTTACAAAACAAAACATAAACAATAGATAATAAAAATAATTATGCAAACAGAAATTGAAAAACTAAAAAAGACAAGATTATATGTACTCGACTTAATTAAAGATTTAAGTATTGAACAACTAAATGAAATTCCTACAGGGTTTAATAATAATATCATTTGGAATTTAGGCCACCTTATTGTCACTCAACAAGGATTGTGTTATTTAAATGTAGGTATAAAGCCCGTTGTGGAGGAAAAATATTTTATCCATTATAAATCAGGATCAAAACCCGAATGCTCTATTGACAAGGGGGATGTAGAAAAGATAAAAGACCTCTTTATCATCGCTATTGATAAAATGGAAGCAGACTATAAAGAAAATATTTTTAAAAATTATAACACAATTATAACTCCTCAGGGTATGGAGTTGACTAGTATTGACGATGCCTTAAAACTCAATTTATATCATGAAGGACTTCATACAGGCTATATAATGGCAATGAAACATTTGCTAAAATAGAACTATTGTTAACGGCTTGGTGCAAATGGCGGTAAAGCGTTCAGCAGGGATGTCTGTCCAAGTTGGATTAATTCTTCGGCTGAATATTTGTGGTTAAAACGCGATCATCACCAAGCCGAAAACTGTTAAAACATAGATAAAGAACAGATGAATAAAATAACCTTATACGGTGCAGATTGGTGCCCTGATTGCAGAAGAGCTAAATCCTTTTTAAAAGAAAACAATATCAATTTCACTTTTATAGATGTAGATTTAGATAAAGAAGCTACTATAAAAGTAGAAGCTATAAATAACGGTAAGCGTATAATACCTACGATTTTGATTAAAGAAAAGTCTTATACCAACCCAGACAACATCGAATTATCCTCTATTTTAGGAATAAATGAAATTGGTAGAGTACAGTTAATTGGCGCAGATTGGTGCCCAGATTGCAGAAGAACAAAGAATTTTTTAAGAGACAACTTCATAAATTTCGAATTTATTGCTGTTGATGAAAATGATTGGGCAGCATCTAAAATAGAAGAAATTAATAACGGAAAAAGAATCATACCAACGGTTTTAATTGATGGGACGCTATACACCAATCCGGATAATAGCACTTTAACAGAACTTTTATCTTTAAACATTAAAAAAGAACATAAAATATTCGACACCATAATAATTGGTGGTGGTGCTGCTGGTCTAACTACTTCAATTTATGCACAAAGAGATCACTTTGATACACTTATTTTGGAGAAAAAAAACATTGGTGGAAACGCTTTTCTTACTGAAAAAATTGAAAATTATCCTGGTTTCATTTCTATTTCTGGTCCAAAATTAATGGGCAAAATGGAAGAGCAAGCTAAAACCTACGGAGCAGTTATTAAAACAGGTGAAGAGGTGGTAGGAATTTCAAAAAAAGATGGACTGTTTACTGTAAAAACTAAAAGCACCTCATTTTTTAGCAAAACAGTTGTTTTATCTACCGGTTCTACATACAGACTTTTAGGAATCCCCAACGAAACTGAACTAATTGGTTCGGGTATTCATTTTTGTGCTACTTGTGATGGGGCATTTTATCGAGATAAAGACATAATTGTAATAGGTGGAGGAAACTCCGCTCTGGAAGAAGGAATGTTTTTGGCGGGATTTTGTAAATCTGTTAAAATTATAAACAGGTCCAATCAATTTACTGCCTCAAAAACTTATATAGAAAAGTTAAAAACCATAGATAATATCGCTACGTACATGAATAAAACTTCTGTTGAATTTATAGCAGGAGAAAACAATTTGTTCCAATCATTAAAAGTAAGGGATAATGAAACCAATAAAGAAGAAGTTATTTCAGCAGATGGTGTTTTTATTTTCATCGGCCTTAAACCAAATACCTCTCCTTTTAAAGGCGTTGTTGAACTTAATAAAAGTGGTTTTATAAAAACATCGATATTTGGAGAAACTTCTGTAAAAGGAATCCTTGCAGCGGGAGATTGTAGAGAAGGTGCTATTTCGCAAGTTGCTGCGGCAACTGGTGAAGGGGTTCTGGCTAGTTATGGAATTAGAAATCTGCTTAAATAACGTTTGCTTAGGTCCAATTGTGGTAAAAAAGAACAAACCGATATTTTATCGAAAAATTCGAAGAGAGGTAATAATTGCTAAATTTACAGAATGAAAGAACTGTTAAACTTTTATTACAATTCAGGAATTTGAACCAACAACAAATTGAACTGATCACAAGTAAAGCAACAGAGTTGGGCCTTCATAAAGGAGAGTGTTTTTTGGAAAACAGGAAATGGGTAAGAACCGTGGTTTCATCATGAATGCAATTCTTCGTGTTTATTACTATAACATAAAAACGAAGAAATTGCAAGTTACTTGTTGAAGAAAACCATTGGCTTTTCGATTGGAAAATCCTAATGGAAGTTTTATCCTGCGGCAAATTTACAAGCTATTACCAATTGCAGACTTATTTTTTTTTAAGAGATTGGAAAGAAATATCTGGTACTATTATTGGTTTGAATTGCCATTTCAAAAAAATCACAAAACATAAATCGAAAAAGTTGGGAAAAGGGAGTCAATTAGTTTCTAAGACGTATCCAAACGCTACCGGTTTTTTTTAAGAAAAAATGCCTAAAAACTGTCACCAGTCGTTCTTTATCCTACGTTGCTTTATATTTACTAATTAAGCCAGAAACAGGAAGCAGAATAAGAAATAGTGTTTACTGATTACTTTTGAAAAATGTAAACAATTTTATTTTTCAGCGATTTTACTTTTACACATTAATTTTAAAACATAAGAAATAAAATTTATATTAATAAAAGAGCAAACAAAGGTATTGGCTTTTAGACAGCAAAATAACTTTTGCAAAAAGGATTTTTAGATTTGCTCATTAACAACGAAGAAATACTGGGCGAAATGCAACAGCTTGCAACAGAAGTATGAATTATAACTTTAAAAGAGTATATGAAGGCAATGTATATGGCGCATATAAATTATTCAAACATTTCTTGATTTGTTGAAAAAATCAGATGAGCCACGTATTGTAAATGTTAGTTCAATTTTAGGTCACTTACATTGCATACCAACCCAGCTTATAAGTTTAATAATGCAAAATCTGTGCGTATAATTCTTCAAAAATGTACTGATATATATATACTGTTAAGTCCTAGTATAATTTTTTAAATGGAATATAGGTATAGGGACAAAGTAACAACTATTTAGTTTTAAATTTTCCGCTTTAAGGGCAAAAAATACCCTTTAATCTTTTTAAAGCATTTGTATCATTTGAGTTGTGTCTAACTTTGCTTTGTCAAAATTATTAATTTAAAATAAAGAATCAATGAAAAAAGGAAGTAAAATAGGTCTTATGGTCTTATTAGGGTTTTTTCTTTTGCAGTTCTTCAAACCTGAACCAATAAAATACACAACACCGACAAAGGATTTAAATAATGTTCCTAAAGAGGTAAATGTTATTTTACGAAATTCATGTTTTGACTGTCATTCAAATACACCCAACTTAAGCTGGTACGACAAAATAACACCTGCCAATTTTATAGTTCATTCACATATTAATGATGCCCGAAAAGTACTTAATTTCTCTAATTGGGACAGTCTGCCAAAACCGAAACAGAATGCAGTGTTGTATTACGCTTTTAATAAAATACTATCTGGTGAAATGCCACTTCCAAATTACGCTGCTCTGCATCCATCTGCAAAATTGGATGATACTTCAATGAAAATATTAAAAAATTACGTTAACTCTATTGCGGTAAGGAAAGCAGTAGACAAAACCGCTAACCTAGTTTTGTTGGTTAAAAAAGAGAATAGTAATGATGAACTTTTAATCACGACAATTTCTGATTATGCTAATATAAAGCCGTCTCTTAATAAAATTTCATATATCCCCAACTTTAGACATTGGAAAGCAGTTAGTACATCGGATCGTTTTGACAATGGTACAATGCGAATAATTTATGGCAATGATGTTGCCGTAGATGCAATAAAGCAAAAAAAGACAAATCCATGGCCAGATGGTACTATTTTCGCGAAAACAGCTTGGAAACAAAAGATGGGGACTGATGGCAACATTTCACCAGGGGAATTCATTCAGGTAGAATTCATGATAAAAGACACGAAAAAATATGCAAGTACCAAGGGATGGGGTTGGGCACGATGGAAAGGAAACGATTTAAAGCCTTATGGGGAAAATGCTAATTTCGATCAGGAGTGTATTAATTGTCATAAACCCGTTGAAAATTACGATTACGTTTTCACTATGCCTCTTCATCTTGATGTTAATAAATATAAAATTTACGATAAAAAATAAGTAAAATGAAATATCTTCTTAAATACTTTACTACCATAATGGCATTCATTTTTATATCATCTTGTGCCCGAAAAGAAAACAATATTAATAATAAAGCTTCTCTTTCCGTTTTAGGTGACCTACCTGAAAATCCATTACTTTTTTCACCCATAACATTTTCAATTAATCCTATGAAACATTCCATGTCTACATTGTATGGGAATCGATCCGCGATCCGATATGCAAGAATTAATAGAAATGGTTTTTATCCAAAGGGATCGATACTATATGAAGTTACGTGGAAACAAAAAGCGGATTCACTATGGTACGGTGCCAATATTCCAAGCCAGATAATACAAGTAGAAAGGGTGGTTTTCACCGGGAATCATCAGCATCAATATGAGATTTATACAGGAAATCCATTAAAAAAAATACCAGCGACATTTCAAACTGAAAGAACTAAATTTATTCTATCTCAACGCATGGTATCTACACCATAATTAGGATAATTTAAGAACAGTACACTATATACTAAATTTTAAAATAAATGAAATACCTAATATTTATAATGCTTTCATTTCTTGGAATGAATTCGTACGCGCAGCATTCCCCTGAAAACCATTCAAAGAAGATGGATGATCTATCAAAAGCAACTCAGCAGGATACCATAAAAATTGCCATATTACTCTATAAGGACGTTGTCCTTCAGGATTTTGCCGGACCAATGGAAGTCTTTTCCAAAGCAAAGAATCTTACAAAAGGGAAATACAAAATTTTTACGGTGGGTCTGGAGCCGGGAGAAATTGTTACCGAAAATAGCCTGCTGAAAATCAGACCTGACTATTCGATTGAAAATTTTCCGACGGCCGATTATATTATTGTCCCTGGAGCAAGTATGCCCGCTGTTTATCAATTGATGCACAATGAAAAGCTTAATTTTTTTATAGGTAAATGGAATACCGATCCCAATATAAAAATAGTTTCAATTTGTACCGCATCTTACCTATTAGCAAACACCGGGATTCTTGAAGATAGAAAAGCAACCACACATTACTTTGTTGCAGATTATTTTGCAGAACAGTACCCAAGAATTCAACTGATCCGTGATGTGCGTTTTGTTGATGAGCGCGAAATTATCACAACCTCGGGGGTAACTTCCGGGATCGATGCTGCGCTTTACATCGTTGGCCAGCACAGCGGTGACATGATCCAAGCCATGATAAACCGTGCGCTGCAATACAACTACAACCAGAATGAGAAATGGCCGGTACCCGCCAAAGGGATGAGATACCGTGGCGAAGGCAAAAAGATCAAACAATGAAAAAGTCAATCATAATTATTATTGCGGCACTGGGCATTGGGGTAGATTTGAATGCACAAACAAGAGATTCGGTGCAGACACATATTTTAGAGGAGGTGATTATTAATGTTGAAAGAAAATCATTGGACCGCTCAAGCGAAACAGCTTCTAAACTTCGTTTAAAGAACATTGAAAATCCCCAAGTCGTCAACAGTGTGAACCAATTGGTTATTCAGCAGCAGGGAATTTCAAATTTCCCTGACGCATTGCGCAATATCCCGGGGATAACGAGAAGCTGGGCTTCAGTTTCCCCATTTTATACATCAAGAGGTTTTATGGTAAGGAACTATATCCGAAACGGGATGGTGAGCTACGCTGCTTCTGATATGGATTTGGTGAATATTGAGCAGATTGATATGGTCAAAGGCCCAGTCGGGACGCTTTTCGGATCTTCGGCTGTTTCATTCGGCGGAATGATCAACCGCGTAACCAAGCAGCCTTTAAAGGATAAGAAAATCTCAGCAGGCTATCAGTTTGGAAGCTATGACCTTAGCCGCTTTATCACCGATATAAACTTGCCGTTAAACGAAGAGCAAACCGCTCTTTTCAGAATCAATGCTTCTCATACTTACAATGGTTCTTTCAGTGATGCCGGATACTTAAAAAGCACCTTTATTGCCCCAAGTATCCTTTACAAAGTAAACGACAGGCTTATATTGTCTTTAGATGCAGAAATTTATGGAAGAGAAGGAACTTCCGAGCCCCAATTTTCGCCGGTTGGCCCCAAACAAAAAAGTAGTTCCGGCACATGGGCAGCTACCCCGGAGCAGCTGAACATTAACTATAAGAAATCATTTTCCAATAATTCCATCACCTTGAAAGATCCGGCCAGGAATTTTTACGGGAAGGTAGAATACAAAATCTCTGACAAGTGGAGGATGCAGACCAATATTATGAATGGAAACACTTCAAACACAGGAAATTACCTTACGTTCGGAATCAAAGCGGGCGACTCTATCCTCCAAAGAAGGGTAAGCCACTATCCAACCTCAAAAATCACAACAATTCAGATCCAACAGAATTTTATGGGAGATTTCAAGGTCGGGCCGGTTAGAAACCGTTTTGTTGCAGGGTTAGATTATTACAGAATTTCTAATAATTCCGAAAGTAATGCTCTGAACGGAAGAGGCGGGCGTCCTGTTTACGATGAACTCACTATTTCAGGAATCAATCATAATTACAATGATATCAATCCAGATCTTATTTCGGACAAGCTTTCCGGTTACCTTTCCATAGCTACAAAATCCGTACAAAACACAGTGGGAATCTATGTTTCTGATGTTATTAACCCTACAGAGCATCTTTCTGTAATGCTAAGTGCAAGATTTGACCGGTTTCTTAATGATGGTTCCACTAACCTGGTGACAGGTACCACTAGTGGCAATTACAATCAGAATTCATTCTCGCCGAAACTTGGTGTGGTTTATGAATTTATTGAAAACCAATTCGCCGTGTTTGCTAACTACAACAACGGATTCCAAAATACGGCCCCTGTGACGCAGCCCGATGGGTCCGTATCTGCCTTTAAACCTCAATACGCCAACCAGACTGAATTCGGGGTGAAAACTGACCTGTTGAAAAACAAATTGACAGCAACCTTGAGTTATTATGACATCCGTGTAAGGAACGTCCTTCGATCTGCTGTAGTGGATCCTACATTCACGGTGCAGGAGGGCAACCAGTTCAGTAAAGGTGTGGAGTTGGATTTGATATCGAGTCCTGTGGACGGCCTTTTCCTGAAAGCAGGATATGCCTACAACAACAGCAGATTGACCAATGCGGAAGCTGCCGTCAATGGGTTACGTCCTGTAAGTTCGGGACCTGAACATACTGTTAACTGGTATGCTTCCTATACTTTTGAGCAGGCAGTATTGAAGGGTTTAGGTATTGGTTTGGGAGGAAATTTTAGTGGAAAGAACTACCTTATCAACAACACTGCCAATGGACAGTTTTATACCAATGAATATACACTTTTTAATGCTAATATTTTCTATGATCAACCCCGCTACCGTTTCAGTATCAATGCAGAAAACTTAGGAAACAAACGGTATTACTATGGAGGTCTGGGTAATTTTACACCAGGAATGTTGCAAAGGGTATCCGCAAGTATTCATATAAGGGTGTAAATTTCTAATATATACTTTACAAAAGAGCTGCCCAAAAGGATACTCACTGCCCTCATGAAAGCCATTATTTTGGCTAAATCTCTTAAATCGTCTTCTCCCTGCATTATTTTTTAATTTTAATGTTCGGGTGTGAATTTAAAGGCTGTGCTCAGTAGCTATAAGAATGTGGCAGTTAATGGCGGTGTGTGGCTGATTGCTATTTATGACCTCTTTGCCGTTTCCTTTTTTTCTTCATCTTGTTGGCAAAATCCTGTTCCTCGTAATCGTCATCCTGTGCTTTAGGACCCACCCTACTATACTTCCATTAACCGCCTCCTTATTTTTAAAAGTCGAACCAATGATAGGGGAAGCCGGTCGAAATTTATTGCTGAATTTGACTGAAGATCTATGTCGCCTACTTAATGAATTGTATATCTTTGTTATTAATTGAGGCAGTAATTTAGAAAAAAATAAATTCTATAAATCATTGACATTCAAAAATATAACAATGAATAAATATAAAGATATTTACGTAGAGTACATTGAATGTCTAAACAGGCATAAGGTTGAAAACTTGGGAATATTCATTCACGAAGATGTTTACTACAATAATCAACATATTGGATTATCACGATATCAAAAAATGTTAGAAAAAAACTTTATAGATATTCCTGACCTTTATTTTAATGTTCAGCTTTTAACTTGCGACGACTTGTATGTAGCAAGCAAACTTAGTTTTGCCTATACACCGAAAGAGAATTTTTCTTGGTCCTGATGTAAATGGGAAAAGAATTTTTTAGTGAAAATGTCATTTATAAATTCAAAGGGAAAAAGATTGAACAAGTATGGTCAGTTATAGATAAAGCAACTATTGAAACACAACTTTAACAGATGATTTTAAGTGTGATTTGGGTATCATAAAAGATTTAAAGCACTAATATCGATAAGTCTGGTACTTATTGTCTTGAATAACATCATTTGGTATTGGTTTAACTCATTTCGAGCGTAGATAAATTATAGTTTTTTCTCTGGTCAATTATATTTTTTCTTCTTTTCCATAGGTTCCCAAATGCTTGTTCTTCGTAAAAGTCCCCTGTGCTTTGGGCAATAAACCGCCTAATGTTCAATCGAAATGTTTTCGTATTTTTCAGAAGAATGTGACGATGGCGGTGAGAAGCAGTGTTTGGCATACCAAATTTTTCAATTGTTTAAGTTTTCGAGAAACTAATCATAAAGAAATCAAATCGTAATTATAAGCGTAATTTGCCCTCTTGATTAAGAATTTGCCCTTTGATTTCGTTACTAATTGTGCACTTTACTAATAGCTCTAAAATGGAAAAATTTGAAGATTTTTACCTACATAAGTTCAATAAATATCCTGAAAACCTACACAAAACTATTGGGCAGTTTAATGTGTTTCATATTGAAACTCGAATGAGAAAAAACCAAGAATTTCCAGTTCACATTCGTAGAAATTTCTTTAAAATAATGCTCTTTTCGGGCGAAAATACTTTTAAGTATGGTAATCAAAATATCAAGGTAAGTGGAAATACTTTGATGTTCTTTCACCCGGATATTCCGTATTCTTATCAACCTTTATGATCTAAAACAAAAGGATATTTTTGCGTTTTTAAGAGTGAATTTTTTCAAGGTAATTACAAGTTAGATCTAGACAATATTTCTCTTTTCAAATCATCAATTCCGCCCATTTTTAAACTATCCAAAAGCAATTACCAAGAAGCAGAAAGTTTATTCTCAAAAATGCTGCGGGAAGTAGAGGGCAATTACATTTACAAATACGACCTGATTAGGAATTATGCCAGTGAATTGTACTTCCTGGCAATGAAATGGACACCGCCCGAAAATCTTTTTCAATATGGGGATGCGAACAAACGAATTACAATGATTTTTTTGGAATTATTGGAACAACAATTTCCCATTCAACACAAAACAGACAAACTGAAACTCCGCGTACCAAATGTGTATGCGGATGAAATGTTTATTCATGTCAATTACCTTAATCGTAGTCTAAAAAAAGTAACGGGAAAAACAACAAGCCAACACTTATTTGAGCGAATATGCACAGAAGCAAAAATCTTACTTAAACATACAAACTGGTCAATTTCTGAAATATGTGATGTTTTAGGGTTTGACGATCTTGCACACTTTAACAAGTTCTTCAAAAAACAAACAGGAATAAATCCCAGATCTTTTAGATTGGTTTGATTTTTACAAATATTGGTACTGTTTTTACCATCATTATACAAGCAGTATGTTCTAATTTTCCAACTACAAAAAAGTATAAAAATGGAAAATTCAAAAGTATGGTACATCACAGGAGCGTCTAAAGGTATCGGACGTTCATTAGTAGAAAAATTGCTATTGCAAGGAAATAAAGTTGCTGCAACATCACGACAAATTTCTGCGTTGTCTGATATAACAAGTGAAAATTTTTTGCTTTTGGAAGTTGATTTAACAGACGAAAAATCAATCGCAATATCATTAAAAAAAACAAAAAATGCTTTTAGTAAAATCGATGTGATTGTCAACAATGCAGGTTATGGGATTGGTGGTGCAATTGAAGAATTATCCGAGCAGGAAATAAACGATAATTTCAATGTCAATTTTTTCGCTGTTGTAAAAGTAATTCAACAAGCATTACCTTATTTAAGAAACCAACATTCAGGACACATCATTAACATTTCATCAATCGCAGGTTTTGCACCCGGACTTGGCTGGAGCATTTATTGTGCTGCGAAATTTGCAGTAACAGGTTTATCAGAAGCATTGGCAAATGATTTGAAACCATTGGGTATCAATGTAACAGCAGTTTTGCCCGGTTGGTTCCGAACTAATTTTGCAAAACGGGGCTCTATTGCATTTAGCAAAAGACAAATTGATGATTATAGTTTTTTGAGAACGTCACATCAAAAAATGGATGAAATAGATGGCAAACAGTTAGGGAATCCCGACAAAGTCGCTGACACTTTCATTGAATTGGTGGCCAATCAAAATCCTCCGACACTCTTATTTTTAGGAAGTGATGCTTACAAAAGGGCAAATGACAAAATCACTCAATTATCACAGCAAATTCAGCAATGGAGAAATCTTTCTGCATCAACAGATTTTAAAGAATAAGCAAGTCTGCAATCATAAGAAATGGATAATGGTGCTGGTGTTGAATGCTTTCATTTTTGTCTATGTTTTCTCTTCTTCCTCATTTTATTGGCGAAATCCTGTTCCTCGTAATCTTCGCCCAGTTCTTCGGATAACAATCCGCCTAATGCTTCAATCAAACCGTCTTCATGTTTTTCAGTAGTATTCAGGAATTCGAACAAATGATGAGGTTCTTGCGCAGGAAGGTCTGCATTATTTGTTCTTGATATTTTCGATTGTAGTTCAACAGGCTCTTTAATGTCGGGTTTGATATTATTGTTCCAATAATCATTAAAAGTATTGGCAGAAAGTTCCTTGCCCAAAAGCGAACCGTTCCAAATTGTTTTAGAATTGTTGTCTATAAAATTTATTCTGTAAATACGCCCTTTGTCATTTCTACGAATCACTAATTCTTTGTGCGGCCAACTGTTTCTTAAAATTTAGTTCATCATTTGTTGATTGCAGTACAGTGATAATGGCTGATTGCAAAGTTTTTTGGCTTGGATGGTTTTCAAAGCTGTTTTACTTTTCTCAAGATGCAATTCTAAAGCTTGAAGTCCAGCATTTTTTCCAAACAAAGAAGCCTTGAAACAGATGCCCAGCTCTTTCTCCTTTTTCATTTAAAGGAATGTACAATAATCCCTTGTGAGCTTTTTTCTGCAATTCGGCCTCAACTTTTTGAGTGGTAATATTGAATAACGAAAGCAATGCGTTTTATTCGCCAATGTCTGGTATTGGTAATATTTCGGCAAATGGCGAACTACCGAAACTATCTCGCGTCTTAGTTTATATATACGAACAATAGATTATAATATTTATTATAATATTTATTATAAATTGAAAAGTGCAAATTAATTTGCATAATGGTCCATATGTACCTTTTAAATTCCTTTTGTTTTAATATAACTTTCGTATTTAGTATAGTTGTTAAAGAAGGGATAAGTTCAGCTAACCTTTACATTTCTTAACTTGTTACCGACCGATTGTTATTTTGTTGTCAAATAAAAATCATATGAATAAACATTATATGGTAAAAGTTTTTTTGAAAAAAAATACGAAATTATACTTCCTAATAAAATAGGAACAAACAGTAAATATCCATTTGGCAGTAAGCTGCATATCAGAACTAAAGAAGTAAAGGGTGCAAAAAGCGAAGCAGATAACGTAGCTGCTGCCCCTACTAAAGCAAAGTTTAATGGAATTAAATTTGCCCCAAAATAATTATTACCAATAAAAGCAATAAGGAGTCCTAAAAATGCTCCAGAAACGATGCTTGGTGCAAATACACCTCCATCACCACCCGCTCCAAGTGTTAACGATGCGGCCAGAGGCTTTAAAACAGTAATAATTAATAAGAAAAAAATTGAAATGTTTGGTGCCGTTATTGATTCGTGTAGTACCTCTCGAAGAGCATCGTAACTATCACCATATAAACCTGGGAAAAAGTAAATTAATAACCCGACAATCAAAGCACCTAAATTCACACGTATGAAATTGTTTGAGATAGTTGCAAAAAGACCTTTTATCCGAGTAACTAAAAGTGTGAAATAAACCGCCAGTACTGCTGCAAAAAGACTTAAAATAATAAAAAAAGGAAAAGCCTTCCAGTTCCAATCTACAATGGTGTATCCAAGCAACGGTTTATTGTCAAATAAGTAAATAAACAACCAGCTTACTAATGCTGAAGAAGTACAAGCAATAACAAGTGTTTTGCTTATTTTTCTTGCAATGACTTCTATAGCAAATAACCAACCAGCCAAAGGACTGCAAAATAAAATTGCAACACCTGCAGTTACCCCAGCGCAAATTAATTCCCTTTTGTATATTTTTGCAGATAAATTCTTTTTGTAAGCAAAGTTTCCAATAGTTGCCGTAGCCACGACGGTAGATACTTCCACACCGGTTGAACCTCCAAATATTACGGTAAGAAAACCATTAATGTAATGCGAAGGTATTTTGAATAAAGGTAAGTGATCTTTGCGCTGGTCTAGTGTTTTATATATTTCGGTTATTCCTTTATTTTTGCGATTCCTAAATACATATTTTCTTAAAAAATAAATAGCTGTAATTCCAATTGTAGGAAATAAAATGATTGCTATCGAATAATTACTAACAGCGTTAAATAGATACTGTTCAAAAAATTCAGTTAATTTCTTTAGTGAAAATGCTAGCAATGCCCCGCATAATCCAACAATAAAAGATATCAATATAAGTTTAAAGTAGTTTCGATTAATTATCTTTTGTCTTTCCATTAGTAGATTTATAGTGTTTTCTTAAAATAACAAAATTAAATGATTAGAAGGGTAAGTTGTAATTTTTTTGTTTTTTTAATTTAAAATAAAATAATCATGCATTGTTTTAAGGTTTTTTATCTCAAATCACTTGTCGACAACTAAAAAAATATAGTTTCTATAAAATAGATTTTTAACTGCGAATTTAACTTTCATCAGAATAGAATATACAATCGCCAACTATTCTTGCCGGGGAAGTGTATCTATGTTCCTGAGTTTTTCCTATTGCCATAATATGTAATACTGTCCAATGTTGCGCTTTTAGAGAATCAGATATCATGGAACGGTGACATCGCCACCAAAGTGCTTCAGAACACATAATAACAGTATTGTTTTCTATGGCAATGTGTTTTAGATTTTCGATAGCATCTTTAAATTCATTGGATTCCATGTAATCGGCATAGCCCCTGAAAGAAGGGTTGTCCCAACGGGTATTTTTTGTGTTTTTTTCAGCCTTTCGTCTTCCGCCCAAACTGGACAAATGAATATAGGATATTCCAGCTTCTTCCATGGTTATCTTTAAATTATCCTGATCGAACTGAGGAAACTTACGAGAGCCTGGCATACTCCTGATATCGGCAAGAGTTTTAATATCGAACGAATGCAACATTTCCAAAAACTCTGCTAAACTATGAGTTGAATGTCCTATAGTGTAAAGCGTACATTTCGCTACTTGTTTCATTCTATTTATTTAACGTTAGAATATATTTATCTATATACAGTTGTTTTTCTTTGGATTTGTATTGTTGAATATAGCGCGGATGCTCAAGGACTGTTATCCTATCAAATAAATTTTCCTCTTTGTTGATCTTTTGGATAAAATTGGCATTTTTCTTTCCAAGCACGAAAACTTCTGAAGTATTAAGTCCTAGACTTATGTGATTTTTTAAGGAAAGAATCATAAAACCTTTGACCATTTCAAAGAGCCTTATATCATCGTAGTAATTGGCGTTTAGCCATTTACCTTCTTTTGTTTGACGAATAATAGCTAAAGGAAATGGCGAATTGATATAAAAGTCTTGATAGAAATTGTCGACCCCACCATATTCAGCAATCATGTCATACATAAAAACAGATGATATTTCGTGTGTTTTTGCTGATTGCATTTTAATTCCACAAACACTTTCTAATCTTTTGGTGTCTGTAAATGGAACGCCTGTTACTCCAGCTCCATACCGGCTCGGATTAATACCAATAATGAATTTTCTTGGCTGGAAATCGTTATAATATTTATGATAAAACTGCTCCATGGCCACGATGGTTTCGGGATTATCAAGATAAGGGTTTAGTACCTTAAAACCTTTCGGCATTTTTCCTGAATAGTGCAAATGGTAATTGTAATCAATCACTTTATCACCAAATGTTGTCGACATTTCATTTATGTTTAATTGCATTACTTTATACAAACAAAAGACCATTTGCTTTAGGATATTACAATTGGGTTCTAATTATTTGTTGTGAATAGCAAGAGTCAATAAAAAGAAACTTTCTTTTAGAGCTGTTACACTATGAGTAATGTTTTCTTCTAATGCAATCATTTGTCCTTTTTCTATGATGACACTTTGTTGTTGGGTTACAAAATTTATTTTTCCTTCCAATGTTTGCACGCTTATTACTCCATTTGCTTTATGCGTTTTTAATTCTGCATTTTCGTGAAGTCCCATTAACACAATTCGCATCGTTTCCGATTTGAAAATGGTGAGAGAATTACGGTCGCTCGTTTTCCAAGTTATTTCATTTTTTATTTGGTCAACAAATTCATTTAAGTCCATTTCTACCAATTGAGCATTTAAAACTCTGCTGCCATCAGGACGCTGAGGCGTTGATTCGTTAGATTTATTTTCCATACTATTGTGAGTATTTAGTTTGTAATTTTTCTATTAATTTAGAAGTCACTTGGTCTGATGAAATACCGTATCCATCAACTAAAAGTCCTCTTAAATTAAATTTTTCAGAAGAAATAGCATAAAGTATGGACTGATAATCAGGATCAGAAGCACCTTCAAAACGGTACGTTTTGTCAATTTGAAAATCCTCTGGAGATAGCGTGATGTTTGTTTGATGACATACAATACATTTTTCTTTAATGTTAAAGTCATGACGGTAACCCAACTTGACTAGACCGTTTATAGTTTCTGATAATGTCCCGTAACTTTCGTTTAAATGAATCTCATTGTTTTTTAATTATGATATAAAGCTTTAGAGAAGTTAGAGAGGAGGTAAATAAGATCAATCTGTAAAAAAAATCGCCACTCCATTACTTACAAATATAGCGAAACTATTGCATAAAATACGTTTTAGTAGATTGACTTATTGGGATTTAAATAATATTTTCAATATAATTCATAATATTTTACGTTTATTCTAGTATTTAAATTTATCCAGACCCTCAACAATTGGCACAAACCAAATGTTATTTTTAATAAATTGAAAGTTGGCGTAAGCCTCAATCGTAAATTGTTTGTTTCCATTTTCTTTTAAATTTAATTGTTTATTTAGAAGTAGAGGAAATGACATTCCAAAAGGTTACAAAAAAATGAAAAATAACCAAATATTTTTATCGCCAAAAAAAATCATTCCATTCCTCGTTATTTAATTCACGGGAAAAATCTTTTAAGTTCAATATAATTTGATTTGATGGTACAATATTTCTGATTGAAGTAAAAATATTTTTCTCTTCCAAGCGTATTAATATCTCCAGATCTTCTTCAATTCGGCTTAATGACTTTTCGATTTCAATATTTTTTGTAAAATGTTTTTTTAATCGTCGATGTAGCGTTAAGCTTTTTTTTACTAATTGATTTTCCAGTCCTAATAGTGGAAAAATATATTCTTTTTCTATTTCGAAATGCAATGCTAATTCATTGCTATAATACCAATCTGCATAATTTTTAATCCTTTCAGGAACAATTTTCTGTCTAATTCCTTCACGAATTGCTCGGCATAACTCTAATGACAGCTGATTATCTCTATGTAACGAACTAAGTAATGTTTCTAAGTTTTTTAGATTTTCTTCCTTTATTAGTTTTTTTTCTAAATTCATTATTATTTAAAGTAAAGAGTGACAGATAATAAATTCTATGGAATTTATAAATCCCTAAAGCTACTATCGTTCTTGTTTTTCTATTTCCTGCGAATCAATTTCTAATAACATTGAGCAACTTATTATAATCAATCCTTTGATACAATGTTTTTTCGAGTAAAAGCCATAAAGGATAGCGTCTAATTTAGGGTCGGGATCCCAAAAATGGTAAGCATAATTAACCACAATCTCATTGTAATTAATTTTGCAATTATGATTTCTGGCATTTATAATTTTTTTTTTAGCTATAAAGCTTATATTATATCCTTGACATATTAGACCTTCTAAAGCTTCTGTCAAATTTGTATATGGGTTCATTTTTTATCAGATTTTCATGTCTTTAATATTATATGTAAAGTTTATTTGAATGTATCCTAAAGATAATCATTTAAGCTGTATTGGTTTTTAGCGATATTACAAAGTGGCTAGTGTAAGCAAACATTTGACCCGATAGATTAAAGAGTAAAAATTTATCAGTTAAAAAATTAAACTCTGTAGGATTGGCAGCTTTTCTTCTAGATCTGCGATCATAACCAGAACTATTTTTGAAAATCCAGCACTTTGCATCGTTCTAGACAAACTTGAAGTTTGTATTACTTTTGATTTAATTTTAGAATGCAGGCTTAAGGGTCTTAAAAAGAAATAGTCATAAAGCAAATTATAATTATAATCAGGGTCCAATTTTATTTGTTGTATTTGTTCACCATATAAAGCTAATCTGTCTGCTAAAAGTTTTTCCAGATCTTTAATTTGATTCATTAAATTATGATTCTCAAGATAAAAAATCAATAAGGCAAACAATTGATCCCATAATTCATTCTGTTGCTTGCTGTCACTTTTCTGGAGCGCCACTACACAATTAAAAAAGAGCACTTCAAAAGACCCTTTCTGGCTGATTTTTTGAAAATCATTTATTTTTTCTACCTCGGAAAAAGCAATAACAAATAAAGATTGCGCGACATTGTAAGGAGAATAACCATTTGACAAAATAATTCTCTGTATGGAATGGTTACTTTTATCAACTAATCTTTTTAATATTTGATGATCAAAACCACTATTATTTAAATTTTTAAGATCATTTAGTATATGATTAAAAATGAGGTATTGATTTATGTTATCTAAAAAAATCCATTCTTTTTTTTGACTTGTGTTTTCGATAGTGCTAGATTCTATAATGACGGAAATTATACCGGAGTATTGGGCAAGAAAAATGGCAATAGAACCTCTAATATTCGAAGAGAATAACGTTATTTCATCATTACTGCCATTTTCGACGACTAGTTTTTTATCTAACTTTAGCAATAAGTGGATTAGTATAGAAAACTTTGAGGTTACTTGTGACTTTTTTTTTCTAACGGTATTATAAATGATGCAAGAAAGTATAGTTAAAAAGCCAATACTGTAGATAGTCCACATGATAATAAATTTAAGATTATAATTTGAGGTCAATTAATTTTAAAATGGTGAAGGCTGATTTTTAGACAGCGTTAACACGGTACGGTTTATATAGGGAAATAAAGCAATGACAATAAGGGATATAATAATAACTGCACAAATCATCTCATAATAATCAACAGCGTATCTGATATGATTTTGGGCATTAATTGTATTAATTAATACCTTATTAGTTGCTTTTGCAGCATAAGCGGATGTTGCTCCGTCCTGGATCAATATGTTTTTAATATTACTTACAGATTGCAGGGCGACAGGGTTAAGATTGGAAATTTTATCCTGAAAAGTATTAAAGTGTTTGCTTTTAGCATATAAGTCAAAGTAATTCATTAAACCGATACTAACATAAAAACCTAAGCATCTCATAAACAAACACATTCCTGCTGATGTTACACTTAACCTTTCGGGCACCGAGGAGACCATAAAAATTATAGAAGGTGTCATTAAGGTCCCAACACCTAATCCCTGAATCAAAAGTGGTATATAAAAGTTATTCTCATTGGCTTGCGTGGTAAAAAGAAAGATCATCCACGCATGATACAATAACAATAAAGAGAAACCATAGATCCATAACAAACGTATCGGACGATGCTGCAGAACAAAAACACCTGAAATAATTACACCAATTATGATTCCAAAAACATTAATTAACGTGATCTGACCAACATGAATCGGATCTAACTTTAAAACAGTCAAAAAGTAGGTTGTGGTTATTGAAAAAGCAAAACGACAGACATAAAAAATGACAATTATCAACGCTCCAATTTTAAAATTCCTATATTTAAAAACCTCTAAATCGAAATAAGGGCGTTTTAACCTGGATTGTCTAAGAATGAAAAGTCCACCAAAAATGAAGATCGATATTACACTCCAAAAAATACGCTGATCCTCCAGCCAATAATATTCTTGACCATAAACCATTATATAACCTATAAGGCAAATTGAAATGGCATAAAATGTAAAACTAGCCCAATCCAATTGATATAAAGGAAATTTAACGTCCAGCCTGACATTGTTCATAAATAAGAGCAGTGCTATAAGGCTGGGCAAATACGAAAACATTGCACATTTATATACTATATTAAAATCAAATGAATCAATGATTTCAGCAGTTATAAAATTATTAAATGGAATCATGCAAACCAGCATTCCAAAAAATATAGAGTACCCTATAACACGTGCCCGTTCTGTTCTTAAACGCGCATAAATAAGTGCTAATGATAAATTCACAGTCATTGTAAAGGCCATTCCCTGAATAAATCGGAAAATAAATAAAACAGTTATCTCTTTTGTACTATAGCAGATATAGGAGCTTATTATCTGAATAATTGTTATTACGATAAAGTATTCTTTTGCTGCCAGAAATTTAAAAAATCGCCTTTCCAGAGAAAAAAAACTAACATAACCAGCATAAAATAAAGAGACTGAAAAATAGACATCATAGGTTTCACTTCCTGTGTTCCCTGCTGCGGCATTGATATTTGCCATGGGCAAAAAAAACAAAACCAAACTAGGGAGCAATACAATAAAGAGCGTTATTTTAATCAACCACTCCGGAACCCACTTTTTAAATAAAAAACCTTTTGGAAGCATTTTAGTTTTGTTTTTTAGCAATTGAAACATTTACATTCATTCCTGCTTTCAGTAAATCAGCTTCGTTTTTGGGATTTGTAACGCGGATTCTAACAGGAACACGCTGCACAATTTTCACATAATTGCCTGTTGAATTATCGGGAGGCAACAGCGAAAAACTAGAACCTGTAGCTGGCGAAAAAGATATAATTACTCCTTTAAACTTTTTATCCGGATACGCATCAGCTATGAAACAAGCAGTGTCCCCTAATTTCATACATCCTATTTGTGTCTCCTTATAATTCGCAACCACCCATTTATCTGTTTCTGCATTGACGATATAAGCCAATACCTGTCCTGCATCAATCATCTGACCTTTTTCAACAGTTCTTCTTCCCATAAAACCATCATATGATGCAGTAACGGCAGTATAAGTAACATCCAGTTTATGACGATCCAGCAATGCCTCAAGTCGCGCAATTTCAGCCATTACAACTGCTTCTTGCGATTTTGCGTCATTTATTTCAGATAAGGATGCCTGATATTTATCAGTAGTGGCCTGCGATTCGGCTAAAGCTATATTGTAGGCCGCTTCAATAGTTTCTAATTTTTGAGCTGTGGCTGATTCTGCCTGCACTAATTTTTTATATCGAGTATAGTCTAAATCTTCTTTCCTTAATTCGGCTTTTGCCACATTGATTTTTGACAAATTTACTTTTGCTATTTTATTAAGAGTTGCCACTTTGCTTTGCCAAACTTCAAGCTGGGCTTTTGCGTTTAAAAGTGCAGCTTCTGTTTGCTGTTGCTGAATATAATATTCCCTGCTGTCGATAATCAAAATGGTATCTCCTTTTTTTACAGGCTGGTTTTCTTCAAATTTAATTTCTGTAATAAAACCTCCAGCTCTGGAAATTACCGGATTTATATATTCCTGAACCTGTGCATCATTTGTTTTTTCATTTTGGTAAATGTCCCATAAAGATACAATGCCCCAAATACTTAAAATAAAGGTTATCACTATTGCAATCCAACCTGTTATTTTGGTTATTAATTTGTCTGTAACGGTATACGTGTTTCTGTTTTTCATTTTTATAGTGTTCCTAAAACATTTTGAAGTTGATAGTATTGAATTTGTGCTGCTATTTTTGTTGAAGCGAAATCAAATCTGCTTTGCAATAATTGAATATCTGCATCTAAAAGATCAGTAATAAGTGCCGCTTGATTAAAGTAGTTTTGCTTTACAATTCTTGCATTCTCGGTTGATTGCGCCACATCATACCTTGCTACATCAATTTTAATGAGAGATTCTTTAAAACGCAGATAGTTTTCATAAACTTGTTGTCGAATTTTATCATCGATATGGTGGTGCTCCACTTCTTCTTTCTCTAAATTTAATTGGGCTACCTTTACTTTTGGCCTGTTGATATAAAGCTCTGATATTGGTATTGAAGCCCTAACACCAAAAATCCCGAGGGTGTAGTTACTAGGAGAATATGGATAAAGGAAAATTTGGGGATTGGCAAGATAAAATTCACCATACATTCCAATTTTTGGTTTTACATTGGCTTTAGTACTTTTGAGTTCTATTTTCCTTAAATCTACTGTCTTTTCTGAAATATGATAATCATATGATTTTTTCTGAGCTACTTCTAAGTAGCTTTCATATGATTGCAATTCAAATAATGCAGGATCTAATTCCTGGTAAGGATTCACCAGTTCCAAATCAGGTAGCCCAATTAAAATGTTGAGTTTTTGATTTGCAATAGCAATATCATTTTCGATTTTAACAAGCATCATTTTTTGATTAGATAATTTGAGTTCTACTCGCAGTACGTCGCTCTTTAATATCACACCATTTTTATAAAGAGCCTTAATTTCCAACAGCTGTTTTTCCTGATTGGCGATATCTTTGATCATGAGTTCTTTAAAAATATGGCTTCGTTGTAAACTCAAATAATAAACAGCTCCTTGCAATTTAATTTCAGAAACCGTCATATCCTTTTGCACTTTGGCAATATCAGATAGTGTTTTTTTCTTATCTATTTTTAAGTTTAATTTATTTCCATTGTAAATATTCAGGTACATATCTGTACTGACTTTATATAGCCAATGAATCACCTCATGCTGGGTCGGTTTACTGAAAAGGCCGTTTTCATATACAGGAATATTTGTGGCATATTCATAATTACCTTTTAAAGTAATTTCAGGAAGCCGCTCAATTTTGATTTCTGAAATTTCTTCTTCAGCGATGGTTGACTCTAAAGTATTCAAATGAATTTTTCTACTGTTATCAATAACGTTTGCCCACATTTGATCTATTGATAAGGGCTTTGATTCGGCGTTTGGAATCAATTTGTTTTGCGCGAAGAGGAAAGAGGTTTGCAGGGTTAAAAGTAGGTAAATTAGTTTCTTTGATTTATCGATAAACATTTTAATTATATTTTTAGACCACAAAGATATAATCCAATTGGCCCTTCGTATTTATGTAAAATAGACGATTATTTAATCATTCCGGTCAATGTTAATTTTAACTTAAATATGACAGTAAACTTCTTTTATTTTTGTTCAGAGAAATTAATGATTTGCAAAATTACCCCAGTTACAAATTGCGTTTCGTATCTTTGATTTAACCCGTATAAACAATAAAAATATGAGCTTAATTGCTGCCTTACCTGAGATTGACAACTTATCATCTTCTGTTTTTGTGATGCATGAGCGATTTGAAAAATTCATTCCGCACCATAGTCATACTAAAGGACAATTATCATATGTCGAAGGGGGGCTAGCTTATCTGCAGATAAATGACCGTCACTATGTAATTCCTGCACGTCATTATTTCTGGGTACCACAAGGCTTAACACATATCTTAAAAATTGGACATTCAGGAACGGTTTTGCGTTCTTTGTTTTTTTATACCCATGATGATGACAAACATCCTTTTTATTCAGAGGTAGGGATTTATCCTATTAATGAACTTCTCATGGAAATGATCAAATATTCAGAAACCTGGGATGGACATATACTCCCTGGAGAGAGTCGTTACCTTTTTTTATCTGTTATTAAGAATATTCTCCCTGAAATAAGTGCCAAAAGATTACCAATTGCATTGCCTTTTACCGAAAACGAGCGTATGCAACCCATCTTAGAATGGATTCAAAACAATATATCGGCTACTCATTCCCTGCGTAGCGTAGGAAGTCAGTTCGGACTGAGTGAAAGGACTTTATCGCGTTTGTTTCAGTCTACTTTAAATACTTCTTTTTTGCAATACCTGAAACTACTCCGAATGGTCAAAGCCATTGAATTAATGCTGCAAACGGACTTATCTATGAGTGAAATTGGATATTCTGTAGGTTATGGCAGTTTACCTGCTTTTAGTAATACTTTTTACCATCTAACCAATTTTAGACCATCCGAATTTAAAAAGAATTTTTAAGATGAAAACGATAATTATAAAAAGAATCTATGACAACAAATCCTTTGATGGATCTTATCGGATTTTGGTCGATAGATTATGGCCACGTGGAATAAGAAAAATAGATTTGCAAATTGAAGAGTGGAACAAGGAAGTTGCCCCTTCTGTTGCATTAAGAAAATGGTTTGATCACAAAAAAGAGCGCTTTGAAGAATTTTCTAAATTATATATTCATGAATTAATGGCAAAAACCGATGAAGTAAACCGATTGAAAATTATTGCAAAAACTGAAGATCTAACTTTATTATACGCAGCAAAAGATCCTGAAATAAATCATGCCATAATTTTAAAGGATTATTTATCGAATTAAAAAAGTATGTACCAAAAGATATTTCTTTAAATAAGCGATAGAACTAACTTTAAACATAACCTATTTTGAGTCTAACTAGAAAAATAATACGCTTTACTGTTATTGAAAATAACAGTAAGCAGCATATTGAAACCTATGTGGGTGAATATCCAAATTTAATGCTTCTGTTGCGGGACAGGCTCTATTTATATAGTTTTGGTGAATGTCAGGGAGTGGGAAGATGTGCAACCTGCATTGTAAAAACAAGAGCAATAAAAGGAAATTCAATTATAAAAGAAAGAAATGAACCCTCCACTTTATCCAAAATGGGATATACAGATGCGGATATTCGGCTTTCATGCCAACTATTTATCACAACTGATTTAGAGGAATCTGAAATTGAAGTTCTTGAAATTTAGCCGTAAAAAAAAATCAGTAGCTGTAAAAAATTGATAATTAACTTTTAATTACAAATGTAAAACAACTAACCTTTTTAATTTAAATTATGAGAGCTAATTTGGGTGATTAATTTGGATTACTTAGTTTTACTTTTATAGATGGAAAGATACTAAAAAAAATAAACCCTGCATTTGCAGGGTTTAAAACTAATTCAAATTAATAGACCCGGGTCCAAATTCTTCATAAAAAATATTTGATTTGCTTACATTAAAATTGATTAACGAATCATAATGTGTTTTAATAAACATTTCGGGGCCGCAGATGTAGTAGTGCGCATCTTCTAATAAAATAGCCTCCTTACATTTATTTAAATCTACCCTGCCTTTGATAATAGTACTATCACTTTGGTCATCAACATCCTCATTAAATAAATAGGTATCCAGCCAGTCAGCTTCTTCTTGAATTAAGTTAACATCTTCTTTAAAAGCATGAACAGAGGCATTTCTGCAGCCGTGTACCCATACCGTCTTATTCTTATGGGTATCTCTGTTTGTTTCAAGCATACTCAGCATAGGAGTTACTCCAACCCCTCCACTTATTAAGACGATTGGAGTTCCGGCAGTCCTTAAAGAAAAAATACCTGCGGGATTGGATAAATTTATAGTATTTCCAACTTGCATTTCGTGTAAAGTATTGGAAACCATTCCTGCAGGATTATTTAGAATAGCACTTTCTTTTTTTACAGATATCCTATAGAATTCAGAATTTGGTACAGTAGATAGGCTATATTGCCTTGGTTGCAGCAATTCAATTTCCTTAACATATACCTGGACGCTCACATATTGTCCCGCCTTATAATTAGCGATTTTTTTGCCATCTGTTGGATAAAGAAAAAATGACTTTATTTCTTTAGATTCCTCAGAAATCTTTCCAATAGTAAAATTTCTCCAGCCGTTCCAACCTCCCTCTTTTTCCAGATTAGCTAAATACATTTCTTTTTCAATATTTACCATAATATCAGCTAATTGATTATAAGCTATTGTCCACGCTTCAAGTAGCTCATCAGTAGCTGCATCACCCAATACCTCTTTAATTGAAGCTATTAAATGCTCACCCACAATTGAATACTGTTCCGGTTTTATGCTCAAACTAACATGCTTGTTACCAATCCCTTTTAAAACATTAAGCAGTACGGATGGATTATCTATATTTGCTGCATAGGCTAAAACAGCTCCTGCCAATGCTTCTTTTTGTCTCCCATTAGCTTGGTTTCCCATATTAAAAACTTCTTTTAATTCAGGGTGTTGTCCCAGCATTCTTTTATAAAAATGTTCTGTAAGGATTGCTCCGGCTGATTGTAATATTGGAACGGTCGCTTTTATTAACTCTTTTTGTCTAAGATTCATTTTTTTATCTATTTAAAATTTATTTGTAAAATAAGAAGCATTTGTTAGCTCTAATGCTTTCTATGCATCAAACTCTCGCATTTTTATTGTTTGAATTTTTTATTTTTAACTACATCTACAAAATTAGGATATGGTTATATACCAATTTTATGACATAGATCATAAAAGTAAATTATCGGAATATTTTTCGATCCTTGATTTTAAGTCCACCCTTTTTCTCGAGTGTTTTTATAGCTCTAATTACTGTTTCGACTCTTAATCCAGTAAGATCTGCAATTTGTTGGCGTGTTAGCGACACTTTATATTTGACATCGGATGGTATTCCAATTTCTTCCTTAAAATAATCAATTAGCTTTATAATTCGATGTTCAGCATCTTGAGAAGATAGCTCCGATGCCATAATCGACTTATAATATAATCGCTGGGAAAGTACCGTACTAACAGCGAGATTTATCTCAGGATTTGCCATAAGTAATCTAAAAAAAGCTTCTTTGTGGATGATGTATACTGTTGTATAAGAGATAGCCACAGCATTTGATGGATAGGGTTTATTAATGAACAAAGGAGGTTCTCCAAAAGTATTGCCTATAGAGAATATTCCTTGTATAAATTCCTTGCCTTCATCATTAAAATTATTCATCTTAACGCTGCCCGCCAGGATTTGATAAAAAAATTTTGGTAAATCACCTTCGCAAAAGACAAACTGACCTTTTGTATAAGTCATCTTGCAAGCGCCAAATTTTAGCAATATATCTTCTTTTATCATGTATAAATTATGGTTAAATATTGGATAGTTATTATGCAATGTGACCTGCCAATCCATTAAAAAGTAAATATCTATTCTATTATTTGAATATCTAAAAAAAACAAACTAGCTTTTGTTTTACATGCTTGATAAGTACCCAAAGCTTTAGACTTACTTTTAGTTTTTCTATGCCCTTAAAGTCTTTTTAGTAAAATAATTATAAAAATAGAAAATTGATGATTTTAACAAACTTAGATGAACTTAACCTATGAAGCAATTAAACAATATGAAATGGCTCGAATGATTAAACATTAGACTGGTATGCAACAAATAGCAAGAAGGATGCTCATAGTTGTTTTTGATTTTCCATACACAGATTGTGAGACAGTAGCAGAATGGATAATGAGTCGCAGTTTTAATTTTTAATAATATTTGGCTAAACTCGTTCTTCAATCTCATATGTCAATAAATGAGATGTACCCATACGTTAAGATATTAATGAATTCGATTTGCTTTTATTGATCGATAAATACACAAGATATTAAAAGTTTGGAAAAAATAGGAATTGAACTCGGAGGTGATTTTAATCCCTCCCCGTTTCGTCAAGAAATTTTAAATGCTACTAACCAAGGAACCCAGGCGGGAGTTAGCTCGAATAAAGAAAAGCCACCAATTGTAAAGTGCGATTTTTCCACGAACAAAATGTAAAAATATTTTTCACTTTTGTATCAATATCATCTTGAAACTTAGTTTTAATATGAGTAATTATGAACTGCATAAAACCCTCTAAAAAAAAGAGGCGCCTATTGGTCCATTTACGAAATTGATTAGCCTCATATTTGGATAAATAACCTTTATGCCTTGGCATTAATATACTTAAAGTTGTAATGAATCTATTTGCCGAGTTTTTTTTAACATTTACTATATAGATAAAATAGATTATTTAAGTTTTTAAGTTCGTTTATGATTTAGGTTATATTTTCATGATACATAAGTGGGCTAAATTTGCCAATAAAAATAGATATCATGAAAATTTATAACGAAACATTTGAAAACTTTAGTAATAATTATACTGTTTCTGCTACTATGGCAGTAATTGGACAAAGCTGTCTTGGAGCAGTTGCAGCTATATGTGTACTTTCTAATGGAACTTCAGTGGTACAGATGGTACAGTTGACCATTATTGTCTTTGCAAATATGTTTGCAAATACTTCAATTATAGCACAAATGAGCCATAAAACTGTTTTTAATACTATTATAAGCACAGTGCTTTTTAGCTTATTATTTATAATTATCAATAACATTTAATTTAGAGATGTTAATAGAAAATAGAGCTAAGCTATATATTTTTTTCTTTCGCCTTTGTTCTTGATCCAGATACGAAGTCAGATAAAACTATATTTGATTTTTCCGGGCAGTTCAAAGTGCTATTATAGAAGACTTAGGAAAGAAATCTTCTACTGCCAAAGAACTGTATGGTTCAATGGCACTTTCAGTTAAAGAAGCCTCACAAAAAACAAAAGTCTCCGGGAATTTGTCATTTAAAAAGAGAATCGTAATTAATATGATAGGAACGCAAAATAGAGTACTGGCAGGAAACTATATAGGACAGAATTTCAGACAGGATGATGTAAAGCTCATTCAGGCAGATAACAATTTAGTACTGCGTCAAATTCTAAGCGGAAAGAAATTTGGAACCACTGGAAATGATATCATTGAGTTGAATGCGGCTCTTAAAAAACTGGGAAGGAAGACTATAGGTGTTAACTACCCACCTGATTAACTCATTACAACAAACACCACTTTTTTTAATTGGTGGTTTAAGCAAAATGATGTCTTGTCACTTGCAGCAAACTGGCTTCATGAATGGTTACATGTTTCTGGCTTTCGACATGCAGGAAACAATCCAGATGATTCGGATGTTAACTATATGGTTGGGACTTTTGTAGTTGAAACAGGAAGAGAGCCTCTTGAAATATTTGGAAAAGAATTTGCTCGTCAGCAAGGACAAGATATTTAGACGCATATCACGAAATTTACAAAATCTCTGATGAATAAGATGAAGAATTTTATAAGTTGCTAAATCTACCAATGCGATTTCGATAAATCCATTAACCAATCCATTCAAAATTTACTTTTTGTTTTAATAATGGAACAGGTTTATTAACTTCTTTTTTATCAAAATTTTATAGAACACCAATAGACAATTCTATTAATTGTGCCAATTGATCCAGAACTATATAATCTATAAAAAAGAATTACATTTTCATTTTTTTACGGTTGTTTCTATTCTGGATCCTGATGTTTTCAGCTTTCCACAAGTTATAATTAAATTTATAAAACCATTTAAAGGCAATTTGTAATTCATTTAAAATAGTTTCCATATCTTTTGATGAGTCCCAAACAGCTACAAACCTTCCAAATGAGATATTCCCTCTTTCCTTTTCAGGTAACAGCATTCCGCTAACATAGTTATGCATAATGTTTATAATGTTACTCTTATAATTGGCATTGAATTCAGGAGTAATCTCTTTTTCATAAAAAGGACCACTATCTGGTGAAAATTTAAAATCATTTTGGGTGCATATATCAAAGAATTCCGTCAGAAATTCATCTTTTAAATTTCGTATATTTTCCCAATTCGTGATGCTTACATCAAAATATAACTCTCTCTTAAATAAATCCAGACCAATCATATAATGACAATCTGTTTTGTCTGATTTAGCTGTTACTGATATTACAGCGGATGGAGACCAGTAAAATAGAAAATCATCTTTAATTTTACATAACTTAATTAGATTGTCCCAAATTTGGTAAGTAATGTTTACAAAGTTTTCATAATCACTAGGTTCCGGACTCTCCCATAATCTATTTATGCAGTCGCAGTAATCAGCTAATATTTGTTCATCCATAAAATCTTTTTTTTACTATTTGCGAAATCAATAAAACCAATATTTATATAGCCCAGTACGATATTAATCTACTTGTAATTTTTTAGTTCCTATAAAATTGTCTTTATTTCAGTTTTCTCCTTTGCCCTAACTCCATTTGGGAAACAAATCTCTTTTCCATATATGAAATAACGCTTAGTATTGTTCCATTGCCAAAATTTGGAAGCATTACTAAACAAATAACGAATAATGATTTTTCGATAATTATCTGTTTGTTTATTTAATTCATTAGTAATAATTATATCTAACGAGGTATTATTAGAATAGGGTTCAATAATTTTTTTTAACTCTGTTGATGCAATCCACCTTCTCCAAAAAGTAAAATCATTTTCGGTTCCCAAATAAAATCGCTCACAACCCCAAGCCCCTCCTTCTCTAAAATCAGAAAAATTTTCACTATAAACAAGGATAGCAATACGAAGTTTTTCTATATTCTTTTTGTTTACCAGTTCTCTAAAAATATGATATATTTTTTCGAATTCTGACAATTTGAAACCATCTTCATTATTAGGATATATAATGTGCATCCAATCAAAAAGGGGATTTATTATACCATTTAAGTAACTCTAATATTCAGCCAACCAAATTGTATTTTCAATATTTTCTCGTTCTATGCCATTTAAACAATTCGCATAAATCATTAGTTTTTGAATTTCTTCTTCCGATAAAATAGTTTTGAATTCATCAGACTGTATTTTTAAAAAGCTGATTACATCATTATGTTCATTATATTTAGCAAGTTTAATAGCTATTTCAATAAGTGTAATAATACTTTCATTCACAAAAATTTTTGCGAATATATGTATTAATTTCTGATTTTTATCTTTAAAAAAATCGACAAAAAGTAATTTAAATCGCTGATAAGAAACGAACATCTATCTAAAGCCTATAGACGTGTTTGTCGATTAATAAAGGTGTCTGAAAATAAAAATATTAAAACACACAAACATCATTAGCTATAGTGCGATTGCGTAATGAGCAATATAGCTAATGATGTTGTTCCGTTTTAAAGCGCCCCGCAATTGCCCGACCAGAGGAAGCCCAATTGCGGGGCGGCGGGCATTAGCCTACCGCTATAGGTTCTAACCTAAAAGTGCCAAGATTCAGCAAAAATCCTCTTTGGGCAGTCATGCCTTCACGAAATAATTTCCATAGTAGTGATGCCCCCATACTGGCAAGTGTGCTGTTGATAAACAAATCCTGCTTTTCGAGTGCCTCGGCAAGGGAACAGCTCGGCTCATTGTTATCAGTCTGCTCTTCGAGTAATTCCTTAAATTCGACAGTTACCATCGGAAGACTGCTCACAGTCCTGTATAGTTTGGAATCAGGCTGTTGGATTTCGTTGATTGTCGAGAGTATCGCCTGTCCTGTATTTTGGGCGTTGCCGAGGTCGAGCCAATAAAGGGATTTGTTGCGTTCAAAATCATTATTTCCATTACAGTTCTTTAAGAAATCTGCAATATCAAAACGTGCCGATACGGTATCAACACAACTAATGTAAATATTTGCTCTGCCACGATTGGGCAGGGATTTCAGATTAGCTGTTGAAAATTGCTCTGTTACGGCTTTCCAATTCGTTCCAAAAAAACGGTTGGTGCGGTTGATGAGTGCCACTGCTTTGGGAAGCCCAACCTCAGTATCTGCAAAAAGCTGTCGTCCCTGATTGGCTTTGGTAACCATATCATCATCAAATAAATTGATCTGCAATCCTGCATGACCTAAAGCGATTAGGCTGTGGTTCATTCTTGCGAGTTCAGTGAGCATCCTGCTTCCTGTTCCTCCTGCGCCAATAAGATTTACCGTTATGGGATTGGCTGGGTTTATCAGGTAATTGTGCGTAAAATGTATGGCGCTTTGTGTATTCATGATAGTAATTTTTTAAGTGTTAAACCATTTTTGATTAGGGATTTTATGGGAAACGGTTTACCGCTACCCACCAATTTCTGCCAAAGCTGTATGATGTTTCCTTTTACAGGACTTGTATTTCCAATCAGATGACTGAAATAGCTTTTAAAGAAATACTGCTCCCAAGATTGCATGAAATCTTGTAAATGACAATCTGCTTTTATATCAACTTTCACTGTGCCCATGCATACCCTTCCATCATCATATAAATTAAAAAAGGGTGCATGATACAGTGCTGTCCGTTCGTTTATTATTTTGTCTGCAACCATTGCATAGATATACAGGGTGTTTTTGGAGGCTTTCCATAATAAAGGCGGTACAAATGCTTCTGCGTTTGGGATTGCTAAACTCTCCACAAAAAACAAACTGACTTTTTGGGCAGGGGTGTACCAAATAGCAGAACCATCATGCTCGGGATTCAAATGCAGTACATTTTTTGGAAGCAGTCCTGATGGTTTTAGAAATTTACGTGTGAGTTCTTCTGAAGCATCAAGGGCACTGGCAAGCTGTGTGCTTTCTTTAAGGCTTAAGGGATGGGCGTTTATGGGACAGCCATTTTTATCCATATCATAGGCTTCCACATAAATGGATTTTTCAGCGGAGGTTTTCTGATAGACCACAAAGGCTTTTACAGGATTGTATAATGTCCCGAATTGTTGAGTTATATCTTTCATGGCATATTATTTAAAAGGGTGCATAAATCATTTAAAAGAGGAAACAGCCTGCACTCGAAATCGAGCGCTTTATTGGTTAACTCGTTTTGGGCATCATAGATTTGCAGGAGTGAAGGCTCTTCTATTTCGGAGCACTCGTTCAATTCATCATTGATTACCCGTGCAATATTCTCATAGAGCTGACCATCGGTATCTGCTATAAAAGAAATATACTGTTCCGCCCTTATAATTCCTTCTTCACTTTCAAACACCTCATTGGAGGTATTTTGAAAAATTGTACCCGAAGGATATTCGAGCATTAGTGCCAATGCTTGTTTGGCAACACTCAGGCAGTCTTTTTCGAAACTGTTATTGAATTTATAACTGCCTATGCGTTTTTCAAAAACACTCAAATGATAGGGATTGTACATTTTACGGTGCATAACATCTCCATAGAAAGAAGCCTTATTCAATTCTGAAATCATGCTGTTTCCGCTTTCAGACTCTTCATCTTCCAACTCATCCATGATCCATTCTTCCATACATTCATAGTGGTAATACAGACAACTGCTGTCTTCCCTGTAATACGGAATCCCTGCAATATGGTAGAGATAGGCAAAAACAGACAGCAGTAATTCTGCGGTTTGTTTTTGTCTGCTATCCTGTAATAGTCTGTAGAGAGGCAGTACAGGAATATAGTACAGCGTGTTGCACGTGTTGTAAATATGTTTGGTTGCTAATTTTATACTATTATCATTATCCTTCATAATTGATAATTCAATATCGCGACTCAAACTGTTTAGCTGTTTCTGAATGCCTGCGTGTGCCAATAAGATATTATATGGATAGGATTTGCCTGCCGTATCCACAACCTCAAAACCATACAGCCCAGACAGGATAGCAAGCGAAGTGAAAAAATCCTTTTCCACCTGAAATTGGTCTGGTATTTTTTTACCCATTTCAAATAAGGGCAGAAAGGAATGTCTTAAAAAACCATCGGCAAAAGGCCGAGCGGAGCGGAACTGTTCGGGTTCTTTTTTACTTCCTGCGCATCGGGAAGCCTGTTTGTGTCTTCCGCGAATTCCCCTAACTGTCTGTATAGCCTGCATAGCTTTTTGTTTTTAGGCAGTTTGATACTGCCTGTTATCGTTTGTGTTTTCATGGTTTATCCTTTTGTACCGATCTGAGCTACAAATTTGTACTGCACGGCATCGTCATTTATAACAGGTCCGTCTATGGATGCCGTTGTTAGTATGGGATAGGTCTGCGCATAAAAATTGAGTACGGCTTCGGGGCTGAACGATGGCGATGGGTCAGCGAGTTTAATCTCTACATCTTTATCCCTGAAGATAAAAATGCGCTCTAAGGAAGTGGCTGTTAACATGGGGCTGAAGTTTTAGGGTCATTGAAAAGGTCAACAGGGAATTTATCGGAAAGTTCTGCCTTGCGGGCGTGAATAATGTCCTTGTACTCGGGATAGAGGTCTGCAGGAGGTACTTTCATCCATGCTTCTTTAAATTTCCCTGCGGTTTCGAGTTCCTCTGCTTTTTTCATGGCTGATTCGTACTGTTTCTGCATTTCTGCTTTTTCTTTGCCCATTTTCAGAATGTTGTCTTTTTCCATCTGTGAACTCACTTTTGCCTGTTCCTTTTCTTTGAGGAACTGCTCCATATTGGCGAAAAGCATTGCCGTATCTTTTACAGGCTCTGTAATCGCCTGAAAAAATCCGTTGTCGAGTTCCTCTGGCGTACCTTTGAGTAGAATAGGCGGTACTTTTTTACGGGCATCATCACCAATGGTATCATTAAAGAACAGCACCGAAACAATGAGTTTTTCTGTATCTTCTTTGGTTATGTTTATTTTCCAGTTCCCTGCTACCTGCAAGGCGAGGATTGATTTAAAAAAATTGGTTTCCATTGCTTTACTGTTTAGTTTGTTGTACATTTAAATTGCTGATTTTCATTAGTTTTTCATAAAGATCCTGCCAATAGACTTGTCGTTTGCGGTCAAACTCTTCAAAGCGTTTATCGGTATGGTAAAAATTCCTGAAATAATCTGCCTGCTTTATCGCTTCGGATAAATTGGTAACCTCAAATTTTTCTCCGTTTTTATCTTCTATCTGTATCATGATATCAGGGTTTAAAAGGACAGGCAGGTTATGCCTGTCCTGATTAGCTAATTCAGAATCAAGCCGTCCGAGCCTTTATTTGCAAATTCCACACAAAGGTTAAAAGCAGACTGTGTGCGAATCTGTCCTGTACCACCCATCAAAAGGGAAGTTAATTTTGCCTCTTCATCTTTGTAATTTCTAACATTCTGAAAATATCCTGTGATTGCATTGTAAGCCCCAAAAACAGTCCCTTTGGTGGTGTCCATGAGTTGGGTCGGGTTACTCATGGCATATTCAAAAGCATTATCTACCATATTTGTAAAACAAGTGGAAAGTTCATCTTCCCTGCCATCTTGTATGGTTTTGAGTACCTCCTTGTTTGGAACAAGGGCGGACTGTATCAGTTTTTTTACCTCATTATCCGTGATACGGATTTTCGCCCAATGGTTAAAAATATTCTCCATCTGTGATGATAACATATCGGATATGCCCATTACTTTGTGTGCCTGTTCCAAGCGTTGTTTGGCATTGGAGGTATGGCGAATACGCACAGTATTCGTTTTATTGTTCATAGCGGCATTAAGGGTATTGTTACATACGATGCGTATGGGCGTGAATGCTGCGGTTATGCTTCCGCTTCCGTCATGGGAAGTGGTCAGGAAAAGATATTTTTCAATCAAATCTTCTTTACCAACCCTGATATAATCAGGCAGTTTAGCGGTTATAAAAATTCGCTCTCCTTTTCCAAGTGCCCCTGCGGTTTCGTATAGGATACCGTCACCGCCTACGATGCTGTCAAAAAAAGAAAAGGCATCCCTGTTTTGTACAATTTGGTAATCTTTGCCTACCACACCGAGTACGGCATCATTATCGGTTCGCACCGTACTGTAGTAATTTGGTACTTCTATTTTATTGTGAATAATTCCATTATCCAAAATAATCTCGTCTGAACTGGGAGTAAATAGTGTGCGTTTTTCGACCTCATAATCCAAACCTGCGTGCTTGATTGCCTGTGCACTTGTGGGGTAATCGGTAATAATCTGCCCCAAATTGTGCCATGCTTTTTGTTTAGTGCTGAAAAAACTGTGTTTTCCTGACTGCTCGTTATAATTGATATTGTGTGCCATGATATTACATTTTAAGTTATTGTGTTAAAAGGGTACGTCCTGTGCTTTTTTTGATTTCTTTTCCTTTACTGCTGAAGAGGCTTTAGTAGTCTCTGCTTTTTTGGGAAAAACCAAAATTTTAATATTGTTGGTGTGAAAGGTCAAAGTGCCTACTGCCATACCTTCACTGTTATTGTAAACATTCATGCCAATACGCCCAAAGAGCTGTACAAGAGTTCCTTTTTTAAGCCACTGTGCTGTAGCAGTATTTAACCAATAGGAGCAATTGATATAGGTTGTTACTTCTTTTACTTCGGTACTTCCTTTAGGTTTGTAATTGTCGTTGATGGCAATACTGAAATTGACCACTTGTTTGTCATTGTTCACTTTTTGAACTGATGCATCTGCTGTTAATCGTCCTGTGATTTCCATAATTTTAAAATTTAAAGATTACTACTGTTTCGTTTCTCTCTAATCCTGCTCAACAAAAATTGTTTTCAAAACGAAAAAACGGGAAAAAAGAAAGCAAGATGCCAGTGGCTTAAGGATGGATAAGTGCTATAAGTCCCGAAGGGTGGCAAGGGAGCGCCGCCATTATGCGCACGGGGCATGCTTAAGTCACTATCTTAGCTGCCCTTTTAGTCCGTTTCGAGTGAAATCATTCACTATATCATTATTAAAAGCTTCAGTATACAGCAGTTCTATTTTTATAGATGGACAAGAAACTGATACATCTATTTTATTAATCAAATTGTATTAAAGAATATTGGTTATTTTAGCCTTGAATCTTAACAAAGAATAAAATGGATGAAAACAGTTCAAATCTTATTGATGGATCTGCCGATATTTTAGAATACGGCATTGATTTTTTTACCGAAAACGAGGCTGTTAAAGATTTTCCTATTATCGGCATAGCCGTTAAGATTGGATTTGCTGTAAAATCCATCAGCGATAGAATATTTTTAAAAAAAATGGAACGTTTTCTGTTTGAATATTCAACAGTAACTTCTTTGGAAAAAAGTATCCTGCACAAAAAAATACAGCTCAGTGATACTGTTAAAAAGAAAGCTGGAGAAGCGGTAATCCTTTTATTAGACAGGTTTAGTGATTTAAACAAACCTTACTTTTTAGCCCAATGTTTTTCAGCGTATATTGAAGGCAGATTACTTTTTGACGATTTTATAAGATTAGGAAATGCAATTGACCTAAGCCACTCTTCTGACTTGTATGATTTTATAAAAACACCAAATAATCAAATGATCTTAGACAGGCTACTGCGAACCGGAATGGCGGAAATTTCTAAAAATGCTTCAGCGATGACCCAAAGCGGGTCCTCACCCATTATACTGACTACTACAAAGACTGAACTTGGCGAGAAATTTATAGAATTGTTTACTAATATCCAACACCGTTAAATTCAAAATATGAAACCGCAAGAATTATGGAAACTAAGCATCGATGACTTTAACCAATGGAGAAGAGAAAATGATTTGCTTAAACTTTTTAACTGTTTTCAGAAAAGCCTTCCACACTTTGATGAATGGCTTAAGGAATTTAACTTTACGATCGATTTTATACTAAAAACCGATAAACCTGGCGGTTTTTTTTATTGGGACACAGAAACCATATTAGTAAAATCAACAGAACAAGGATTTGATGACTATTTCTTTGTTCCTATAGAAAATGAAGCACATAATAAAAGATTAAGTGATAAATCTGAAAGTGATACTGCTATTGAGTACCGTTTTATACCTTACCTGAGATGGGCTAAAAATAAATTAGGAAAGGAGAACATTATAGAAAGCAAATACAGCAGCCAGAATACTTTCCGATTTGTTTTAACAAACGCCCCCGATGTCCCTAAAGCTTCAAATACTTTTATCGCTCCGGGAATACCTGTTTTAAAACTTGGCGGGACAAAAATTAAGGGCTGGGGTTTGACAGCAAATGTCAATTTAGATTTTGCCGATTTGGATTTCCTTCGGGTTAAAGGCCAACATCATCTCAGTACGGAAACAAATATTTTCTTTTCAAGCTGCAGGAATATAATTTTTGAAAACAGCGTAGTGAATTTCACTAATTTCTATGGGTGTCATTTTGAAAAAATTATAAGTAAAAATTCACGGTTCTATTCGACCAGGTTCTTTAACTGTGACTTATTTGGTGCGGATTTTGAAAATTCATCATTGGTAAATTTCGCAATAGACAATTGTTCTATGAGTTCTTTTTCATTTAACCGTGTTGAAGTAGATAATTTGACATACATTCCTCCAAAGAAAAATAGGTATTCAGGTGCCTCATTAACGTATGAGAACATACTTGAGAACTATAAAAGACTGAGGGTTCTTTATCAGAATAATGGTCACAGGAAAGAAGCAGGTGAAGCTTATTTTAATGAAAGACTTTATGAACTAAAGTATAACAAAAGCAGTGTAGAGTTTACAAGACCAATAAAAGTTTTATATAAAATGGGATACGATTATTCAAAACCATTGATTGTGGAAAATGTTGAAAAGGCTGGAAAAATAATAGCTGATTCTTTTTCATGTCTTCTATGGGGTTTTGGAGAACGTCCTTTTAGAACATTAATTTCTTCGGCAGTAGTTTTACTATCTTACTCAATATGCTATTTTTTCTCTGGAGTAGCCCCTGTAAACCATGATTTCTCTACTTCTATGTATCTTTCTACCATTATGTTTACTACATTGGGATTTGGAGATTTTGTACCATTCCAGAATGGTAGTTTTAAGATTTTTATGGCAACAGAGGCTTTATTTGGAGTTTTTATTTTTGGTTTATTTATTGCTGGTTATGCCAATAAATCGAAATATTAACTGATTTTCTATTTTAAGCTTATAATTATGTAAGTGGTAGTGATTTAAATGTCATTATAGTCTGTTTAGAGTAGAAAAATGATAATCACTATATAATGACTAGATGAATTGTATAATGCCTTATAGTAAGCCGCATAATGATATCTTTTTCACCACAGCCTTTTATATGTTCTTTAATTCCAATCCTTTTAAATGTTTTTACTCAAAATTAACTTTAGGTAATCCCTTAACAATATCTACAGTTTGTACACTTACATTAATAATACTCAAAATTAAATCTAAAATATATCTCGGATTCCCAACTTCGGCAGCCCAATCGTTTGGATCATTTTTGATGCCGCTGTCTTTATGGGTGGTCACTGCATAACGCTCCATAACCCATTCGATGGCAGATTTTCCATTTACGACATATTCGTAAGCTGTTACAGGTATATTTGAAATAGAAATACGGCTGTTATAAATGATGGTGTCTTTTTGGTCTTTCTTCGGGAAGCGCATTTTTTCTACGGTATAGAATTCACTTTCGGCTCCTTTTATCTCGACAGCATCAAAAGGCGGAACGGTTTCATAATTGATATGGAGTTCTGCGAGTTCTCGACCTGCTTTGCTAAATTTGAAAAAATCATTAACATCCTCTAACAAAGGTAAACGAGGCAACATTTTTTTTAAGTCGCTGGTGAACATTTCGCGGTATTCCGGGCAATGTAAAAAACCATATACATAATAGAAAATATCTTCTTTGGTTATGTTTTTTCCATATTGTTTTTTAGCTCTTTCTAGTATAAAATCGCTTACTCCATCACGGCGTAAGTAGTCACACGTGTCGTTAGTGTCAAAAATACTTTTTTGTGAACGGTTGTTTTCTTCGTAATAGTAGAGGGGAAAACATTGACCGTTAAATTGTAATTGAACATCAGGAATGTTATTAGTAATAATTGTTGTAAAATCCTTAGTTCCTCCGACTCCAGAAATACATAATACTAAATTATTCATTGATGAATTTGGAAAGAAAGAATCCATTCTAGAAACAACATTATTTTGTTCTCTACTGAAATATAAAAATTGTTTAAAAAATGGGCGATATAACGATTTTACAATTTTTGTATCATCACAAACTTTATGCCTTTCATTTTTAATATCATTTATAAATGCCCTTGACCAACTAATTTTTGAACTATCATATTTAATAAATTCTTTTGCATCTAATTTTGGATTAATTTCTTTTTCCTTCTTTAATTTATGTAATTCTGAATTATAAAAATTTACGCTGACAGAAACATTCTCTTTTAAATGGTTTTTATTTGATTGATATAGCCATGCGTCACGAGAAGTTTCAAGTCCTCTGCAATAGAGGTTAGAATTCCAAAAAGTATTTTTTTCGGACTTATCATCCATAGCTATAAAAGTTGAAAACGCATCGCTTCTCATATTTATCCAATCTCCATGCTCATTTGTTTCTAAGGTTTCCCACAACATTTTTTCGTTGAAAGCAGAGTCAAATTTTGTAATAATTTTTAGTTTGTCCTGTTGGGTTAGATAATCACCAATATCGTGATAATGGACTGTTGCTTTTTCTTGTATAACAGCAGGATTTTTTATCAGGAAAGTAATTGATATTGGAGTTCGAGAGCCAACTCCAAAAACATTTCCTGATTCCTTCCTGCGTAATTCCCCTTGTGTTCGTGCATTTCCTCTTAAGTTAAACACATAAATAGAGCTGAATTCTCTTTCCAATGATTTACGGAAACCAGAGGTGGCATTACCGTCTAACCAAGCTCCATTGGAGATAAAAGCAATAATACCACCATTTTTATCCAAGCGGTCAGCACTCCATCTGAATGCTTTTATGTAAGAATCATAAAGAGAGTTCTTATTTGTTGCGATGGTTTCTTTTGCATAAGTGTTAGCAATTCTGCTATCAAGAATTGGATAGGATTGATTTTGTGCATTGTCGTTTGCAGAACTTTGCCCGACGGAATAAGGCGGATTTCCCATAATAACCCTTAACGGTGCTTTCTTTTGTTTGGCAACACGATAGGAGTTTTGAGGAAACATTTCAGAAAACATTTTTTCGCTGTTATCTGATTCACCCAATTGGAAGGTGTCTGTTAAGCAGATGCCATCATAAGGTGTATATTTCTCTTTACCAATACCATCATCAGGGTCAAGCGTAGCATCATGGTAAGCATTTTCGATATTAACAGCTGCAATATAGTAGGCTAATAAAACAATTTCGTTGGCGTGAATTTCGTATTTGTATTTACGTTCTAAATCTTCTTCTTTGATCAATCCGCTTTGAAGCAGTCGCGTGATGAATGTTCCTGTTCCAGTGAAAGGATCTAGAATATGAACGTTCTCATCTGTCAAACTTCTGCCGAATTCTTTTTGAAGAATGTCATTTACTGAATGGATAATGAAATCGACACATTCGACAGGCGTATAAACTATACCGAGTTGCTCCACCATTTTAGGGAAAGCAGTTTTAAAGAATTTATCGTAAAGCTCGATGATGATGCGCTGTTTTCCTTCGGCATTGTCGATTCCCGCGGCACGCATTTTTACGGATTCGTAGAATTTTTGCAGTACATCGACATCTTTTTCCAAAGCCTGTTCTTCCAAAATAGCCGTCATGTTTTGCATTGCTATTGAAACAGCATTGTTTTTAACGAAGGAATAGCCTTCAAACAAAGCTTCAAAAACGGGTTTGGTGATGATGTGCTGCGCCAACATTTCGATGGCTTGATTTTCATCAATACTAGGGTTTATATTTTTTTGTAATCCTTCTAAGAAATTAGTAAAAGCGATTTTATGTTGGCCGTCAGTTTTAACGAGTTTGGTAATGCGTTCCATATAACGCTCCGCAATTTGCGCCACATCTTTCGCCCAAACTTCCCAATAGTTTTTGTCTCCAACTTTCTTGACCATACGGGCAAATATTGCGTTTTGTAATTCTTCAAAATGCAAAGTCATTTGGTCATTTAAATCATTGCTTTTTGTAGTTTCTTCTGAATCATCTTTTCTAACGGGATTACCATTCTCGTCAAAACCCCAAGGAGCGCCACCCACTAAGACATTAGTAGGGCGTTTGTTGTTTAATTCGAGTTTGTTTACCGTTGCATTAAAACGGTCATCATGTGCACGAAGTGCATTGAGGACTGTCCAAACTACTTTGTAACGTTCGTTGTCATCTAAGCCTTTTTCGGCAGCTATATTAGAAGGAACTACAACTGGAATAATAATGTAACCGTATTTTTTTCCTGGCGATTTACGCATAACACGCCCCACGGATTGAACAACGTCAACCTGAGAGTTCCTAGCCGAAAGAAACAAAACAGCATCGAGGGAAGGAACATCAACTCCTTCACTCAAACAACGTACATTAGTCAATATTCTACAATCACCATCTTCGATGTCAGATTTTATCCAACCTAATAATTCATCACGATCTGGAGCTGACATGGAGCCGTCAATATGTTTAGAAGCGATGGAAACCATCGTATCTCTTTTCTCTTTTGGTAAGGAATCAATATAAGAATCAGAAGCCGTGTTGTAGGTTTCTGTAATTTTTTTTGAAACTTTTATATTTGAACAAAAGGCGACTGCCCTTTTCATTGGGTGCGGGTCGGAATCTTTTATAATTCCTTCGTCTCCCAAAACTTGTTTTGAAAGAGCATTGATGCAACCTATCAATTTTGAGGCATCGTCCGTCGATATTTCGCTGTTTTCATCGGCAATCATTTTTTGAACTGCCGGTGGAATATCGTAATCATTCAACGTAAGAATCAAAACTTTGTAATCAGTCAATAAATCTTTTTCTACGGCTTCTCCAAAACCTATTCTATAGATTTCTTCTCCATACAAATTGGTATCATCCATAGAACATAAAATCGCTTCTGCTTGAGCTGCTTTGCTTTTGACTTCGTCATTGTACAGACGAGGTGTAGCAGTCATGTACAGACGTTTTTTTGCTTTTATGATAGTGTTATCATGCACTTTTGTAAAAGCAGATTCGTCAAAACCTGCAATTTTTATTCCGGTGGTTCTGTGTGCTTCATCGCAAATAATCATATCAAATTCAGAAAAACCATTTTCAAGAATTATTTTTTGCGCTTTTGCGATTACCTCAATAGACTGGTAGGTAGAAAAAACAACCGTCATACCAGGTTTGTTTGTTCTTTTGAAAAGATTGAACTGTTTTAAAATTTCCTCAGGGTCGGTTGATGCTGGCAAAGCCAAATCGACTGTACTGAAAGTGTCAGTGTCTTCATCTTTTGTTTTCTTTTTTGAAATATCAGGATCGGAACAAATACAAATTGCATTAATAGGTTCTTTGGCAAAAGTTGACCATTCACGTAAAGTTTGACCAAGCAAAGAAATGGATGGCACTAAAAACAAAATCATCCCGCTGCCGTCGGTTTCGTTTTCGGCAATACGAAGTGAAGTAAAAGTTTTTCCAGTTCCACACGCCATGATTAATTTACCGCGATCCGTACTTTGAAAATTCAGGTGTGTTTTATCTAATGCTTCTTTCTGATGATCTCTTAAATCTCTTCCTGTAATACGTGCTATTTCACCATGAACCCCAGATTCCATTTGTGCCCAATCTACGGGTGCATCCTGTAAATCGTGAAGATGAATCCTTGATACTGGAGGATGTTGGTTTTTAATTGCCTGAGTTGCATTGGGGCCCCATTTATTCGTTGTTGAAATCCAAAGGCGGTGCGAAAAACCAACGGTTTTTAAATCTTCATTTTTAAATGTACGGCTTGAAGTAGATAGAAAAGAATCTACAGCCGGTTTGTCTATTAATGATGTTTCGTGATAACATTTACATTGAATAGCCCAATAATCCCCATCAATAGTGAGAGCAACTAAATCTATACCGGTGTCGCCACTACCTAAATCATTTTTTCCGGGAAATTCATCCCACATCCAAACTTTTTTGAATCTGTAAGCATATTGAGGGTCGGTTAAAAGATAGGCTTGCATTAATCTTTCAAAACGAGCTCCTTTATCACGTTCGGAAAATGAAATTTTACGATATTTTTCTAGTATTTTATTAAAGCTCATTTGATTTTTTTATATGTAGGAAAATGATTTGCCGAAGGTAATATTAAATTAGGGGAAAATAAATTTGTAAGATCTGTTTTTCCTTGGTTAATATAATCTAATGATGATTTAGCCGTTTTGTTTGAGCATAGAACTGACTTAAATAAATTAAAATTAAGTATTGGGGAAAATTACCCTAATGTAAACAAGTTTATGGACTTGGTTTCGAATCTACTAACATAGCTCCATATTAATAAAAATAAGAGAGGGTGTTGTTTTAAGAGATTTTTCTATCTGCTATTTAATTATATTTGTAGAAAATGAGTACTAATATATGGATGATATTCTAATAATCGAGCAGAAGGTTAACTATACAGGATTAATAAACAGCATTGATATTAAACCGGATGAATATTTATTGCCTCTTCACGAAGTTATTGTAAATTCTATCCAAAGTATTGAAGACAGGACTAATCCCACTGATTCTGGATCGATTATTATTAAAATTCATAGAATTTCTCAAGAAAAATTAGACTTAGATGATGCTGATGATTATCAACCTATTACTGGTTTTACCGTAACCGATAATGGTGTAGGCTTTACCAACAAAAGAGAAACGGCTTTCAGTACGCCATTTACAAATTTCAATTATGAGAAGGGCGGTAAAGGAATGGGTAGGTATACTGTTCTAGCCTGTTTTGGTAATATGGAAATAGAAAGCTCTTTTACCGATGGAAAAAGTGTTTATAATAAGAAATATAAATTTGATAACTTAACAGGTCTTCAAAAATATCCTGATAGTTTTGAAAGTTTTAGTGATGATTTTAAAAATAAAACTATTGTTAAATTAAATAATTACCGTCCCGAATATTTCAACTTTGCTAATAAATTAAAAATAAGTATAAAAGATATTGCGGATGATATAATACAGCATTGCCTACTTTTTTTTATTGGTTCAGCGGATATACCTACAATAAGAATATTATATGATAATGAAAAAATTGAAGATGCAATAGTTTTAAATGATATATATAAAACTGTAATTGAAGTAGAAAAGAACGAGCTTAACTTGAAGTTTTCAGATATTGAGCAAGATTTTAATTTAAGATATATTAGAAACTACAACGGAGTCCATTCGCACTCTATACATTTATGTGCAAATAAAAGAGAGGTTGGAAAAAAACAATCTCTTACTAATTATTTACCTTCTTTTAAAGAACTTTACAACGAAGACAAAAAATATTATTTATCAATATATGTTGAAAGTAAATTTCTCGATGACAATAATCACCCTCAAAGAAATAGATTTACTTTTCCTGAGGCTTCAAATAAAAAAAGTGACTACGATTTATTCTCGTTGGAAGAATTATTTACTCATGTATCTGATAATGTAAGACTCAATTTTTCAGGACACATACAAGAGGCAGAAAAGGAGAAAAATAAAAGAATCGAAAATTATATTTTAAATCCTCAGAAGCCTAGATTAAGGTATCGCCACTTATTAAGTGTTGACAATGCCTTTTTAGATATCCCAATTAATGCATCAGATGAAACTTTAGAGGCGAAACTTCACGAAAAGGAGTTTAAATTAGAGCAAAAAAGAAGCAAAGCATTTGAAAAAGTATTTAAAAAAAATGAATATGATAAAGAAGCTTTTGGTGAAATAGTCCATAAAATATTAAATGAAGAGGCAGCATTTTCAAAGGATAAATTAGCCGATTTAATGATTAAAAGAAAATCGGTTATTAAATTGTTTCAGAAGTATTTACAATGGCGTACCGACGAAAATTTTATGCTCGAAAAAGATTTACATAATATTATCTTTACGATGGGTTCTGAGACTAATATTATACCCATTGATTATCATAATTTGTGGCTTTTAGACGAAAGATTTACTTTTCATTCTCACACTTCTTCAGATGTTAAAACAAAATCGGTTAAAAATGTCCTAAGTGATGGAATAAAGGAAGCAGATTTGTTAATATATGATGTTCCTTGTGCATATTCAGATAATTTAGATAAAATTAATTCGCTTGTAGTTTTCGAATTTAAGAAGCCGGGAAGAGAAATAAGCGGCAGTAGTAATTTAGATGATTTGGTTTTGAAGTATTTTAGAGATCTTATGAAGAGTAAGGCTCGAAGTAATAAAGGGAAAATTCTAAATATTGAAGATAATACCCCTAAATTTGGTTATATAATTTGCGAATTAAACAAGGATAACATTGAGCATAATATAAAGTGGAATGGCTTTAAGAAAAGTGCTCATGGTCATTTATATAAAATTAATCCTGAATTAAATCTTCACATTGAAGTTATGTCTTATGAACAGATGTTAGATTTTTCAGAAAAAAGACATGAGGCGTTTTTTAAAGCCCTTGGAATAGATAATGTGTAAAAGGACTTGAATGTTATTAGATACTTCTGCTCTAATTGCACAACTTTATTTAAGTAAAATAAATTTTATTCCAAAATAGCTTGCTCTAAAAGTTTACGGTTATAGAGTATTCAACTTTTGCTTTAACAAATGTTTGTCAGGTAGCTGAATTTTATATTCAGCAACCATAGTAGGGGAAAGACTTCTACTTAAAGCATATTCTACCACTGCATGGTCTTGGTCTTTACATAATAAAATACCAATACTTGGGTTTTCATTCTCCTTTTTTACATCTCGATCCAGAGCTTCCAAGTAAAAATTTAACTGACCCAAATGTTCCGGTTTAAACTTATCTGACTTTAATTCAAATGCTACCAAACATTGTAAGCCTCTATGATAAAAAACCAGATCAATATAAAAATCACTATGCCCCACCTGAACTTTATACTCTTCCCCTATAAATAAAAAATCCTTGCCTAATTCAAGTATGAAATTTTTCATCTGATCAATCAAGCCCTTTTGCAAATCACTCTCGGTGTAGGTATCTGAAAGGTTTAAAAAATCAAATATATAGCTGTCCTTAAATGTGTTTGTTATATCGGGATGTAATTCTCTCATCACTGATGAGACTTTTGTATTTCCAATAATGGTTCTTTCAAAAACACCACTATTTATTTGCCTTTCTAATTCCCTTGAACTAAATTTCTCCTGAATTGAAAGGCGCAAATAAAATTCCTGTTCTTCGATTGACTTGGTTCTGCTTAAAATGATAAGATTGTTTGTCCAGCTAATTTCTCTCAGCAGTGCTGAGAGTTTTGGAGAAGCTTTGTATGTCTGGTAAAACTGTTTCATTCTCCAAAGATTCTTATCCGAAAATCCTTTTAAATCAGGCTCGCTTCTTTGCAAAAAATCAGCCAGTTCTTTTACTACTGATTTCCCCCACTGTGCTGTTTCGATACGATTGTAAATGTATTGTCCAATATTCCAGTACAGATTGATCATTTCAGTATTAACTGCTTTAATAGCTCTTGATCTGGATTGTTTTATTAGTTGAATAATATCGGTAAATTGTTCCTGTATCATTGTTTCTGAGTTTAATTTTTTATCATTACTTCTTAATAACTAAATGGCTTAGTTCAATATCATTTAATAGCCTTTCCTTCTCTGCATAAATAATATCCTTGATGTCCTTTTTTATCTGTAGATAATTGCGCTGTACCATCGAATTATCAACTTTGCGAATGACAGGAATATCGATGTAATTATCCTGTTCTTTTTTTAATGCTTCGTGGTTATTTACTATTTCAGAATGAAAGGTTTTAAGTTCTATTTTACAATCAGGGTCATCCGCTACCATACCCACGAATTCACCGGAACTAAGTCCTGAAATTTTGGATGGAGGCACTGCGGATTCCAATTGTTTGGACCGGCTTATAGAAGTATCACCGCTATTAATGGAAAGGCTTTCCCTGTCCTGCATGATTTTTCCAAAACGCTCCGATAATTGTTTGGCTGTATCACCTGTGACCTGTCCGCTGACTATGTTTCCAACAATATTCATAATCACGTCCGCCTGTTCTCGTCCATAATCTTTACGCAGCTGGCTAAAATCCTGAATACCTAAACACGTTGCTACTTTATTGCTCCGAGCTGTAGCAATTAAGCTGTCCATATTGTTGAGGTAAATAGTTGGAAATTCATCGAATATCAGACTGCTTTTATGTTTGTTTTTTTGGTTCACCTGCTTTACCAGTCGGTTTACGTAAAGTGACAATACAGCTCCATATATCTGGATTTTCTGTGGATTATTGCCCATACATACAATCTTAGGATCGTCCGGATTATTGATGTCCAATGTGAAGTCACTACCCGATAAAACATAATACAATTGTGGAGAGGAAAGCCGTGCCATGGCAATTTTTGCAGAAGCAATTTGCCCCTCCAATTGGTCCATAACATTATTTAGGTAGGCATTAACAAAGGGATTAATAAGTACTTCGATTTCTTTTTCAGTCCTAAGCAGGGTAAAGAGACTATCATAATCTTCCTGCATGAGTTCAATTACATGGGGAAGGGTGCAGAATTCGCCGTCTTTATATTTTCGTAAATACCATATTATGGCTGATAGAAAATTAATCGGTGATTCCACAAAAAAATCACCTTGTCTTTTGATCCATTCCCTGTTGAGTCCCAGCAAAATGGTGCGTGCTGATTCTGAAGCATCCGTAATATCACTCATACCTGATGGCTCTAAAGGATTACACCGATTGGTCCGGGTCAGATCATCAAAATTAATGACATAAAACTGAGGTAATTTTGGATAGAGATGTTTGTATTTAAGCCAGCTATTATAGACAATTCTGGTCAGGTCATCAAACTTGAAATCATAGACAAACATGGTGAATTGTTTACGGATGTGCTGGGTAATGACATGGCGTATGACGAAATAAGATTTCCCAGATCCTGGTGTGCCGGAAACAAGCAATCCCCGAAAGGGATTAATTATGTTTATCCAACTGTCCTTTATCTTATCCTTTAAGTGATAGCGGGCCGGAAGGTTGATGGAATATTCATTATCTAAGAATCTTTCTTCCTGGGGGAAAGTTTCATTTTCTTTATTAAAAACATCCTTGCTGTTGAGCCTGTTTTTTATAATACGCGATAATAATGTACCGCCGGAAAGCATCAGAAGAAAGCCACTGGAAGTTAGGATCATATAGGCAATTGCTGCCAACATTAATTCTATTTTCAGGTATAGTGAAAGACAACTTATAAAGTAAATCAGAATCCCCGTAATGATGTAAGCAAAAGCTGTTTTGTAATTCAGTTTTTCATCTTTTCTTCCTTTTGCACCAATTAAAGAAATGATTAAAAATCCCAGTGCAAAGAGTTTGGATTTATGAAAATTATTGAATAATCCCGTATGATAAATATTGCCCATAATTTTATCACTAAAGCTGCTGACAAGATGCCACTGCTGAAAGGCAGCATAGCAGTAATAATAAAAATGGATTACTAAAATAATGATGCTTATAAGTCTTGTCATATCCAAGATCTTTCTAAGCGCCTGTTCGTTTTCTCCTGTCTGCATAGCCATGATGTCAAGTTTTATCGATTATTAGATTGTCCTTTTCTTTTTTTCTTTTTGTTTCTCAGCTCATACGGAAGATAATTAGCCGTTTGTTCTGATTGCATGAGCATCTCTGCTAATTGCCCCATTATAGTGCTGGATCCTATGTATTTGTTATCCCTAAAATCATCACCAAACAGTGCTACAATTATTTCCGATTTCGGTGTTTCAAATGTGATTTCGTGTAATTTTTCACTAACCAAATTTGTCGTTTTTTGTTCGGCTGGATTAACGTACGCGCAACGTTCCTGTATCGTTTTAGCACTGTATTGTTTACCAAGTGTACTTCCATTAAAAACACATTTTGTGGTATGGTCAACGTAGGTAATTCCATAAAGCAATCCTTCTGCGTTTTTTCTAAAAACAGTATTGATTCCATCTTTTTGCAATACTTGAACCAGTTCTGCGAGTGATATTTGAGTTTTAAAGAATGCCATATCAATGGCATTTTTTACCCTTCTTATATCTGAGATTTCATTTGTTTTATTAGACGCAAATTTTTCTTCTAAAAATTTCATTGTTGGCTTGTTGTAAAACAGACTGGCTTTTATGGGGACTCCGATAGGTTTACCGTCATCATCAAGTATTCTATACATCAATCCTTTTGCTTTAAACATTTTTGAATCTTCATTGCCCCGGTCTGCTAAAACATTGTATTGTTTAAGCACAGCATTGAGTTCTGGAAAGCTGGCATATTTATAAGATGAAAGTACCTGACCCAGTACATTTGCAATAGCCTTTTTCGATTCGCTTCGCCCGTATTGAATCTTTTGTGAGATGATTGGCTTAAGCGTAAAATCAGTACTGTTTTTATTCCCTTGCGCCTTAACAAGTCCAAAGCGTTCTTCGATTTCTTTTCTTGCCGGTTCAGATCGGTTTTTGCCAATGTTTTGCATGTCAATACGTCTACCATCTCTCTGAATATTTATGGAGACCAGATGGATATGTTCATGCCCGGAATCATGATGCTGATACACGAGATAAGGCTGCTGGCCAAATCCGATTTTTTCCATATAAGTATCCGCGATAGCCATTAATTTTTCTTTGGAATGATTTTCTGAAGGATCAAAATTGATCGAAATATGTACAGTGTTTCGCTTTACATTTTCATTTAGTTCCAGCTGTTTTAAAAACCGGTTTAGTTTTACGTCACCCCTCATTTTATCTACATCAATCGGATAATTTCCGGCTCCAATACATTCTGCAACAGCCTCTTTTACTTTGTTTTCATTGTAATAGAAAACCTTGTGTATAGCGTATCCTGTTTTTATGATCGCAACCATCTTTCCGAGATTTTCCGGATGTAATTTTTGATTTCATCAATCTTGTCAAAAAGGTTTTTTTTATCGAGTTCAGCACTCAAAATCCATACTTTAAATTCCGGAATTTGATTTAGTGTATGTAGTTTTTTTACTGCCTGATTGAAGTTGTTTCCAATACCATTTAATTGCTTGAACAACTGGGTCATTTCATGGATCATATCATCTAAAGACTGATTCCTGTAAGTGGTATTTATAGATTTCTCAAATAGGTGTTTGCGAATGTAATCGCTCAGCTTGCGGCAAGTACTGGCTTTCCATTTTTTCTCAATTTTCGCATACTCTTCGGGTGTAAACCTTAACCCAACAATGCGTGTTCTGTTTGAATTTTCTCTTTTCATTTTCTCTCTTTTTCATTGTTATCAAACCTTAATTTATGCTTTCAGTATCACTGCTCACGAGTTCCGAGTATAGAGTAGCAAGAAGGCTGTTGTTTAACAACAGGACATCTTGCCGATTGCAGGAACGTTGCAATCCTGCTGATACTTTAAATGTCTTTCTGATATTCCTATGTTTCCAAAATACTCAAAACTTAAATTTCTCTTTTACAGACTTCTTTTATACTATTTGCTGTACTTATTGTAGTATTCCGGAAATTCAAAGCTGTATTCATTAAGTCATTAAAATTTCAATATCCTTTTATAAAATCTGTTTCATTTTATTTTGGAACTCAAGGAAAGTGCACACTGCATAAAATTCAGAACTATTATAACTGGGTAGCAATTATGCCAATTTATCTTCCGAATCTTAGATTGAAAAATGTGCTCTTTCAAAGCAATAAACCAACTTTAAAACAGCAAAATCCTGACTGTTTTAGGGAAGGTTTTTGGTTGCTCATTTTAACCTTTCCTTTTTATTTCAGAGACAAAATTAAGTAAGCGAAATGGATTTTACCTATGATGGACATATTATGTCCATGACACTTTAAGACTGGCTTTATACCTTTGTAGAAATAAATTATTAATTAAAACCGTGAAGATTATGACAACAAATGATGTGGCCAAGGTTTTTGATACTGTACTCAGTATTCCAAGCATGAATGATGTAGTAAAGCTTGATTTGAAAATTTCACGAAAAAATGTATTATTATTGAACCATGTTATTGAACGTGGATTATCTGCTAAGGACAATGACAAACCCTCAATTCTCTTGATGAGTATCCCAGACGAAAATCTTCAGGATTTAAGATTCTTTGGAGATGAATGTTTACAAAAAGCCGGACTGATTGAACTTAGTGAAAAACTAAATATGTTGAGTGAAACGGGTAAGTAATTTTCTTTGAATTGAATTATTTAATCAAGGCATTGCTAAACAAAATAGTTTAGTAATGTCTTTTTTTATTTTTTTAACTATGATTGATTGTTTTTGAAAAATCTTGGCTTGTTTTCGGTAACAGTTTATTGCAGAGGTCACTGTAATTTTGTCTTATCAAATTCTTATTAGTAAAACTTCAAGTTAAGATATCCTTTCTAGAATTTGAAACAGGAATGATTTTCAAAATCTATGAAGATGAAAAAATTAAATTTACATAGTAAAATAGCAATTGCGGAGATCATTTGTCTCTTGTATACAATTCTTTTTGTTTATGCAGCAGTAAGTAAATTATTGGATTTTGAGAATTTTGAAGTGCAGCTTGGTCAGTCTCCATTATTAAGTATATATGCCTCGTGGATTTCGTGGCTGGTAATTAGTATTGAACTATTAATCGCTGCAGCACTGCTAGTACCCAAATTGCAATCAATAGGTTTGTATGCTGCACTGGGTTTGATGACAATGTTTTCTGCTTATATTTTTATAATTCTAAATTTCAGTTCTTTTATTCCCTGTTCCTGCGGAGGGATTTTAGAGAAAATGAGCTGGAATATGCACTTGATTTTCAATTGTATATTTATTGTCCTGGCCCTTTTTGCAATTGTGCTAGAAAAACAAACCAACATTAATGCTACTGCATCTATAACAGGCAACAGAACGGTTAAATTAACAGTTGGAATTATTGTTGGCAGTATACTGATTGTGTTTGCTTTATTTCTTTCCTCTGAAAATATCATACATCATAACAACCCTTTTATAAGAACATATCCAAATCATCCAGCTGAGTTTTCAAATACAATAGATTTAAAACATCATTCATATTATATTGCCGGTTTTGCAAATAACCGGATCTATCTTGGAAACTATCAATATCCAATGTATGTACTTTCATTGGACCAAAATCTAAAGAACAAAAAATTAGATAAACTGCATTTCGATGCAAAAAAAATCCCCTTCCAATCAATTACGATAAGTGTCAGAGAACCCTATTTTTATTTATCGGATGGGAATGTTCCTGTGCTCCTTAGAGGAGATATGAAAAACTGGACCATCACTAGAGAATTAAACTCAGTTCCTTACTTTACAAGGATAGTCCCAATTGACAGCAGCATGGCGGTATTCAGATCAAACAATTCAAAAAAACTGGCAAATGTTTTGGGGATTTATAATGCTGACGCCGAACAAAAAACAACATATAGCAGAGAACTTCTGCAGAGCCGCAATGATGGCATTTTTGATACTGATGGAACGCTTCTGTACAGTGAAGCGGCAAAGAAAATTGTCTACCTATACTATTACCGCAATGAATTTATGACCGCTGAAAAAAACGGAAAACTTATCACCAGAGGACATACCATTGATACTATAAGCCATCCAAATTTAAAGGTTTCGCTCCTCAGGGATGGAAAACAATATGCAATGTCCACGCCATCATTCGTAGTAAATGCAAATGCCGCAGTAGTCGGCAATCTTCTCTTCGTGCATTCCAGGGTAAAGGGCAGGTATGAGAATAAAAAGTTATGGGATAAATCTTTTATTATAGATGTATACAATCTAAAAAAAAATACATATTTGCTCAGTTTTCCTCTCTTTCACACTTCGAGCAAAGTCCTTAATTCTTTTGTGATAACCGAAACGCATTTGTATGCTATAATTGGGAATGACCTTGTGGTTTATGAACTAAAAAAAATAATTAAGAATGAAATTAAATAAATTAAAAATTTACCAGCGCTGGTGACAGGAAACAGATCGAAACCTGTAGAAAAAGTAGATCAAATTATAATTTTAAATTTAATATTATGAAAAGTTTATTTTTAAAAAATGGAATGCCTGTGGCTGCCGTATTATTGGCAATGGCAGGAGCTTTTGCAACTACCTCCATGCAGAGTTCGCCAAAAGCAGATACCCTTGCCATTCGACCAGGATACTTTCCTGATTCAAATGGAGACTGTACTGAAGAAGAACCAATAGATTGCTCTAACATTCAAAAGCCGCAGCTATGTCGTCTTAACGTAACATCAGGTCCTGTTGCTTATGAAAAAGATGACCAAAACAATTGTGTTCAACCTTTATATCGTGTTGTAAATGGTCAGTAATTTTCGTTTTCATGGAAGAATGCAGTCCCATTTGGGACTGCATTTTTATATAAATTTCTATTGTACTCCTTTGTTAATCCAAGAATAGGAATGATCATCCTTCAAGAAGTAATTAAACCATTCTATCATGCGTATCGTAATGTCTTTTTGATTGTCTGGTTTTGTAAAAACATGACCTTCATCAGCATATAAAAGCATGATGCTTTTTTTCTTTAATCGGCGCATTGCCAGGTAAAATTCCAGGCTCTGGTGTATGTCTACCTGCTTGTCATTTTTACCACTCCACAGCAGTAGAGGTGATTGAATATTTACAGCATTTGGAAGAGGTGAATTAGCATGATAGCTTGATGGTATATCATGTGGAGATCCACCCATATTCCATTGTTCGCCCTCAAAGCGCCACATTTCCGGATTTCCAGATCTGCCGACAGAATAATAAAGGCTTACCAGGTCCGTTATCGCCCCACTGGCAATTGCAGCAGCAAACATAGGGGTCTGTGTAATAGTAAAAGCGGTCTCATATCCGCCGAAAGAATGTCCCATAAGCCCGGTAAACTCTACTCTTTCGTGCTGGATTATAATGAAGATTTCCCGCAACTGAATCTTACATTGAATAAAACTAAGCCAGATGGACAGGGAATTTATTTTTCAGATGAAATTATTAATGATCAGGATATTGAGGAATATTCAAAGTTAGCGCTATACGACAAAAAAAAGCTGCGAGGCCAGAAGGAAAGTAAATACGATATTGATTTGAGGCTGAACGGAATTTTTATTCGTGACGAGGTTATGTATTACAGGATAAAAGTAACCAACCATTCTAAAATCAATTATGAGATCGATCAGCTTCGTTTTTTTATTCGCGACACTAAAAAAATAAAACGTACTGCTTCACAGGAAATTGAAATTACGCCCATTTATGTCCTGAATGATATTGATAAAATTGAAGCTGAAGCAGAAAACATCTTTGTATTTGCGCTACCAAAATTTACAATTCCGGAAAAAAAATACTTAGCCATCCAGCTAATGGAGAAAAATGGCGGCAGACATTTAGAAGAACATGTCAAGAATACAAAACTGGTACAGGTTACTGTACTTCCAAAATTATAAACTATTTAATAATTAAAAAATTGAAATCATGAACGAGAAAAATTTTGAATACTTACGCGACCAGTTAAAGTACACTGGTTTTGGAGATGCATTAGAATCTGAATTAAAAGAAAAAATGCAGAAAGAAGAACCTAATTTTACTTTGACACATAATACGCAATATGGTAATGATACTGCTGCAGCTACATTAAATTTCAATAAGTCAAAAGAAAGCGATATGTATTTCTTTAATTCTTATAAAGTGGAATTGCAAAAAGAGAATTCCAAAGAAAATTTGGAGCAAACCTTTTATATCAATAAAGGCAGCAACATCACCATGAAAGAGGCTTACAATCTTATGGAAGGCAGATCGGTAAATAAAGATCTCACCAGTAAAGAGGGGGAAGTTTATAATTCTTGGGTTCAAATGGACTTCAAACAATCCGAATCTAATGGAAACTTTAAACTAAACCATTACCACCAAAATTACGGTTATGATTTAGAAGTAGCACTGTCCAAACATACGATTAAAGAACTGGAAACCCCGAAATACAAAGAAGACTTGATAAATTCTTTGAAAAAAGGAAATCTGCAGAGCGCTACTTTTTTAAAAGAAGGTAATGAAATCAAGCAGTATATTGAAGCCAGCCCGCAATTCAAAACAATTAATATCTATGATAATAATATGAAAAGGATTGACAATCGTAAAGCTCAGGAAGAAAAGCAATCCGAAACCCAGCAAGCTTCTGAAAAGCAAGGCAGTAAAAAGCAAAACCAAACTGCTGATGATGATGGACCAGAAGTGCCAAAGGAAGCTAAGAAGAAAAAGAAAAGTCAATCCATGTAATTAGTAATCATGAACCAACAACTTCCCATAAACAGAGTAGAGATGGAATTGAACCAGTGGCGCTCCAGGGAAGAGCGTTTTAGTAAACTGTTTAATTTCAGTCTTTCCAACAATAGGTCACTGATTAAAGAAAAGCTGCATCATTACGAGCGAATTGGAACAAAGTATAAGGGAACAAAAAATTTGGAAGAACGTTTCGCTTTGCAGATGCTCAAGCAGGAAAAGAACAAGATTCTAAAACAGCTTTATCCTAATTTATTGGTAAGACTCATTCGTAAACTGATCATTGCACCACTGGTAGACCAAATTGCAGTGCGTAAGGATGTAAAAGAAGAGCAGAAGAATAACCAAGCGCTGTGCGATCAAGTGCAGCGTATTGGTTTTAGAGATTTGTCAAATCAAATTGATCAACAAATCAAACAAGGTCATGAGCAGTTTACTATTCCGGTTTCCTATTACGTCAACGAAAAAGAACGACTGGATCATGAGTTGTCCTTTGTTAAAGACCAAAGCGGACAGTATCAATTTGAGGGTTATAAAGCTAGTCTGCATAATGAGTTAAAACCTGAAGAAAACAGGAATCAGTACTTCAAAGTTGAGCAAGAAAATTCTGTTGACACAACACAGGCTTATAATTTGTTGGCAGGGCGAGCGGTTCAAAAGGAAAAAACTTGGATCCAACTAGATCTTAACGACAAAGATGCTAGTGGCAATCATAGAATCAAAGAATTTCATTCCGGGTATGGTTACGATCTTGAAAAAGCTGTACAACAACTTCCTTTAAAGGAATTATCAAATAAAACTCAAGCCGATAAATTAAAGAATGATTTAAAACAAGGAAATCGGCTGCCTGTAACCTTGATTAAAAATGGAAATGAACATCGGTTTTACATTGAAGCAAATCCTCAGTTTAAATCGGTAAATATTTATGATGAGCATTCGAGAAAAATAACGCTCTCAACTGCATTGGGTAATAAAACAATGGAAACTGTAAAGCAAATTCAAAAAACGAGTGAGAGCCAGCAGGAGAAATATTCGAAAAGGAATAGCATGCGTATAAGCTGATAAACTTAAATAGAATGAAAACACTAAAACCTTTATCTGATTTCTTTAAGGCAATCGAAAAAGATTACCGTATCAGTGTTACCCATATTGGTATATATGCCGCATTACTTCAATTTAGGACGCAAAAGGGATTTGTAAACCCTATTGAAGTCTATAGGTCTGAAATTATGAAGTTAGCTAAGATAACCGGGCCTGTAACATACCATAAATGCATGCGTGAACTAAATGAGTATGGTTATATAAGTTATCTTCCAAAACGCAATAGAAACCAAAGGAGTACGATTTATTTCAATTCATAGTGACATTGATAAAGAAATAAAATGGCAAAAAAAGTTTATGTTATGAAGAAGTTTGCTTTTGAAGAACTTCCCGATGCGGTTTCAAAATTGTATGGGAGGATGCAAGAAATAGAAAGGTTTTTAGAAAAAAATAATCCTAACCTCGGTAAAAGGAATTCGTCACTTAATGCCTTAACAAGAGAGAAGTGCAGTTCTAATTTCAACAAGAGCGATTTGGCACAACTTTTTTATATTCTTATGGATGAGAAAATTTTATTTTTTGATGATCGAAATCAAAAGTGCAATAGAAGCAAAATTCAGCTTTTTATAGAAAATAATTTTACATATATAGGAGATTCAGGGCTTCAAACAAACATAGATACAATAAGTAAACAGTTTTCTGAGTCAAAAGGATTTACCTATAAAGACAAGCAAATAAGATTTCTTGAGAATATTATTGTTATACTTGAAAAACGGAGAGAAAAATTAATTTGCTGGTAATCTGTATCATTTATAATACTAAAAATTAACTATTATGTCTAAAGAAGGTAATAAAACTAAAATGTCCTATATAGTAGCAATCAAACAATTGCTAGATCCTTTATATGCCAGACTAGAAAAAATAGATTCAAAAATAAAAGGAAACAATACAAAAGACAGTTTGCGATATTATAGAAATGAAGATTTAAAGAAAATATTTGGACTCTCAAATAATACAATCATAAAATACCGTCAAACGGGTATACTTCCTTATACTAAGCTAGGAGATATTTATTTGTATGAATCAAGCAAAATAGAAAAAATACTTAGCGAAAATGAGCCGTGATTATTATTGATTGTACATCTGCAAACAAAATAATATACGACGTTAACACAAAGGCAAAAGGATTCAATTGTGAATTCTTTTGCCTTTTTTGATAGTAGTCAATGTCTAATTGGCTAATTGTTCAAGTATACTTTTGTTTTAATTTTGACATATCTTCCATAATATTTTTATCCAGTACCTTAGCATAATGCTGTGTCTGTTTAATATTAGTATGTCCCATCATAGCAGAAACATTCTCTATTCTTATTCCATTACCTAAAGTCACGGTTGTTGCAAACGTATGTCTCGCTACATACCAAGTGAGGTGTTTATCAATACCGCACAAATCAGCAATTTCCTTTAGATAGGCGTTCATTTTTTGATTAGATAACTTTGGAATCAGTCCAATTTGCATGTTCCTGTATTTATTAATAATCGCCAAGGTGGGAGGAAGAATAGGGACATTTGCCCTAATTGCTGTTTTTGCCCTATTGGTCATAATCCAAAGATTATCATTTCCATCCGAAGATATATTATTGGATGTAAGATTAGCGGCATCTACAGGTGCATATCCCGTATAACAGCTAAACAGAAAGACATCTTTAACCTTTTCTAGGCGTTTAACTGAAAATTTCTTGTTTTCAATTAAATTTAATTCTTCCTGAGTAAGAAATGTAGCATCTGTGACATGCAGTTTACCATCATATACATTAAAAGGGTCTTTGTCTATTATTCCCATTCTGATACTGTATTTACATGCTGTTTTGTACATGCGCATGTATTTGACTACCGAGTTATTTTGAATGCCTGTTTTGCCTTTAAAACTGCTGTCATATTTAAGAAAAGCCTCAAGACTGTAAACATAGGCACTGTTCACTTCTGGCAAAGAAATATCTTGTATTCCATACTGTTTTGTCATAAATGTGATAAGCAAATCTTTTGCACGTTCATATTTCTGGTAGGAAGCCTTTGATCGCTCTCCGGCATCGACCTTTCTTTTAAAGAACTCATTATGCCTCTTCATAATTTCGATTAGGCTTACACAATCTTCCTTTACGGCTGTTTCTCCTTTAAATTCATCTTTAAGTAATTGCAATGAAAAATCCTGATCGATTTTAAGAAGTTCATTGAACTTCTTCTCCATACCAAGAAGAAAAAGATCCAGGGCATTCTTAATTACCTTTTCTTTTTCAAGTTTTAGAACACTTCTTAGGTTGTCAGTAAATTGCCATCTTTCTTTTAAGATCGATTTACCCGCCGCCATCGTTATGGATTGCTTCTTGTATGAAATACGGGCATAAATTGGAGATTCTCCACTTTTGTTGAATTTACCTGCTTTGAGATAAAAAATTACTTTTAACATAACTCACAATTTTAAATTAATAATCAAATTGATTTAAAATCGCTGAAAGTTTCTAGTGTTTTCAAGGAATTCCCGGGCAATTCACTTTTTTTAGTGACCCTTTTTTTGCTTTTTTTTGCGAAAAAAAATAGGGGTCACTCATAGGGTCACCGTACTTTGATAATATATGTGTTTTTTGACAAGTGACAAAAAACGAAAAAGCCTTTAAATACTTGTATTTAAAGGCTTTTGACTTTTAAAGTTTCTTCTGAAACTTCTACTGGCGGAGAAAGAGGGATTCGAACCCCCGGACCTGTTACAGTCAACAGTTTTCAAGACTGCCGCATTCGACCGCTCTGCCATTTCTCCAGTATGTTGCTATCATTTGCTGATTGCGAGTGCAAATATAAGACGCTTTTTCGATTATAAAAACTTTTTTTGAACCAATTATTTAGAATAACTGCATTTTATTATTACTCGGATTCCTTAGATATTGGTTTGCTGTGATCTAGCGCTAAACGGAACAACTTTTATATCTCATAATAGTATTTTCGGGACACTATAGAAAGCAATAACAGGTAATTTTATAATTTATTATTTTTAATTAGTCTAAATTAGGTTATATTTGCAACTTTTAATCGCCTTTCTGTTATATATTTTATAGCTGCCGCCACAAATACAATGCAATGACTTCTTATAATAGTCTCACAATACTACTTAGTAAAAGGATTAAATTCATCATTCTTTTAGTGCTCTTCTTAGTTTCTAATATTGTTTTTACTCAAAATGTTGATAAAGTAACTCCTCAGCTTATTGTTAAGGATGCGGAAAGTAAATTACCTATAAAAGGAGTTCTGGTAACTGTGGAAGGAGTATTTCAGCAATATGAGATACAGTCAGATGATTTTGGTGTTGTCTTTCTAAAATCCATTCCAAATGGTAAATTCAAGATAAAACTATCCCATAAAGGTTATGAAGTTCTTGAAAAGACGCTGGAACTTACAACGGGTCAGCATCTGACTTTGGAATTGATTCCTTTAAGTATTGAGTTAAACGAAGTTGTTATTACAGCAGTCGAATCACGCGGTATGACCAGTACTTCTATTATTGACAAAAAAGCAATGCAGCATTTGCAACCGTCAAGTTTTACAGATTTATTGGAATTGCTGCCCGGTGGACGATCAAAGGATCCTGTATTTAATGCTTCAAATCATATCAAATTAAGAGAAGTTGGAACTGCCGATTCTAATTATGATATTTCTTCTCTCGGAACTTCTTTTGTAGTTGACGGAATTCCCATTAACACAGATTCGAACTTGCAATTTACAACCGGACCTACTATGCAGATTACACCAGGTTCAGGTTATGCCAATACGCGCAGAAATATAACATCAAAAGGAGTAGATATGCGTTCTATTTCGACAGATCAAATTGAGAAAGTAGAAATTGTCAGAGGGATTCCTTCTGTCGAATATGGTGATTTAACAAGTGGACTTATTAAAATTCAGCGGAAAAGAGGCCGTAGTAATTGGGAATCAAGGTTTAAAGCAGACGAATTCAGTAAATTATATTATGTTGGAAAAGGTTTTGAATCGCAAGAAAAACGATTCGTTTTAAATGTTGGTCTTGATTATTTAGATGCAAAACCGGATCCTAGAAATAGTTTTGAGAATTACAAAAGAATCACAACATCGATTCGGACACAAAAAACATGGGAGAACGATTCTCAGTTGTTTCAATGGGATTCGAGTTTAGATTACAGCGGTTCAATGGATAATGAAAAAACCGATCCGGATATTGGTTATGCAAAAGTAGACCGCTATAGTTCAGATTTTAATCGGTTTTCGTTTGCGAATTCTTTGGATATAAATTTCAAAAGATCGCGTTTCTTGAAATCGATTCATACCTCCGCATCGGTTGGACAGCAATTTGATAAGATTAGGCAGACCAAGTGGGTACAGGTTTCTAGTGCAACTGCAATTCCGAATAACACGGAACAAGGAGAATCAGATGGTATTTTTTTAACGCCGCAGTACATTTCAAATCTTGAAGTAGACGGAAAACCATTCGATGCTTTTTTAAAAGTAATGGGTGATTTTGAAATTCCTTTATTTGGAATGCAACAGACTTTAAAAATGGGTTCAGAATGGACGTATTCTAAAAATAACGGGAAAGGTCAGGTTTATGATACCAATCATCCGCCATCGCCTGAAATGACAACACGTCCAAGATCTTACAAAGATATTCCGGCAAGCACAGATATTTCTTTTTTTGCGGAAGATGCCGTTAAAATTCCGATTGCAGCTCATGAATTGAATGTTGCGGCAGGGCTTAGGGCTACGTCATTATTAAATATATCATCCGCTTATGCAATTCAAGGTAAGTATTATTTTGATCCGCGAATCAACGCACAATGGGTATTTCCGTCTTTCAAAATAGGGAATCGGGCACTGAGAGCTGAATTAACTGCCGGAATCGGACAGTATACTAAGTTTCCAACTTTGGCTCAGCTTTATCCTGATTTTGTTTATAATGATTTAGTACAATTGAACTATTATCATAATACACTCGAATACAGAAGAATCAATTTAATGACTTATAAAACGTCTGCTGTTAATTATGATTTGGCACCGGCGGTGAATAAAAAATGGGAGGTTAGGGCTGATTTTTCGTATGACAATAATCGATTTTCGGCTACTTTTTTTAAGGAAAACTTAAACTCCGGATTTCGAAACAGTTCCCGATATCAGGCTCTTTCGTATAAAAAATACGATAGCAGCTCTATTGATCCAAATACATTAACCTCACAGCCTGATCTTGCTCAAATGAGTTTTGTGATGGATACTTTATTAACGGCCTACAACAGTACTAATAATGGTAGTAAGTTGCTGAAGAGTGGGGTTGAGTTTCAATTTTCGTCAAAACGTTTTACTTCGATTAATACAAGATTTACCGTAAATGGTGCCTGGTTTAAGACTACTTATACCAATAGCAGCCCTGTTTATAAAAGCGGACAGAAAGAGATCATTATCGACGGAAAGAGACTTCCTTACATAGGTCTTTATCAATGGGATGACGGTTCTGAAAAACAACAGTTAAATGCAAACTTGATTGTGGATACCTATGTTCCTTCACTGGGGTTAGAGTTTTCGAGTTCGTTTCAATTTATGTGTTTTAGAAGTGATCAGGCTTTACCAATGAACGGGACACCTGTTGCTTATATTGATCCTTCCGGAAAACAGCATCCTTATCTCGAGGGGGATAAATCAGATCCGATTTTGCAATGGTTGGATATCAAATACAATGATGCCTTATTTCAAAAAAGAACCATCCCCATGTCGATGAATATGAACCTGAAAGTCTCGAAAGATTTTTATAAGAGAATTAGAATTTCCATGTTCGTTAACCGACTATTCAGCTACTATCAAAATTATGAAATCAATGGCCAGAAGATAGAGCGAAGAGGGCTAACGTCTCCTTATTTCGGAATGGAATTAAACTTGAATTTTTAACAACAAATAATAAACAATCATGAAAATTAAATTACTCCCCGTTTATCTAACAATAGCCGTAATGGCCCTATTACAATCCTGTTCAAAAGAGGATGATACTTATAGCGATAAACAGACCAATATAGCTTTAACGCTTGTTAATCCTGAGGATTTAAGCGGTGTTTCATTTTCTGATCTTTCGATTTCTTTTAAAGAATTGAATACCGGTAAAGTAACTCAAAGCACTTCATTTGTCAATAATAAACTTGCTATCACATTGAGTGAAGGGTCTTATGAAATTGCTGTTGATGGAAAAATTCGTTACGCGGCGGACGGAAGTACTGCCGAAGCTTCTGTTAGCGGTTACAATAAATCGGTTGTTATTACCGGTCAGACCGCGGCGGTTTCTTTAAATCTTTTCTTGAAAACAACACAATCTGATTTTATCATCGAAGAAGTATTTTTTACAGGAACCAAAACTCCTGAAGGGAAACAATATTGGGGAGATAAATACTTTAAGATTTACAACAATACAGACAAAGTATTATACGCCGATGGATTAATGATTGCACAGTCAGAATTTATGACGACTGACAAACAAGCTTATACTCCAAATATTATGGCACAGTCATTTGCGGCATCCAATATTGCTATCGTTCCGGGTAAGGGGACAACTTATCCAATTGCTCCGGGTGAATTTTTTATTATTGCTGAAGATGCGATCAATCATAAAGAATACAATTCAGCTTCGATTGATATGAGAACTGCTGCTTTCGAGTTTTATACAGAAGATGCAGATGATGTAGATAATCCGGCTGTTCCAAATATGGAGAATTTATTCTCCTCAATGGTTATTCACAACAGAGGTTTTAAAAGTTTTGTTATCGCGCGTTTACCCATAACTAAAGACGCTTTTCTGGCTAATAATACGTACGACTATGAATATAATCTGGTAATTGGTGGTGAAAGTTATCCAATGGGAGAGAGCGTTTATTCAATACCAAATACCTGGATTATCGATGCTGTAAATTTAAGTGTTCAATCAGAATTTCAATGGATTGTTACTGCTCCGACTTTAGATATGGGATGGACCTATTGCGGAAAAGTTGATGCAGATCAAAGCCGTTATGGTAAAAGTGTTCGTCGTAAAGTGCTTTCAAGCGCTTCAAACGGAAAAAAAATATTGAAGGATACCAATAATTCTACCTTAGATTTTAGCCCTGAGGTTAAACCTTCTTTAATGAATTAATACAATAATCATGAGTTTTCGTTCCCTTTTTCTATTTGTTCTTTTTGGTTCAGGTATTATGTACGCGCAAGACAGCACTTCGGTACTGATTCGTATTCGTGAAAATTTAGCTCCCCCAAGCAATTTTTCTAATGTATTTTCCAGTAATCCGGCGAACCAACAATTTGCGTACCGATATTCTTTATCTGAATTCGGTGCTAGTTATAGCACGGCCTCTCAGCAAGCCAATTTAGAACAGCTAGGAAATGGTATTCGTCAGTTTCTTATTAAGGCACAATCGTATTATAAGATTGATTCTGAAAACACCGTTTTTGGAAATGCGTCCTATAAGAATGGCCGACGTAAAAATGTCCAATGGAACGAAAGCTCAGATTATCAAATCATATATCCTTATGTAACGGCCGATTCTATTGGAGGGGATCTTTCGTATGAAGAATATTCTTTTAAAGGAGGTTATGCTAAAGCTTTCCGAAAAATGACTCTTGGAATTGCAGCAGAATACCGCGCCTTACTGGAATACCGCGATATAGATCCCAGACCCAAAAATACAGTTTCGGATCTAAAAGTAGTGGCCGGGATTTCAGGAAATATTGGAGATCATTATGCGATTGGAACGTCTTTTAATGTCCAAAAATACACGCAGTCTAATAATTTGAAATTCTTTAGCGAGTTAGGTGCTCCGGCAGTGTATCATATGACAGGGCTTGGCGTATACAATAATTTGCTTACGGGAAATAAATTGAGTTCTTTTTATGATGGAAAGGGGTATGGAGCAAATGTACAGTTCTTCCCAAAAGATCGAAATGGTTTTGCGCTATCAATAGGATACAATCATTTTGATTATGAAAAGATAATGACCGAATTTCAAAATCTTATTGCATCGGGTATTGCAGAGCAGCGTTTTGAAGGAGAGGCTTCTTATTTGAAAAAAACAGAAGAGCAGGTTTGGGGTGCAAAAATTGGTGTTTCGTATACAGATCGTGCAGGAACAGAAAATATATTTGACAACCAAACCACAACATCCTATGTCAAAATATCGGAATATACTAAATATACAAATGAAGTTGCATCGGTTGTGTTTTCGGGATTGTATTATGTTCCGAATCCTGAAGTATCATGGTCTGTTGCACCAAGTTTTAATTTGAAAAATACGGCAGAAAAATACATCGATCCGCTCAGAACTATCGATATTCAGCAAGGTATAGGTAAATTGGATTTTTCAATATCAAAACTTTTGGCACAATCCCTAATCAGTGTATCAAGTTCCTTTGAATACAGTTGGGCTTTGGATGCAAAAATGAAATTAACGGATCGCACAAAAACAAATCAGATTTTTGAAATGCTGGATCATAATTTCGCTTATTTATCGGCTGCTTACACCAAAATAAACGGTACAGTACGATGGGATTATAAATATCAGGCAGATCTTAACTTTTTTATCAAAGCAGATCTGGATTATTATAATTATTCTAAAAACATAAACAATACTTATGGTCAAATGTCATTGGGTTTGACATTTTAGCCGATAGTACAAATTTTCTATTACTTTATAATGAAGTCTATTTCACTAAAACTATTTTTATTTATTTTCTCTATTGGTATTGTGTACTCACTATTGAGTTTCGGTGTCAGGCTTAGTGAAACAATTACAAGTTCGAGCTGGCGTGAACTGTATAGTAAACCGGTAAAGGAATGGCCAAAACCGAATGTCGATAAGGATGTTCTTTGGCAGGAATTTGAATCGCTGGCTGTTGATACCAATTATTACGAAACCAGAGACGATCCTAAAGTTGTTTTAGGTCAGATGCTTTTTTTTGATCCAAAACTCTCCGGTTCCAATCAAATTTCCTGTAGTAGTTGTCATGATCCTGAGCTAGCTTGGGGTGATGCAAGAGAAGTGTCACTTGGTAATGATCATTTGCGTGGGAAAAGAAATACGCCTTCTTTGTACAACATTGGAGCCAGAAAATCTTTCTTTTGGGATGGCAGGGCTACTACTTTAGAAGAGCAGGCGCAAGGCCCGATTACAGCCCACCATGAGATGAATATGGAATCTAAAAGTCTGGCTAAAAAGCTGGCAAAAGTTAAGGGTTATGCTGTTTTATTTCAAAAGGCATACGGCAGTAGTACGATTACCTACGACAAAATTCTGCATGCATTGGCCGATTTTCAAAAAACAATACAAAGTAAAAGAAGCCGTTTTGATGCTTTTATAGATGGCGACTACAGTCAGTTATCGGATCAGGAAATCGAGGGACTACACCTTTTTCGTACCAAGGCACGTTGTATGAATTGTCATTCGGGGAAGTATTTTACGGATGAATCCTTTCATAATATAGGACTTACGTATTACAAAAGGGAGTATGAAGATTTAGGACTCTTTGCTATTACCAAAAAAGCAGAAGATGTTGGGAAATTCAGAACCCCTTCTCTGCGGGATGTCATGTATACGGGCCCGTGGATGCATAACGGTTTGTTTGATAATATCACGGGAGTTGTGAATATGTACAATAGCGGAATGCACATGATTGATCCCGATGAAAATGAAAAAGCAGCAGATCCTTTTTTTCCAAAAACCGATGTGTTGATGCAGCCCCTGAATCTGACGGATGATGAAATCGTTTCCCTGGTTTCGTTTATTAAAACCTTATCGGGCAGACAATACAAAATGGAACGCCCCGAAATACCGAGATAAAGAAATAGATTAAAAAGGTATGTTTTTTTTCACGCAGATCTGGCAGATTGAGCAGATTTTTTTTAGCAGTGTTTTTGCAAAAATCCGCCAAATCTGCTAAATCTGCGTGCTATTTTATTTTAGCATTATTTACAGGCCTATGAGCAAAGAAAGCCACAGATTAAAGGATTAAAAGGATTTACAAAATCTGTGTAAATCATTTTAATCAGTGGCAAAAAAATAATTCGTGCCAATTGGTGAAATTCGTGGTAAAATTATGAAGTAGGTCATGAAAACGAGGAATCTAAACAGCTTGTTTTTAATAACTTAAAAATAGTTAGATAGAATTAAATGGATTTTTTTCTTTGAACTGGGGAATATTGGTGTTTGATTTTCTTAAAAAACATATTTGCGAATAGCTTAAAAAACGGCAATTTTACCGGTTTGTGTTTGGCCTGAATTGGTTACTATTTTGTAGATATAAATTCCTGAAGCCGTATTTTTCAGATTGAAGCTATTGGTTTTAGAAAGTAATGAGGAAGTAAAAGTATTTTGTCCACTCATATTATACAAATAAAAAGTGGCGGTTTCCTCTTTTTTGGCTTCAATATTTAATTCTTCATTTTTTCTTAGCAGTGTGGGGTGGACAAAAAACGAATCATTGCCTAGATAATTAGTATCAAGAATTAGGGAACTTATTACCGTATTGTTTTCTAAAATTATATTTATTTTATACTTATTGCTGCCTTTTATTGGAGCGCCATCTAAAAAAGAGAATGTTTTCGAGTTGATATCATCTAGTGTACTAATAATACTTTCAGCAGTATTATTTAGTTTTACCAACTCTATTCTTTTGATATTGTACAAACTAAAAAGACTGGCACTAATTTTAACTTTGTCTTCTTCAAAAACTTCCGCCAAAGTCAATTCAAAATAACAATTGGAGTTTTTAGCATACTGTAGGGTTGACTCACTTTTTATTCCTTCGCTATTGTCAAATACAGGAATAATGGTGTGAATTTTTTCATCCGTATAAACATAACTGGTTTTTGTTGTTTGTTCTTTAAATTCCAATTGATCACCTGCCAGTTGGTAAATATTAAATGTAGTAACATTGGCAGGTTTGTCCCAATTAATTTCGGTTGTGCCATCACAAACTAGACTGGTACTGATATTTAAATCATAAGAGATTGTAAAGGTATCCGAAATGTAGTCGGTAGTGTTAATGGTCATTTTTAATTTTGCTTTTGAGAATTTTTGTTCTGTTGGAGTAAAAGTAAATTGTTCACTAGCCAGATTTATACCATTTGCGATTATTTCCCAAGTCTGTCCATTATCGTAACTAATTGACAATTGACCGGGGCTACCGGAAAAAGAAGAATTCCATTTGAAAGGGGAAATAGTTTTTCCATCATAAGGAAAATTATCATTGTTGACCGGGTAATTCCATTCAAATTGATTTTGTAATTCATATTCGTAGGCAATGCTATAATCCTGAGACGTATTGGAGATGTATGCACCATTAACAGTAATAGTGTAGAGGCCTGCTGCGGGGTTTTCAACAGTCACTTGTTCTACGTTATTGAGTTTGTCTTTTCCTCTTGTAGCGAGTTGTTGAGGAGCATCGGGATTAAGAATCCAGGGTAAAAAAGTAGTGTTGTCGGCCGAAATAACTGCTAGGTCTAAATCATTTACCAAACTGATGTTAGTATTGATGGAAGCTGCCAAATCGTTCCAGACTACTGTGATTTTTAAGTTTTTTGCATTTAATGGAAGCGTGATGTTGTGCGAATTGGTCTGACCTGATGTTAAATTACCCGAAATAATTCTATTTTCGCTGATCGTTTTCAGACATTTATCAGCGTTGATATTGCCGTAACCATAGGTGAAATCCGGACCCACATTGCCTAAATCTTTTGCACTGTTAATTATGATTGCTTTTGTTAGTGTATTCGTCAGAGCGGTATTGTTTATGGTTTTATAATGTTGTTTCATAAGCGTAATAATTCCTGTCGCCACTGCTGTTGAATTTGAAGTTCCTTGTGTGCTAAAGGCTACGAGTTCCGGTTTTATTCGGCCATCATAAGCCGGGCCTTTTGACGAGAACGACATAATTATCTCGTTTTGATCAATACAACCCAACATGATACTATTTTTGGATTGCTTGAAATTACCCGTAATAGATTTATATCCTTCGAGCCCACTATTGCCGGAGGAAAAACAATGCGTCAAATTAGTATTTGCGAATAATTGAGCGTCATAAGCATTAGCGAGTGAACCATAAAAATTCTCAATCACGGTCCCATACGAGTGATTTTGAGTGGTAACACCTTGTAAAGTAGTTATTTCATCAGGATAGATATTCAAAAAATCTGACGATTGTATCTTCGCTTTTTGAGCGACTCCTTTTCCTAAGGCAGAACTATTTCCCAATCCCGAAACGATAGTGGCCATGGCAGTTGCGTGGCTTGATACCGTGGCAGATTGTGTTGAGGAAGGAACGTGTTTACTTAATAGATCAACATCATTTACATCAAAAAAATCATCTTTGATTCCTACAATTTGATTTTCGCCAGTTAAAAGAGGGAAATTAGCATTGGCTTTATTGATAGAATTGATGCTGAAATTTTGATCTGTTATTTTAGATTCGCCTTTTGGTTGTAACGATTCTTGCGAAATGGAAGACACACTGTTTAAATCGATAATCTCCTCAATAATTTTTTTGGAATCACTTTTTATGATGACCAGATTGGTATCCAGTATTTTGACATCAGAAATGTGCCTTGATTTCAAATCAGCAAGCAGCGATTCGATGGTATCAGTCGCTATAATGTACGGTTTGTCTTTTTTATGATTTGAAAAATTGGAAGGTAATTTCCATAAATTAGTAACTGGAAGTGTTTTTTTTAAAGACGGATTAGATTTTAAATTTTCATTTTCAACAATACAAAAAGCGCTATCCAGTTTTTTTACAATCTTGTATTTGTTCTGCTGTGCATTTTCTAAAGTTGTAAAGTAATATTTCTCAAATTTTATTTCCTTTTCTTTTTTGATGTAGTGTTTCCATTTCTCAGGACTTTGAGCGAAACAAATTGTTGTTATCATAAAAAGGAGGAAGGTAATTTGTGTCTTCATTTACTGTAGTTGTTTGGGGAGTTTTAGTCATTTTTATCCGTGTTAGACAAAAAATCGACTACTGTGACCGCTCATCACCTCTTAATTTAGATAAAGCAAAAATAAAATTGGTTCTTAACGATTTCTATTTGAAATGTTTATCTCTTGTTGATAAGTCAAAGTTATTAAAATATTTGTAAAATTTTTATGAGTTTTTATTTCGTCAAGAATCTTCCAAATTTGTAAGAGTAAAATACTCTTTTTAGTACCCTTTTTTCATTTTAAATGGAATAAAAAATTGCAAAATCATTTTTAGGACTCAATTTAACAAAATTGAAGATGGATGCCAGTGTGTACTATTTTTTATTGTAACGCGCTGATTTATATTTAATTATTGGTTTTACTGGGCTTGCGGGAATAATCAGATAAATATTATTAAAAATAATAACAAAATAATTTAACAAAAAGTATTAATTTTGTTAAATTATTGTTTTTATGAGTATTTTAATAGTAAAATTATATAGATTTGGCAGTAAATAGTACGAATATTTTGTAAAAACCCCTATAATATTAGCTTATTTTACTAACCAAAACCCCTTTTAAATGAAAAAAATAAAAACAATTTTAGCCTTATCGTTTATAGCGTTAACGCTGTTCTCTTGTAACAAAGAAGATGAGACAAAACAAGCAAATCAAGAATCTCTTAAAGTAACACCAGAAGTGTTGAAAAAAATTAGTGCACTTGCATTAAACAATACAGATGTTCAGGCGATTAAGAATACGAAGTTAGATGGTACAACTGAAGATGCATTCTTGGTCGAAGGAGATATTGTTATAACACAAGATCAATTAAACAAAATGGATATTCACGGTGGTATTACAACAGAACAATACCGCACGACTAATTTAGTATCTGCTCCAAGAACTATTAAAGTTGTTGGATTGTCAGGAACAGGCACAACTGCTCTGACTACAAACATGCGCGCTGGATTACAAGCGGCTATAAACAGATACAATAATTTAGGATTGTCTATTAACTTTACACTAACTTTTAGCTCAAGTACTTCAGGTGCAAACATTGTTGTAAGAAGACAAGTTGGAGGTGCCGGTGGAGTAGCTGGTTTCCCTTCAGGAGGAGCACCTTTTAATTCTGTTACTTTATATTCAGGATTAGAAAGTTATTCTACAAATGTTAATGCACACGTAGCTGCGCACGAAATTGGTCACTGTATTGGTTTACGTCATACGGACTATTTTAGCCGTCAAAGCTGTGGACAGAATTCAAATGAAGGAACAGCTGGTGTTGGAGCAATTCATATTCCGGGAACTCCTACAGGATATGATTCAACTTCTTATATGAGAGCTTGTTTCGGTTCAAATGAGACCGGAGCTTTCAATAGTAACGACGTTACAGCTCTGAATTATTTATATTAAAAATTAAATTAGGGCTCTTTTTACAGAATATAAAAGGCTGTTTCATTAATTTGAAACAGCCTTTTTTTTGTATCTGTTTCTAAAATTGGAATCAGTTTCAAGAGTCGAGGAGTAATTTGTGTAAATCTGCTCTGTTATTAGATTTAACAGCTATTGAGGTTTGTTTTGTTGTCGATTTTCAAAGTGTTATTTCTCGCAAAGACGCAGGGTCGCCAAGTTTTTATTCTGATTTTTTAACTTTGCGACTCTGCGTCTTTGCGAGATTTTTTTTATCCGCAACCTTCGAACTTGATTATAAAATGGCTTGTTTTTTTTAGAATCAGGTTCAGGTTGTTGGTAGCTGCAATGCAGTAGCTTATACCATTTTAGCTAAATTTCCAAGTTGTTTTAATTTTAATTTCAAATCTTCAGTCCACGGCAAACCCATACAAAGGCGCATACAATTTTGAAATTGATTTTGTAAAGAAAACATCCTTCCCGGTGCAATGCTTATTTTATTCTTTAAGGCATGATTATAAAGTTCTGTGGTGTCAATTTCTTCCGGAAACTCAATCCATAAGGTAAGACCGCCTTGTGGCCTGCTTATCTTTGTTCCTAAGGGAAAATATTCAACGATAGCAAGCGCATAATGTTGATAATTTTGCTGTAAAATCTTTCGCAAACGACGAAGATGATTATCATGTCTGCCTGTCATTAAAAAATTCCCAACCGCTTCGTGGATTATAGCGGAGGAAGATATGGAGTGTATAAGTTTTAATTTTATTATTTGGTCTTTGTATTTACCCGGTGCGACCCAACCGGCACGATAACCGGGTGCCAGGGTTTTAGAAACAGAACTACACCATAAAACATTCCCGGTTGTATCAAAAGATTTGCAACATTTAGGCCTTTCAGTACCAAAATAAAGGTCACCGTAAGTATCATCTTCAATAAGCGGAATGTTATATTTTTCAAGAAGGGTTACAATTCTTTTTTTGTTCTCATCAGACATACAATACCCCAAAGGAGTATTAAAATTTGGAACCAGCAAGCAAATGTTTATTTCAGGTAATAACTGTTCAAATGCATCAATATCTATTCCCAAAACAGGATGTGTTGCAACTTCTAATACTTTCAAACCCATACTCACCGCAAGCTGCAATATGCCAGGGTAACAAGGACTTTCTAATGCGATGGTATCACCCGGTTTAGTCAATGCCATCAGACATAAAGCTATCGAATTCATGCAGCCGTTGGTGGTTATTAAATCCGTTTCTTTTAATGCTCCGCCCCAAGCCAGTGAGCGGACAGCAATCATTCTTCTCAGTTTTAGATTACCCAACAAAGATTCATATTCGGTTCCGCCATCTTTTAGTGACTTTGTTGCGAGTACAATTTCTTTTTTCAATTTTGCCAAAGGTAAAAGATTGCCAGAAGGTACGCCGATTGAAAAAAGAGTTAATTCATGGTTGCCCATATTCGAGTAAACACGATCAATAAGTTCATTAGGCTCTCTGTTATCAGCAACAAGACTAGGTTTACTTGTTTCAGGCAATGGCAATTTTAAATAATGTAACGGACTTACAAAATAGCCCGACTGCGGTTTCGACTGTATTAACGATTGAGATTCTAATTCAAGAAAAACTTTTTTGGAAGTATTAATACTTATTCCATGCTCTTTACTCAGTATTCTTACCGACGGTAATTTTTCACCGGCCTTCAAAACTCCGGTCTTAATTTTGTTGGCAATATTTTGAGCGATTCGGTTATATAAAAAATCTTCTTTCATAATGCAAATCTAACTGTGTCTATTGATATATCAAAAACTGTGACTGTTTTTATCGTTGCTGTTTGTCGAACTTTGCTTCACAATAATAGACAACAAAAGAAAAACGGATGCAAAAAATAAAATATAATAAATCGCAAGGATGGTTTAACGGTTTCATCGGTGTAGTATTGTTTAGCGGGTCGTTACCGGCAACAAGAATAGCGGTTTTGGAATTTAATCCAATATTCTTAACAACTGCGAGAGCTACAATTGCAGGAATATTGGCTCTTGTTGTTTTGCTGTTCTTTAAGGCAAAAATACCAACGAAGAAACAGATTTTACCTCTGGCTATTATTGCCGTTGGTGTTGTGGTAGGGTTTCCTTTGTTAGCTGCATTGGCATTACAACATATTACTTCAGCGCATTCATTGGTTTTTATAGGGCTACTGCCTATTGCAACAGCTGTTTTTGGTATTATTCGTGGCGGTGAACGTCCACTGCCTATATTCTGGCTTTTCTCCATCATGGGCAGTTTGCTTGTTATAGGTTATGCAGCAGCTCAAGGACTTACAACTTCTCTCTTAGGTGATTTGCTTATGGTTGCCGCTATTATTCTTTGTGCATTGGGGTATGCAGAGGGAGCTAAACTCACAAAAGCACTAGGCGGGTGGCAGGTAATATCCTGGGCATTATTACTTTCATTACCCGTTATGGTACCGTTACTGTTTTTCTATATACCGTCATCGTATGAGGGGATTAGCGGGAGTGCCTGGTTAAGTCTGGGGTACGTATCGGTATTTAGTATGTTTGTTGGCTTCGTTTTTTGGTATCGCGGTTTGGCTCAGGGAGGTACCGCAACGGTAGGACAATTGCAGTTACTACAACCTTTTTTGGGTCTGACATTGGCCGCTTCATTGCTTAACGAAAAAGTAAGCATGAGTATGCTTGGAGTTACGCTGGGGATAATCTTGTGTGTTGCGGGCACCAAGAAATTTGTAAAATAAAAGTAGAAACATTTTTTAAAATAAATAAACAGGAATATGAAAATTGCAATAGTAGGGTACAAAAAACAAGAAAAATTTGCTCAAGGGGTCACTAATGACGAGGATGCGGAATTAATTGATTTCTTAGTAAAAAAGGGATTGAATGTGGTACCAACCATATGGAATGATGAAAATGTTGATTGGACCAGTTTTGATGTGGCGGCTATTAAATCACCTTGGGACTATCATAACCATTTGTCTGAATTTTTAAATTGGTTGGATGAAATTACCAAATTAAATGTAAAAGTCCTTAATCCGGTAGAAATTATCAAATGGAACAGTCATAAAGGCTATCTTAAGGATATAGCAAAGAAAGGACTTCGTGTAATTCCTGCCGAATATATAGAAAAGGGACATGTATTCAGCGATCATTTTTTTAGTCAGTTTAATACCGATAAATTAGTTGTAAAACCTTGTGTAAGTGCAGGAGCACAAAACACTTTAATAGTAGATCAAAAAAACTATGATGAGAGGTTATTTGAAATTAATGAACTCTTGAAAGAACAAGATTATATCGTACAACCGTTCGTCGATGAAATCAAAAATGGAGAGTGGTCATTCCTTTTTTTTAATGGTAAGTACAGTCATTCTTCACTAAAAACACCTAAAAAAGGAGATTTTAGGGTGCAACATTATCATGGTGGTAACATCAGTTATCCAGTACCCAATACATTACATATAGAACAAGCAGCAGTATATGTGAATAGCCTTCCACAGCATGTACTCTACGCAAGAGTGGACGGAGTTATAAGAAATAACAATTTCGAATTAATGGAAATAGAGTTAATAGAACCTTATCTGTTTTTTAATGCAGATGAAAAACTATTAGAAAATTATTATCAAGCTTTAATTGCTTTGATTTCATGAAAACCGGTTCCTAGAACCTAAAGAATAGAGTGCTGTCGCGGCTGCAAGTTAACCGCATTCCTTTTGAATCTTTGATTTAAGCTTTTTAGCTGGGTAGATGCGACAGAGCTAATCTTGATACTGAACAACAATTACTCTTTTTATAGTTGTATAATTAATTCAAATTGGGAATTAATTATTCTTTTTGAGTCAGGTGCTATTTGATTTTAGGCTAATAGGATTAAGTTAAGGACTATCAAAAAAAGTCTAACACAGATTTTAGCGGATTCAAATAAAAAAAATCCGCAGAATCTGCAGAATCTGCGTGAAAACATATCATTAAGTAAGGATTATCAAAAAAAGTCTCACGCAGATTTCGCAGATTTTGGCGGATTGAAATGAAAAAAAATCCGCAGAATCTGCAGAATCTGCGTGAAAACATATCACTAAGTTAAGGATTATCAAAAAAAGTCTCACACAGATTTTAGCGATTGAAATAAAAAAAATCCGCAGAATCCGCGTGAAAACATATCACTAAGTTAAGGATTATCAAAAAAAGTCTCACACAGTTTTTAGCGGATTGAAATAAAAAAATCCGCGGAATCAGTAAAATCCGCACAATCCGCGTAAAAAAAAACATCTTAACCTAATCTCATCAGGCCAAAGCAGAAGGCTATTCAAAATGAACCTTTTAATATTAAAAAATATTTGCACTATCGTAATTCAGAAAATAAGCTGAAATCCGTTTGATTTTGAGGGATAAGAGAATTAGCAACGTGAACAAATTAGTCCTGATAATCTTTAGGGCAAGTCTTAAAATGTTTTTTAAAGGCATTGGAGAAATGAGTAGCATTTTTGTACCCAATCCGATCTGCGATTTCATAAACCGGCAAAGAAGTTTTAGTGACAAGATCTTTGGCCAGAATCATTTTTTTTGATTTGATGTATTTCGCTACCGATTTTCCCGTAAATCTTGAAAATTCTTTGTTTAAAATGAAATTACTAATTCCGGTGCTTTTGTTTAATTCGTCTAAAGTATGATTGAGATGTAAGTTTTTGTCGATGTATTTTTTAATATCATAGACATATTTTAGATAGAGGTTTTGGTTTTGTGTGGTCGATTCATCTCTTGTAAAACTTTCAATTAAACTCGACAATAAAGAGATACATTTTGACTCAATGTACAGATGGAAACACAGCTTTTTTTTGGTGATCGTTCCTAATTCAATAATCGACCTTATAATTTCTTGCGGGATCGTATTATTAAATATAGTTTGTGCATTATTGTATAAGAAAACAGGATTGTACTTTTTCATATATTCTTCCGAAAAGACGATTTGTACGATATAAATAGACTCTTCTTTTCCAAATTTAGCAATTGCATTAGAATCATTTGTCATTTGAAGATATTGCATAAAAGGTCTGTACAACGTTTCGGTTTTATTGTTTTTAAACCTGAACAAACAGTAACCATTTACAATATAAGTGGCTAAAAGAGAATTCATACTACAGTTGAATTCGATATCTACACATTTGTTTAATTTAATATCTATAATGTGCAGAAAAATGCCATTGGTTTCAAAAGTGTACATTTTCCCACATCCATAAGATGGATTTACAGATGATGATGTTGTGTTTATCGACTGTAATTTAGATTGTTTTATATCAATCCCTATTTTATTGTTTAATTCTTGTACTAGTGAGATAGTTTTCTGATTAGAGACCATTTCTTTTTAGCTATTTGTTTAAAATCTATTCCCATTCTAGAGCACAAAGTTATTGTTTTTACTTAGAATGAATAAAAATAAATATCGAATTGAGAAAGCTTAGGCATAATAGCAGTAGTGTTGCTAGTATCACAATTTTTTAACTTTTTAATTTTTGATAGCGCCAAAATAGTCTTCTAAATTAAACGTGAATAGCTGTATCCAGCTACTTTTTTTATTCAATTGCGCTTCGATCGAGATAGTTTAATGATTTCAGGATAGTGTTATTTCGCGTCTTTTTTTTAAATAAACACGTTCTTTTTTAAATATTTATAGGTGATAACTTTGCAATTATTAATTAGATTAAATAAAAATAAAGTAATGATACGTAAAGTTTTTTTAAAATTAATTATTGCCCAAGCGCTGATTCTGGGTTCGTGCTCTAATGATGAAACAGAAGAAAAAATAATAGAAACACCAAAAGGGCAAGTAGAAACCTATACGGTAACCAATCTGCTAAGCAATTCGGGATCTGATTCTTACACCGATATAGCCGACCCTATATATTATAATCTGGATGAAAATAAGGTTGTTGACAAAGCTTTAGTCCAAACGTCACAATGGGATATAGAATTGTCGGGAGCTTTTAATACCTCTATAAAAGCAAACAACAAGCTGGATAAGAAATCCTCAGGCTATCAGGGAGCAGGTACATCACAAATATTCTTGTACAAAAGCGCTAAGATCGAAGCAGACTACTTTGATCCAATTGAAATGATGCCCAAACGTGCACCGGAAAGAAGTTTATTTGACAAGGCGTTGGAGGAATTAACAGAAATACCAGCCGAAAAAGAAATGACAGCAATGTCTGAAATTGGATTAAACCTGTTTATGGGAGGACAAGAGGGCTGGTGCTTTTACGACATGGGAGGTGGGTTGTTTCCGAACGCAGGTCGTGATAAGGAGCATGTTATTTATGCACTTCCAAGAATTATTGTGATAAAAACCAATAAAGGAAATTACGTAAAACTAAGTATACAAAGCATCTATAAAAACAATCCTGAGGATCCGAACCGTAGCCATAAGCCGGGGCATATCAGTTTTAAATATACCATTCAGAAAAACGGAACAAAAAAATTCACCAAATAAATAAAATAATTGAATATGAAAAAGTTTGCATTTTTACTTGCACTAGGAACCCTTTTATTATCATGCTCCAGCGACGAGGACACCATACCAGCGGAGTCTTATCAAAAAAGTATAACCTCTTTTAAAGTAATAAATACCCCTGAACAAATAACTGCTGTAGTAAGCGAAGTCGATAAAAAGATCGTTTTAACCCTGCCGTATTATTTAGGAGCTACTGCGATTGAACTTGATATTCAATTAGCGACAGGATATACGTTAGTTGATAGACCCGAAAATAAATTGATACAAGACGTAAGTGATTATTTATTAAACAAAAAAGAAGCGCTTGTTTACACCTTAAAAAATGAAAAAGGGGAATTAAAAAAATACGCCTTAGAGATTGTAACCTATCAGCCGGATATTGTAGTGAAAGAATTGTATAACGAAGGCGCAAAGGCTAAAGAATATCCGAGAACAGCAACTTTAGATTGGGGAGAAGGACCTACGGTAATAGAAAACAGTATCCGAATTGCCTCTGATCAAATCATAAAAAGAGTAAACGGAATCGAAATCACAAAAGTGTTCTTTATAGATGCGACAGGAAAAGAAACAGAGTTGAAAAAGATATCCACCAGCAAAACGGGTATAAATGCTTATTTCCCCGAGAATATGGCTGTAGGAGAATATCAGGTAAGAGTTGAGAATTACTCAAGGTCAGTCTTGCTAAAAAGACCGGTTAAGTTAATCAAAATGCAAGGAGAAAAATAATTAAGAATTTAATAATAAAGTATATACAATGAAACTATTTTTTAAAATACAAACCATTAGCTTAATTCTAATGATGGTTTTGAGTTCTTGTTCCAATGATGAAAATTCTGATGGGCTACCATACAATAATATAAATGAGTTTAAAGTAGAACATGAAGGAAAACAGATTTACGGTAAGATTGAGGGCGCAACAATTGAATTAAATTGGCCTTACAATGCACAACTTCCTGCGATATTAAAACCATCTATTGTACTGTCAGAGAAAGCATCAGTGCTGCCGTTGTCCGGAGCAGAAATCGACCCGGTTAAAGTAACAACCTATAAAGTAAAAGCGGAAGACGGTTCTGAGAAAACCTACACCTTAAAAATTAACTATCTCCAGCCAATAATCAATGTAGAAGGTGTAGAGACTCCGATAGAAGCAAGTTTTAGACATGATTATACAATTTTTGGTGAAGGTTTTTCTAAAAACAAAAACGAAAATAAAGTTTCTTTAGTTACTGAAGACGGTTCTAAAGAGTATCCTTTAAGTATTGATGAAGCCCAAGTGTTAAATGACAACGGCTACGCTGACAGACTAAAAATAGTAATGCCTAAAAAAGAGGATATGCCGGCAGGAAGCTACAAACTAAAAGTAGTTTATGGAAACCGTTCGGTTACAACCAAAAAAGTATATTTTAATGTAAAAGATTTAAAACTACCTTATATAACCATACCGGAAAGTATGATTTCAGAAATAGAGGGAACAAGATGTATTGTCCTTAACAGTAATGAAAAGCATGAGCTAAAAGGAGAGAATTTTGAAGCATTCGGAGGAGCCTCACAAATTTTCTTCACCTGGAGAACTCCAACCAGTCAAGGATCTGACTCTTCTGAACTTACGGTTGTAAATAGCAACAGCATCCAATTTGAAAAATCGGATTGGGTAGATGCTAACAAATTGTATCAAAGAGCCTACATTGATTACAGAGGCGAAAAAAATGTTAGAATTTCAGTTTACCTCAGAGATAACGCCGGCAATCTGGTTGGTGTGTATTTTAAGTAAAATAGTTAGATTGATAAATAAGAACCCCTTACTGTTGTGAAAAATGGTAAGGGGTTTTGTGTTGTTTCTAAAAATTGTAGTGTTGAGAATTAATTGATTGAGATTTCATTTTTATCTGAAGTGATAAAAAAGAAGTATTTTATGTTAATTAGAGAGCGGGTAGGAAGGTTTTAGGATCTAAAAGGAGTTTCTTTGACAAACCAATCGATAATTTTCTCTCCAATTTTATCATTTAAAGTCTCGTTATCTTCTTTGAAAATTGAAATTTGTCCTAAACCACACGTATGCTTTGAATGGTCCCCTTCAAATTTTTTAAATCCTTTAAAATCTGTTTTATTTGAGGGATAAAGTAACATTGCTTTTGTAGATTCCCAATAGTCATTGTAGACATACATTTGTCGTAAATCATGTGTTGATGGTTGATTGTGTAAGATGTTTTTCCATTTTGTATCAATAATAAACTTACTAAACTCGTATTCAATTACAATATCAGGTCTTATCGAAATGTCATTCCAAAAACGAGTAGACTGTTGCCCACGAATAGCTATCTTTCTATCTGACTGTTTTAATCTTGCTAATATATATTCTTCCCACAATGAATTCATGTCAAAAAGTAATGCAAGCATATTTTCTGAGCCACTGGAAATATTAGGAGCAAAATTTAATATAATAAACTTTGAAATTTCCAAAGCAGTTTCATAGGGAGCTGTTTTTCTGCTTTTTGAAACTCTTAAAAATGTGTCTTCTGTAACTGAAATGTTTTTTACTTCAGGAAAATCTAATTGTACTGTTTTACATTTAGAATAAAGATAATTGCCTTTAGTGCATTTTTCTACTATATCTAAAGCTTTAAATAGAATTTGATGCACCAAATGATCTTTATCGTAAATCTGATGGGTGGTGTAAAAACGCTCTTTATGAACTAGATTTTTATTAATGTGTGCAGCAAATTCTAATTTTCCTTTTAAAGCTTTTACATTACCTGTTTCCTTATAATATTGTTTTATTAAACCTTGATGAATTAAGCTTTGAACCTCATTTAAAAACCATTCAAAATAGAGATCCAGTAAATGAATATTTTGCTTATTTACATTCGCTTGGTTCACATTTTGAACTTTAAGCTTTTTTGTAATTCGAAGCATTTCTATTAAAGTTTTTTGCCATAGATTTTCATCAGTTTCACAATTGTCAACTTTTGGAAGAATTTCAATTGTTAGTCCAGCTACAGAAATAACTCCAACATATTGTTTAAATTTAATTCCTTTGTTGATTATTGTAAAATACTCATTATTATGAAGTTCATTTAATTTTACAAGGGCTGTAAAATGTTTTTCTTCAAATAATACACCATTAAATTCGCTCCCATAGTGTAGAGAGTTATGTTCAAAGACTTGAATTATTTTATTACGGCTAAACATTATTTATTTAATAATAAGTTAATAGCATTTTCAATATTTGCAATTTCTTTTTTGAGAATAAAACGAGGAACTAATTCAGGGCTATTAATGTTATTTGAAGACCATTTTGCAAATGTTTTATTATCATTTTTAGGTTCAATACATTCAATAAATCCTTCTCCTAAAATCAAAGCAATTTTCTCATAATCATGATAGAAATATTCTTGTAAGAGCGGGATAATCTTATTGGTAAAAATATTCTCCAAAGCTTTGTCGTCATTTGATTTAACATTTATGAAGAAAGAATGCCCAATTGTATGATCTCGATCCAATAAAATTTCAATTCGCTTATTTATAGTTTTTAAGACATCTTTTAAGTTGAAGCTATTAAATTCAATTTTTTCTAAATCATTGTATTTAGGCATCATTTCGGTAAAATTAAAGCGTCTTCTTAGTGCAGTATCTATTGATTCTACGCTTCTATCAGCTGTATTCATAGTGCCAATAATATATACATTTGAAGGTACACTAAATTTTTTCTTGCTATATGGTAAAGTTATTTCTAATTTTTCATTTTTTCCTGCGCGCTTATCTTCTTCAATTAAAGTAATTAACTCACCAAAAATTTGAGAAACATTTCCTCTGTTAATTTCATCAATGATTAAAACGTGTGGTAATAATTTAGGCTCATCTTCTATATTAGTAACTTTGGAACTTTGGCTTATTTTATTATTGATGTAATTTAAGACAGACCAATAAGCTGTTGAATTAGAACCCCCTATAACAGCTCTAAATTCTTTATCAATATTTTTAATGATAGATAAATCAGGAAACACTTCTTGTAGTTTTTTAGCCCTGTCATAAGAAACAATATATGTTTTTGCTTTTTCAGAATAAATTGGTTTCAATTTTAGATTACCTCTTTCAGTAATTTCAACGACTCCTAATCCCAGATTTGGAGTTTGGATGGTTAGAGTTAGTGATTTGTTATTTTCTATTAGCTTTTCTGATTCATTGTATAAATCGTCCCATGCATCATCAAAACTATATTTTTCTATAATTTCTTTACTTGTCGTTCTTGTTTTTTTTGCACTTTCAACAATTTGTTTGAAAACACCATCTTCTATTTCATAAATTACCTGTTTGTTTTCTTCAGAGTCTTCAATGATTTTCGGTTTTATTCCTTCAATAAAATCTTCATAACTCATACTTTGATGAAAAGTAGTAAATACGATCTGACCAGTTTTTATATATTCATCAAATCTAGTCTTTAAGACTTCTCTTTTCTCAGAATTAATTTCTTTCTCCGTCTTAGATTCAATAATTGATAAGGCTTTATTAATAGTGTTATACGTTTTTCCCGTTCCAGGAGGGCCATATAATATTTGATTTAAAGGAAAATCCATATTTTTAGAAGAGATTAAATTTATAATTGAATTATCTATTATTGTATTTCTTACTTCATCATTCCAGATTGCCTCAATATCTGATTTTTTGGAAACTTCTTTAATGGTTTGCATATATCCGCCAAAATCAACTTCAAAAGGTTTAAAGTCTTCTTCCCATTGTATTTCTAGAGTTTGACCATCGTTTAGATTTCGTATCACAATTCCCCTAGCTTTTATTGCCATAACAGCTTTTGTCTTTTCTCGAACAAATGCTGATTTAATAGCTATATTACTTCCTGCAGGAACACCATTTACCTCCTTAATAAATTTGTCTGTGTATCCGTTAGTCCAGATGCTTTCTTTTATGAAACGAGCTGTTTGATCCTGCGGATTTTCAGTATCCCAAAATGCTCCAACAAGAAAGTACTTCTCATTATTTTTATATTCACAAAAAAAAGTATCGTAAAAACGTCGTAATCCAATTTCTTTATGGTTAATTGTAGTTGGTAGATTACTAGAAGCTTTAAAGAAAAAATCTAAAACAGGATCTTTTAACTTAGCACCATTTCCTCTTTTATCTAGATTATCAATAAATTGTTCTTTAATTGAGCTATCTATAAAATTATTATCGACTAATTTTAATTTGTTGTTTTCAAAAGTTAATTGAATATCATCTGAATCTTCAACAATGTTTTCACTTTTGACAATTTTAATTAATCTGTATAATTCAGGGTTTTTATAGAATTGAGAATCTGATAAATCAGTTAAAGGAATCTCTTTTAAAGTTTCTAATTTAAAAAAAGCTTTGTTTCTCGCAGATCGAGAGGTTAAAACTGCTAATGCTTTAGTTAAGCGCAAATATTTTAAAGCAATTAATTGTGAAACGTTAATTCCTAAATCAGGATTTAATATATCAAATTTTAAAATATCCTTGCCGTTTTTAATATCCCATTCTAGGGCTTTCCAAAACTGTATTTTATCTCCGCCAATTAAATAAACAAAATCACCTATTTTCAAATCACTAAACCATGATGATCCTCTAGGGGCAATATAATATCCTTCGTTTATTTGGTTTGGATCTATTTTTTGTGAAATTTTACCGAAAAATATATTCATATAGTGATTTTTAGGTTGGGAAATTATCTCTAATCATTGCTGCAAATTCTTTGTTTTTCATTTTATGTTCTTCTAGTAAAGCAATATTTTCTAATATTTCAACATTACTAATAATACCATTATTAAGAGGTAATTTTGCTATTTTATAAACAGATCTTATTGGCCCGATTTTTTCCAACCTTTTTTCAAATAATTCACTGAATGTTCCATCTGATTTTCTATTTAATCCAATTGAATCAATTGTTTTTTTTCCTCTTCCATTTTTATCTTTTCCTTTAGCTACATTATCTTCAAAATAGATTAAATTTCGAGGATTCTCTTCATATGGATTAATAAAAAAAGATTTTTCTTTAGAAAGGTTTTCACCATTTGTATTAGCTCTATGGTCAATTCTTCTGATCGGAAAGAAATTTTTTTTGTTTTTTTGATTACAATTTGTACAACATAACATTAAATTTTTGAAATCATATGCAAGTTTAAAATATCCTGGAAAATTAATTTTTTCATCCTTTTGTACATAACCACCTTTTGGTCTAAAGTGTTCAACATCACCATAATCTAGAGAAAGAATATGTTGTTCGCATAATGCACATTTACCGCTTTGTTGCTTTATTAATTGTTTTTTTATATCATCGTGCGAGTAAATATCTCTGTCAAATTCAAATTTCAGAATGCCTTGGTTATAAAGTTCTGGAAATAAGGTGTATAGTTTTTCTAATTCATTATTAGCTTCCGTAATTTTACAATTTCCATATCGATCTACAACCTTTGGAAAAATTTTAAATCTTTTTAATTGTATCATATTCCATCAAACTTATCAGTGATTTTATTAATTGTAATTAATGTTTTAATATCTGTCAATGTTTCACCGGTAGGCAATACATTAAAATCATTCTCGTGTTTTTTTAATTCGATAACATCTTCTTCGCTAAGTTCCCGTTTTTCAATAATCTCCAAACGTTTAAACATAAAATCATCTAAATATCTTGGTCTAGCATTAGGTAATTCGAAATATTCACTTAATAGAACTTGATCTATTCTCCAGTTTATTATTTTATGATTGTCAGTGTCTATTATAATTTGATCTGCTTCTTTTCTAAAAAGGAATAAATCATTATCTTCATACGATTGAACAATTAATGGACTATGTGTAGCCACAAAAACATGAGAGTGATTTCCGTTAAAATTGAATTCCTTAATTATATCAACGAAAATTCTTTGCCATTTAGGGTTAATATGGGTATCAGGTTCATCAAATAAAAACAAACAGTCTTTGTTTCCGGTAATTAATATTAAACCTATTACTGTTATTAGTTGTAGTTGTCCCTCACTTAATCCTGAAAAATTTACGGAATTTGATTCATTTCCAACGTAAATCTCTATATCGGTTAAAACATCCATTACTTGAGCTGATTCTAGTGCGTCAAAAAAGTCTAATGGTCTTTCAAATTTATCACAGATATATTCTTGAAAAATTTGAATATCTATTTTTTCCAACTCCATTATTTCACGAATATGTCTTCCTCTGTATTCATTTTCATTTAAATAAGTTGAAACTTTGTTTTCATTCATTCCATAATCATAAAAAACACTTAAAAGTGTATGGAGTTTACCTTTAAGATTCCAAAATGGATTTTTATCATCATCTCTATCTGAATAAAATTTATTTGGAAATTCTTCAATTCCTTTTTCTAAAAAAATGTAGCCTTTTGATTTAGGGTTGTTAAATACAATCTTAAAATTATTAACTTCATTTATGTTTAGATATTCATTGAATAATTTGGAAATTATTTTGCCATACTGTAAGTGATTTTTATAAAGTGCTAGAGTTAGAAGAATTAATTTTCCATGTTGACTTTCTGCAAAGAAAATTTTTCGTAATTCTTGATTTGGTTTGGTTTTCCTTCTAAAATAATTAATTTGATTATTTTTCTCTTTTCGTTCATGCGTTTCAACAATTTTTTTTATTCTCTTGTTTTCACCTGAATAATAACCAATAATGAATTTGGGAAGAACCTGATTCTTATGTTTAAAAAATTTTTTAAAATCAAACAATGTCACTTCATTACTAGTAATACTGCGTGATTTTATTTCATAAAAATCATCTTTTACAGTGATATTTATATCATTATCATTGCACTCATAGTTTATTGAATACTCAAAGTGATTATCAATTAATTTTCGGGACCAATTAATTATCTCTTCTTCTGTTTTAAAAAGATCAATACTTTGGAATATAGTTCCAAAAATTTCAATCAAATTAGATTTCCCAAGACCATTTTGTCCAACTAGCAAGGTTATTAAGTCAGAATTGAATTTTAAATCAATATTTTTCAAATTCTTGTATTCTGAGACCCATAGAGATTTAATTTTCATATGATGATCCCTTTTGATTTTTAGATTTGATGCTATTATTTTTGAGTATTTCAATTTCCTTTAATAAGTCTTTAGCATCCCCATCACTATCCAATTGCTTTACTAATTCTCCCTTAAACGCTTTATGCAAAATAGCTTGTGGTAAAATATCTATTTTTTGTTTCAGGGTTTCGTATTGTTTTTCTATGGCATCGGCTTTGGTAAACAAACTTTCTATTCGGGAAACGATTTCTTGTTGTTCTTTTTCTGATGGAATAGGAATACTAAAATCTCTACATTGTGAGAGTGAAATGTTTACTTGACCTACAACTCCTTTCGTTTCATTTACTAAGCTTTTTACCGATCTTCCTTCACAAAAAAAGTAATATAAAAACTTGTTCGATAAGTATTTTTTTACTCTGAAAAGGGTAATTGCTTGATTTAGATTCCACTCAGGATAATTATTCGGAATAATTGCAGTTTTATTTAAAGGTGGACCAACAATATTCATTATTACATCACCTGGATAGGTAATGGATTTTTTTATCTGGCTATTTTGAATTTCTTCCGATACATATTGTGGATTGTATTCAAAATCAATTTTATTATTCACAATATTATAAACTTTCAAAAAAGGAATTCCTGACATTGCAAAATTACTTCCTTTCGGAGTTCCTCCGCTTTGTACTTTTGCACAACAATCTTTTGCAAATTCATATTTCCATTCCTCCAACTCCTTCCCAACTCTCCAACTCTCTGTTAACTTCCCAGTAACTGCTTGTGTCAAAACTTGCTGTCTGAAGTTTTTAAGCAAAACAGGAATTTTTACCATACTGGTTTTTATGGTCTCCAGTTGGACAAAAAGATTATCTAGTTTGGCTACAATTCGGTTTTGCTCGGATAATGGTGGGAGGGGAATTAAAATAGTTTCATACTCTTTAAATTTTAAATTTCTTAGATTATTACTTCCTCCTTGATACTTAGTAATTTCTCCAGAATTGTAGAAATATTGTAAATAATGATTTATGAATTCACTATTTAAATTTTCATGCATTCTAAGTAAACGCAAAAAATTCGTACAGACTTTTGGAGTTTCAGATTCGAATTTTAAAACTTCTTCATCAATGAAAACAGTTCTTCCAACTGGTTGATCTGGCCCACCTCCTGAAATCTCAACCAATATGTCACCAAATTTTAATTTTCTATTTTCTAAGCTGTTCTTTTTTATCTTTCTTAAAGATGCTGTATTTCCTTTATTTACCGTCCAATTTTTTATTTCGCTTCCTCTAATGCATAGAACCTCTTTATAATCATTATCATTGATTGATTCAGGATCTTTTCCCCAGTCACCTCCAATAACATAAAATATAATTTCTTTAAGTTCCTTTTCGACCCAATTCTTTGGCAATTGATTTTCCATTAACTTAATTCTTTTATCATTACATTTAATTGCTCGGTAATACTTTGCAATTCTAGAAGAGCTTCTCTAGCAATATCAATAGGTTCACCTAAATCATCAGAGTTTGTTAAAGAACTATCTGCAATTAGGCCTAAATCTAAATTGAAATTCTTTTTTTCAATTTCAGCACGAGAAATACTTTGCCATCTTTCGTTTTTAATAGTTTTTCTTTTTGTATCAGAAACTAATCCATCATAATCTTTTTCTACTTTGTCAAAAGGTATTCCACCTGTATATGCCATAACGAAATCTTCAAAGGCTTTTTCGGTAAAAGGGGTGCGCTTGCCATAGCTCGGAGCGTTAGTACGCATATCATAAAACCAAACGTTTTGAGTATTGTTGGTTTCGGTTTTTTCTCTGGTGAAAAAGAGTACATTGGTTTTTACTCCAGCTGCATAAAAAATCCCTGTTGGTAAACGTAAAATAGTATGTAAGTTACATTTATCCATTAAGTCACGGCGTATTTTTTGTCCGTCACCATCTTCAAATAATACGTTATCAGGTAATACAACCGCTGCACGAGCTTTTCCGTCTTTTTTTAAACTACGGTAAATGTGTTGCAAGAAATTCAATTGTTTGTTACTTGTAGGAAACGTAAAATCATCGCGTGTTGGGCGTTCGCCTCCTTGTTTTGTTCCAAATGGAGGATTAGCTAACACACCGTCAAAATCTTTTAGGTTTTTACCAAATTCAGTTAGTGTATCATTTAGATAGATTGTACTTTCCATTCCATGTAAACGCGCATTCATCAAAGCCAAACGATGTGCATCTGGAACTAGTTCTATTCCAGAGAAAGCTTGATTTGTCTGAAAGTTTCTGTCTTTTTCGGATAAATGGTAATAGTTATCGTATTTACTTCTCAAATAATGATCAGCTGAGATCATGAAACCAAAAGTTCCTGCTGCTGGGTCAGTCCAACGTTCACCCAATTTGGGAGCCATTAGATCGACCATAATATTAATTAGTGGGCGAGGAGTAAAATATTGTCCTGCACCACTTTTCTTTTCGCCTGCATTTTTCTCTAATAAACTCTCGTAAATATCTCCCATGACGTCACGGTCGTTTTCTTCGTACCAATCTAGTTTATCTATAGCAGTTACAATAGAGCGAAAGTTTACAGGTTTACGTAAACTTGTTGAAGCATTGCTGTAGATTTCTTTTATACTTTGGCTTTGTGTTTTATTACTTACGGTTGCCAAGAATTCACGATATTTTGCAAAAGCTTCATTATTATCATGTTCTTTTACAAAATATTGCCATTGGTATTCTGCTGGAATATGCTCGTCAAATCCTTTTACTTCACTTAGTTTTAAAAAAAGAATATAGGTCAACTCATTTAAGTATTCGTGATAGGTAACACCATCGTCACGTAATACATTACAAAGATTCCAGAGTTTGTTGGCTATTTCTTGTGCGCTCATTGTTTATTTATTGCGAGGAGATCCCTCAAATTATTTATTATGGTATTGTATTTTGTTTTCTTTTAGAAAGAGAATAATTTTATGCAGTGTATAAATTTTCATTTAAAACAACTAAGATGCTTTCTAAGTCATTTTCGAATATTTTATTTAAACGGGTAAATCCTCCATCAAGACTAAATGGTTTTGCATCTAAATCAGATTTGGTTAAAACTGTCTCTTTAAGTAGCTGTGCTTCAAAACGATCAAGCCATTTCAATTGTGTTACGTTCCATGAACGGCTCTTTTTTACTTTATTAATAGCGTTTTTAATTCGATCTTCATGACTTACTAAGTCAGTATCTAATGCTAGTGTTCTAATAAAAGAAATAATATCGGCAGCTAAATCTTCATTTTTAGCAGTTTTCCAAGCAGTGGCTAGTGTAATTTCATTATAACCTTTCTGATCTAATAAAAGTTTTAATTCTTTTAGTGACTTTCTGTCAAGCTCAGCTGGTTTTGTACAGATAGTTTTTAAAGCCAATATTTGATTTCGATTCTCTTCAATAAATTTTTTAAATCCCTGAATATAATCTTCTGGTTTTTCGGCTTTTCCATAACCGCGTTGTATTTCAGTAACTTCATCCAGATGCTCCGAAACTAATTGTATTTTTGGTTGGTATATTTTCTTGTCAAGAAAACCCCAGAGACTGGTATAATTAGCTAACACTTTTTGGATGTTATTATCCTCAATTTGTAAAAGGTTTTCAATAAATTCTTCAGGTGAATCGCCTTTTGCTAAATACATAAACTGTTCAAGCTGACCTTGATTAATTTGCTTCTTTTTCCGTTGTAACTTAGCAACAATTTGTTCCAATTGTTTTTTAGCACGTTCAGGGGTGTCAATATATTCTAATTCTTCAATCAATTTTTGAAAAGAAATAGAAGGATTTGAAACTGTTTTCATTTGAGTATAATCTTCTAAGGCTTCATAGACTCTAACAGCATCATAAATTTTAAAGAATTGTTTATCAATCTCAGGACATAATCTTGTAGCTCTACCAAGCATTTGCTCAAAAAGAATACGAGAACGCACTCTACGAATAAATACTAAATTTACTATTTGTGGTACATCAATTCCTGTAGTTAGTAAATCTACAGTAACTACAATATTGGGAAACTTTTCGTTTTTAAAACGTTTGGTTAAGTTTTCTACTTCGTATACTTTACCAGTAAGCTTTTGTATTGAATCTTGTGGGACTTCGACTCCTATAGCTTCAAATTCTTCAAAAAGTAATTGTACAATTAAATCGGCATGACTATCACGAACAGCAAAGATCAATGTTTTTTCATCACCTTCAGGATCTAATCTTTGAACGAGCTCTTTAATTACAGCACGATTAAAAGATTCTGTAATTACTAATTTATTAAATTGTTCAATTTCTATGTGTAATTCATCTTCTAACTCCGCCAATTCTTCTATCTGATTAGTTTCAGAATTTAATATTTTTGGTTTTTCTCCCTTTTCCCATAATATTCCTTCTTCACTTAGTTTTGTTTTTATAATATAAGGAGGTTCATGATCTGTTAGAAATCCGTCAATGACTGCTTCACGATAAGAATAATTGTGTACAGGTTTTCCGAAAATTTCAGTTGTATGTAAGGCAGGTGTTGCTGTTAAGCCAACAATATAAGCATTAAAATATTCGATTACTCTTTTATACTGTCCAATATAATCATTTTCATCTTTAAACGTTAAATCCTCTTCATTGATTTCTTTATCTAAATTATAACCCCTATGCGCTTCGTCAATAATAATACAGTCGTAAGTGTCTATAGGAAGAATTTCGTTTTCAGAATAAAATAATCGTTTCACCATGCTTTGAACGGTAGCAAAATGTAAACGTGTATCAGCTTCTGGAATAATATTTTTCATTTCCTCCATTTTATAGATATTGGAAAAAGTGTTAATATCTTCAACCTTATTGTCCTTAAAATTGCCTAAAGCCTGAAGAGCTAATAATCTGCGATCAGTTAAAAATAGAATTCTTTTAAATCGGTCTGATTTAATCATTCTGTAAACAAATCCGATTGTTGTTCTCGTTTTACCTGTTCCAGTTGCCATAACCAAAAGTGAACGCTTATCATCAGGATTATTAATAATCTTATCTTCAACTGCTTTTATTGCATCAATTTGATAATAGCGTAATCCTAATCCGTTAGGATTTTGTAAATAATCATAGTCACTTTCTTCTAATCGAATGTTTGCTTTTTCAACATCCCTTGAGAATTGTTCAACAATTCCTTCTGGTGAAAACCATCCTCTTAAAGGATAAGCCTTATTACGCTCCTTTCTCACATCTAAAAACCAAATGCCACTTTTGGTTTTTAGTTGCTCAATGTAGGTTTTTCCGTTTGTAGAAAATAGAAATGGTACTTTAAATGAATCCCATTCTCCTAAGGTTTTAAAATTTGAAGAGGTATCCAGGCATTGTGCATATATCTTTGATTGGTGTAAATCAGTTGAAATATCAGTTGAATATTTTTTAGCCTCAACAATACCGTATAATTCTGTTCCAACAAAAAGAGCATAATCTGCCCATTTTCCATTACATGGCCACTCTGCAATAGCTTTGTTTTTACCTTTTTCAGGAAGTGTTTTGTTATTTTTATAATTAATTGTAAGAGAGTCACATTCCCAGCCAGCACTAGCAAGTTGTTTGTCAATTAATAATAATCTGGTGTCTGCTTCATTGAGATCAATATTTCTGGCGTTTTGATTTGATTTTTCTTTTCGCTTAGATATAACATTTGTTGAAGCATTTAATGATTCAATTTTAGTTTGGTAATCTATAACTTCTTTTGAAAGTTTACTTAGTTCATTATTAAGTGTTTCGACGGTTTTTACATGATCATTTTCAGGAATTATGTAATCTTCTGTTTCTAAAAAAGTACTTTCATAAGTTTCATAAAACCATCGAGATAAATGATAACATTTTTTAAGTACAAATAAAGCTTCTGTATTTGAACTATTTCCATCATGACTTGCTCTATTTCCTGATTTTCTAATAGCATGAAATATATCTTTGACGACTTCAGGGATAGCATTGTTGTAAAATAATTGATTTATACGCTCTATTTGATTGCCATCAAAAGAGTTTAAGTTTTCAAATTGCCAAATTAATGTTGTCATTTTTTCAGCAAATAGACGAGATTTAGTTAAAGAAGAATTTGGATCAACATAATATAATTTTTCCGCTATTTCACTAATTGCAAATAGCTCCGTATAGTTATTTTGTAAAAATATGAATTTTGATGCCATCTCTTTTTATAGTTTTTGCATTGGAAAGGAAGTTGTTTTATTCTTACAAAAGTACGATCATACAAACATAATGAAATGATTTGGAATCTAATTAAGGAAAACCATAACAGCTCAAAAATCTTTGAAGAATCATATTGCGATTAGATTTTATAAATCAATCGAAATATTCTAAAAACAAAAAAACCTTCAACAAAAGTTGAAGGTTTCAAATTTCAGCGGAGAAAGAGGTTCCGCTGATTTTATGTCAATTCCAGCAAAGACAAGGATTGTGATATATTATTTAATCAAGGGTCACCTATAGGGTCACTTAACTTACAGCGTATTAAATTATTACGATGTAAATATATGGAATATCTTTTAAATGAGTATTCCAATATCTGTTTTATAAAGATTTGTTAGTATTAATGATGCTTAACTGATATTTAGAAATTAGGTGTATCAACTTTGTTTTGGGTGTACACTACATTCGGTACTTCATAACCCATTTAGTATAAAATAAATATCAATCGTCTAATAAATAAACTACTAACAGTTTAACTATAAGATTTGAACGTAATAAAGTCAAGTAACTATTTATTACTAAAAAGTGATTATTCATTTCATAACTGCAACTTTATATGAAGAAGAAACAATGGAACTAAGAGAAATATAATTGGTTCAATTTTTCCAGAAAAGCTCACTTCTGAAGGAATGGAACGTTGAATCACCTAAATAAATGAAGCTCTTCGATTACAGCTGTTATTTTATTAGACTCTAGATAGTAAAAAAAAGGATAAATCAGATGCTTTCTGACTTGTACCAAGATGTGAACTCCTTGGTACAAAATTCGAACCTTTTATTTGAAGATTTTCAAGTTTTAAGCGAGTTGACAGAGGTTTAAGAATGAAATTATTTGATTGCCGGAGTTTATAAAAAGTTTCAACTAGCCTACATGGGGTTGATACAAAGCACATCTAATTGTATGGAATATAAATCCCCTTGAGTTTAAGGATATCTAGTAAATAACTAAAATTTAAAATTATGAAACAGTTACCTGATTTAGAAGCATTCGAAAAAATTCTCATAGACAAAGGCTTTAATGGTTACTTTCAAACACAAGTAGCCTATCCGGGAAAGTTGAAAGAAAGCATTACCGAATATATGGAAGCCTGTAACAATGGTAAAGAAAGATCTGATAGAGACGGAAACTTTTTACTATCGACTTATCTACAATGGTCAGGAGATGATAATCCGAGTATTGTATGCAATTTTTGGGTAAGACAAGAAAACGACGGTTTTGATATACAAAAAATGGAAATTACAAGTAAAGACCGATACGGACAACTTTTGAAAAAATCGGAACTAAAAAACCCTTCAATAAGTTCAATTCCGACATTAAAGGAAGCCATTGCTCAGGTTTCAGTATTTTCTCAACAAAAACTTTCTTCTCAAAAAAGAGGATTTAGAATGTAACAACTATAAAATAATTATCACATAAAAAACAAAAGACAGTACCTTTATTTGTCTTTATGTGGAGAAAGAGGGTTCGATGACTTTATGAATTATCCAGTAAATACAAGGTTAAGTAACGGTCGCCTATAGGAACACTTAACTTCAAAGGTATGAAATTAACACAATATCACAGATAAGAAGTAAATAAATGTGTGTCAATTATTGACCGAGAAATTACCCATATAAATATTTACTGAATTATTGATTAATAAGTTAAAGGATAAAGTATACTGTGAATACTTTGGTGAAAATTCAAACCTTTTATTTCAAAATTTCCATATTTTAAGCAAGCTCACAGAGGTTTAGAAGTAAAAGCATTTGATTTTTCAACGTTTGACAGTAAGGCTTAAATATACTGATTTATATTCATTCAATTTAAAACTCGCACCACTGGTGCGAGTTTTAGAGGCTCGTTTAAGTTCTTTCTAATGAGAATGGATATTACTTTTTTATAGCTAAAAGAAGATTATATAAACTAACAGCATTGAATTTTATTTCTTAAGTTATTCCAATGAGTTCTTGTTTTTGGAATACATAAAAGCAAGTGCACCAGAGCAATCAAAATTGCACCAGGCAAAAGATTAATAACGATAGTATGGAATATTTTATAGTTTTGATATTGAACAATATTAGATAAAATTGCCATTTGATTATTTTCATAGTGTAGTTTAATAGACAGGAAAACTGCAATTGATGCAAAATGAAATCCATTGACAAAAAGATGAAGAATATATTCCCATCGTGGCAGCCCGCCCATAAATTTTCTACTGTCTTTTTCTATGAAGGCATCGATCGCCATAACTAGAATATCAAGAGTTACAATGATTAGACCTATTACAAAACTTATATTACAGTCTTGATTTGAGAATAAAAAGTACAAAATTAAAGGAAAGAATATTGCCCTAATTGTATGTGTGTAATGCTCTGTTTTACTTTCGGAATTGTTATGAAGCTTATATTTTAATATGTGAAGATAAAATCCGTCGTAGAGAGCCAGAACTGAAAAGAGTAAAAGTAAAACTGTGGTAATGATAATTGCTGTTTCCATTTGTTTAATTAATTTTAAAGCAAAAGTAGCAGCTGGTAATTATCATTAAAAGGACAAATGTCCTCAATTTACAGTAATTTCTTTTCGAATCCGGCTAAGTGTCCTGCGGGTTACTCCTAGATAAGTGGCAATATCATTTATGGATCCTTTGTTTAGAATTGATGGATGTTCTTTTAGCAGTCGTAAATATTTTTCTTTTGCGGTTTCATTGCACAAAACACTGGCATACTGTTCCATTACCATGTATTGTCTTTCTGCAATTACTCTTCCTATATTCTGCCAAAAATTACTTTGCCTATACAGATTTTGTAGATCCGCGTAGGTAATAACCAAAAGCTCAGTATCTTCAATAGCCTGAATTGATAGGTCTGAAGGCTGCTGGGAAACAAAACTTTTATATGATGTTGTTAAGTTATTTTCCGTACAGAAACAAGAGGTTATTTCCTCGGATTTTTCATTAGTATAATAAGTTCTTAATGTTCCTTTCTTTATAAAAGCTACCTCTTGACATATTTTACCCTGCAATGCAAAATAGCTGTTTTTGGGTAAACGATGGCTTTTAAAATATTGGCTGTAATTTTCAAATTCCTGATTGCTTATAGGAGTAATACTATTTAAAAAAAAATTAAAACTTTCCATAAATGATTTTATTATGACAACTCTTAATATGCTTTTCTAAGCATAAGTGCGTAAACGTTTGGCAGTGGACTTTCTTCAATGGCTTGGGCTGTTTTTTCGATATCATAGCCAACTCTGATAAAATCGACTTTTACACCATCTTTTCTTGAGAAATTACTGCTTTTGTCGATAGTTATTACCGCATAACAGCATTTGGGATTTCCATCTTTAGGCTTGCCTACTGATCCCGCGTTTATAGCATGGAAATAACTGCCTTTCTTATTAGGGTTTTCCATAATACGATGATACGGCTTGTGCGAATGTCCGCAGATAATTATGTCAACACAACAGTCAAGGAAGATATTAGTATAATCATTTTCTTTTTTATCCTCAAGTAGATATTCCTTATTACTATAGGGACTGCCATGTACCATTAAAATCTTGATTAGCTTATCAGCTGCTTGATATTCCAATTTAATATGATCAGGCAGAGCAGAAAGATATTTTATCTGCTCTTTACCAACAATTTGATAAGCATAACTTTCTGACTCGTTGTATCCTTCATTGTCTATATCTACAGCTTTTACATCATGGTTTCCCGCAAGTGTAGGAATATGTCTTTTACGGATTTCATTGATTACCGCATTGGGACATAGATTGTAACCTACTAAATCTCCTAAACAGTAAACAGCGTCAATATTCTGCTCTTCAATGCTTTTCAAAGTTTGTTCTAATGCCGGAAAATTGGCATGTATATCTGATATTATTGCAATTCTCATATGCACTATTAAAACAATTATTAGCTGGTAACTGGTTTTTTATAATACTTTTTTCTGAACCAGAAAGCAACATTAACTAATGCAATAAGTGCAGGCACTTCAACTAAAGGCCCTATAACTCCCGCAAATGCCTGACCGCTGTTTATTCCAAATACACCAATTGCTACTGCAATGGCTAGCTCAAAGTTATTTCCAGTAGCGGTAAAAGCTATAGCAGTAGCTTTTGAATAATCAGCACCAAAATATTTTCCAACGAAAAAGCTTATAATAAACATTAAAGTAAAGTAAATTACTAGTGGAACAGCGATGCGTACAACATCCATAGGGATTTGAACAATCAGCTCGCCTTTAAGACTGAACATTACTATAATTGTAAAGAGCAATGAAATAAGTGTAATTGGTGAAATAAAAGGTACGTATTTAGTTTCAAACCATTCTGAACCTCTTAGTGCAATTAGAACATATCGGCTGATTATTCCTAATGCAAAAGGAATTCCCAAATATATCCCAACACTCTCGGCAATCTGAGCAATACTTATGTTAACTTCAAACCCATTGTAACCAAAATATGGAGGCAGAACGGTAATAAAGAGATAAGCGTAGACACTGTAGAGTAAAACCTGAAAAATACTATTAAGTGCAATAAGACCTGCTGCATATTCTCTGTTTCCATCTGCCAAATCATTCCAAACTACTACCATGGCAATACAGCGCGCCAATCCAATTAGAATGACACCGATCATATATTCTGGATAACCATTTAAAAAAAGCAGGGCTAAAGAAAACATTAAAATTGGTCCAACAATCCAATTTAGAAACAATGAAGCACCTAAAATTTTAGTGTTTCTAAAAACCTGTCCCATTTGCTCGTATTTTACTTTTGCCAAGGGGGGATACATCATAAGAATAAGTCCAATAGCCAAGGGAATGTTTGTTGTTCCACTTGAAAAGGAGTTGATGAAATTTCCACTAGACGGAATAAAATAACCTATTACTACACCAAGAGCCATAGCGAGGAAAATCCACAGGGTTAAAAATCTATTAAGGAAACCTAATTTCTTTCGCTCCGCAACGGGGGCACAGTTATTTGCTGACATTTTTATTGTTTGATTTGTGAGAATACATAAAACATTTCAGTTCCGATTTGAAGACTACGCTCTTGATATACTTGTTTTTGTTGTGGAGTATTATCGGATACTTTTGGATCTTCAAAAGTAATTGGTATGCGTTTTTCTGCGCCTGCAATAAATGGACATCCTCCATCGGCTTGTGAACAGGTCATAATAGCAACAAATTCGCTCTCAGGATTAAAATCGTCATCATAAGCTTTAGAAAACCCGATTACAGGAAGTTCATTCGATGAGTATTTTATTGAATAAACGGGATTTTTACCCTCTGAAAGACTTTTTACTTTAAATCCTGAATGCTGCAGAGTTTCGGCAATCATAGGAAATAAGGCAGTAGCTTCAGTACCTCCCGAATAGCATGAAACATTTTTTATATCATAGTTTGCAGCGGCAGTCTGTGCCCAGACTTGAGATAAATGACTTCTTCTGGAATTGTGTGTACAGATTAAATTAAGTCTAATCTCTTGTTTATTTTCTGCTTTGTTTTGGATGTAATCCACTAATGGCTGCAGGATAGTTTTACGTTCTGCGGAGATTTGATTAAAATCAAATGAATTAATCGTGTTTTTTATTTCTGTAAATAACATAGTTTTTCTGTATTGAAAATAAATATTTAGATTATAGTTTAAAAATTAACAACAGCCTGCGCTAGGTGTGCATGAATTTGTACTGTCAGCATTTAATTCGGATAATTTTATCTTAGATTTATCTGATGGGATTCCGCATTGATCCTGAGCCAGACACGCCGTCTGTTTATTTAATAAAATGAAATTCTTACCATTAAAATCTAAATCGTATTTGCCAATTGTGGTGTCCTGATATTCTACTTCAATCTCATGATCTTCAATCCCTAAAACCTTTTCAGAAAGTTCAATGATGTGAATTAATTTTTGAGGTTTTAGTCTGTGTTCATAATCATTGGCATCCCAAAGCTGAAAATTCACAACCGTTTCTTTTCTGACTACCCCACCGCAGTCAATAAAATTTTTAGTGATCAAACCAACTTCTGTTACGTGAAAATATTCCGGCACAAAAGTTCCGTTTGGCAGTTCAAAATTTACAGCCTCAACTGTATTAAGTACTTTTTTAATTTCTGAAAGTTTCATAATTTATGTATTTTAAAAATTTGTATCTTTTATCCTTATATAGCAAAAGCATGAGCAAAAATTGATTTATCTATGCTTTTATATTATTTGTAATTATTTAATCAATTCGCTTCGTCTTTCCAGAAGTACAGTATCTCTCCAGATTCCATTTTGTTTCCCTATTTTTTCGCGAATGCCTAATATTCTAAATCCAGCTTTCTCATGGATGCGCAGACTTGCTGCGTTTTCAGGAAATATACCGGCCTGTAAAGTCCATATACCTTCGGCTTCACTCAGATGAACAAGCTCATTTAAAAGTGCAAGACCTATTCCATTGCCGGAATGTTCAGTGTCAACGTATACGCTTACCTCGGCTACACCCGCATAAACACATCGTGAAGAAACAGGAGTAAGTGCTGCCCAACCTGTAAGCAAATCATCACTTTCAGCAACAATTCTACAAGTAGCAAGATGCGAATTATTCCAGTCTTCCCAAGTTGGTGTAGTGGTCTGAAAAGTAGCGTTTCCGGTATTTATGCCTTTTTCATAAATTAATCTAACCTGCTGCCAATCGGTATCCAATAGTTTTCTGATTTTCATATTTATGAGATTAGCAACATTCGTTTCTCTTTTTTTCAAGATGAGCTGTAATATGTTCGAAAAAGCCTTTTATTTTTTCTAATCCTGGTTCATTAATACAGTAACAAATAGAGTTACCATCAATACTTCCTTTTATTAAGCCAGCATTTTTAAGTTCCTTAAGATGTTGTGAAACCGTTGGCTGAGAGAGAGGTAATTCGTTAACTATATCTCCGCAAATGCAAGTGTCTACCTTTAACAGATATTCCATAATTGCTATACGTGCAGGATGTCCTAAAGCTTTAGCTAAAATTGCTAATTCGTTTTGATTATCTGTAAAGTGATCTGTTTTTGTAGCTCCCATCGTTTTATATTTATATTGCAATATTACGATATATATTTAAAATAATAAGCCTTTATAGTATTTTTTATTTTAGGTCAATTTGTTTTAATAGTCTAAAATAAAGCAATTGTTTGTAGAAACTCTAGCAAAAAGAGATAAAGAGCAGCTCAAAGCGGTTTTCGATAATTATTTCCTATTGAAAGATGCACTGGTAAAAACAGATGGTAAAGCTGCCGCGTCAGCCTCAAAAGAATTATTGACCGCAATATCTTCCGTAAAAATGGAAACGCTAAAAACAGAAGAACATATGGTCTGGATGAAAGTATCCAAAGATATGAGTCAACAAGCTAATAGTATTTCAGCTACACAGGATATTAAAAAGCACCGTGAATTTTTCAATCCTTTGTCTAAAAATATGTATACCCTGATAAAAACTTCAGAAGCCGTTTATTACCAATACTGCCCGATGCAAAAGACAAACTGGCTGAGCAAAGAGAACACAATTAAAAATCCTTACTACGGTTCCCAAATGCTGGGTTGTGGTAAAACTGTAGAAATAATTAAATAGAAAAAAAGATGAAAGCAATACTTATCATATTAAATGCATTTTTTGCATTTAATTTAACCGCAACAGCACAAACAGCTGCAAAAAATGAGGAGCAAAAAATAGTTTATATCTGCCCTTCACATCCTGAGGCGATGAACCCAAGTTCTGGATTATGTCCAAAATGTGGCATGAAATTAACAAAAACGACTCAAAAGATAGATACTAATGCTCAAAAAGGAAGTCAGCCTATGAGCAAAACGGTGACAAAATATGTGTGTCCCATGGACGGTTCAACTTCTGATCAAACAGGGGACTGCTCTAAATGTGCCATGAAGATGGTAAAAGTTACCGAAAAAATAGACACCCATGCTCAAAAAGGAAGCCAGCCTATGAGTAAAACCGTGACAAAATATGTCTGCGCGAAGGATGGGGCAACTTCAGACCAACCCGGTGTATGTTCCAAATGCGGAATGGAAATGGTAAAAGTCACTGAAAAAATAGATACCCATGCCCAAAAAGGAAGTCAGGCTATGAGTAAAACGGTGACAAAATATGTTTGTCCTATGGACGGATCGGTTTCTGAAACTCAAGGGAAATGTACAAAATGCGGAATGGAAATGATTGAAAAAGGATCGGATAAAAAATAGGAATCTAATAACGAAAATGCTGTCAATGGCAGCAATAAAGGATTACTGCCCTATGGCAAACGAGCTCTATGGATCAGTGAAATAAAAGAGATCACAAAACCCTATTATAGATCAAAAAAGAGCAACTGCGGATCAATAAAAAAAACATTCTATAATGAAACAATTCATCAGAAAGATTCTTTTTATTGGGTTAATTATCTTTCTGCTGATGCAATTCTATTAGCCTGTCCTAAATTCCGATTACGGACAGGTTTTATCAATCCATATTTCTAAAGTCTATCAAATTCCTGTAAATATCGAATCAATCTTGCAGACTTCCTGCTATTACTGCCATAGCAATAACACCCAGTATCCGCGGTATTTCTACATTCAGCCTGCACGACTTTTCATGGAAAGCCATATTCCCCAGGGGAAGAAGGATTTGAATTTTAGTGAGTGGGAGATTATTAGAAACGAAAACAAGGAAATAAATTAGACTGAATTATAAAGCAGGTAAAAGTGAACAAAATACCTTTAAATCTACAGGCTTTTTATTTAATTATGTACAGCTTAAAAATAAGTTGATATTCCCATATTAAACCCATCCGTAATGGATGGCGGATTAGAAAAAATGTCCCTTTGTTTTAAATAGCGATAGTTTAGGCGGATTACGGTCTGAGAGGTGGGCCTAAAACTAATGGCGGGCATTATACTCCATAGATCTTCACCAATATTGCCTGCGGTTTCTTTAAATTTTCCCACATTCCAATCCACGTATTCCAATCTGCAGGCGATGCTTACGGTTGCTTTTTCCCATCCCAGCATTGTTTTTCTCAGGATGGGCTGTACAATATCTATAAAGCCCCCCCTTTGTTTGTTTCCAAATTGCTGGGAGTAGGTCTGGGGTACATCAACATAAATCCAGGCAAATTCTGTAGTGATAAAGGTTTTGATTTTTGGCAGTGTCGTGTTAAAATCCAGGGCGAAAACAGCTACCCGTCTTTTTTGGTCAACAACAATTCCGTCATCCTGAAATTTGTTATAAATCCCTCCCATATATGAAATTCCCAGTTCGCCTATTTTACTGTTTCGAAGGGCTATTTTTCCAGTAAATAAGGGCTCACCGCTATTTATTTCCTCAAATCTTTCGGGGTTGTTTTTTGCCGCGGGCAGGAAAGTTTTATTCTGGGTGTTCTCAATTATAGAATTATCGAAACTCCCTGATAAATAGGCTTCATAGCCAAACATCCAGTTTTTTGTGTATTTTTTCCCAAAAAGCCCCACTCCGGCATTACTAAAGGTGGCGGGCAGCATCTGGGTAGATGAAATTGGGCGGTCGGTAAATTCCCATTTAGGCCCGTCATGATTTTGATTGAAGGAGCCAATCGGATTCAAAATTATTCCGGCCCTTAAATTGACCAGAGGATCAAATTCAACATCTACAGATGCAAATTCGATTGCAATCTCTTTGCCTCCATCTTCAAATTCAATTTCACTTAAAAACTTTACTCTTTTGCTAATAGCTGATGAGATGAAAACAGACAGTCTTCTGGCTTGAAACTGATGGCCTTCCGATACTCCGTCCGTGGTCAGTTTCTGCCAGTTTATTTCAAGATACCCACCAATAGAAATTGGTGTTTTGTTTGCATTCAATGCCGGTCTGTTGTACAGGGCATCCATGTTTAAGATGTTTTTTACAGTATCTTTAGGTATTCTTTTAAGTAAACTGGGATCAATTTGCGCAAAAGAAGTTAAATTAAAAAGAAGTGTAAAAAGGAATATATAAGTTGGTTTTATTCTCATTTCAGGGATATTTTCAGGAAGTTGTTTTCAATTGCTATTGGAAATTTTCTAAGATCTCTCTCAGCAGGCCCATTTTCTAAAACCCCTCTGCTGCTAAACTCGCTTCCATGCGCAGGGCATTGGAGTTTATCTCCAAAAACCTGTAATTCTGCGCCCTGATGCGTGCACAGCATAAACATGGCGCAATAATCCTCTGCACTAAATCGATACACGCAAATCGGGGCTTTTAATATTTCATTTTGAATGATGATGTATTTTTTGAATTCTGTTTTTGTTCCCTTTTGTATTATAAAATCAGAAACGGGAACTAAAAGATCAGAGTCTTTGATCTCTCTTGATAGAATCTGGGAAGAAGCACAGCTTTGTAATAAAGTTGCTCCGGTTAATGCTGCCAGGCATCCAAAACCGCATGTTTTTAAAAATTGTTTTCGATCCATTGATTATAATGATTTTATAAATTTCAGTAAAGCTTCTTTGTCTTGTGTGGAAAGTTTTTCAAATGCATTTCTGCTTTGCTGCGCCTCGCCGCCATGCAATGTTATGGCCTGCTCAATGGTTTTTGCACGGCCGTCATGCATCAGAAATAAGTTTCCTCCCTGTGAATTTTCTGAAAGGCCGATTCCCCAAAGTGGCGGTGTCCGCCATTCGTAGGTTTTGGCGCTTCCTTCTGTATAACCATCGTCTAATGCACTTCCCATATCATGCAAAAGCAAGTCAGTGTAAGGGGCAAAAGTTTTATAAGAAAGGGAGTTTACAGGAGCATAACTTGTCTTGAGCTCACTTTTATGACAAGCCGCACAATTAATTTGAGCAAATATGTTTTTACCGCGGATAACACCGGCATCATTCTGATTGCGCTGAATTGGGGCTTTTAAGGTACTTAGGTAAAAAACAACATCGTTGACTTTGGAAGTTGGAATCTCAGGATCAATCTCTAAATTAGAATAATGGTCTATGGGATTGTAAAAGGATGCTATTCCCATGTCCTGATTGTAGGCGTTAACTGTCTGATGCAGCAAATCAAAGGCGGATGCTTTTTTTCCGTATCTCCCAATGTATTTACCGTTTTGGATTATTGCCGTGGGGGCTGGAATGGAATAATTGGGTATAGTAATCCAATTTACAGCCCCTGAAATGCCATCACCATCACTATCGTCAGGATCTGCCATTGCTACGAGATCCGCATCTGAAACATATTGCAGAAAACCCAGTCCTGTAAATGCCGGCGGGGTAAATTTGGAGAATGTTGCCCCGGCTGGAATTTGTTCGGGTAAAAAACCCGGAAGTGCCCTGTTTTGGAGCTGTGGGGCTCCTTGATTTAAAAACAGATTTCCAGTCTCATTGATTTGTCCAAAGCGGGTAAGGGTGGTAAATAAATGTCCTTTTCCATCACCCGCATGGCAAATTATACAGCTCGTTCCAACAAATGTTGGTCCCAGGCCTGTTTCGCGTGTAAAAACTTCGTTTACAGCTGCATCACCTCTTAAGAACTGCGCAGCTTCAGAATAAGACAAACCATCGACTGGACCGTCCAGTAGTTGGTCATCAGCGGGTATTTCAACATAAGTTGTATCACAAGATAATAGTGAGAAACATAAGATTAGCAGCAAGAAAGATTTTCTTAAAAAAATATTTAAATAACACATGGTTTAATTTTTAGACAAAGCTAAAAAAATATTTAGAATAATATTGTTTTTCTTAAAATATTTTAAGGCACAATATTTTATATTTTGTAAATAATAAAAGTCAAATGACAAAACCACATATATAAAAATAAAAAAAGAAAAAATTGCCGCAGAAACCTTTGTCTGCTGATCTTATTTACGTGCGATAATGAAAAGGATAATGTAATGTTTTAGTATTCATCTTGAATAATTATCAGGGATTTAAAAAAAAAACTTACTTTTGCAAAGTTGAAACTTACAAATACCATATTATCAATTATCTTGTTAGTACTTTCGTGTATGCCATGTGCAGATATGAAAGCAGCTGTTTCGCGTACTGTAACAGAATCCAGTTTCAGCCATGATGATGATCATTCTCATAACAATAAGCTTGATTTATGTTCGCCGTTTTGTATCTGCAGCTGCTGCGGCTTGCAAATGGTAAATTTGTCGCAGGTACTTATTGACTTTCCAATACCTTTTAAAAGAATTAACATACAATTGCCTACCTATAAATCAATTTTTACTTCCAATTTCTTCGGAAGTATTTGGCAGCCTCCTCAGATAGTATAATAAAGTCCGTCCCGACACTTCGAGATCCGGGTCAGATTGTGATTGCTCACAAATAAAAGCAAAGCTACTTTAGCTGATTTTTAATTCATTGTAATATTTCCAGCCTTTGGCAAAATTTAATATTGAGCTTTATCAAGAAGCTTATATATTTTTATTTGCCTTAATTCTATTTTGCCTTATGCAGTATTGCAATTGAAGGTAAAATTATTGCGTGAATACCAGCACTTGTTTTTAAGTTATTGAACAGCAGTTTTACGATTATTAATTTTTAAATAATAGTAAAAATCACAAATCTTGAAAATTTTAATGCTATTGTCCTTTGTACCGGTCATTACAAAGGAAATGCATCTCAAATAATCAAAAATATACCTTTCAAAAATCCCCTAAACTAAGAGATAAAATAGGAAAAGAAAAAAAACTCTGAAAGGTTTAATTTAAATAATTCTACTGTAAATTATGTTCTATAAAATCAATATATCACCGCGTTACAATTTACTTTTTGCATTTTTATTTTGGTTCCTTGCATTCTCGTTCATTATGCGCATAGTACTCATTATTTGGCAGTACGACGAGGTTTCTCTTAATTTGTTTGTAATTATTCGAACATTGTTAACTGGATTGTTTTATGACATAGGCACTATTAGCTATGTTTTAATTCCTTCACTGCTCTATTACTTTATTGTTCCTAATAAATGGATTGGATCATGGCTTGATAAAACCTTAGTTTGGTTTTTCACTTCTCTAATAATTTTTATATTAGTTTTTACTTTTTTTGCTGAGATTACCTTTTGGGATGAATTCAAAACAAGGTTTAACTTTATCGCTGTAGATTATTTGATTTACACTCATGAAGTAGTTGCCAATATACAGGAATCATATCCATTACCAATGCTTGTTTCTGGTGTTTTAATGATAACTTCAATCATACTTTTTGTTTTTTACAAATTAAATATTATTAAAAGCACATTCCAATCCAGGGTAAGTATTAAAGACAGAATTATTACCTTATCCGCTGGAATTGCTATAGCATTATTTTTTACATTTTTCATTACAAATGAGCAGGCAGAATGGTCTAAAAACCGATATAATTCTGAAATTTCAAAATCGGGTATTTATTCTTTTTTTGCAGCGTTTAGAAACAATCAAATGGCATATAATGAATTCTATACTTCAGTCAAAAATGTAGAGGCTTTTAATGTTGTCAGAAATAAATTAAAAGATAAGTATAGTAAATACGAAATAGAAGGATTATCCATTCATAGAACAATAACAGACACTACCAACAAAGAGCCAAGTAAGAAGAATGTAGTTTTTATTCTGGTAGAAAGCTTAAGTGGAAGTTTTATGAAAGAGTTTGGCAACACAGAAAATATAACACCATTTTTAGACAGTTTAGCACAAAAAAGCATCTTCTTCGAAAATTTATATGCCACAGGAACCAGAACTGTCCGCGGTATGGAAGCAGTGACGCTCTGTATTCCTCCAACACCGGGGCAAAGTATTGTCAAACGTCCTGAGAATCAAAACTTATACACCATTTCAAATGTTTTTAAAACAAAAGGATATAGCACTAATTTCTTTTATGGAGGCGACGGTTATTTTGATAATATGAACTCCTATTTTGGAGGAAATGGCTTTACAATTTACGATCGTGGCCGCGGCAGTGTATTGAGTGATAAAATCAGGACAATACGAAATAACATTGACGATGATGAAGTAACATTCGAAAACGCTTGGGGAATTTGTGATCAGGACATCTATTCTAAAATGATTAGAGTAGCTGATGGACATTACAGGAGAAATAAACCATTTTTCAATTTTGTAATGACAACTTCGAACCACAGGCCATTTACCTATCCGGACAATACTATAGATATTCCATCGGGAACCGGCCGAGAAGGAGCTGTGAAATATACTGATTATTCCATAAAAAAAATGTTTGAGGAGGCTAAAAAGAAACCCTGGTTCAAAAATACTGTCTTTATAATCATTGCGGACCATTGCGCCAGCAGTGCCGGAAAAGATGAAATAGATGTGGCCAATTACCATATTCCGGCTTTTATAGTAAATTTTCCAAAAGAACTGAATCAAAAAGTGAATAAGCAATGTTCTCAAATAGATTTTTTTCCAACTTTTTTTGCAATGATGAATTGGAGCTATGAAAGCAACTTCTTTGGTAAAAATGTATTGAAATCAAATTTTGAACAACGGGCCCTGATAGGAACATATAGAAAACTAGCCTTAATGAAAAAAGATAAAGTAATGATTTTATCCGATCAGAAAAAGCAGACTTTTTATAAATGGAACAAAACCGATAATAGTCTAAAAACACTACCAATGGATAAAGCTTTTCTTAATGAAACAATTTCATGGTATCAGACTGCCGATTATTTATTTACCAACAAACTCCTAAAATAATGATATCCATTCATTTTATTCTCAATCCAATATCAGGTACGGGAAAACACAACTTCGGAAAAACCGAATTAGAAAAATATTTTCCAAAGAGCATTTATAAGATTGAAGTAGATTATTCAAATTATAAAAGACACGCCATAGTACTGACCCAAAATGCAATTGTCAAAAAGCCCCACTATGTTGTAGCATGCGGCGGGGACGGCACTATAAACGAAGTCGCATCTTGTCTGATCAATACTGAAATTAAGTTTGGAATTATTCCGGTTGGTTCTGGAAATGGTCTGGCTTCAAATCTAAGTATTTCAAGATCACTGGAAAAAACAGCCGAAATTATACGCAGGGGCAGAACAAGATTTATTGATGTTGGAAAAATAAACGGGCACTATTTTTTCAGCAACGCTGGTGTTGGAATTGATGCATTAATCATAAAGAAATATGAGAGATACAATAAGAGAACTTTGATTTCTTATCTCCGGGCTGCAATAGCATCCAGCATTGAGTTTAAGCCAATTCAGGCAACACTCTCATTTAACGGTAAAATTATCGATACAAATGCCTTTATGCTTTTTATTTCTAATTCAAATCAAATGGGATATGGAATGACCCTTACACCTGATGCAAATTTAAATGACGGTCTTTTGGATTTAGTGGTTGTCCCAAAACTAAGTTTTCTCGATAAGATACTTTTTGGTCTGTGCGTGCTAACCAATAAAATTGAAAAATTCAAAAAAGCAAGACACATATTAATCGAGAAATTACATATAGAGATGCCGGAGAAAATTTTCCTGGACATACAAATTGACGGCGAATCACACAACTTAAAAACCAATAAAATTGAAATAGCAGTAATAAAAAGCGGTCTGGAGGTTCTGGCGCATTAAGCTTTAAAAGAAATAAGAAATAACAAGTAAAATGATATTTAGGTATTTTGCACGATTAACCTGGATTGCTGATAAAGCCTGTAAAATTCAGCATCTGATATGGTAAAAACAAAGAAAATAATTCTGCTGAAATTAATCCCTGTATTTTCTTGGATTTTAAATTAATTACACATTTCAACATGGCAAAACAAAGAACAAAAAAACAGAACAAACCAAAATATCAACCCAAAACTAAATCTAAAAAGCCAATTACAGCATACGCTGTGATTCGTGTTTTAATGATAATTTTAGTGTGCTTAATATTGTTAATAGGAATAGTAGCAAAGGTTATTCACTATTTTGAGTTTCACTGGAAATAATTAGTTATAATAAATAAAAAATTATTACTTTTATAGCTTGAAATTTACAATCTTCATATTATCAATTGTTTTACTTCTACTTTCGTGTATGCCTTGTGCAGATATAAAAGTAGATAGTTCAGTGTATGGTAAAACAGAAGTAGCTTCAAACCACGAAAAACATTCTCACGATAAAGAAAATGATTTATGTTCACCGTTTTGTGTTTGCAGTTGTTGTGGTTCACAAATGACAACTTTTTTGCAATCTATAATTATTGACTTTCCAATACCTTCTAATGGTATTAAAACACAATTACCTACATACAAATCAATTTTTACTTCCAATTTCTTCGGAAGTATTTGGCAACCACCTCAAATAGCATAATGATGCCCCGTCTTTTTGGACGGGGTTAGAATCTTGTGACCTTTTCACAAATAATAGCAGATAATTTATTTGCTAATTTCTAATTCATTATAATATTTTCAATGTTAGACAAAATCATACAATTTAGTATAAAGAACAAGTTTATTATACTTTTATTTACCCTTGTGCTTATAGCCTGGGGGAGTTATTCTCTTAAAAACTTACCTCTGGATGCTCTGCCAGATGTAACCAATAATCAAGTACAAATTATTACTACTGCCCCCACATTGGCAAGTCAGGAAATAGAGCAATTAATTACCTATCCTCTTGAACAATCTGTAAAAACAATTCCCAAAGTAATCGAATTGCGAAGCATTTCTCGTTTCGGATTATCGGTAGTAACCGTAGTTTTCAAGGACGATGTAGATATTTATTGGGCCAGAGCACAAGTTTCACAACGGCTAAAAGTAGCCGAAGAAAACATACCGGCATATGCAGGAAAACCAGATTTAGGCCCTATTTCTACAGGTTTGGGCGAAATCTACCAATATGATGTTTATGCCAAAAAAGGCTATGAAGACAAATACGATGCCGTAAAATTGCGAACCATTCAGGATTGGATTATCATTCCTCAATTACAGGGAGTTGAAGGCGTAGCTGAAGTAAGTACATGGGGTGGAAAATTAAAACAATATGAAGTAGCGGTAAATCCAAATACCTTAAATAGTCTTGGAGTAACCATCACAGAAATATTTGATGCTTTAGAACAAAACAACCAAAATACAGGTGGTGCTTATATCGAAAAAGACCAATATTCTTATTTTATTCGTGGTGTTGGTATGGCTACCGGCATCAAAGATTTAGAAAATGTAGTAGTCAAAAATAGAAATGGTTCACCTGTTTTAGTACGTGATGTAGCAGAAGTAAGAGAAGGAATTTCCTTGCGTTATGGAGCTTCTACAAAAGACGGGAAAGGCGAAATTGTTTGTGGTATGGCCCTTATGCTGAAAGGTGAAAATTCAAAAGCCGTAACCGAAAGGGTAAAAGAAAGAATGGTTCAGATTAACAAAAGCCTGCCCGAGGGAGTTGTTGCCGAAGCCTTTATTGATAGAAGTAAATTAGTCGATAATGCCATTGGAACGGTAACGAAAAATTTACTTGAAGGAGCATTAATCGTAATTTTTGTACTGATTTTATTTCTTGGTAATCTTCGTGCGGGATTAATCGTTGCTTCCGTAATTCCGCTTTCGATGCTGGTTGCCGTTATACTTATGAACGCTTTTGGCGTCAGCGGAAACCTGATGAGTCTTGGAGCAATCGATTTTGGAATTATTGTCGATGGCGCAGTCATAATTGTCGAAGCCACTATGCATCATTTGCAGAAACTCAAAAGAAAAAAAGATTTAACCCAATCTGAAATGGATGAAGAAGTATATCAATCTGCTTCAAAAATTAGAAATAGTGCTGCTTTTGGGGAAATCATTATCTTAATTGTCTATTTGCCAATTCTGGCATTAGTAGGAACAGAAGGTAAAATGTTCAAACCTATGGCAATGACGGTAGGATTTGCTGTAATCGGAGCCTTTATTCTTTCTTTGACTTATGTTCCTATGATGAGTGCCATGTTCTTATCCAAAAATACAGAACACAAATCTAATTTCAGTGACCGTATGATGGCTTGGTTAGAGGGTATATATACCCCATTTCTTGAAAAAGCATTACTTTTCAAAAAAACCGTTCTGGCAATCTCATTAGGATTATTTGTCCTGGCAATCGTAATTTTTCAAAATATGGGTGGCGAGTTTATTCCAACAATTGAGGAAGGGGATTTAGCTATTAATGCTACTATTATGACAGGAAGTTCGCTTTCGCAAATGGTAAAAACGACTACAGAATACGAAAAAATTCTAAAAGCAAAATTCCCCGAAATAAAAACGATTGTGACTAAAATAGGCAGCGGCGAAATACCAACCGATCCAATGCCAATTGAAAGTGGAGATATGATTATTGTATTGAAAGACAAAAGTGAATGGACTGGCGATTATGACAACTGGGAAGATTTAGCCAATGCAATGAAAGAAGAAATGGAAGCCATTCCAGGTGCCAATATAGAAGTATCGCAACCCATCCAAATGCGATTCAACGAATTAATGACAGGAAGCCGAAGTGATATTGCCATTAAAATATTTGGTGATGATTTAGAAACTTTAGGAAACAAAGCTACCGAGTTAATAAGCAAAATCAATAAAATTGAAGGTGTGGGCGATTTAAAAGCCGATAAAGTAACCGGATTGCCGCAAATTACTGTAAAATACGACTATAATAAAATAGCATTATACGGTTTGAATATTACTGATATCAATCAAATTATCCGTTCCTCATTTGCAGGAGAAAGTGCCGGTAAAATCTATGAAGAAAGCAAACGATTTGATGTAGTAGTAAGAATGAATGCTACTAATAGAAGTGATATTACTGATGTAAGTAACCTTTTTATTCCTCTGCCTAATGGTCAACAAGTGCCGCTTTCACAAGTAGCAACGGTTTCGTATGAACAAGGTCCTGTTCAGGTTTCCCGTGAAAATGGTAGACGTAGAATTACTGTTGGATTAAACGTTCGTGGTCGTGATATTAAAAGTGTTGTCGAAGAGATTCAGCAAAAATTAGACAAAGATTTTAAACTTCCAGCAGGTTATTACGTAACCTATGGCGGACAGTTTGAAAATTTAATTGAAGCTACTAAAAGACTTTCGGTAGCGGTGCCAATTGCATTAGGATTAATAATGGTTCTTTTATTTTTTACATTCAATAGTATGAAGCAGGCGGGATTAATATTTACCGCTATTCCACTATCAGCTATTGGTGGTGTTTTTGCCTTGTGGATGCGAGGAATGCCTTTTAGTATTTCGGCAGGAATTGGATTTATAGCCCTTTTCGGAATTGCAGTGCTAAATGGAATTGTATTGATTTCCTATTTCAACCAGCTAAAAACCGAAGGAATAACCGATCCATTGCAACGAGTTTTAATGGGTACAAAAACACGATTACGTCCTGTTTTAATGACAGCTGCTGTAGCCTCTTTAGGTTTTATGCCAATGGCATTATCAACAAGCGGTGGTGCCGAAGTACAAAAACCATTGGCAACCGTAGTTATTGGCGGATTATTATCAGCCACGTTATTGACATTGATTGTTTTACCAATTTTATATTTACTCTTTGAGAAAGGAATTAAAGGAAGAAGAAAAAAAATAAAAACTTCATTCGTTACCTCAATTGTTTTATTGATAAGTAGTTTTTCTTTTGCTCAAAACAGTCAGCCTATTTCACTTCAAAAAGCAATAGAAATGGCAAAAACAAACAATATCGATTTAAAAATTGCCGATAAGGAAATTGAAAAACAAACGGTGCTGAAAAAGACTGCCTTTCAGGCAGATCCTTTGCAAATACAGTACCAGGGCGGGCAATTTAATAGTAAGTATTATGACAGTAATGTTTCTATACAACAATATTTCCCAATAGGAAGAATTACAAAAGCCAACCGACAATTGCAGGAAGAATTGGTAAAGCTAGCAGAAAAGCGAAAAGCATTATCCGAATTTGAAATTGAAAAAGCGGTATCAATCGCTTACTATCAATATTTATACGGCGTTACTATTCAAAAGCTAAATACAGATTTATTGGATATTTATTCTAAATTTCTGAAGAATGCAGAACTTCGTTTTGAAACAGGCGAAAGTGGAAAAATTGAAGTAATCAGTGCCAAAGCAAAATCGAAAGAAATTGAAACCCAGCAAGCACAACTCGAATTTGATTTGGCAATTTATCAAAAGCAATTGCAGTTTTTTATTCAAACCGAAGATAATATTGTACCGGATAGTGCAACACCAATGAAGTTTTCAATGCTGTCGGATGAAAACCAATCTAAAGCAGCAACTTTAGTAAGTGATTATTATACACAACAAATTTCGGTGTATCAAAAAGAAGCCAATACGTTTAAAGCAATGCGAACTCCAAAATTAGGATTGGGTTATTTTGCACAAACCATTGATACCAAATCTTATTTTCAAGGATTTACCGCAGGTTTGCAAATTCCTCTATTTGGTGGTGTAAATTCAGCTAAAGCCAAAGCATCAGCCATTAGTATTTCGCAATCCCAATTAGAATTGGATAAAAATAAATTGGCTTTGAAGTTAAAAATGCAGGAATTGAAAAATGATTTCGAAAAACAACAAAAAGCATTAGAATACTATCAAAAAGAAGGTCTGCAATATGCAGAACAGATTATTGCAACAGCGCAAAAAAGTTATGCTAATGGCGATATGAGTTATTGGATGTACATTAGTTTTTTGAATCAGGCTATCGACATCAAAAAACAAAATGCCGAAGCTACCAATGCTTACAATCAAAGTGCCATTCAATTACAATTCCCATCCATTTCTAACAATTAATAATTTCTACAATGAAAAATATAAAGATAAATACAATTTCAAATATCAAGATTAAAACCACACTCTTACTACTTACTTCTTGCCTCTTACTTCTTACTTCTTGTGGAGAAAAGAAAACAGAAGAAGCAGCTCACGAAGAAGAAAAATCAGAAAATGAAGTAGCATTAACTGCTATACAATACAAAACTGTTGGAATTCAAACAGGTTCTGTAGAAAATAGAAATTTGAATTTAGTGATTAAAGCCAATGGATACACTACAGTTCCACCACAAAATATGGCAAATGTTTCTACTTTAATTGGTGGAACGGTTAAAGATATTTTAGTTCTTGAAGGTACTTATGTAAACAAAGGAAAAGTATTGGCTACCATTCAAAACCTGGAAGTAGTTGAAATGCAGGAAAATTATAATTCGGCTATTGCCAATATTGAATACCTGCAATTAGAATACAATCGTCAGAAAACATTAAGCGACCAAGATGTAAATCCTAGAAAATTGCTACAGGAAGTAAAAGCAAAATTAGCAATTGAAAAAGCAAGAGCTAAAGCATCTAAAGATAAATTACAGGCTTTGAATATGAGTACTAAAGGATCAAGTGTGGTACCAATAGTTTCGCCGATATCAGGTTATATTGGGAAAATTAATATTGCCAAAGGCGCATTTGCCGAAACAGGAATTACACTTTTTGAAGTAGTTGATAATAGCCAAATGCACTTGGATTTGAATGTCTATGAAAAAGATTTAGGATCTATTGCCGTAGGACAAACGATAGACTTCATCTTAACAAATCAAGGAAATAAATCTATAAAAGGAAAAATATTTGGGATCAATAAATCATTTTCAAACGAAAGTAAAACCGTAGCCGTTCACGCCAAAATTAATCCGGCTGATTCCAAGGATTTAATTTCGGGAATGTATGTTTCTGCCAATATCAGTATTAAAAATGCCACTGTTCCTGCCCTGCCAAAAGATGCTGTAGTAAAAAATGGCGATAAATATTTTGTTTACATTCAGGAAGAACACGAAGAAAAGGCTACAGCTAAAAAACCTGAAGCTCATGCGCATAAAGAAGGCGAAGCACATTCTGAAGAAACAGCAGGCGAAGAAGAAGGACACAACGAAATTCATTTCAAAGCAATTGAAGTTGTACCTGGAACTACGGATTTAGGTTATACCGAAGTGAAATTTGTGGAAGAAATCCCTGCCGATGCAAAAATTGTAACCAAAGGTGCTTTCTATTTACTATCCGCATCGAAAGGTGGTGGAGAACACGAACATTAGTAATTGTATTATGGAAAATAAAAAATCACATTGGGAAAATGTTTTCACAACAAAAAAACAAACGAAGTGAGTTGGACACAAAAGTATCCCAAAATCTCAATGGATTTTTTAGAAAGTTTAAACCTATCAAAAACCGCCAATATCATTGATATTGGCGGTGGCGATAGTAATTTCGTAGATGCATTATTAGAAAAAGGCTATCAAAACATTTGGGTTTTGGATATTTCAGCAGTAGCATTAGAAAAAGCTAAAAATAGATTAGGAGAAAAAGCCAACTTGGTGCATTGGATTGTTTCAGACATAACCGAATTCAAATTCGATATAAAATTTGATTTTTGGCACGACAGAGCTGTTTTTCATTTCTTGACCGATGAAATAAGTAGTAGCAAATATGTAGCTTTAGTTGAAAATGCAATCGCTCCGAATGGAAATTTCTTACTAGGCACTTTTTCTGAAAATGGACCTTTGAAATGTAGCGGATTAGAAATAAAGCAATATTCTGAAAATTCGATGAAAAATACTTTTAAAGAAAACTTTGAAGTTATAAAATGCTTTACTGAAAATCATATTACACCGTTTGATACCATTCAAAATTTTCAATTTTGTGGATTTAAAAAAACGATATGATTTCTGCTATAAAAATCACAGCCTATTTTATTCTTGCAGGTCTATGTGAAATTAGCGGAGGTTATCTTGTTTGGCTTTGGCTGAAAGAAGAAAAATCCGTTTGGTATGGTGTTACAGGAGCAATAATTCTTGCTTTATATGGATACGTAATGACTTTGTAAACTACCTCTTTTGGAAAATATTATGTTGTATATGGAGGTGTTTTCATTGTTATGGCGCTGTTGTGGGCATGGAAGATTGATAATTTCAAACCCGACAAATACGATTGGATAGGAACTGCAATAATACTCATTGGTATAGCGGTGATTTTATTTATGCCAAGAAAATAACAAAATAAGAATATAAAACTAACGTTAAATACTGATAAATTGTAAGAAATAAGACTTTTCCCTTATTTGCTTTCGAGGGATTAGTAATTGGACTTGGAAATTAAACTTCACGGAAATTGTATAACAACTTATTAAAAAAAATTATGAAAAACGTATTAAAATCAACTGTTTTATTAGCACTAACTCTTTTTTTATTCTCTCAAAATTGTTTTGCCCATTCGTATTGGCTTGAAGTAAAAGGCAATGGCAAAGTAAATGATACAGCCACGGTATATTTATATTTTGGGGAATTTGAAAAGGGATTGAGAGAAAGCAAAGAACATTTCTTTAAAAATATGGAATCGTTTACTGCCTATTATTTGGACTCAAAAGGAGTAAAACAAGATTTGATTTTGCAAAGAGACAGCAATTGTTACAAAGCAAGTTTTGTTCCAACTAGCGATGGAATTTACACTATAATGATGAAAGAAAATTCAAGAGCAGTTCAAGATTGGACAAAACACGGCTTGGGAATTATTAGACCTTTTGAAAACTTAAAAGCAAATTATAATGTTGGAAATATAAAAAATTCACAACTCGCAAATTTTGAAACAAGAAAAATAGATATTATCGTTAAAAAAGAAAAATTCCAATTAGTTCTCGATAATAAAGAATTTGCAAATAAATCAATATCAATTACTAATGACAAAGGTAAATCGGAGGAAGTAAAAACAGATAAAAATGGTTTTTTTACTATCCCAAATTCAAAAGGTATGTTTATTATAGATGTAGATTATAAAGATGGTATTAAAGGAGAATACAACGGTAAACCCTTTGATAACAGCAGATATAAATATGCGTTAACTCTATATGTACACTAAATATTTCACTGATTCACTTTAACATAAAACAAAATAACTGTTATGACACATCAACACAAATACGATGCAAACGGCAAACAGCTTTGTTGCACACAGGAAGAAAAGATAAATAATAAAAGTGGTTGTTGTTCTAACTTATAATAAAAAAGGAAAATATTCAGACCATGATGATAACAACCATTAATAAGAGGACATAGTAAATGTGTACTGTTTAGTATTAGTTCATTTGCGTTTTAATTTTTTGTTCAAAAAAATAAGACAATGAGAAACAATGTATATCTGTTTAAAGTAACCACTTCAATAATATTATTGTTGTTGCTGAATTTTGCAAATGCACAGAATTCAGATATTGATTTTTTAAGAAATATCAATCTAAACCGAAACAAATCACAAGATCAAGCATTAAAAGTAGTCACAAATAGTCTAACTCCTGTAAGCATTGCGACTCCTGTTATTATGTACTCTGTTGGATTGATTATGAAAGACAGTACAGTCAAAAAGAAGGCGATCTTTGTTGGGGAAACTTTGCTCGTTTCAAGATTTATTACATTGGCTTTAAAAAAAACAGTAAATAGAGACAGACCTTTTGAAACTTACTCTGATATTGAGCAAGCAACCACAGCAACTGGTTCTTCCTTTCCTTCAGGGCACGCTTCTTTAGCTTTTGCAACTGCCACATCCTTGAGTATGGCGTATCCAAAATGGTACATTATTGCTCCTTCGTTTGCCTGGGCAAGTGCAGTTAGCTATTCTCGTATGGCATTGGGTGTTCATTATCCAAGTGACGTGTTAGCTGGCGCAATCATAGGAAGCGGATCAGCTTATCTTTGCTATAAATTGAATAAATGGATTAATAAAAAACATAGTAAAAAAATCCCACAGCTCTGGGAATAATTATAATTTAGATTATTAGCAGACTTTAAGTTTATTTTTTATTATAATCTATTTGAAATAAAACATCAACACAAATATGATCTAAACGGCAAATAGCTTTGTTTGTAAACTCAAATAAAAATTAATCATAAAATTCATGACAACGGACAATAAAGCAATACACATTTAAAAATTAAACTAATTAATAGAAATAAATTTATGGACATAAATGCCGAATTAATTATTGTATCTAAATTGATTGCTTCTTTTTTGTTAGGGGCTTTTATTGGTTTAGACAGAGAAAAGCACGGTCATGATGCAGGAATAAGAACCTATGCAGCAGTTTGTATTGGCGCAACATTATTTACATCAATAACTGCACATTTGGTAAATAATCCAGTGGACACTTCAAGAGTAATTGCAAATATTGTAACGGGTGTTGGTTTTCTTGGTGCAGGAATTATTTATCGTAATTCTAGTGCAGGAACATCGCATGGCTTAACAACTGCAGCAACAGTATGGTGTACTTCAGCTGTTGGAGTTGCTATAGGGCTAAATATGTTTATTATAGCAATAATTGGTTCTGTAGCATTGTACTTTTTACTTTCATTACACCATTTGAAATGGTACATTAAATGGAAAGAAAAAATGATTAAAAAACATGGAGAAGAGCACGAGAACAACTGATAAATAAGGCCTTAAAAAAACACAACATCAACTTGGGAATGAATTTAACAAATCTATAAAGATTTTATTTTCCATATAATTAACCTACTTATGCTGATAAAAAACAACTATAAAGCCATTCTTTTTTTTCTAAAAGGGCTCAAATGGCAAATTGTGTTGATCATATCCTATGCAATAATTGCAAGTTTATTTGATCACAGCCCTGTTGGGGTTTTAATAAATATCCCAATTACTATTTCAACGGTTATAGCCACAATGATATCATTATTATTGGCATTCAGAATTGCTCAATCGTATGATAGATGGTGGGAAGCCAGAAAAGTATGGGGCGAAATTGTTAATGATTCCAGAACCTTGATTAGGCAAATAATGCTCTTTATACCTAATCCTAATAGTGAAGAACGAAAATCTGAAATTAAAATATTTGCAGAGAGACAAATAATATGGTGCTACACACTTTCAGAATCTTTGAGAGTACAAAAAACTTCTAGTAAAGTGCAGCAATATTTAACGGCACATAATTTACAAGCAGATAATATCCCACTGCTTTTAATACAAAAGCATTCTGAAAACTTGCATTTTATCACAGAAAAATATACACTAAATTCAAATCAACAAGTACAAATAGATACAACGATAGCTAGATTAACGGATGCTATGGGTAAGTGCGAAAGAATAAAAAATACAGTTTTCCCAAAAAATTATAGCTATTTAATTCATTGTCTAATTTACTTATTTGTGACCTTATTACCTTTTGGTTTAAGTGAAATAGATATTATTACTGAAATTTTGTTAACCTCTTTAATTCCTTTAATGTTTATCGCATTTGAAAAAACAGCTATAATAATGCAAGATCCATTTGAAAATATACCTACTGATATTCCTATGACAACAATTTGTAATACCATAGAAAATAATATCAATCAAATTATAGGAGAAGTAAATTATCAAAAAGAAAATATGCGATTCGAAAAATATTATAAAAATTAAATTTATAGCAAACAAATAATCAAAAAATAGGATTTGAAAAACAGTTAAAAAACTAAAACATTTAGCATTTCTATTTAAACTTTTAAAGTACGCTTTTATGATTACAAATTTAGTTAAGTAGCTCAAAAATAATTTTCAAAAAAATCAAAAATGAATATTTTTTAAGGATTTTGATTAGTAGATTTTAGAGTATTTTACAATAGTTGCCTTTGTTCACTTTTAAATATTCCTTTTAACAGGAAAGATAATTTAATTTAAAATGGAAAATAAAATAAAATATCACTGGATTGAAAAAATTTCTGGAGTTACTAGATTAATTATTTCTATACTATTTGCATTAATTGTATATTTTATATTATTCACTTTTAAAATTGACAACCAAAGTAAAATTATATTGAGTTGGGATACTTTTTGTATGACTAGTTTGTTTTTTTGTTGGATACTTTTTTTCTCAACTAATGAAAATGAATTATGTCACATTGTTGCTAAACAAGACGAAAACCTCAAAACTATTTTTAGTATTGTAATTATTGCTATTGTATTAAGTCTTTTTGGAACTTTGTCACTTATTAATCAGACTAGTAATATAACCGAAAACAAACTATTTCATTCTATTATATCCTTATCACCAGTAGTATTTTCTTGGTTACTTTTGCATACCACTTTCACAATTCGTTATGCCCATTTATACCACGATCATAACGAACTCAACACAGGTTCTAGCATTGGAGGAATCAAATTTCCGGGTAAGACAAAACCTGATTATCTAGATTTTGCTTACTTTTCTTTTGTAATTGGTATGACCTTTCAGGTATCTGACGTTATTATAACTTCAAAAACTATTAGAAGATTTGCTTTAATGCATAGCCTAATATCATTTCTATTTAACACAATTATAGTGGCACTCACTATAAGTGCAATTTCTAATTTAAAATAACAAATTAAAAAAATAAAATTATGAAAAATACAGACTCAAATCATATACACAAATATGATGCAAAAGGCAGACAAATTTGCTGTACGCAAGAAGAAAAAATAAATCATCTGGCAGATAAAAATATCAAAGTCAAAACTAAAAAAGACAGTTGCTGTGCTGATGAAAAACCAGTAAAAGCCGCACACAGCAATAACGATGGTCACAACCATGACAAACATTCAGATGATGACGGTCACGACCACTCTAGTGGTGACCAAACGGCGTTTCAAATGTTTTTACCAGCTGTAATAAGTTTTGCATTGTTGCTTATTGCTATTGGTTTTGATAACTATTTTCCACAAACTTGGTTTACAGGCTGGGTGCGTGTTGTTTGGTATTTAGTTGCCTATGCACCGGTAGGTTTCCCTGTAATTAAAGAAGCTTTTGAAAGCATTCGTAAGGGCGATATTTTTTCAGAGTTTTTGTTAATGTCCATTGCAACTATTGGCGCATTCATTATTGCAGAATATCCGGAAGGGGTGGCAGTAATGTTATTTTATGCAGTTGGCGAAGTATTTCAGACACTGGCAGTACAAAGAGCAAAAATGAACATTAAATTATTATTGGATCAAAGACCAGATACCGCTACGGTAATTGAAGGGGCAAATAGTATTTCTAAAAAAGCGTCCGAAATAACTATTGGAGAAATTATCCAATTGCGCCCGGGAGAAAAAGTAGCTCTTGATGGAAAATTACTTTCAGACACGGCTTCTTTGAATACAGCTGCTTTAACAGGAGAAAGTAAACCTGACACGAAACAAAAAGGAGAAACAATTCTTGCAGGAATGATTAATCTAAATACTGTTGTTCAAATTGAAGTCACTACAGCCTACAACGATAGTAAATTATCCAAAATTCTTGAAATGGTGCAGGACGCAACAGCTAAAAAAGCACCAACAGAATTGTTTATTAGAAAATTCGCTAAAATTTACACGCCTATTGTTGTGTTTTTAGCAATTGGAATTTGTTTGCTTCCAATGCTTTTTATTGATAATTATGTATTTAGAGACTGGTTGTACAGAGCATTAGTTTTCTTGGTTATTTCTTGTCCTTGTGCGTTAGTAATTTCAATTCCATTAGGATATTTTGGAGGAATTGGCGCAGCAAGTAAAAACGGAATATTATTTAAAGGATCTAGTTTTCTCGACATAATGGCAGCTATTCAAGCAGTAGTAATGGATAAAACAGGAACGCTGACCAAAGGTGTTTTCAAAGTTCAAAAAGTAATAGCCGTTGGTGTTCCCGAAGCTGATTTAATTAAATACACATCAGCACTCGAAACCAAATCAACACACCCTGTTGGAACAGCAATTATAGAATATGCTAAAGGTGCTGAAAAAAATGTGAATGTCACCGATGTGGAAGAAATTGCAGGACACGGACTAAAAGGAAAAGTGGATGGAAACGAAATCCTGGCAGGAAATGTAAAATTGATGAAAAAATTCAATATCAGCTATGATGCCGAAATTGATAATACACCGTTTACAATTATTGTTGTTGCCATCAATCAAAAATATGCCGGCTATTTTCTAATTGCAGACGAAATCAAGGAAGATGCAAAACAAGCAATTCAAAGTCTGCACAGCATAAATGTAAAAACAGTAATGCTGTCGGGCGATAAACAAGTAGTTGTAGAAGCTGTTGCCAAAGAATTAAATATAGATCAGGCTTATGGCGATTTGCTGCCTGAAAATAAGGTCGAAAAAGTAGAGGAACTTAAATCTCAAAATTTAAAAATTGCTTTTGTCGGCGATGGTGTAAATGATGCACCTGTTGTGGCTTTAGCAGATGCCGGAATTGCAATGGGCGGTTTAGGCAGTGATGCTACTATTGAAACGGCTGATATTGTAATTCAAAACGACCAGCCTATTAAAATATACACAGCTATAAACATCGGTAAAAAGACCAAACAGATTGTCTATCAGAATATTGGTCTGGCATTTGCCGTAAAAGCGGTCGTTTTAATTCTGGGTGCCGGCGGGCTGGCTACCATGTGGGAAGCCGTATTTGCAGATGTAGGTGTGGCACTATTGGCAATACTTAACGCAGTAAGGATTCAGAGGATGAAATTCTAGAACATCAGGAAATCTATTTTCAAAACAATCCGTGTCATTTACTTATGGCACGGATTGTTTTATTTTATCCGCTGGGCAATAAATCAGAAAAACATTCAAGAAAGGCAGAAATGCTGTCCAAAAAAGAAAAAGAAGATACCTGCCAAAACAGTACTCATGGAGTTTGACAAGTTCAGTAGGTTTGGTAGTATAGATTTTTATTGATGATTCGGCAAATCTTCAGTCCCTTTATTTCTATTGATTTTTCTGCCTATGATCGGGTAAAGTTATTTTAATGTTGTTGTTTTCTTTCTGTAAAAAAAGTTATTAATTTAAAATCGATAATTGCCTTAAATCAAAATAAAAGATTATTTTCACAGCACAATACGGCAATGATGTCTGCCTTGAACCGCCCACCAATATTATTGGAGCTGATGACGTCTAGTAATTGCTTATGCCACTAGATATGTATTCATTTTATTCAAGAGAATATGACCCAACAAAATTTCTCCCGCCGTATTATTTCAATACAACAAATTCCTTATCTTTTTTTTCTTTTCAAATGGATTTTCTTTGCTGCTGTAATTAGTATATGCGTAGGATCTGCCTCTGCTTTTTTTCTTGTCAGTTTAGATTTCGTTACCAATTATCGTGAAAATCATCTCTGGATTATGGCGCTGCTTCCTTTAGGAGGTCTTATTATCGGATTTACTTATCATTATTTGGGCACCAGTGTAGTAAAAGGGAACAACCAGCTGCTGGAAGAATTTTACAATCTCAGTCCAGATATATGTTTCTGCCGTCTGGGATATGAAACTGATCGTCAGAAATGAATGATGAAAGAATGAAAATCATTGTAAAAGGAGTAATTGACTTTCCAGCCGCTAAGCTCAGAAATCTTTTTTATGATGGAGAGCCCAAGTCCATTGCCCTTGGAAGGGGATCCACTGTTAAAGAAGCGATTAAATAGTTTTTCAATAGGAAACGGCTTATCATCACCTGTATTTAAGACAAGCAGTTCATTTTTTATTATTCTTATGATTATGGTGCCGTTACTTCGATTATGTCTTATAGCGTTATGTACAAGGTTGTTAATTAAAATTTCAGTAAGGATTGGATTTCCGCTGATCTGTAGTTTTTCGGAAGTCTGCAGATTTATTGCTATATTTTTAAGATCTGCCTGTTCGGTAAAAAATTCAAGGTGTTTTTCAATATGATCGTTAATCGAAATTATATTTTTTTCCAGATAAATTTCGTGTTCAATTTTGGAAAGCAGCAGCAGGTTCTTGTTCAATCGGTTTAACTTGGCCACATCCCTGCTTAACGATCCCAAGACCTGTGTCTGTTCCTTATTGAGTTCCATCTGAAATAAAACATCGATTTTGTTTTGAAACAAAGCAAGAGGTGTCTGGGGCTCATGTGCAGCATTCTCAACAAATTTGGAAAAAACGGTCAAATTGACCATAGATTTTCAGTTTAAAATGATCACCCGATTCGGAGCAAACTGATCACCTAATTTCAATTTAAACTGACCACCTATTTTCGGTGCAAAGTGACCACCAAAAAACTACTTCTTTTTCATGTTGTTTAACCATGGATCTGTAATAAAACTACAGACTATGGCAAATAATACAATAAACATGAATAAAATTAGAAAAGTAATTAAATTACATTGTGGCGGTAAGAGCAAATTGTTTATTAGCAAGTATTTATCTCTTTCCAGAAATACCGTAAAGAAATACATCTCTTTATTTGAAGTACTTGGATTAAGTCTTGAATCGATTAATCAAAAAACAGATGCAGAATTAGATACTCTTTTTTCTCAAAGCACAGAAGAGATTACCACTCCAAGGATGCAAAAGGTCTATGAGTTCTTTCCACAAATGGAACGGGAATTAAAGAAAACAGGCGTAACCATGTATGGCATGTGGGAGCGTTATCTCTCTTTAAATCCGGATGGATTTAGAATCTCTCAATTTAGATTCCATTACTTCAAATGGAGTAATAAAGTCAATCCTGTGATGCATATGATTCACAAAGCTGGAGATAAAATGTATGTGGATTATGCCGGAAAGACACTCTCAATTATTGACAAATCAACATCTGAAGTCAAGGAAGTACAGTTTTTTGTAGCTATTCTTGGTGCAAGTCAATATACTTATGCTGAAGCTTCTATGAGCCAGCAAAAAGAAGATTTTGTTGCTTCAGTAGAAAATGCGATACGCTTTTTTGAAGGTACTCCTGCTGCAATTGTGCCAGACAATTTAAAATCTGCCGTAATCAAAAGCAGTCGCTTTGAACCCACCATTAACGAAACTCTTGCAGATTTAGCAGAACAATATGAAACCACTATTCTGCCTGCTAGAGCCTATAGGCCAAGGGATAAGTCTCTGGTTGAAGGAGCAGTTAAAATACTCTATAGAAGAATTTATGCAAATTTAAAGGACATAGAATTCTTTAGCATAGAAGAGTTAAATCAAACTATATGGTACTTACTTGATGATCATAATAACAGAAAACTTACAGGGCGTCCATACTCCCGTTTTGAGCTATTTATTGAAGACGAGAAGCATGAATTACAGCCACTCCCTCAGGAACGCTTTGAAATTAAATATCATTCAATGGCAACAGTTATGCAAAACGGACACGTCCAATTAAGCCAGGACAAAAACTACTATAGTGTACCTTATCAATATTTAAAGAAAAAAGTAAAGCTGTTGTACACAAAATCAACAGTTGAAATTTACTTCAAATACAATCGTATAGCTACTCACAGCAGAAATCCTAAACCCTATATCTATACTACAAATCCTGAACATCTTGCAAGTACACATCAATTTGTATCAGAATGGAGTGCCTTTAGATTTATTGAATGGGCCAACAGCATTGATCCGGCAGTAGGAGAATATATTATGCATATATTCGATAGCAGAAGCCATCCTGAACAGGCATATAAAAGCTGTTTAGGAATATTATCTTTTGAAAAAAAGGTAGGCAAAGAAAGATTAATAAATGCCTGTAAACGCGCACTGGACTTTAAAATTTACAATTTTAAAACTATAAACAACATCTTAGAGAACAGTCTGGATAAAATACCATTTGAACAGGAAAAAGAGCAGGATCTTCCTGAGCACAATAACATTAGAGGAAAACATTATTTTAACTAAAATCAATATACAATGAATGAATCTACTGTAACAAAAATGAAGCAAATGAAGCTTCATGGAATGCATAATGCATTTAAAACAGCCCTTGAAAGTGGTAAAACTGATCATTACACACTCGATCAGTTTATATCAATGATGATAGATGCCGAATGGGATGAAAGACATAACAGACGCATTGAACGAAGTATTGCAAATGCACGTTTCCACTACAAATCCAATATTGAGAGTATTAATTTTGATGAGTCACGCAATATTGACAGAAACCTTATACTTCGTCTTGCAGAGTGCAGTTTTGTTGAAAAGAACGAAAATGTCTTAATAACCGGAAGTACTGGTGTAGGCAAAAGTTTTTTAGGAACAGCTCTGGGTTATCAGGCCTGTATAGAAGGATATAAAGTAAGTTATTTTAATACTTCAAAACTGTTTGCAAAGTTAAAAATGGCAAAAGCAGACGGCACTTACTTAAGAGAACTTGCTAAAATACAAAGACAGGATGTTATAATACTTGATGATTTTGGACTGCAAGCGCTCGACAATCATAACAGAATTACACTCTTAGAGATCATTGAAGACAGGCATAATAACGGTTCTATCATAGTAACATCACAAATACCAGTTCAGGGATGGTATGATATCATTGGGGAGAAAACCATAGCAGATGCGATCTTAGACCGGTTAATACATCAATCGCACAGGGTTGAATTGCACGGAGAATCTATGAGGAAGAAAAAAAGCATAAATAAGGGATAGTTATTTATCTATATTTGAATATAAATTAACAAATGAAAAAAGTAGTTTTTTGAAATAAATAGAGGTGCTCACTTTGCACCGAAATTAGGTGGTCAATTTAAACTGAAACTTGGTGGTCACTTTAAATTGAAAATAGGTGGTCAATATCACTGGTTTTTACAGCCTAAATAAGGATTATGAACTTTTTTGGTGGAACTGATCCATGATGCGCCCTATCATTTGGAGCCATGGGACAAAACTCTGTATACAGCTCTCGGTCGGCCTGTCTATAGGACAATATCTGGTCTTAAAGAGTTCTAAGAGAAGTAACGTTCTATTGTATTTGAAAATATTTTTATGACAATATACTTGCAGTTAAAAAATGTATTTAGTTATAAAAAGAGACCAGCCCTTTTAAGGCTGGTCAAGTAAAGTTGTTTGCTATTTTTTTTAGTTGAAAAGTTTAATAATTTAAAATAAAACCTGCACCAAAGCCCATATCACTATCATAATGCGAGGATAGGGAACCCCATCTGGTAACTATATAGCGTAGTCCTGCCATATATTCCTTGTCAGTATTCCACATTAAATTCATTCTAAGTCTTTTAGAAACAGGGATGTCCTTACGTTCAAACTGTAATCTGACTTTACCATCAGTAAAAACTTCAGCTTGCGCAACTATTAACATAGGAAGGGTGTAGTTAACACCCAGACTTACTACTGCACGTTTATCTTTTGTATTGTTTTGTCCGAAGAGATTTCTTTCCTGTACATCTTCTCCCATTCTTCGATATCTCCAGTCAAATCCAATAAAAGGCATTAACCATTGCATTTTTCCAATATAGCGTCCAATATGTGTTTCAGTTTCATAACCATGCATGTCATTGTATCCTAATCTCCATTCTGTTCCAATATTCCAACGCGTGCTTTGATACATTGCTTCACCATCATTTCCATTGGTTGCAAAATCATTCTCTGCCATAAAATGAAATTTCCTGTCGTCTGCAAAAAGTTTTCGTTGTGCTAATTTTGGGTTTGGTATTTCAGGGTTGGCGGGTTGATTTTCGTAAGTAAAAACCCTTCCCATTCCGCTCATCATATGATATAAAATATGGCAGTGAAAAAACCAGTCCCCATCTACGTTAGCATTAAATTCCAGCGTATCTGTTTCCATTGGCATTATATCAATCACATTTTTTAACGGTGCATATTCTCCTTGGCCATTAAGGACTCTGAAGTCATGTCCATGTAAGTGCATGGGATGGCGCATCATAGAATTATTATGTAAAACGATGCGTACATTTTCGCCTTTTTTAATTAATATTTTATCGGATTCAGAAACCACCTTATTGTCCAGACTCCATACATATCGATTCATGTTCCCTGTAAGTTCAAATTTTAGTTCTTTAACAGGGGCATTCTCAGGGAGTGTTGTTTTTTTTGGCGATTTTAGCATTGCATAATTCAGGGTTGTAATATCTGAAAGTGCATTGGCATTGTATTGCTCAGCATCCATTTTCATACCATCTATTTTTGTAGTGGTTTTAGGCTTGGTTTCACCAGTGATTTCGGGGTACATTACTACATTCATATCCATTTTATTGAGGCTCATACTCATTCCCATATCATCCAGATCTCCATTCATTTTCATCATACCGTTCATCATCTTCATTCCTTCAAAATATTTAAGCTTTGGCAAAGGCGACGTTAATTGCTTAACACCACTGCCAATATACAGGGAGGTAGATTTTGTACGGTCTTCCGGTGTTGCCAAAAATTCATAAGCAGTTTTATCAGATGGAACCGTTACAATTATGTCATAGGTTTCAGAAACAGCAATAATTAACCGATCGACCTCAACGGGTTCTACATCATTTCCATCATTGGCCACAACGGTAATTTTTCCGCCGGCATAGGTTAACCAAAAGTAGGTTGATGCACCTCCATTGGAAACGCGTAATCGGACTTTATCACCTGCTTTAAATTGAGAAAGCTGATTTTCATTTTTCCCATTGATTAAAAATTTATCATAATAAACATCACTAACGTCCATGGCATTCATGCGCTTCCATTCATTTTTAATTTTGTCTTTAAAATACCCTTGTCTTACGGCTTCTGCATAACTTTGTGTGGTTCCCTTTTTAATAGCAAACCAGTCTGATGCATTGTGCAGTAGTCGGTGTACATTTTCAGGTTTCATATCTGTCCATTCACTCAGTACTATTGGAACAGATGGCAAATCGTCTATTCCTTTGCGGAAAGTTGGATCATCCGTTTTTTTATTCATAATAAAAGAGCCGTACATGCCTATTTGTTCTTGTAGTTCCGTATGACTATGATACCAGTGCGTACCATTTTGAATAATAGGGAAAGTATATAAATGGGTGGTATGAGGTTTAATTGGCATTTGAGTTAGATTTGGCACGCCATCGTATTGGTTAGGCAAGAATAAGCCATGCCAATGAAGAGAAGTGTCTTCATCAAGCTCATTGTGGACGTAAATTTCAGCAGTATCACCTTCTGTAAAAGTAAGGGTAGGCATGGGTATTTGCCCATTAACAGCAATAGCCCTTTTGGGTTTTCCTGTGAAATTTACAATTGTATCTCTTATATAGAGATCATATCGGACTACACGGGGTTGCGATTTATTCTCTGCAACTTTTTTTTGAGTGTTCGTACCATTGCTGCTGTCCTGTGCTGATGTGTGCTCTTGGTCCATTTGATTTTTAGAAACCTGTTCTGGCTTGTCTCTGTGAGATGATATTGTTTTTTCCGGAACTAGTTTCATCCCACACTTTGGACAATTTCCCGGTTTGGATTCGTGAATTTCAGGATGCATCGGACAGGTGTAGGTTGTGGGTCTTGACTCTTCTTTGGATTGTTTTTTATCCATCACCATTCCTTTCATATCCTGAGCCTGAATTAGGGATGGGAGCATCATAACTACGAGTATTGTCAGTATATTTTTCATTTTGCTTTTTTTAGAGAATATCGTTCTATTTTTTTTTCATTTCATTCAACTTGGCTTTCATTTGTACAATTTCCGCCTGCTGTGCTTTAATAATGTCCTGAGCCAGTTGTTTTATTTCAGGATCTCGAAGAGAAGCCTCTTGAGCCATGAGAATTGCTGCAGCATGATGAGGTATCATTGATTTTAAGAACCGTTTATCTCCAACAGCAGCTTGTAAGCCTGATGCAGGTAAAAAAAATGATTGTGGCAACCCCGCCTGCAATAAGTAAGACTATGTTCTTCTTTTTATTCATATACATGCTGCCCATAACAATAATCTCAATTATGAGCATTGGGATAGTCATTATTGCTACCATGTAAAACTGGTTTACATTGGGAATTACATTAGCAAAAACATCAACCATCGAATACATTAGTATATACATAGAAAAAAATGATAATACTATCATAAGGGCTAATTTTTTGTACATTTTGGAGTTTGACTCTTTTGAATGATGCAGTGTCGGGTGTTCCGTTTTCATGATTTTTTTATTTAAAAGTTACTTAAATTCATCGATCTCCCTGAGCAAAGCAAGTCTAATACATACAACACGATAGCTGCTTAAAATTGTACGGGGTTATTATTTATGCTTTTGCATTTTAATATGATATTGTTATAAATTATTATCGTTATTTATTTTTAAGTAATAACTCCAACTCTGCAATCTGGTTTTTCAATTTCTCTACATTTTTCATTTTTTTCTGTTCTGCAATCGCTAGTGCTTTTTTTGCAGCTCCAATGGCTCCTGGATAGTCCTTGAGCTCTATCGATATTTTTTGTCTTAAAGCCGGATAATAAAAATTTTCAGGCTCCAACTTTTCAGCATCCACTAACCAGGATATTGCTTGGTTATTTGCTCTGCCGGTACTAGAATAATAATTTGCCGCCTGAAACAATAAAGTAGCATTTTGACTTTTCTCTTTAACGATATATTTGTCTATTAAGGCTAATATTTCTTGGTCAGCTTTACTTTTGATTGGGATTTTAACCATGGTATTTTCCCAAGTTATTTTCAGGAAACCTTCTCCTTTGCTATTAATGTCATTTAGCTCTATGGTAAATGTTTCATAGAAGTTAGGTGCCTTTTCTGAGGGAACTGTAAAACGCATAACGTCTTTTTTCTCATCATAGCCAGTTTCTCCATGTAAAGCAGTATCAGTATTTATAATGATAGTCCACTCATTTTCTGATGGGATTGAGAATATAGAATAAGTGCCTGTTTTTAAAATATTATTTCCAAAGGCAATATCTTCATTGGTAGTTATAGTCGTACAGTCGCTCGCACCTGTGCGCCAGAGTTTGCCAAATGGCACCAGTTCCCCAAATATTTTTCGTCCTCTTACTAAGGGTCTGCTATAGGCCATTTTTATTGTTGAGCTTCCAATTTCTTGTTGAAATGATGCTGAAGGGCTTGCAGAAGTAAGCTTAATTTGAACTTTTTCCTGTGCCCAAATTGATAACGATTGTATAATAATGAAGCTTAATACAATTATTTTTTTCATAGTTTTAATTTTAAATTGATTTTGATATTTTTTCCATTACCGAATGGTCGGTTCCAAATTTACAGATAGCATCACAATTAGCTCTTAATTCAGAAAACAGGATATATTTTATATTCATTTTCGAGTTTTTTATAACGGGCCTATTTAGCTGAAGCACTACATCCTTTTCTCTGTTATTGGGAATAATAATATAAAAAACTTCCTGTCCGCTTGAAATACTAAAGTACAGGTCAGACAAGCGCAGTATGCCGGAGTAGATACTAGTGCTCTTTTCTACTTCAAAGGCACCTATAATTTTGTTTGTGCCTTTTTCAAACCAGAGCACATCAATAAGCTTAATGGTATTTTGAGTGTCCTTGTCGGTAGGCAACTCAGGGAATTTTACCAGTGAAATAAATGAGAAATTTTGTCCATTAAATGATTTGGTTTTATCATTGCTTGCCGGGGTAACATCGAAACCGAGAGAAATACCTATTTTTAGCAGATGGTATTGCATCTCACTATGCAGATTTTCCTCCAGTTTTTCTTCGAGTATTTCTTTTTGACGCTTGTGTACGTTTTTTTCGAATCTTGAACGTTCTGCCTCGCTTAAATACTCATCGTTACCGATTAGCATTTTCTGAGTTCCAATTTCAAAACACAATCCTGCAATGGCACCCAAATCATTTGACAGCTGAGATTTATGCAAAGTGTTAGTTTCCATCAAAGTTTCTCTTATTTTAAGGTATTCTGTCCAACTTCCCAATTTTTTTTTGTCTTTAAAAAGAAAATTAAAACCATTGAGAATAGCAGTGTTGAATGGCGGGAACCAGGTTGGGTGTATAAAATATAAAATACTGGCAACCGCAGGTCCTAATCCTTTAATTTTTAATTCATCGAGTTTTATGATTTCTTTTACAACCTGTTCTTCAGACTTGGCATTGATACAATTTTCAAGGAATTGACCGAAAGCCAATTTATTGTTTTGATTTTCATAGATATCGGGAATGCGCAATTTGGGTTTCCAATAAAACGGATGGGAAACCCCTGCAAAGACTTGTTTTTGTTCAGCAATGCAACTCAGAACAAATTCTAAGCTGCTTTCTTTAAAATCATTAGGAAAGGTTTTCTTTTTAATATCCTCAATGACTTGTAAAACACCTCGTCTTATAGTCCGAAATGCCTTTAACCGTTGGTTGTTATCTATAAACCAGGTATTATAGACACTTTCGTTATCGTTTTTATACTGCAGAATAATTTGTCCTAGATTGGTCATTTGTTTTTATAATAAATTATTATTCTTTAGAGTTTTAAGCTTCTCAATCGCAATGCATTGACAATAACAGATACCGAGCTAAAACTCATTGCCAGGGCAGCAATCATAGGAGAAAGTAATATTCCGAAAAACGGATATAAAACTCCCGCAGCAACTGGTACGCCTAAGACATTATAAATAAAAGCAAAGAATAGGTTTTGCTTGATGTTGCGCATTACAGCGTGGCTCAAATTTTTTGCTTTTACAATTCCTTGCAAATCTCCTTTTACCAAAGTAATCTTGGCACTTTCTATCGCAACATCTGTTCCTGTTCCCATCGCAATGCCAATGTCCGATTGTGCCAAAGCTGGCGCATCGTTTATACCATCTCCTGCCATAGCAACAACTTTTCCTTCAGCTTGTAATTTTTCTATTACTTTTAATTTGTCTTCTGGTAAACAACCTGCTTGGAAAGAGGTTAAATGCAAATCTTCGGCAACAGCTTTGGCAGTATTTGCATTATCTCCCGTCAGCATGATCACTTCAACTCCTTGACGCATTAATTCTTTTATAGCAGCAGCACTGGTTTCTTTTATAGCATCGGTTATCGTTACAAATCCCACTACGTTCTTATCTACAGCGATATAAGAAACTGTTTTTCCTAGTTTTTGTTCGGCAATAATTTTCTCTTCAATTGTGGCAGAAATAGATGCGCCTACTTGCTCCATTAATTTTTTATTCCCTAATGCGATCTTTTTATCAATAGCAGTTCCAATAACTCCTTTTCCTGCAATATTTTCAAAATCATCGACTTTCGTTAAAGAGACATTTTTAGCTTTTGCAAATTTCACCACGGCTTGTGCCAAAGGGTGTTCGCTATACTGATTTAAAGATGCAATGTATTGCAGCAGTTCATCTTCTGAATATTGTAATGCAACAATTTTTTCCACCGAAGGTTTCCCTTCTGTAATTGTTCCTGTTTTATCAGTAATCAGAACATTTACCTTATCCATTTTTTCTAAAGCTTCGGCATTTTTTATCAGAATTCCCGATTGAGCGCCTTTTCCAACTCCTACCATTACAGACATAGGGGTTGCCAGTCCTAAAGCACAAGGACAGGCAATAATTAGTACCGCAATGGCATTTATAAAACCATAGACCAATGCCGGTTCGGGACCAAATTTTGCCCAAATGAAAAAGGTAAGAATGGAAATTACAACAACAATTGGTACAAAATATTTAGCAATACTATCGGCTAATTTCTGAATTGGTGCTCTGGAACGACTTGCATTATTAACCATCTGTATAATTTGCGAAAGCAAGGTTTCCGAACCAACTTTTTCGGCAATCATTATAAATGATTTGTTTCCGTTTATAGTTCCTGAAGACACCATATCGCCTATTTTTTTATCTACAGGAATTGGTTCACCAGTAATCATCGATTCGTCTATTGTACTTTCACCATCGGTTATTTTCCCATCCACAGGAATTTTATCTCCGGGTTTTACCCGTAATAAATTACCTTTTTTTATATCATGGATTGAGATTACTTTATCACCGCCATCAATTACCAAAGTAGCTTCGGTAGGAGCCAATTTTAATAATTCTTTTATAGCACCACTGGTTTGACTGTGCGCTCTGGCTTCAAGCAATTGTCCTAATAAAACCAAAGTCAGAATAACAGTTGTGGCCTCGAAGTACAATAGTACTGTTCCGTGCTGGGTCTTAAATTCACTTGGAAAAATGTCTGGAAAAAACATTCCAACTAAACTAAATAAAAATGCCACTCCTGTACCAATTCCGATAAGGGTAAACATATTTAAATTCCATGTGATTATTGATTTCCATGCTCGTACAAAAAATACCCAGCAGGCATAAAAGACAACAGGAAGTGATAAAATAAGCTGTACCCAATTCCATTTAGCCGCATCCATTAGCCCGAGTAAAGGATTGTTGTGTGCCATTTCTATCATGGCAATGGCGAAAACAGGAACTGTAAATACAACCGCTATTTTCATTTTCTTAACCAAACCCTTATAAATCCTTTGTTCTTCGCTTTCGCTTGGTTCCATTGGTACTAGATCCATCCCGCAAATAGGACATGATCCTGGCGCATTGGTTATAATTTCCGGATGCATAGAGCATGTGTATTGCTGAACCTGAACAGCGGCTGGTTCTTGTACCAAATGCATTCCGCATACAGGACAATCTCCCGGTTTATCATACATTTTATCGCCTTCACAATGCATCGGGCAATAGTATTTTCCACCCGCATCATTATGAGGCGCAGCTAACTTTTTATGATCACGATCGTTAGCAGTACTACAGCATGGTTTCTCAGCTGTTTTTTCTTGCAAATGAGTTGTGTGTGTCATTTCAATGGTGTACTTTCCAACCGCAGCTAATGCCTCTTGGAGTTCTTCGGTCGCAATATGTTTTTCCATTGTAATGGTTGCCAATGGAGGATCTAAGGTGACATTTGCCTTTATTCCCTCCACAGCATTTAGTGTTTTTTCTACTTTCGTACGACATCCATCGCAAGTCATTCCCGATATTGTATAGGTATGTGTCATAAAGTTATTTTTTAAGGATTTGATGTGTTATTTGTTTAATATATAGAAAGTTACTGATTTTTTTTTGAAGCCAATCTGTATTTTAAACTTACTTCAAATGGCTAGTTTTTCATCAGCTGTTTCAACCGATTGTTTAACACTAAAAAATAATTGCAAACAGTCTTCAATCTTAGATTCTGATTATTTAATTGTTTCTTTCACCTCACCACACTTGAGCATTTTTTCTCCAAAGTAAGGGTTACGCACTTCTTTGGTAGAACTAATCCATACAGCTCCTTTATTGTCGAAAGCCATTGGACAATATTCCACGTATAGCTCAGCCTGAGCCATTCCTGCTTTTTTTAGCAAGCCCACCATTTCATTACTTAGATTAGAATAAGCAGCTCGCTGCTTTTCGATATTTGGAGCTGAAACGATTGCTGCTGCGCTTGCTGCAAGATTGCTGTTGTTGCTGATTTCTCGTGCTCCGGCCTCAATCGCATTGGCCGCCAGTTTTGCTTCTGCGACATTATCTTGGGTAAGGGCAACTGTTAAATGGGCATACTGGCTGTATATTGCGTTTAAAATATCGTCATTTATCTTCACTACGGATTCCTTTGGAATTACGATAGAAGTTTTATTTTTCTGCGGAATCTCTTTCTTTTTGTTTTCATTATTACCGCAGGCAATAAGTAAGAAAATTACTGATATTGGAATTCCTGTTTTGATTAATTTTTTCATTGTCTGTGTGATTGATTATTACATTTTCATTCCTGACATTGGGTTTTTGCCTTTTTTTAATATAAACTCACTGTACAAGAGATAGGCGCCAGATGCAACAACAATATCTCCTTTTTTTAAGCCAGTAGTAATTTCGACTTCATCGAAAGTTTCCGAACCAAGAGCCACCATTCTTGGCTGATATTTGCCTTTTTCAATTTCAATCCACACATGTGTACCGCTGCCGTCTCTTATTACAGCATCTACAGGTATCGTCAATTTCATTTTTTGTTCTGATGAAGGCAGTAAAACAATTGCCTGCTGACCTGCCTGCCATTGATTGTTCGGATTGGCAATAGCACCGCGCAGCTGTATTATCTGCTTGCTTGTTTGCAGGGCAGGATTTATAAAATCTACGGTCATTGTTTGGGGCTGATCTTCATAACCAGTGACTATAACTTTTACTTTTTGTCCCGGTTTAATTTTACCAGCATCTGCCGGATAGACATCGGCTTCGACCCATAAACGATTGTAATCTTCCAGTTTCATAATAGAGGCTCCTTCTGCTACATATTGGCCTTCCGTTATGGAAAGTTCCGCAACTATTCCTGAATTTGGTGCGTAATAAACAACATAAGGAGAAGCTTTTTGTTTTTTTAATAATTCATTAAGCTGTGCTTCAGATTGTCCATATAATAATAGTTTTTGTTTTGCAGCACTTTTTATTTGGCCAAAGCGTTTATCCTCAGTAAAGCTTGCGGCCTGTGCTGTGGCAAGAAGGTATTCCTGCTGCAGGGCTGAAAGCTGTTCTGAATATATTCTGTATAAAGGCTGACCTTTTCGAACGGGGACACCGGTTTCTTTTACATACAACTCTTCAATCCTTCCTGCCACGCGACTTGAGATGTAAATAGTTTGCTCAGGGTCAGTAACCAAACGTCCGTTGAGACGGGAAGAATTTGAAAATTCATTTTCCCCAGCAGTTATTGTAGTCAAATTGGCTAGTGCTTGCTGGCTTGGCCCCAAAGTTAGAAAGTCCTGTGCGTTGTTTTTTTCGAAGGGTACTAAATCCATTCCACAAATTGGGCATGAACCTGGACCGTCTTTTACAATTTGCGGATGCATGGGGCAGGTATATGTTTGAGTTTTTTCCTGGCTGGCTTTTTTTTCTTCTTTTTGGGTACATGCTGCAAATAGAAGTGGAAAAACCATAGCAATGAGCAAAATAGTACGAAGTATTGATTTATTGTTCATGGTTTAATTTTTTAATTTATGTTCTGAAGATATTTTGATAAAACTCTCACTATCTATCATATAGGCTGCATTGCTGGCAATATTCCAATCACTGATGTCTTGATCTATGAGCACCATGCCATCAGCATTGTTCTTCGTTTTAACTTCTCGGGGAACAAATACATCCTGTTCTTTTTTGAAAACGATGGATTTATTTCCTAGATTGAGAACGGCACTTTGCGGTAGCCACCAGCCTTTACTGACAATAGGAATAATTGCAGTCACCAATTTTCCTGTCTGAAATTTATTATCCTGCAAATAAATTCGCGCTATGGTAAAATTGCTTCCCTCTTTAAAGACGGGCTGAATGAGTCCTATATTACCAGTATACACGGTTTGCTTATCTGAGGGTTCATAAAACACCAATTTTTGCCCTTTTTTAATCTGTGGTGATACCGATGGATCAAAAGCAAATTCAGCAATAAGGTTTTTGTTGGTATAGATTGTAAAAAGTGTTTGTCCTGCTCCAATATACTGTCCTTCTCTTAGCATAATAGCAGAGGCAGCAGGGGTAGATGCACTACTATTTGATGCTGTATTGCCGCTTGAGCCCATAGCGCCCATACCATCATCTGACGCTGCGCTTTGAGGAGAAGCCGCTGGAGCTGATGCAGACACGTTTGCTACTGCAGTGTTGTCCAAGATGTATCCGGAGGCATTACTGTAAACAGGGATGCGATAGGAAATTTTACCTGTTTTTAATACCTGTTGGATTTGTTTCTGCTGCATGCCTAACAGAGACAGCCTTTCTTTTGCTTTTTGAAGCATTGGATTGTTTGGGTCAGATTGATAAATAAATAACAATTCTCTTTGCGCGGCAGCCAGATCAGGTGAATAGATTTCCATGATTAGCTGTCCTTTTTTTACGGGCTGATAATTGTACTTAATCAGCAGACGCTCAATCCTGCCGCTTACCCTGCTGGAAATACTGGTCTGGTCACGGGTGTCGTAGGTAATAATTCCTTGTACCTCCATGGAGAATATTTTAGTACCTGCGTCAGGTTTTATGACAGATATATTAGAAACGACCTGTTCGTTGACTGGTTTTAAAAGGTGTTTTAAACTGCTGTCTATAGCTGTTTCCGTACCAGATGTGTGTCTTGGAACCAATTCCATACCGCATATAGGGCAGCTGCCGGGCTTATCCTGGATAACTTCGGGATGCATTGGACAGGTATATTCCTGATTTGTACTATGCTGATGTGCTGGCTTATTGTTATGCTCGGTTTTCTTGTTACAGGCTGTCAATACTAGTATCGAAACGAATAACAATCCGACTAACTTAGCGATAGAGTTCTTTTTCATAATCGACAATCATTTGATATAGTTTTAATTTTTCATCTAATAAGTTATTCTGCAGCATATTTAAAGCTTCCCAGGAATCAATTACTACAGGAATCTGAAGTTTGTTTTCCTGATAGTTCAGAAAGTTTACATCCAAGGACTTTTGCATAGAAGGGATTATTTTGGTTTCGAGTCCCTGAATCCTTTTTTGCATGGTCAGTATTTCATATTGCATTCCATATAACATACCTTGGGTTTCCTGCAGCATGGCGGATTTCTCTTTCTCCATTGCCTGTACATTATATTGCATTGCTTTGACATCTGATTTATACATTTTTGAGGACCACGGAGCAATAGGAATAGACATCATTGCCATTACCGAATAGGCTTTGGGCATCATTTTATCAAAAGAATTCATATGGTCAAACTGGATTTTAAAAGAAGGATTTTTCTCTGCTTTCATCGCTTGAATACTGAGCTGCATCGATTCAATTCCCGCATCCATCTTTTTAATATCTCCTCGCACAGCTGCAAGACTTGTGGTGTCGTGCAAAGCCGGGTTGAAGACAGGGATAATACTTGTGTCGATTGAAAAATCAGCATTGCCGGGCTGGTTCATCAAGCTGTTGAGCCATGCTCTTGCTTTTGCGATTTCACCTTCCTGCATGCGGATCATATTTTTGTTTTCTTCAATCCTTGCATCAATCTTGTATACATTACCCAACTGCGACTGGTTGTAAGGATAGCGTACTTCCTCAATCTTTTTCATGGTCAGCATTATCTTTTCGTTCTGATCCAAAACTTTCATTCGCTGTTCGGCTACCATCCAGCTGTAGTAGAGCTGCTTGGCCTGAGCTTTATAGTCGTTAAGTGTAACGGTCCGCGTAGCGTTCTCAATGTTTCCTTGGGACTGGATAAATTTTTTCTTCTTGTTTAGCTTTCCTATATTAGGGATGTCTTGTTCAATTCTGAACATTAAAGATCCCTTGTCGCGGTCATCCATAACTTCCTGAAAAGGATAGGGGGTCATAAAGGTTCCCACACCCACCATTGGTGCCATCCATGCCGTTGCGGCATCGGCACTATATTTATATCCTTCTGCCTTTAGGCTATAGCTTTGCAGGAGCACGTTTTTTTTATCAATCCTTTGAAGGATTGTATCAAGAGACAAGACCTGTTTGGTCTGGCTCAATAGCTGTAATGGCAGTAAAAGCAATAGTACTGCCAGTATTTTAATGTTTGACATCATGTACTTCGAGTTTACCATATTTTCGTAATTCATATTCTTTAGACATTAGGAAAATAAGCGGGGTTACTAATAAGATATGTACGGCAGAAGTAAATACGCCGCCAATCATAGGCAAGACAATTGGTTTCATTACATCCATACCAACACCATTGGACCAAAGGACAGGCACTAATCCAAATAATGAGACGCAAACGGTCATTAGTTTTGGGCGCAATCGTTTTGCGGCGCCGTGCACCACATACTCCCTAAGGTCCTCTTTAGTTATTGTTTCTCTTGAATTCCCTTTGGCCTTGATAAGCTGTTCCATGGCATCATTGAGATAAATAACCATTACTATTCCGGTTTCCACTGCAATTCCAAACAGGGCAATAAATCCAACTGCTACGGCCACTGATAGATTGACATCCCAGAAAAAGATTATATAGGCACCGCCAATCAAAGCAAAAGGCACTGTTATAAGGCTTAAGAAGGCTTCTCTGAGGGAGTTAAAAGCAAAATAGAGGGAGAAGAAAATAATAAGCAATACTATCGGTGCAATGATCTTAAGGGTCTTTTCTCCGCTGATCAGGTTCTCATATTGTCCGCTCCATTCTATAAAGTACCCTTCGGGAAGTATATTTTTGGCACTTTCTAATTTTTTCATGGCTTCCTGCACAGTTCCCCCCATATCACGGTCGCGTATATTGAACATGACTGCTCCACGAAGAAGCGCATTTTCTGAACTGATCATTGGAGGGCCGTCTACGAATTTAATATCAGCAACAGAAGACAGGGGCACTTCTCCAAAGGTTGGGGATTGCAAGGGAATGCGTTTAATGCGTTCGACACTATTTCTATAGTCCTGAGCCATACGCACACTTATTGAAAAACGTCTTCGTCCTTCAACCGTATTACCAATGGACGCCCCTCCTAAAGCAAATTCCACGGTTTGATTTACATCATCTACAGTTAGTCCATATCGTGCCAGTTCTGCACGATTGACATCAACATCCAGATATTTGCCGCCAGTAATGGGATCTACAAATAAGTCGGACACTCCGGGTGTTCCTTCTAAAGCCATTTTCACTCTTTCCGATACACGTGCAATGGTATCCAGGTTCTGCCCGTAAACTTTAATACCCACATCGGTACGAATTCCTGTAGCGAGCATATTAATACGATTGATAATAGGCTGTGTCCATCCATTTACTACACCAGGTATCTGCAGTTTGGTATCAAGTTCCTTAATAATGTCTTTTTTATTTATTCCTTCACGCCATTGTGATTTTGGTTTAAGCATTATAATGGTCTCAATCATGCTCATTGGGGAATTATCAGTAGCAGTATTGGCTCTTCCGGCTTTACCCAAAACACTTTCTACTTCAGGAACTGATTTTATTATTTTATCCTGTACCTGTAAAATGCGTTTGATTTCTCCATTGGATACATCAGGCAGGGTAACAGGCATAAATAAAATGCTCTGCTCATCCAGTGGAGGCATGAACTCCGTTCCGAGCCGCATCAATAATGGAATAGAAATCAATAACGCCAAAATATTAACTGTAAGGGTTGTTTTTCTCCATTTCAGAACCCAGCGTATGATTGGCTCATAACCCCTTTCTAAAAAACGATTTACCGGATGTGAATCGGTTGGACGGAATTTCCCTTTCATAAAAAAAGAAATCAGTACCGGAGCTAATGTAAGTACCAATAGGGCGTCCACAATCATTATGAATGTTTTTGTATAGGCCAAAGGATGGAATAGTTTTCCTTCCTGTCCGGTAAGCATAAACACAGGCAAGAAAGAAGTAATTATAATTACAGTGGCAAAGAATACGCCACGAGAAACCTGCTTGCTGCTTTTCTCAATTATTTTGAGTCTTTCCTCTTCGGATATCCACTGTGGTTTTTTGCGAAATATATTTTTAATTCTTTTCATCAGAGTTTGTTTCATTTTTTTGTTCAGATTCCCATTGTGCATACCGTTGCGAGAGATGCTGGTAGGCGTTTTCACTCATAATAATACCGTTGTCAACTATTACTCCAATGGCAAGTGCTATACCGGTAAGGGACATAATATTGGAGGATATGTCAAAGGCATTGAGCAGTATGAAACTTGCTGCAATGGTAATTGGTATCTGGATGATAATACTCAGTGCACTGCGCCAGTGAAAAAGAAAAATAATAACGATAAGCGACACTACAAGCATTTCTTCAATTAAGGTACGCTTAACCGAATCAATAGATTCTTTAATCAGATGTCCCCGGTCATATACAATATTGAATTTTACCCCTTTTGGGAGCCCTTTAGCAACTTCCTTCATCTTTTCTTTCACATTATCAATTACAGCATCTGCGTTTTCACCATAACGCATCACTACTATACCTCCAACGACTTCGCCTGTGCCATTATGATCAAAGATTCCCAATCGGGTTTCCCCGCTCATCTGGACAGTTCCTATATCGCTGACTTTTATAGGAATTCCATTTTGGTTTTTCAGCGGAATATCCTCAATCTCTTTGATGGATTTCAGATAACCGGATGTCTTAATGATATAACCAATATCACTCATGTCGAATTTTCTTCCGCCGCTTTCATTATTATTGGCACGTACAGCACTTATAACCTCCGGGACAGACAGCTTATAATATAGCAGTTTGTTTGGATCAATGGTAACCTGGTATTCTTTTTGAAATCCTCCAAAAGAAGCAATTTCACTTACTCCGGGAACATTTTGCAAAGCAAACTTGACGTACCAGTCCTGTAGGGCTCTTTGTTCGCCAAGGTCAACACCGGGTGCCTCCAAAGTATACCAGAGTATATGCCCAACCCCAGTTCCATCGGGTCCTAATTGCGGGGCAACTCCTTTGGGCAAGGTGCTGCTAATAGTACTGAGCCTTTCCAGTACTCTTGATCTTGCCCAGTATACATCAACATCATCTTCAAAAATGACATAAATAAAACTCATACCAAACATGGAAGCAGCTCTTACATATTTAATTTTGGGCAATCCCTGAAGGTTGGTAACCAAGGGATAGGTGATCTGGTCTTCAACGAGCTGTGGAGCACGTCCCATCCATTCTGTAAAAACGATTACCTGATTTTCAGATAAATCGGGAATAGCATCAATAGGATTTTTTTGAATAGAGATGATACCCCATACAAATATTCCTGCTGATAATAGTAAAACGATATAACGGTTGCGCAGCGACCATTCTATTAATTTGTGTACCATAGATTTAATTTATTTGTGCAAGACTATCGCTTACTTTTTCAATCCAATTGAGCAGTTGTTCTTTCTGAACAGTATTCAGCACTGCATTTTTATGGATCAGCGTATAGGAAGCCAAAGGCATTTCGTTAGCTTTTATCTGCTTGGCAATTCGGTCTAATTTATTTTCCTGTTTTCGTTTGGAATAACTTCCCCATTGGCTAAAATTCAAATTTTCTTTACCCTTAGTAATATGCCCCTCCATGAAAGTACGTGCCGGCTGTATGTAGGAGTACCATGGATATTGCGTGTTGCTGCTGTGACAATCATAACAGGAAGTCTGAAGAATCGTTTGTACATTTTTGGGAATGGGATAGACTCTCGAAATGTGAATTGGTAAAACCTGCCCGTAATCGGAATTTCGGGCAGGCTGATACAATTGCATCAGTAGAAAAATAATTAACCCAATAAAAAGAATCTTTCTGATGAATCGTTTCATTTTACAATTGTTTTTTCATTGAGCCGCAGGTTAGCATTTTAGAACCATAGTAAGGATTTTTTATCTCTTTTGTTTCACTGATCCAGATAGCCCCTTTCCCTGCATCATACATAGGGCAGAAGTCCTGATACAATTTTTGTTCTGACTTGAAAGATTTTATCAAATCATTCATGTCTTTACTGAGCATGGCGAAATGCTCTCTTTGGTGCTCAATATTTCCACCATTAGCTCCAATATGTTGGGCGTGTTCTTTGGCATCATCAGCTATATCAAGATATTCTGTCTTTAATTTCGCATCGATTGAATTGGGATTTACACTATTAAAAATTGTGTATAATGTATTTGCGGCATTTGCGGCACCTTTTGTATCATCTTTGGTTAATGCATTTTTTAGAGACAGGTAATTATTAACGATTTCGTTAATAGAAAATGTTGCCTGAGCAGCCTGGGTTGTTTTTGCTTCTGCGTTTTTTTCAGTAGTTTCCTTTACTGGCTCGGTTAATTCCATTCCGCATTTGGAACATTTGTCTCCTTTTTTTCCTGTAACTTCAGGATGCATGGAACAGGCATACAATTGTGAATCATTCTGAGCGGTCCCAGAAGCAGCTTCAGGCGTTGTAGTTTCTTTGTTTTTTGAATTACAGGCTATAAGTACAATTGCCATTACAAGGGTTGAGAAAATTATTTTTTTCATTTTTTTAGTTTTTGATCTCTTATAAATGTTGTTTTGTCCAACATTCTTTTATTTGAGTGTTATACGAATTATTCTTTTTTTGATTGTGCAAATTCAATCTCCTGTTGGCATTTTGAATACCTTTTTAAGCTAAAAATGTAAATCCTAACTTTTCCATTCATGTCCATTTGAGGCACCCAAATTTCTAAACCATTTGGACTGTAGATCGTGTTATGGTTCATCATTGGCAGGTTAATATTTTTTACAGTTGTCCCATGGACGGCATCAATTACTAGGAGTTTACCTGTCATTCCTTCCATGCCGACAGTATGACCGGCAGAGAAGTCCATTCCGGGCACGCCAATGGTCACATGATTAGAATGTAAAGAAATGTGGTAAGGCCACATGATCATATCAGTTCCGGTCCCCATAAGGCTGACGGTCTCTGTAACTTTATTGGTTGCCAATTTGATTACTGAAATTGTGCCGTCCTGGGCATTGACCACATATGCGGCAGGATAGTTTATGTTCAATTTTGGATCGGACATATTCATATCATCTGATTTACTGCAAGAAGACAGCCATAGGGTTCCTAAGATTAATGCTCCAAGGATTGAAGTACCTGTAATTATATTTTTAATTTTATGATTTGGGATTATTTGATTGTTTCTATAGTTGATCCACAGCTTAGCATCTGGGAACCGTAATACGGATTCTTGATACCGCTTTCTTTGCTGAGCCAATTCGCATCAACCATTGGGCAATGGTTATAATAAACCGGTTGTGGCGGATTGGTAGTTTTTATAAGATCGTAAGTGTTTTTAGATAAGCTTTTAAAGGATTCTCTTTGTTTCTTAATATCTTGGGTTTCAGAAATGTTCTTTGCATCCATAGCTAAACTTTTCATTAAATTCATCCATGCAGTATGTTCTTTAGATTTTAGGTTTTCCATTTTAATGGCATTGATTGCAGTAAGAAGCTCTTTAGATTTGATTGCAGTAGTCTTGGCATCTGTTTTCACCAAAGCATCTTTTACCTCAAAGTAGTTGTCGAAAATTATTTTAAATGGACTCTCTTGTTCTGCATCTGGAAGAACTGCGGTTGTATGCTGGGAATGATCCATTTTCTCCATATCCATTTTTGATTCTTTCATTGGGACAGCCATCTTATTTGTTCTTTCGTATTGGCAGCATTTTGGAAGTTTTGCATATGCATCGGCAGGAGATAAGAATTGCTCACTGTCATATCCCGCTAAGGCAATTCGTTTTAGAATCTCATCCTGATTTGTTTTCTTCTGGTCGTAGGTAATGGCCGCAATTTTGGTATTCTCATCCCAGTTTACCGAAGCGATATTTTCGATGTTTCCTGCTTTTTCAATAGCAGTTTTGCACATTAGACAATTACCATAAATTTTTGTGTTTACGGTTTTGGCATTTTTTATAGGTGCGCCATACACTATGACTGATAGCAATATTGTAATTGCCATCAATCCTTTTTGAATTGATTTCATTTTAAAATGTATTAGAAGTGAATGTAGCCTTATGAGAAATAATTGTATATACGAGGTGTATAGACTATTATTCTCTAAAGCGAAAAATTAAAATAATGAAAAGCAAATGCCTTCCTTTTTTGACACACGTATGGCTGTCAAAAAAGGGTTTTAGCTTATTTTAGGTATAAGCCAGATAGAAGAGAAACCAGTTAAAATTGCGGTTTCTGAATTGTAGAATTTTTGTTTTTCAGAAAAAAAACTCAAGGTAATGTTTTTGAATTCAAGCTGGTTTACAAACGTAATTCCTCCGTTGCAAATTGAAGCACACCCGCACATTGAATGCCCACATTTTCCGCCACATCCATCATGATTTTTCTCACCTGAATGATTCGTTTTAGAACAGCAATCATCTTTATCAGATTGCGAAGTCTCTTTTGTACAAGAATGATTTACCACAATTTTTTCACAGGCAAAAGTGTCTGTTGGCATTAGGAATAAGCCAAGTAAAACAAGTACTATGATGTGAAATCGATTCATGTGAAAAAATAATAGAAACAAACTTACTTATATTTTTTCGGTTTTTTCAAAAAAAAATGTTAAAACCATTTATACAATAAAAAGGTTGCCTAAAAAGCAAAATCAATTACTTTAAATTTCTTTTACTACGGTCTTAGTTTATAATCTATGGTGACGATTTAATAATTAGCTATTTGCCAATTAATATATAATAATGTTTCTCATTTTACTATGAATGTTAAAATAAGGAGAATGGTTTATAGGGGATTTAGATGTCATTTCATATAAAATTAATTTAACGATTTATCAGGGTTAGAAACATTACCATGATGGCTGTCAGTATATTAATTATTCTAGTAAAAATTAAAAATTAGTAGTTTAGGGTACTTATTGCATTTTGAAAATAAAACACTAAACACACAAACATCATTAGCTATATTGCGATTGTGTAATGAGCAATATAGCTAATGATGTTGTTCCGTTTTAAAGCGCCCCGCAATTGCCCGACCAATTGCGGGGCGGCGGGCATTAGCCTACCGCTATAGGTTCTAACCTAAAAGTGCCAAGATTCAGAAAAAATCCTCTTTGGGCAGTCATGCCTTCACGAAATAATTTCCATAGTAGTGATGCCCCCATACAGGCAAGTGTCGCATTAATAAATAAATCCTGTTTTTCGAGTGCCTCGGCAAGGGAACAGCTCGGCTCATTGTTATCTGTCTGCGCCATTAGTAATTCCTTAAATTCATCGGTTAGCATCGGAAGACTGGGTACAGTCCTGTATAGTTTGGAATCAGGCTGTTTGATTTCGCTGATTGTTGAGAGTATCGCCTGACCTGTATTTTGGGCGTTGCCGAGGTCGAGCCAATAAAGGGATTTGTTGCGTTCAAAATCATTATTTCCATTACAGTTCTTTAAGAAATCTGCTATATCAAAACGTGCCGATACGGTATCGACACAACTAATGTAAATATTTGCTCTGCCACGATTGGGCAGGGACTTCAGATTAGCTGTTGAAAATTGCTCTGTTACGGCTTTCCAATTCGTTCCAAAAAAGCGATTAATACGATTTATAAGTGCTACTGCTTTGGGAAGCCCAACCTCAGCATCTGCAAAAAGCTGTCGTCCCTGATTGGCATTAGTGACTACATCATCATCGAACAAATTAACCTGTAGTCCAGGATGTCCCAAGGCTATAAGGCTGTGGTTCATTCTTGCGAGTTCAGTGAGCATCCTGCTTCCTGTTCCTCCTGCGCCAATAAGATTTACCGTTATGGGATTGGCTGGGTTTATCAGGTAATTGTGTGAGTAATGCATGGCGCTTTGTGTATTCATGATAGTAATTTTTTAAGTGTTAAACCATTTTTGATTAGGGATTTTATGGGAAACGGTTTACCGCTACCCACCAATTTCTGCCAAAGCTGTATGATGTTTCCTTTTACAGGACTTGTATTTCCAATCAGATGACTGAAATAGCTTTTAAAGAAATACTGCTCCCAAGATTGCATGAAATCTTGTAAATGACAATCTGCTTTTATATCAACTTTCACTGTACCCATGCATACCCTTCCATCATTATATAAATTAAAAAAGGGTGCATGATACAGTGCTGTCTGTTCGTTTATTATTTTATCTGCAACCATTGCATAGATATACAGGGTGTTTTTGGAGGCTTTCCATAACAAGGGCGGTACAAATGCTTCTGCGTTTGGGATTGCTAAACCCTCCACAAAAAACAAACTGACTTTTTGGGCAGGGGTGTACCAAATAGCATAACCATCATGCTCGGGATTCAAATGCAGTACATTTTTTGGAAGCAGTCCTGATGGTTTTAGAAATTTACGTGTGAGTTCTTCTGAAGTATCAAGGGCACTGGCAAGCTGTGTGCTTTCTTTAAGGCTTAAGGGATGGGCGTTTATGGGACAGCCATTTTTATCCATATCATAGGCTTCCACATAAATGGATTTTTCAGCGGAGTTTTTCTGATAGACCACAAAGGCTTTTACAGGATTGTACAATGTTCCGAATGCGGAGGTTATATCTTTCATGGCATATTATTTAAAAGGGTGCATAAATCATTTAAAAGAGGAAACAGCCTGCACTCGAAATCGAGCGCTTTATGGGTTAACTCGTTTTGGGCATCATAGATTTGCAGAAGCGTCGGCTCTTCTATTTCGGAGCATTCGTTCAATTCATCATTGATTACCCGTGCAATATTCTCATAGAGTTGCCCATCAGTCTCTGCTATAAAGGAAATGTACTGTTCTGCCCTGATAATTCCTTCCTCGCTTTCAAACACCTCATTGGAGGTATTTTGAAAAATAGTGTTCGCAGGATATTCAAGCATTAATGTCAATGCCTGTTTGGCAACGTTTAGACAATCCTTTTCGAAACTGTTATTGAATTTATAACTGCCTATACGTTTTTCAAAGACACTCAGATGATAGGGATTGTACATTTTACGGTGCATAACATCCCCATAGTATGAAGCCGTGTTTAATTCTGAAATCATGCTGTTTCCATCTTCGGACTCTTCATCTTCCAACTCATCAATGATCCATTCTTCCATACATTCATAGTGATAAAACAGACAACTGATGTCTTCCCTGTAATACGGAATCCCTGCAATATGGTACAGATAAGCAAAAACAGAGAGCAGTAATTCTGCAGTTTTTTTCTGTTTCCTGTTTTGTAATAGTCGGTACAAAGGCAGTACAGGAATATAGTACAGCGTATTGCACGTGTTATAAATATGCTTGGTTGCTAATTTTACGCTACTATTTTGTTCCTGCATAATTGACAATTCAATATCACGCCCCAAACTGTTGAGCTGTTTCTGAATGTCTTCGTGTGCCAATAAGATATTATATGGATAGGGTTTGTCTTTTGTGCCCATAACCCGAAAACCATACAGCCCAGACAGGAGAGCAAGTGAGGCGAAAAAATTCTTTTCCACCTGAAATTGGTCGGGTACTTTTTTGCCCATTTCGAATAAGGGCAGAAAGGAATGCCTTAGAAAACCATCGGTAAAAGGCCGAGCGGAACCGAACTGTTTGGGTTCTTTTTTACTTCCTGCGCATCGGGAAGCCTGTTTGTGTTTTCTGTGAATTCCCCTAACTGTCTGTATAGTCTGCATAGCTTTTTATTTTTAGGCAGTTTGATACTGCCTGTTATTGTTTGTGTTTTCATGGTTTATCCTTTTGTGCCAATCTGAGCTACAAATTTGTACTGCACGGCATCATCATTTATAACAGGTCCCTCTATGGATGCCGTAGTTAAAATCGGATAGGTCTGCGCATAAAAATTGAGTACCGCTTCGGGGCTGAAGGATGTTGATGGGTCAGCGAGTTTAATCTCCTGCTCTTTATCCCTGAAGATAAAGATGCGCTCTAAGGTGGTGGCTGTTAACATGGCTGTTCGGTTTTGAGGTCATTGAAAAGGTCTATGGGGAACTTATCGGAAAGCTCTGCTTTTCGGGCATGAATAATGTCCTTATATTCAGGATACAGGTCAGCGGGAGGGACTTTCATCCATGCTTCTTTAAATTTACCTGCCGTTTGGAGTTCGTCTGCTTTTTTCATGGCTGATTCGTATTGTTTCTGCAATTCGGATTTCTCCTTATCTCTTTTCAGAATGTTGTCTTTTTCCATCTGTGAATTCACTTTTGCCTGTTCCTTTTCTTTGAGGAACTGTTCCATATTGGCAAAAAGCTTTGCGGTATCTTTTACAGGCTCTGTAATCGCCTGAAAAAATCCGTTGTCGAGTTCCTCCGCCGTGCCTTTTAGCAAAATAGGCGGTACTTTTTTGCGGGCATCATCGCCAACGGTATCATTAAAAAACAATACCGATACGATTAGTTTGTCTGCTTCTTCTTTGACTATGTTTATTTTCCAGTTCCCTGCTACCTGCAAGGCGAGGATTGATTTAAAAAAATTGGTTTCCATTGCTTTACTGTTTAGTTTGTTTTACCTCTAAATCACTAATTGCTACTAACTTTTCGTACAGGTCTTGCCAATAGGCTTGCCGTTTTTTATCAAAGTTTTCAAAGAGTTTGTCTTCATGGGCAAAATTCCTGAAGTAGTCTGCCTGTTTTATTGCCTCTGCTAAATTTAGAACTTCAATATTCTCTCCATTTCTATCTTCTATTTGTATCATGATTTCAGGGTTTAAAAGGACAGGCAGATTATGCCTGTCCCGATTAGCTAATTCAGAATCAAGGCGTCCGAGCCTTTATTTGCAAAATCCACGCAGAGGTTAAAAGCAGACTGTGTGCGAATCTGTCCTGTACCCCCCATCAAAAGCGAAGTTAATTTAGCCTCTTCATCTTTGTAATTTCTAACATTCTGAAAATATCCTGTGATTGCATTGTAAGCCCCAAAAACAGTCCCTTTGGTGGTGTCCATCAGTTGTGTAGGGTTGCTCATGGCATATTCAAATGCGCTATCGACTATATTGGTAAAACAAGTAGATAATTCGTCTTCCCTGCCATTTTGTATAGTTTTGAGCACTTCTTTACTCGGAACAAGGGCGGACTGTATTAGTTTTTTCACTTCATTGTCCGTTATTCGGATTTTTGTCCAATGGTTAAAAATGGATTCCATTTGCGAAGACAGCATATCTGATATACCCATTACTTTGTGTGCCTGTTCCAAACGCTGTTTGGCATTTGAGGTATGGCGAATACGCACGGTATTGGTCTTATTGTTCATAGCGGCATTCAGGGTATTGTTGCATACGATACGTATAGGGGTGAATGCTGCGGTTATGCTTCCGCTTCCGTCATGGGAAGTGGTCAGGAAAAGATATTTTTCAATCAAATCATCGTTACCAACCCTGATATAATCGGGCAGTTTTGCCGTTATAAAGATGCGTTCCCCTTTTCCGAGTGCCCCTGCGGTTTCGTATAGGATACCGTCACCACCTACGATGCTGTCAAAAAAAGAAAAGGCATCCCTGTTTTGTACAATTTGGTAATCTTTGCCTACCACACCGAGTACAGCATCATTATCGGTTCGCACCGTACTGTAGTAATTCGGGACTTCTATTTTATTGTGAATGATTTCATTATCCAAAATAATGTCGGCAGAACTGGCTGTAAATAACTTCCGTTTTTCTATTTCATAATCCAAACCTGCGTGCTGAATTGCCTGTGCGCTTGTGGGGTAATCGGTAATAATCTGCCCCAAATTGTGCCATGCTTTTTGCTTAGTGCTGAAAAAACTGTGTTTTCCTGTGTGCTCGTTGTAATTTATATTGTGTGCCATGATATTAATATTTTAAGTGATTGTGATAGAATTAAAAAGGTACGTCCTGTGCTTTTTTCGATTTCTTTTCCTTTACTGCTGAATTGGCCTGGGCAGTATCTTCTTTTTTGGGAAAAACCAAAATTTTAATATTATTGGTGTGAAAAGTCAGCGTGCCTACTGCTTCGCCTTCGCTGTTATTGTAAACATTCATGCCAATACGCCCAAAGAGCTGTACAAGTGTCCCTTTTTTAAGCCACTGTGCTGTAGCAGTATTTAACCAATAAGAGCAATTGATATAGGTTGTTACTTCCTTTACTTCGGTACTGCCTTTAGGTTTGTAATTGTCATTGATGGCAATACTGAAATTGACCACTTGTTTGTCATTGTTCACTTTTTGAACTACTGCATCTGCTGTTAATCGTCCTGTGATTTCCATAATTTTAAAATTTAAAGATTACTACTGTTTTAGTTTCTCTCTAATCCTGCTCCCTCAAAAATTGTTTTCAAAACGAAAAAACGGGAAAAAAGAAAGCAAGATGTAAGTGGCTTAAGGATGGGTAAGTGCTATAAGTCCCGAAGGGTGGCAAGGGAAGCGCCGCCATTATGCGCACGGGGCATGCTTAAGTCACTATCTTAGCTGCCCTTTTAGTCCGTTTAGAGTGAAAATCTACTATAACTCAATAAAGAACTAAGGCATAACTATACAAACTAAATTAGGTAGTGAAGTTCTAACTGCAGAAAGACAAAAAACATTCTATTTATCTATTCAGAATATTGAAGGAGATAATATTTAGAATTCTTGTGAATTAAAACGTTATTGTTTAAACGATGAAAAAATGTAATCTAAATATTGTTATATTTGTTAGTAAACGAAAATATAAAGATGAATAAATTGGATTTTTCAAAAATTGGATTTGATTATGGATTGAGGCCTCACTTAATGTTAGTTAGCGATCCTGAATTCTCAATTTTATTTAAAGCAGCAAAATGTATCGGTTTAAGTTATGAGTTTTCAAAGGGTGAAAAGGATTTAACCAAGCCAGAATCACTTTCATTTATGTTTGAAAATGAAAAACCCGCAGAAGACTTTTTTAATATATTATTAAACTGGATTGATAAATCAAATGGAGATGGAGATGCTGTAGCTTTGGATTTTATTGAAACAAATGAAGGTGGTTATGCACTGGGAATTTCCCCTGATATGAAAAGATTTATTGATCGTATGGTTCCAAAGAGCCATAAAGAGAAAGTTTCCCCGATTGCTATAATTTGTACTCAATTCAAGGAAATTCCAACTTTAAGTAAAAACTACCTTGCTTTTAAAAATAATATAAAAAGTATAGACCAATTTTCTATCGGATATGTTATTGTCGAGAAAGAAAAAATCATCAAAAAAGGTGAAAAACATTTTATTAAATCAGAGTTTAGCTTTTTTGAAGAAAATAGTATTCCTGAAGACCATATTATAGTCTCATATCGTGCAGTAAAAAAACAATCTGATTTTGTACAAAAGTCTACGATAAAACGTCCAAAACTACCAGTAAAAGAAATTGGGGAACGAAGACTTTTAGAAATGAAGTCATACCTTCCATTAACTTTAAATAGATTACAAAATAAATGGCTGGAAAGCATTATAGAAAAATTACAGAAAGAATATGAAAATGATCAAATAGTTCAGGCTATTTGTAACCTGACAATATTTGAAAGACTAAGGCAAAATCCTGATCTTACTTCTAATTTTACAGGTCAAGGATGTCTAAATAATATTTTAGATTACCTTTTATTTACGTTTGAATCATTTGACAGTTATTATCCTGATGATGATTTTTATACGGAAGATAAAATTATGCAACAAATCCAAAATGATAAAAACGAACTAGAACAATATTTTAATAAACCTTAAAACTATGCTTACAATTTTTTCTGCCGTGAGTGCTTTTGTATTGGCTTATAAGGCTGATATCGCCACTAAAGTTATAGCCAGTGCTACCTATGATGTTTTAAAAAACACAATTGATTTTTCGTCCTTAAAAGAAAGAATTAGGAAATTCTTTAAAAATGACACGGAGGTTGATACCTATTTAGAAACCATATGCAGCCAAGAATCAATAAATACTTCAAAACCAGAAAGAGACATTGAAGATGTATTTGAATCAGTAACAGGGGAAAAATATAATGACGAAATGTTTACAGAGATTAAAGGATGGATTAAAGAAAATGAATCTGTCCTAACACAGGTGTCCACAATGGAATTTAGTAATACCAACGGCTTTAATATTGGAGTTCAGAAAGCCAAAAAAAATATTATAAATATCTCTGGAGATTATAAACCCAACCAGAAATAATTTATGAAAATTGATATACCCTCACAGAGCGCCCATACTATATATAATGTAGCGGGAGGCTTGCATATAAATAATTCTCCTGAAATGCTTGAACTTCTCAATAAGCAAAAACAGGAGAAGCTTCAGGAATTATACTCCACACCTTATTTTGAAGCATTGTCCGAGGGACTATCAAAAAAAAAACTTATTGAAAGAAAAGACAAAGTTTCAAAAATTCAAGATGTTTTAGAAAAACATAATCAATTGATCTTTTACGGAGAGCCCGGTATGGGAAAGACAACCATATTGTATCAGTTTGCAAACGACCTTGAAAAGGTTATCTATATTTCTGTTAAAGATAAATCTCCTATAAGTATCTTTTCGTATTTGATAAACAAAATTCGCCAGCTAAACGGCGAAGACTTGCTTGAAGTGGTTGATGTTGATCAAGCCGTTGAATGGCTTCAAAGTAGTCTACAAAAAACGAGCGCTACGATAATCATTGATGATTGTGAGCAGCTGCCGGATACCGTAGCGAAAATTATACCTCTGGAAAAATTCAATAATCAATTTTTGTATGCAACCCGAAACAAAATTTTTTTTTCACAAGCGGGTGTAGTAACTTATGAGTGCGAAGCTTTTACCGATTCGGAAATAAAAACTTTTTTGAACTCTCATGGTAAGATAGTTGGTGCTTTAGAATTCAATAAAATTCGAAAAGCATCGAAAGGTAATCCTTTATATCTCTTCTATTTAACTAATTTTGAAGTCATTTCATTGCCTAAAAGTTTAATAGCTTTTCAAGAAGCAATTTGGAGCAAATTAAATACATCTGAGCAAGAAATCTTAATACTAATTTCAGCTCCTCATTTTAGTATAAATACTATTCAATTATCAGAAGTTCTTTCGTTTGCATCACCGTTGGAGTTTTCTAAAGTAATTGAAAATTTATCTACATTGGTCAATAGTGTAACTGGCTTATTGCATATTTTTCATCCTACCTTTAAAGAGTTTGTTTTAGATAAGATAAAAGATAAAGGACTACTTGAACATTATTTGATAAAACTTGGGGATTACTTTTTATCCAAGAATGAAATAATACAAGCAACTTATCTCTTAATTGACATAGCTCCCGAAAAAGTGGATAAATATTTATTTGATGTTTTTCCAAGATTACTAGATTGGGGAGAACTTCCTTTTGCTGTAAAAGTTATAAAAAGAACTCTTAGTAAGGTTAAGAAAAATATTGAGAAAGGATATTTATACTATCATTTAAGCCATGCAAATCATCTACTTGGAAATAAGGAAGAATCACGTTCGGAATTAGATCATTCAATTTTTTATCTTGAAAAAGTAAAAAATAAAAAAATGCTAGCAGCTGCATTGATATTTAAAGCAGCGGATTTAGTAGAACAGGGATGTATTTCTGAAGCAACTGAAATGGCTGATAAAATTTTTTCTGATCTGAAAGAAGAAAATAAAGAAGTAAAAGCACCATTACTAGTTACTCTGGCCAAAATTTATGTAGATATGTCAGAAACAACGAAGGCTGCAATGGTTAGTAAGGAAGCTTTTGGAATTTTCGAAGAGCTTGGAGACAGAAGAGGAATGATAAGCAGTTTAGCTAATTTAGTTTCAAGTCTTGCTCATGATGATCTGTATCATAATGATGCAGAAAAATATGGTTTACAATTATTGGAAATTATAAAAGGTGACGATACTGAATTCTCTATTGAAGTAATTGTTTTAAATGCACTAACGTCAATTTATCGAAAAAAGAAGAAATTTGAGAAAGCAAAAATACATTGCAAAAAAGCAATAGAACTTTATCAAAGATATGAGATGAAGGACAGGGCAATTTTGAATTTAATTAATTTTGGTAATATCTTAAGGGATGAGAAAAATATTGAAGGAGCCAAGGCGATTTATAACGAGGCATTAGTTTATACTGTTCAGTATAACATCAAAAAAGATGAAGGCCGGGTTTATTGGATTTTGGCTAGTGTTGAAGCAGCGGATGGAAATTTAGAAATTGGTCTTGAATATGCTGAAAAATCTTTTACCGCATGTTCCGTAGTAAATTATTATTACGGTATCGCTAATGCATTAAATGAAAAGGCAGAAATATTAGAATTACTTGGAGAAAATACAAAAGCAGCTCAGGCGTACGAAGATTGTGCTAATTATTATGCTAAAATTAAACAATACAACCAAAATTATAGAAGCAATACAGCTAAAGCTATAAATCTGTATAAATCTGCCGGAGCAAAAAAAGAAGCCAATATTTTGACTACAAAATTAATCGAAAATGCATTTGTTGATGAAGATTTTGATGGTATTGAAGAGGTAATCAGCAATGATCCCTCAGATGAGTCTGTTGTAGAGAATTTTAGAATTTTATTTCAAAAGTATTTTTCTCATTCAGATAATCATAATAATATAATTCAGCAATTTTTATCTTTTGTTGAATTTTGTAAAAAGCAGAATAAAGAAAAGGGCAAGTTGCTTTTTAAAGAATTTCTAAATATCATTATTTATAGCGGTTTTAAAGCTAAATATTCATATAGTATCCTAGGATTAGCAATAGAACAATCTGAAGATCTATTATCAGATGAAGATTTAAATTTTATTTTCTCTCTACTTGAGAATTGTTTGCCTTTTTTATCATGCAGAACTATCGATGAGGAATTTCAAATATTGGTAAGTATAGCTGGTAAAATTAATTTGGAAATTAAAGTAATTGCGGATGAACTTATTTGCAAAAAGCTTGCTTTATCTTTATTAATGCTACTTCATGAAAAACCAGATCTAATTGTTAATGAAGATACTATGGAAGAAAAAAGATGTGGAATCTTTTTTTTAATGCATAACCCAGAAATGGAAAAGATCTTAAAAAATGAAATTCCAGCAAAAAGTAAAATTTTTACAGAACATTCACAGTCTGTTCATATGGGAAAAGCAGATTATTCTATACTTGAAATGATAATAATAAGTCCTGAATTTGAAACACATTGTAATCTATCAAAGAATCCTGATGGTAAGGGGTCAATGTATTTTTATGTAAATACCGTTATAGGCATAAAAGAACATTTTTATCATAGTAAAATTAGAGATGATACGAATAAACGTAAACCTATTGTTCACACAATTGCAGGTCTTCTTGGTTATACTGATTTAGAATATAAAAACCATAAGGTTGATAATTTTTCTCTTGATTTAAGTAAAGTTTCGGGATTAGCTACATTACAAAAAAAATAAAATTTTACTATTATGGAATTATTATCCTTATTGCATAATCCTATTACCAACGTACCAATTCATTATGACAGTGAAGGTTTTAGGAAAGCAGTCGCTTCAAAATTGATCGATTTTAAAACCTTAGTAGATAACTCAGAAATCATATCGTCACATCCCGACTTGAATTATCGTGATGTAAATGAATATAAAAAAAAGATTGGAGTTCTAATTAACGGGCTCCTCAGGACAATTGATAATTTTTATAAAGGTAAACCGGCTCAGGCTTATATAACTTTCAGGAATACAATGAAAGCTATAAATATAACTGAATATCTTGATAAGAATTCAAGACTTCCGGCAGCAAATAATCTTTATCGTATTAGAACTACTAGTGGAAATTATCCTTTGAGCAAAGACGAATTGTTTCATATTCCATTTGAGAAGCGTGGAATAGTAAAATCACAAAGATTTAGTATTCCTGGGCTTCCATCACTTTACACGGCAAATTCAATATATGTAGCTTGGGAAGAAATGCGCAGACCAAATATAGATTCAATTCAGGCTATAAGGTTAGTTAATCAGCGCGATCTTAGATTACTAGATTTAACTTCAGATATATATAATTCTAATTTAAAAAATGATACCATAAGAACAGATGTAAATACTTCTTTATATAAAGTTTTAACCTGGCCATTAGTCGCTTGCTGTTCAATTAAAGTTAAAAATTCAGAAGACACATTTAAGCCTGAGTACATTATTCCACAGCTTTTATTGCAATGGGTTTCTGAAAATCTTGATGGTATTAAGTATTCGTCAACACATATTGACTTAAACAAAGTAAGACATACCGGAACATTTCATAATGTAGTTCTGCCTGTCAAAACCTTTAATTTGGATTATGGGTATTGTAATCGTTTAAAAACATTGTTTAAAGGAACTGATGTCTTGCCTATGCAACTAAGACAATTTGCAACCTATAACGATCGCTTTAACCATCAGGCAAGTATAAGAACGGATGTTAACCTAAATGTTAGTGAATTGGAACTTATAGAGGGAACTTCCCAGTATTATTCTCAAACATTATTTGGGGTTTTAGAACACGGTTTAAATGGTCTTGAAATCCATGATTTGTAGTGATTTTTATTATTCATTAAGAGAGTGACAGTAAAATTTAAAAAGTTAATTAAGAATGAAAAATACTAACGATAAAATTATATCTAATCTTACAATAAGACTTACAAATAGAGTAACAGGTAACTGCATAGGATCAGGAATTGTATATTATAACGACCAATTAAAGGACTTGGTATATATTTTGACCGCTGCACATTGCTTATTCCAAGACGGAGATGGGTTTCAAGAACCTTTAGAAGAAATAAATATTGATTTTTACAATTCCAAAAATAACTCGTATTACAGTACAACCAAAACAATCGATAACCGATTAGTTTTTAAAGATGCTGATAAAGATGTTGCTGTACTTGTTTTTGATAAGAGTGAATTAGAATCCTATATAGGGCTAATACCTAAGATATTATGTGTAAACCATAGACAGTCCTTTAATCAATTTGCTGTTAAAGGATTTCCAAATGCTACTCAGGGTAAAGAATTAGATGTGATTTTCCCGACTTGGAAACAAGAGATGACGGAAGTTCATAAATTTCAATTACAGCTGCATGAAGATTATAACTCATGGGCAACAGAAGGTTTTTCAGGTAGTGGAGTTTTTCTAGAAGCAAACGATGAAATATATCTTTTTGGGATTTTTACTCGTTTTAGACCCGAGGATATGGGAAAAGTTATTTATTGTCAATATTTGGATACTCTTAATGAACTTCTTAATAACTGTTATTTTCCACCGATCACATTTTCATTTATGGGAGGACAAGGGTTGACACCTTCATTTTTCAAGCAAAAAGTAGAATTAGCTATTGAAAATTTAGGTCCTAGATTTAATGAAAAACTAAATTTCAGATTACCTATAGCACTCAAATTTAATGACATTTCAAAAGATCAGAATTTCAAATCAAGAACATTCAAAATTTTCGACGACTGGATTAGTGAAAAAAGTTACCATACTCTATTTGAAAATGAGCATGTAGGCGAAATAGAAAAAAAACTTGTAGCATTTCGTCAGAAAGTTAAACAATGGCTATCGGACATTGAATTCAAAGCAGATGAAATCTTTGATCCAGAATGGATTCTTATTGAAATCAATACATTTAATGAACTAACAAATGACAAAACAGATCAGTTGTATCAACTTAGAAGACAAAAAGAAAGTGAAATAAAAAATATAAAAAAAGAATACAATTATCGAGAACCATATAGTGCTGAAATTGAAAGACTGTGGGAAATGCGTAGGGATAATAATACTTTTTTAGGACGGTTAGAGAATGATATCGATATCAGACTTGCAAACAACCCTTTTCTTATTATAAAAGGTGAAGCAGGTTGTGGTAAATCGCATCTATTGGGAGATGTAGCAAATGAGAGGATAAAAAAAGATATCCCAACAATTCTATTACTGGGACAGAATTTTACTAGTACTAAAAGCATATCTGCGAATATTCTTGAAAAGCTTGATCTTCAGTGCAGTTTTAAAGATTTTTTAACCAGTCTTAATGATATCGGTGCTCAGATAAATTCCCGAGTTCTTATCCTTATTGATGCTGTGAACGAAAGTAAAACATCTGATTTATGGACAGATAATCTTGCAGGATTTATAAAAGAAATTTCTACCTACCCTTTTATAGGACTTGTATTAACAGTCCGCTCAACCTATTTTAAATTTGTAATACCGGAAAGTACTCGTAAAAACGAAGAAATAACATTTCTAACACATGAGGGTTTTAGAGGTAATGAATATGCAGCCTTAAAATTATTTTGCAACTTCTTTGGGCTCAAACAGCCAACATTTCCAATTCTTGCTCCAGAATTTACCAATCCTCTGTTTCTACAGCTAGTCTGTATTGGCGTAAAAGAGTCAGCAGATAAAGCTTTTCCGTTAGGATTTCATGGAATAAAAGAGGTATTTGATATGTATATTACATCAATAAATATCAAATTACTAGCAAAAATTGAATATGCTAACCGTACAACTCTTGTTAGAGAAGCGATTAACAAAATAGCTGCCCTGTGTTTTGAAAAAGGAAAAAGAATTCTCTTCTTACAAGAAGCTGTAGAATTTTTTGATAAAGAATTTTCAAGGTTTCCTAATTTATTACATGATTTAATCCAAGAAAATGTACTTACAAAGAATATGAATTATAACTCTGTAAGAGATAAACATGAAGAGACAATCTATTTTGCCTATGAAAGATTTGGAGATTTTTATATTGCGGAAGAATTATTAAAACCTTACAAATCAAAAGAACAAATAGTTCCAGCATTTGAAAAAAATACTCCTCTTGCCATACTATTTGATAAGTACTATAATAATGGAATCATCGAGGCTATAGCAGTTTTACTCCCCGAAAAATATGAAATTGAGATTTTTGAAGTTTTTAACTGGATGATTGATGAAGAAAAACAACTTGATACTTATCGTAATCATACCCACATGATAAGTAATTATTTTCTTAAAAGTCTCACTTGGAGAGCAATTGATAGTATTAATTCTGAAAAATTAAACTATTGGTTATCAAGTGACGATTTTTTGGTAGATAATGATGATTGGATTCATAAATTACTAGAGTTCACTGCCATCCCTGGGCATCCATTAAATAGTGACCGCTTGCACCATGGTCTAAAAAAGTATACAATGTCAGAACGGGATAGTTTCTGGCAATCATATCTTTTGGGTTTCGGAGGTAATGACGATTATGGTAGTGCTTTTCCTATTAGACGCTTAATTGACTGGGCTTGGACAAAAAATATTTCTCCAAATTTGGATTATGAAACAACACGACTTACAGCTCAAAGCTTATCCTGGGTTTTAGCAAGTACCTGTGTGGAACTTCGCGATAAAACAACGAAGGCCATGGTCAATCTTCTAGAGAATCAACCGCAAGCATTAATTTCTACATTAAAAGTATTTAGGCGAACTAACGATATGTATATACTGGAAAGACTTTATGCTGTTGCTTACGGCTGTATACTCCGGACGGCGCAAAAGGAATCGATTTCAGAAATATCAAAATATACCTATTCTTCTATTTTTAAAAATGGCAAACCGCCCAGAAATATATTACTCCTTGATTATGCAAGAAACATATGTGAGTATGCTTTTTATAGAAAAACAAACTTAAATTTTGATATGACATTAGTACGTCCGCCGTATCAGAGTAATGTTCCATTTTTCCCAACCAAGAAAGAAACTCAAAAATATGAGATTCCGTACAATAAGAAGACTGAAAAAATCCAGTACAAGAATTCTTTTAATCAAATTTATCATTCAGTGATAAGCGGTGATTTCGGTAATAAAATTGTGAATACAGCTTTAAGTTCATTTTCCCCTTTAAAAAAGAATGCAGATGAAGAAATGAAAAATTTTTCTAAATCGCTAAATAAAAGTGAAAAAAAAATACTTAAAATGATTTCACAAAATATCGAATTAATTTTTTTCTGTAGTGAAAAACGCGATAGAAATTTTACTTCTGAATTTTCTGAAAGTGAAAAAGAATTAGCTGAAAAAATTAAATTTTTGGAAGATTTTCAAGAGAATGCCCTTGGTACTTTTGCTACAGAACAAAGAATATGGTTAGATAGAATAGGAATTCCATACATGCAAATTAAAATAAAAATAAAGTATAGGAACATGTCTTTATTTTCTACAGCTCCTATCAAATATTGGATTGTGCAACGAGTATTTAAGCTAGGCTATAAAAAAGATTTACATGGTGAGTTTGACTCTGGAGCCGGTAGTTATAATAATCGACATAACAATAAAGTTGAACGTATTGGTAAAAAATACCAATGGATTGCTTTTTATGAAATTCTTTCAATTATAGTGGATAATTATGAAATGAAAAAAAGATGGGGTTCTAGAAAACCTAATTATTATAACGGAGCCTGGCAGCTTTATATCCGAAATATAGATCCTGCTTATACAAGCTTAAACATCAATGAGGATAATATAGAAGATGACCTTGGGATTATTTACAATGAGAAAAAGTGGTGGGGAGAACCTACATACACGCATTGGAACGTTCCTTCTAATATATGGGCATTCCAAATTGAAGACTTGCCAATGGGTAAAGATGTCATTGTCAAAAAAGATCCTGAGGGTGTTGAGTGGTTACATTTAGAGCATTATATTGGATGGAGACAACCCAAGAGCCTAGGAGAAGATAAATATTTTTCTCCCCACAAACATATAGAATATTTGATTCAGGCATATTTGGTAAAAAAGAAAGATAAACGAGAAATCGTAACATACTTGTCGGATAAAAATTTTTTCGGACTTTGGATGCCTGAAAATCATGGTACAATAAGCCGTTTAATCAATCGAGAAAAGTTTTGGTCGCCAGCTTATTTTGATGAAGGACAAGAGCCTAAATGGGAATTTATTCGGGACACTGACTATAAAGTTATTGTTGCTACAACATCAGCAAAAGGAAGCATGGAAAATGATAAATCTGATGCAAATTTTGAATACAACATTCCATGTCAAACTTTATTTGAAGGATTAGGATTGCAGTACGCATCCAACGATGGAGATTTTATAGATTCAAATGGAGATTTAGTTGTGACAAACATCAATCCTAAAGGGGTTCTGATTCGCAAAGATAAACTTGTTGAATTTCTAAGTAAAAACAATCTTGAAATAATCTGGACCATACTTGGCGAAAAAATTTCGGATTTGGGAAATCAGGATTATGATTTCGGAGTTCCATGCGGTGTTTTCTCACTTGAAAACGGTACTGTTAAAGGAGAAATGCTAATGTATGAAAGAGACTAAAATGAAAATATATTTTTACCAAGCAGAGTGCGGAGATGCTTCACGAATTACTTTTAAAGGAGATGATAACCAAAATCATAATATTTTTATTGACTCTGGATATGAACGAACCTTTAACCATATTCTCTCTAATGAAATCAAAGAACTTATTACCAATAAAGAAATCATTGATATGTGGCTCATTTCTCATATTCATGATGATCATATTGGAGGCGTAATAAAATATCTTACTACAATTAAAAGAGGAGAATTTACTGATATTGTTCAAGAATGGTATTATAACCCCCCGAGAATATATCCTGCTTTAAAAGTCGTTTCTGATGAAAAAAAAATTAGTGAAATAAAAAGTATTGATCAGGGTGACCAACTCTATAATTATTTGAATCAGAAAGGAAAAATTAAAAACTTTGACATAACATCTGAAATTACCCTTCCCATTATTTTTGGCATGGAATTTAAGGTGCTCACACCATCAGTTGGAAAAATTAATAAACTTCGGGAGAAGTATCGTTTACCAATAGTTCCACTTCAAAAAAATGAATCTAGCGAAATCAGTGAGGCCAAGAAACCTAAAGAATATGACTATAATATGAGGTTAGACGATTTTAATCTTGATTTTTGGACTGAAGATACATCTGTTGAAAATGGTAGTAGTATTAGTGTCTTGACTATTTTTAAAGGAAAGAAAATTTTGTGGCTTGCGGATTCACATCCTTCAGATGTAGTAAGGAGTCTAAAAACAATGGGGTATTCTAAAAATAATAAAATTAAATGTAATTTGGTTAAAGTAACCCATCATGGAAGTAAGGCAAATAACTCTAATGAACTTTATGATCTTATTGACTGCGAGAATTATTTAATGAGTGTTAATGGAATTAACAAAGATTATTTACCTACTAAAGAATCAATGGCAAGGATAATAAGAAATAAAAATAGGTCCATAAACTCACATTATAAATTCTATTTTACATACGATAATGAAATACTGCGTGGAATATTTAAATCAGATGAAGATAGTGTTTTTGAAAAATGGAATTTTGATGTCCATTATCTTACAGAGGGAGAGTATTATGAGTTTGAATTATAGCAGTTTATAATACGGTTGTTAAAAATTAATTAAAGATCGGTCAGCTTTTGTGTTAATAGTTTTTTGTCTGGCAGTTGAATTTTATATTCCGCAACCATCGTTGGAGATAGACTTCTGCTTAAAGCGTATTCTACAACGGTATGATCCTGATCTTTGCATAATAAAATACCAATACTTGGGTTTTCATTCTGCTTTTTCACATCCCGATCCAATGCTTCGAGATAAAAATTCAACTGTCCGAGATGTTCAGGTTTAAACTTATCTGATTTTAATTCAAATGCTACCAAACACTGTAAGCCTCTATGATAAAAAACCAGATCAATATAAAAATCACTATGACCTACCTGAACTTTATATTCTTCTTCTATAAATAAAAAATCTTTGCCTAACTCAAGTATAAAATTTTTCATTTGATTGATCAATCCCTTTTGTAAATCACTCTCGCTATAGGATTCAGAAAGGTTTAAAAAATCAAATATATAGCTGTCCTTAAAAGTATTTTTGATATCGGGATGTAATTCTCTCATCATTGATGAGACTTTTGAATTTCCAATAATTGTTCTTTCAAAAACGCCACTGTTTATCTGCCTTTCTAATTCTCTTGAACTAAATTTCTCCTGACTTGAAAGCCGCAAATAAAATTCCTGTTCTTCGATTGATTTGGTCCTGCTTAAAATGATAAGATTGTTAGTCCAGCTGATTTCTCTCAGCAGTGCTGAGAGTTTTGGAAAAGCTTTGTATGTTTGATAAAACTGTTTCATTCTCCAAAGATTCTTGTCCGAAAATCCTTTTAAATCAGGTTCACTTTTCTGTAAAAAATCAGCCAGTTCTTTTACAACTGATTTTCCCCAATCTGCTGTTTCAATACGATTGTGAATGTACTGCCCAATATTCCAGTAAAGATTAATCATTTCAGTATTAACTACTGTAATAGCATTTGATCTGGATTGCTTTATTAATTGAATAATATCGGTAAATTGTTTCTGTGTCATTATTTCTAAGTTTAATTTTTATCACTTCTTAATCACTAAATTCATCAATTCAGGATCATTTAATAGTCGTTCTTTTTCAGCATAAATGATATCCTTGATGTCTTTTTTTATTTGCAGATAATTGCGCAGCACCATTGAATTGTCGACTTTTCGAATGACAGGGATATCGATGTAATCATCCTTTTCTTTTTTCAATGCTTCATGGTCATTTACTATTTCAGAATGAAAGGTTTTAAGTTCTATTTTACAATCAGGATCATCGGCTACCATACCAACAAACTCACCGGAACTAAGTCCGGAAATTTTGGACGGAGGTACAGCAGATTCCAATTGTTTGGACCGGCTTATAGAAGTATCTCCGCTATTGATGGAAAGGCTTTCCCTATCCTGCATAATTTTTCCAAAACGCTCTGATAATTGTTTAGCTGTATCACCTGTAACCTGTCCGCTGACTACGTTCCCAACAATATTCATAATAACATCCGCCTGTTCTCGTCCATAATCTTTACGCAGCTGGCTAAAATCTTGGATACCCAGACAAGTTGCTACTTTGTTGCTTCTAGCAGTAGCGATCAAACTGTCCATATTGTTGAGGTAGATAGTTGGAAATTCATCGAATATCAGACTGCTTTTCTGCTTGTTTTTTTTGTTCACTTGTTTTACCAATCGGTTAACATATAATGATAATACAGCTCCATATATCTGGATTTTCTGCGGATTATTGCCCATGCAGACAATCTTCGGTTCATCCGGATTATTGATATCCAATGTAAAATCGCTACCAGATAAAACATAATACAATTGTGGAGAGGAAAGCCGTGCCATGGCAATTTTTGCCGAAGCAATTTGCCCCTCCAACTGGTCCATAACATTATTTAGGTAGGCATTCACAAAAGGATTAATAAGTACTTCTATTTCTTTTTCGGTTCTGAGCAGGGTAAAGAGACTATCGTAATCTTCCTGCATTAGTTCAATTACATGGGGAAGCGTACAGAATTCGCCGTCTTTGTATTTTCGTAAATACCATATTATAGCTGATAGAAAATTAATCGGAGATTCTACAAAAAAATCGCCCTGTCTTTTGATCCATTCCCTGTTGAGTCCGAGCAAAATAGTACGCGCTGATTCTGAAGCATCCGTAATGTCACTCATACCAGATGGCTCTAAAGGATTACAACGATTTGTCCGGGTCAGGTCATCAAAATTAATGACATAGAACTGAGGCAAAACCGGATAGAGATGCTTGTATTTAAGCCAGGTATTATAGACAATTCTGGTCAGATCATCAAACTTGAAATCATAGACAAACATGGTGAATTGTTTACGGATGTGCTGGGTAATGACATGGCGTATGACGAAATAAGATTTCCCAGATCCTGGTGTGCCGGAAACCAGCAGTCCCCGAAAAGGATTAATAATGTTTATCCAACTGTCCCTTATCTTATCCTTTAAATGGTATCGAGCGGGAAGGTTGATGGAATATTCATTTTCCAAGAACCTTTCTTCCTGGGGGAAAGTTTCATTTTCGTTGTTAAAAATATCCTTGCTGTTTAACCTGTTTTTTATAATACGCGATAATAATGTACCGCCGGAAAGCATCAGAAGAAAGCCACTGGAAGTTATGGCCATGTAGACAATAGCTGCCAACATTAATTCTATTTTCAGGTATAGTGAAAGATAACTTATAAAGTAAATCAGAATCCCGGTAATTATATAAGCAAAAGCTGTTTTGTAATTCAGTTTTTCATCTTTTCTCCCTTTAACTCCAAGCAGTGAGATTATTAAAAATCCCAGTGCAAAGAGTTTGGACTTATGAAAATTACTAAATAGTCCTGTATTGTAAATATTACCTATAATTTTATCACTGAACCCACTGACCAGATGCCACTCCCGAAACGCTGCATAACAGTAATAATAAAAATGGATTACTAAAATAATAATACTGATGAGTCTTGTCATATCCAAGATCTTTCTCAGTGCCTGTTCGTTTTCTCCTGTCTGCATAGCCATAATTTTAAGTTTTATCGATTATTAGACTGTCCTCTTCTTTTTTTCTTTTTGTTTTTCAGCTCGTATGGAAGGTAATTAGATGTCTGTTCAGCTTGTGTGAGCATCTCTGCTAATTGGCCCATTATAGTACTGGATCCTACATACTTGTTATCCCTGAAATCATCTCCAAACAGTGCTGCAACTATTTCCGATTTCGGTGTTTCAAATTTGATTTCGTGTAATTTTTCACCAACCAAATTTGGCATTTTTTGTTCTTCCTGATTAATTGACGTACATCTTTCCTGTATTGCTTTGGCACTATATTGTTTACCGAGTGTACTTCCATTAAAAACACATTTTGTGGTATGGTCAACGTAGGTAATACCGTAAAGTAAACCTTCTGCGTTTTTTCTAAAAACAGTATTGATACCCTCTTTTTCCAGTAGTTGAACTAATTCTCTTATTGATATTTTTGTTCTTAAAAATGCCATATCAATGGCGTTTTTCACCCTTCTTATATCTGAGACTTGATTTTTGGTATTGGATGCGAATTTTTCTTCTAAAAATTTCAGTGTAGGCTTGTTGTAAAAAAGACTGGCTTTTATGGGTACACCAATAGGTTTTCCATTTTCATCGAGTATCCTGTACATTAATCCTTTTGCCTTAAACATTCTTGAATCTTCATTCCCTGGGTCTGCTAAAACATTGTATTGTTTGAGTACGGCATTGAGCTGTGGAAGGCTGGTATATTTGTACGATGAAAGCACCTGATCCAGTACATTTGTAATAGCCTTTTTTGATTCGCTTCTACCGTATTGAACCTTTCCTGAAATGATTGGCTTCAGGTGAAAATCCGGACTATTTTTATTCCCTTGAGCCTTAACAAGTCCAAAGCGTTCTTCGATTTCTTTTCTTGCCGGTTCAGATCGGTTTTTACCAATATTTTGCATATCAATTCGTGTACCATCCCTCTGAACATTTATGGAGACCAGATGGATGTGCGCATGCCCGGAATCGTGATGCTGATATACGAGATAAGGCTGCTCACCAAAACCGATTTTTTCCATATACGAATCAGCGATAGCCATTAATTTTTCCTTGGAATAATTTTCTGACGGATCAAAGTTGATCGAAATATGAACACTGTTTCGCTTTACATTTTCATTTAGTTGCAGCTGTTTTAAAAATCGGTTCAGTTTTACAGTAGGTCCCATTTTATCAACATCAATCGGATAATTTCCGGCGCCTATACATTCTGCCACACGCTCTTTTACTTTGTTTTCATTGTAATAAAAAACCTTATGAAGGGAATGTCCGGTCTTTATGATCGCAACCATCTTTCCGAGATTTTCTGGATGTAATTTTTGATTTCATCCATCTTGTCAAAAAGGATTTTTTTATCCAGTTCAGCGCTTATAATCCATACCTTGAATTCCGGAATCTGATTTAGTGTATGCAGTTTTTTTACTGCCTGATTGAAGTTGTTTCCAATCCCATTTAATTGCCTGAACAACTGGGTCATTTCATGGATCATATCATCCAAAGACTGATTCCTGTAAGTGGTGTTTATAGATTTGCCAAATAGGTGCCTGCGAATGTAATCGCTAAGCTTGCGGCAAGTACTCGCTTTCCATTTTTTCTCAATTTTTTCATACTCTTCGGGTGTAAACCGTAACCCGACAATGCGTGTTCTGTTTGAATTTTCTCTTTTCATCATCTCTCTTTTTCATTATTATCAAGCTCTTTTTATTCTTCCAGTATCACTGCTAACGAGTCCCGAGTGTAGAGCAGCAAGAAGGCTGTTGTTTAACAACAGGACATCTTGCCGATTGCAGGAACGTTGCAATCCTGCTGATAGTTTAAATGTCTTTCGGATATTCCTATGTTTCCAAAATACTCAAAACTTAAATTTCTCTTTTACAGACTTCTTTTATACTATTTGCTGTACTTATTGTGGTATTCCGTAAATTCAATGCTGTATTCATTAAGTCATTAAAATTTCAATATCTTTTTATAAAATCTGTTTCATTTTATTTTAGAACTCAAGGAAAGTGCACACTGCATAAAATTCAGAACTATTATAACTGGGTAGCAATTGTGCCAATTTGTGGTCCGAATCTTAGATTGAAAAACGTGCTCTTTCAAAGCAATAAACCAATTTTAAAACAGCAAAATCCTGACTGTTTTAGGGAAGGTTTTTGGTTGCTCAATTTTAACCTTTCCTTTTTATTTCAGAGACAAAATTAAGTAAGCGAAATGGATTTTACCTATGATGGACATATTATGTCCATGACACTTTAAGACTGGCTTTATACCTTTGTAGAAATAAATTATTAATTAAAACCGTGAAGATTATGACAACAAATGATGTGGCCAAGGTTTTTGATACTGTACTTAGTATCCCAGGCATGAATGATGTAGTGAAGATTGATTTGAAAATTTCACGAAAAAATGTATTATTATTAAACCATGTTATTGAACGTGGATTATCTGCTAAGGATAATGACAAACCCTCAATTCTCTTGATGAGTATCCCAGATGAAAATCTTCAGGATTTAAGATTCTTTGGAGATGAATGTTTACAAAAAGCCGGACTGATTGAACTTAGTGAAAAACTAAACACGTTGAGTGAAACGGGTAAGTAATTTTCTTTGAATTGCATTATTTAATCAAGGCATTGCTAAACAAAATAGTTTAGTAATGTCTTTTTTTATTTTTTTAACTATAATTGATTGTTTTTGAAAAATCTTGGCTTGTTTTCGGTAACAGTTTATTGCAGAGGTCACTGTAATTTTGTCTTATCAAATTCTAATTAGTAAAACTTCAAGTTAAGATATCCTTTCTAGAATTTGAAACAGGAATGATTTTCAAAATCTGTAAAGATGAAAAAATTAAATTTACATAGTAAAAAAGTAATTGCGGAGATCATTTGTCTCTTGTATACAATTCTTTTTGTTTATGCAGCAGTAAGTAAATTATTGAATTTTGAGAATTTTGAAGTGCAGCTTGGTCAGTCTCCATTATTAAGTATATATGCCTCGTGGATTTCGTGGCTGGTAATTAGTATTGAACTATTAATCGCTGCAGCACTGCTAGTACCCAAATTGCAATCAATAGGTTTGTATGCTGCAATGGGTTTGATGACAATGTTTTCTGCTTATATTTTTATAATTCTAAATTTCAGTTCTTTTATTCCCTGTTCCTGCGGAGGGATTTTAGAGAAAATGAGCTGGAATATGCACTTGATTTTCAATTGTATATTTATTGTCCTGGCCCTTTTTGCAATTGTGCTAGAAAAACAAACCAACATTAATGCTACTGCATCTACAACAGGCACCAGAACGGTTAAATTAACAATTGGAATTATTGTTGGCAGTATACTGATTGTGTTTATTTTATTTCTTTCCTCTGAAAATATCATACATCATAACAACCCTTTTATAAGAACATATCCAAATCATCCAGCTGAGTTTTCAAATACAATAGATTTAAAACATCATTCATATTATATTGCCGGTTTTGCAAATAACAGGATCTATCTTGGAAACTATCAATATCCAATGTATGTACTTTCAATGGACCAAAATCTAAAGAACAAAAAATTAGATAAACTGTATTTCGATGTAAAAAAAATCCCCTTCCAATCAATTACGATAAGTGTCAGAGAACCCTATTTTTATTTATCGGATGGGAATGTTCCTGTGCTCCTTAGAGGAGATATGAAAAACTGGACCATCACTAGAGAATTAAACTCAGTTCCTTACTTTACAAGGATAGTCCCAATTGACAGCAGCATGGCGGTATTCAGATCAAACAATTCAAAAAAACTGGCAAATGTTTTGGGGATTTATAATGCTGACGCCGAACAAAAAACAACATATAGCAGAGAACTTCTGCAGAGCCGCAATGATGGCATTTTTGATACTGATGGAACGCTTCTGTACAGTGAAGCGGCAAAGAAAATTGTCTACCTATACTATTACCGCAATGAATTTATGACCGCTGAAAAAAACGGAAAACTTATCACCAGAGGACATACCATTGATACTATAAGCCATCCAAATTTAAAGGTTTCACTCCTCAGGGATGGAAAACAATATGCAATGTCCACGCCATCATTCGTAGTAAATGCTAATGCCGCAGTAGTCGGCAATCTGCTCTTCGTGCATTCCAGGGTAAAGGGCAGGTATGAGAATAAAAAGTTATGGGATAAATCCTTTATTATAGACGTATACAATCTAAAAAACAATACATATCTGCTCAGTTTTCCTATCTTCCATACTTCGAGCAAAGTCCTTAATTCTTTTGCAGCAACTGATACGCATTTGTATGCTATAATTGGGAATGATCTTGTGGTTTATGAACTAAAAAAAATAATTAAGAATGAAATTCAATAATTAAAAATTTACCAGCGCTGTTGACAGGAAACAGATCGAAACCTGTAGAAAAAGTAGATCAAATTATAATTTTAAATTTTAATATTATGAAAAGTTTATTTTTAAAAAATGGAATGCCTGTGGCTGCCGTATTATTGGCAATGGCAGGCGCTTTTGCAACTACCTCCATGCAGAGTTCGCCAAAAGCAGATACCCTTGCCATCCGACCAGGATACTTTCCTGATTCAAATGGAGACTGTACTGAAGAAGAACCAATAGATTGCTCTAACATTCAAAAGCCGCAGCTATGTCGTCTTAACGTAACATCAGGTCCTGTTGCTTATGAAAAAGATGACCAAAACAATTGTGTTCAACCTTTATATCGTGTTGTAAATGGTCAGTAATTTTCGTTTTCATGGAAGAATGCAGTCCCATTTGGGACTGCATTCCTATTTAAATTTCTATTGTACTCCTTTGTTAATCCAAGAATAGGAATGATCATCCTTCAAGAAGTAATTAAACCATTCCATCATGCGTATCGTAATGTCTTTTTGATTGTCTGGTTTTGTAAAAACATGACCTTCATCAGCATATAAAAGCATGATGCTTTTTTTCTTTAATCGGCGCATTGCCAGGTAAAATTCTAAACTCTGGTGTATGTCTACCTGCTTGTCATTTTTACCACTCCACAGCAGTAGAGGTGATTGAATATTTACAGCATTTGGAAGAGGTGAATTAGCATGATAGCTTGATGGTATATCATGTGGAGATCCACCCATATTCCATTGTTCGCTCTCAAAGCGCCACATTTCCGGATTTCCAGATCTGCCGACAGAATAATAAAGGCTTATCAGGTCCGTTATCGCCCCACTGGCAATTGCAGCAGCAAACATAGGGGTCTGTGTAATAGTAAAAGCGGTCTCATATCCGCCGAAAGAATGTCCCATAAGCCCAGGTGACTGTACTTCCCAAACTATAAACTATTTAATAATTAAAAATTGAAATCATGAACGAGAAAAATTTTGAATACTTAAGAGATCAGATTAAGTATACGGGATTCGGTGAAATGCTTGAATCTGAATTAAAAGAAAAAATGCAGAAAGAAGAACCTAATTTCACTTTGACACATAATACGCAATATGGTAATGATACTGCTGCAGCTACATTAAATTTCAATAAGTCAAAAGAAAGCGATATGTATTTCTTTAATTCTTATAAAGTGGAATTGCAAAAAGAGAATTCCAAAGAAAATTTGGAGCAAACCTTTTATATCAATAAAGGCAGCAACATCACCATGAAAGAAGCTTACAATCTTATGGAAGGCAGATCAGTAAACAAAGATCTTACCAACAAGGAGGGAGAAATTTACAACGTTTGGCTTCAAATCGATTTTAAACAGTCCGAATCTAATGGAAACTTTAAGCTAAACCATTACCATCAGAATTACGGCTATGATTTAGAAGCAACACTCTCCAAACATCCGATTAAAGAACTGGAAACCCCAAAATATAAAGAAGACTTGATAAATTCTTTGAAAAAGGGAAACCTGCAATCCGCTACTTTCCAAAAAGAAGGAAATGAGATTAAGCAGTATATTGAAGCCAGCCCACAATTCAAGACAATTAATGTATATGACAGCAATTTGCAGCGCATTGATAATCGTAAGTCTAAAGAAGAAAAGCAATCCGAAAGCCAGCAAACTTCTGAAAAACAAGGCAGTAAAAAGCAAAACCAAACTACTGATGATGATGGACCAGAAGTGCCAAAGGAAGCTAAGAAGAAAAAGAAAAGTCAATCCATGTAATCAATAATGATGAACGAACAACTTCCCGTAAACAGAGTAGAGATGGAATTGAACCAGTGGCGCTCCAGGGAAGAGCGTTTTAGTAAACTGTTTAATTTTAATCTTTCCAATAATAGGTCACTGATCAAAGAAAAGCTGCATCATTACGAGCGAATTGGAACAAAGTATAAGGGCAGCAAAAATATTGAGGAACGTTTTGCTTTGCAGATGCTCAAGCAGGAAAAGGACAAGATTCTAAAACAGCTTTATCCTAATTTATTGGTAAGACTCATTCGTAAACTAGTTGTCGCACCGCTTATAGATCAAATTGCAGTGCGTAAGGATGTAAAAGAAGAGCAGAAGAATAACCAAGCGCTGTGCAATCAAGTGCAGCGTATTGGTTTTATAGATTTATCAAATCAAATTGATCAGCAAATCAAACAAGGTCACCAGCAATTTACTATTCCGGTTTCCTATTACGTCAACGAAAAAGAACGACTGGATCATGAGTTGTCCTTTGTTAAAGACCAAAGCGGACAGTATCAATTTGAGGGTTATAAAGCTAGTTTGCATAATGAGTTAAAACCTGAAGAAAACAGGAATCAGTACTTCAAAGTTGAGCAAGAAAATTCTGTTGACACAACACAGGCTTATAATTTATTGGCAGGGCGAGCGGTTCAAAAGGAAAAAACTTGGATACAACTAGATCTTAACGACAAAGATGCTAGTGGCAATCATAGAATCAAAGAATTTCATTCCGGGTATGGTTACGATCTTGAAAAAGCCGTACAACAACTTCCTTTAAAGGAATTATCAAATAAAACTCAAGCAGATAAATTAAAGGATGCTTTAAAACAAGGAAACAGGCTGCCTGTAACCTTGATTAAAAATGGAAATGAACATCGGTTTTATATTGAAGCCAATCCTCAATTTAAATCGATAAATATTTATGACGAGCACTCAAGAAAAATTACGCTATCAACGGCATTGGGGAATAAAACAATGGAAACAGTAAAACAGCAGCAAAAGACAAATGAGAGTCAACAGGTGAACCATTCCACAAGAAATGGTATGCGTGTAAGCTGATAATCTAGGAAATAATGAAAACATTAAAACCTTTATCTGATTTCTTTAAGGCAATAGAAAAAGATTACCGTATTAGTATCACTCATATTGGTATATATGCGGCATTGCTTCAATTTAGGACGCAAAAGGGTTTTGTTAATCCTATTGAGGTCTATAGGTATGAAATCATGAAGTTAGCGAAGATAACCGGGCCTGTAACATACCATAAATGCATGCGTGAACTAAATGAGTATGGTTATATAAGTTATCTTCCAAAACGCAATAGAAACCAAAGGAGTACGATTTATTTCAATTCTTAGTGACATTGATATAGAAGTAAAATTGCAAAAAAAGTTTATGTTATGAAGAAGTTTGCTTTTGAAGAACTTCCCGATGCGGTTTCAAAATTGTATGGGAGGATGCAAGAAATAGAAAGGTTTTTAGAAAAAAATAAACCTAACCTTAGTAAAAGGAATTCGTCACTTAATGCCTTAGCACAAGAGAAGTGCAGTTCTAATTTCAACAAGAGCGATTTGGCACAACTTTTTTATATTCTTATGGATGAGAAAATTTTATTTTTTGATGACCTTAATCAGAAGTGTAATAGAAGCAAAATTCAGCTTTTTATAGAAAATAATTTTACATATATAGGAGATTCAGGGCTTCAAACAAACATAGATACTATAAGTAAACAGTTTTCTGAGTCAAAAGGATTTACCTATAAAGACAAGCAAATAAGATTTCTTGAGACTATTATTGTTATACTTGAAAAACGGAGAGAAAAATTAATTTGCTGGTAATCTGTATCACTTAAAATGCAATACTAAAAATTAACTATTATGTCTAAAGAAGATAACAAAACTAAAATGTCCTATATAGTAGCAATCAAACAATTGCTAGATCCTTTATATGCCAGACTAGAAAAAATCGATTCAAAAATAAAAGGAAACAATACAAAAGACAGTTTACGATATTATAGAAATGAAGATTTAAAGAAAATATTCGGACTCTCAAATAATACAATTATAAAATACCGTCAAACGGGTATACTTCCTTATACTAAATTAGGTGATATTTACTTGTATGAATCAAGCAAAATAGAAAAAATACTTAGCGAAAACGAACCGTGATTATTATTGATTGTACTTCTACAAGTAAGATAAGATTCTATTTCAATACAAAGGCAAAAGGATTCAATTGTGAATTCTTTTGCCTTTGTAATAGTAGTCTAGTCAGTGTTTAACTGGCTAATTGTTCAGGTGTACTTTTGTTTTAATTTTGACATATCTTCCATGATATTCATATCCAGTACCTTAGCATAATGCTGGGTCTGTTTAATATTAGTATGTCCCATCATTGCTGAAACATTCTCTATTCTTATTCCATTACCTAAAGTCACGGTTGTTGCAAACGTATGTCTCGCTACATACCAAGTGAGGTGTTTATCGATACCGCACAAATCAGCAATTTCCTTTAGATAAGCATTCATTTTTTGATTAGATAAATTTGGGATCAGTCCAATTTGCATGTTTCTGTATTTATTAATAATCGCCAAGGTGGGAGGAAGGATAGGGACATTTGCCCTAATTGCTGTTTTTGCCCTATTGGTCATAATCCAAAGGTTATCATTTCCATCCGAAGATATGTTATTGGATGTAAGGTTAGCGGCATCTACAGGTGCATATCCCGTATAACAGCTAAACAGAAAAACATCTTTAACCTTTTCTAGGCGTTTAACTGAAAACTTCTTGTTTTCAATTAAGTTTAATTCTTCCTGAGTAAGAAATACAGCATCTGTGACATGCAGTTTACCATCATAAACATTAAAAGGGTCTTTGTCTATTATACCCATTCTGATGCTGTATTTACATGCTGTTTTGTACATACGCATGTATTTGACTACCGAGTTATTTTGAATGCCTGTTTTGCCTTTAAAGCTGCTGTCATATTTAAGAAATGCCTCAAGATTGTAAACATAGGCACTGTTCACTTCTGGCAAAGAAATATCTTGTATTCCATACTGTTTTGTCATAAATGTGACAAGCAAATCTTTTGCACGTTCATATTTCTGGTAGGAAGCCTTTGATCGCTCTCCGGCATCAACCTTTCTTTTAAAGAACTCATTATGCCTGTTCATAATTTCGATTATGCTTACACAATCTTCTTTTACTGCTGTTTCTCCTTTAAATTCATCTTTGAGTAATTGCAATGAAAAATCCTGATCAATTTTAAGAAGTTCATTGAACTTCTTCTCCATACCAAGAAGAAAAAGATCCAGGGCATTCTTAATAACCTTTTCTTTTTCAAGTTTTAGAACACTTCTTAGGTTGTCAGTAAATTGCCATCTTTCTTTTAAGATCGATTTACCCGCCGCCATCGTTATGGATTGCTTCTTGTACGAAATGCGGGCATAAATTGGAGATTCTCCATTTTTGTTGAATTTACCTGCTTTGAGATAAAAAATTACTTTTAACATAACTCACAATTTTAAATTAATAATCAAATTGATTTAAAATAGCTGAAAGTTTGTAGTGTTTTCAGGGAATTCCCGGGCAATTCACTTTTTTTAGTGACCCTTTTTTTGCTTTTTTTTGCAAAAAAAAATAGGGGTCACTCATAGGGTCACTGTACTTAGATAATATATGTGTTTTTTGACAAGTGACAAAAAACGAAAAAGCCTTTAAATACTTGTATTTAAAGGCTTTTGACTTTTAAAGTTTCTTTTGAAACTTCTACTGGCGGAGAAAGAGGGATTCGAACCCCCGGACCTGTTACAGTCAACAGTTTTCAAGACTGCCGCATTCGACCGCTCTGCCATTTCTCCAGTATGTCGCTTTCATTAGCTGATTGCGAGTGCAAATATAGTGTGCTTTTTCGATTATAAAAACTTTTGAAGCACTTTTTTTAAACTTTTTTTTACTGTTATTTTAAGTGTTTAAGTATCAGTATTTACGAAAAGATAATTTTTACTTTTTTTATGCCAGGTGGTCTAAAATAGCTACCGGTTTTTTGTTTTCATCAACCGCAACAAACGAAAATGTTCCTGAAACAACACTTTCGCGGAGCTCTGAATACATTTGTTCCATGAAAATATCCACGTGAATTTTACAACTTGTTGTTCCGACACTAATTACTTTGGCAACCAATTCGATTAAAGTTCCGGCCGGGATTGCTTTTTTGAAGTCAATTTGACCTGTGGAGATCGTTACTACTTTTTTTCGACTAAAACGAGTGGCACAAATAAACGAAACTTCATCCATGAGCTGCAGGGCAGTGCCTCCAAATAAAGTGTCATAATGATTCGTCGTACTAGGAAAAACGGCTTTAAAAATATGAGTTTCCGATTTTGCAATTCTTTCTTCTAATGTCCCCATATATTAATAGCTTACGTATTCGGTGATTTCAAGACCATAACCAATCATTCCGACACGTTTGGTTTGTTCGGTATTCGATACCAATCTAATTTTAGAAATGTCAATATCATGAAGAATTTGAGCTCCAATTCCGTAATCTTTACTGTCGATAATTACTTTTGGCGCTTTCATTGTTCCTTCAGCCTGTAGTGTCTTAAGCTCTTGAATTCTGTTCAATAAATTTACGGCCTGCATATCCTGATTGATAAAGATAACCGCACCTTTTTCGTTTTCATTGATCACTTTAAACATATCGTCTAACTGTTGCTCAGCATTGTTAGTGAGCGTACCAAGTAAGTCATTGTTAACTTGTGAAGAATTTATTCTGGTCAGAATCGTTTCTCCAAGATTCCAGGTTCCTTTGGTTAAAGCAATATGAATTTGTTTGTTTGTGGTTTGCTCGTAAGCTCTTAATCTAAAAGTTCCAAAACGAGTCTCAATGTCAAAATCTTCTTTTTTAACGATCAGACTGTCGTGTTGCATTCTGTAGGCGACTAGATCTTCAATTGAAACTAATTTCAAATCGAATTTTTTAGCCACTTTTATTAGTTGAGGTAAACGGGCCATTGTTCCGTCCTCGTTTAAGATTTCGCAGATAACACCGGCAGATTTAAAACCCGCAAGTCTTGCAAAGTCAATTGCAGCTTCCGTATGTCCGGTTCTTCTTAAAACACCACCTTGTTTGGCTACTAATGGAAAAATATGGCCAGGGCGCGCAAGTTCGTGTGGTTTGGTGTTAGGATCAACCAAGGCTTGAACGGTTTTAGATCGGTCGGCGGCAGAAATTCCTGTGGTAACGCCATTTCCTTTTAAATCGACAGAAACCGTAAAAGCAGTTTCCATATGATCGGTATTGTTGCTAACCATGGCGCGCAAATCAAGTTCTTTGCAACGGCTTTCCGTAAGAGGCGTACAAATTAATCCACGTCCGTGAGTTGCCATAAAATTGATCATTTCCGGAGTTACTTTTTCGGCTGCAGCCAAAAAATCACCTTCGTTCTCACGATCTTCATCATCGACTACAATGATTACTTTACCTTGACGAATATCTTCTATAGCTTCTTCAATGGTATTCAATTGTATTTTAGTTGTTGACATAGTTATTGTTTATTTTGAACAGGGAAAAACCGTTCAGAAATTTTTTGAAATAGTTGTGAAATAGGAGTTGTAATTGCGTCAAAATTGATTAATCCATTGTCATTTGTCGCACGGTAGGTAAGCAGTACGGCCAACGGCAATAAGATGAATGATGACATCCATGAACCAACAAACGGAGTCATTCCGCCTTCTTGAGACAGTCTTTTTCCAAAGGTGTTGATAAAGTGAAAGGTGATAAAAATCAAAACGGCAAATACAATTGGCAGACCAAGTCCACCTTTTCGGATAATGGCACCTAAAGGAGCGCCAATAAAAAACATTAAGAAGCAGGCAAAAGCAATGACAAACTTTTCATATAAAGCAGTCATGTGTTTGTTGATATCTCTTTGTTTGTCTTTTAAATCTTTTTGAGTCGAGTCGATAGCGTAAATATTGCTCGTCACATTACTGGCAGCCATTTTTAGAATGTCTGATTTCTCTTTATTGGTATATAAAGACAAAAGATTGTTCGGTAATGGTTTTTTCTTTTTTTCCGCTTTTAACGGTTTAGGAGACGTTTTGATCCCTACACGTTGATTGATGTTTTCTGAAAAAGAGATGATTTCATTGTTTAGATTCTTGTTCAGGGAGTCTAAAGTATAGCTTAATTCATTAACGTTCAGCATGCCGTAGGTGCTTCCCACGTTTTCCTGATCGTCATCCGTTTTGTTCAGTTCGGATAAGTCTATATTGATGATTTGCTTTTTAAATTTTCCCTTAATGAAAGGTAATTTCGCACGGTCTTCGTAATCTTTTGGCGTTACATCCTGATAGTAATAACCGTCATTTAAGACGAGTTTTAATATACTGGATTTTTCGTTACTGATTAGTTCACCGTCTTTTGCTTTAATTACAGTTTTGTTTTCACCATAATTATTGGTTTTTTCGTGAATAGTAACTCCGGTCAAAATGTTGCCATTTTCACCGGATTTTTTATTTACTTTAATATTGTACGTTCCAACATCATTAAACTGACCTTCGGCAATTGCCATGGCCGGTTTGGCCTGAGCGATGTTTTTTCGGAAATTGACAAATTTATATTCCGCATAAGGGATCACACTGTTGGCGAACCAAAACGCAATAATACTTAGGAAACAGATGAAAATTATCAAAACCCGCATGGCTCTTTGTAAGGATATCCCTGAGGATTTCATAGCAGCAAACTCGTAATTCTCTGCCAGGTTACCAAAAGTCATAATGGATGCCAATAAAACCGATAGCGGTAAAACCAATGGTATTATTCGAGGCATCGAGAAAAGAAGGAATTTCACAACCAATATCAAGTCCAAGTCTTTACCGGCAAGTTCCGAAATAAAGAGCCAGACCGTTTGGAGAATGAATATGAAAAAAAGAATTACAAATACCGTAGTAAATGTAACTAAGAATGTTTTTAGTAAGTATTTGTCTAAAATTTTCAACCTTGTAATTAGTCTAATTTGTTGATGTAGTATTTTGGATATTTGCTCGCTACAAATGTAAATTGATTTTTTGATAAAGGTTGGTTGGTTTTAAAAGAATTAACGGTCAAAGTGGTTTTTGTTCCATTTTTTCCGGTTTCAATTAAATTGTAGATGTGTTTTGTTTGCACATCAATCCCTAAAAGAATCTCTTTTCTTTGATCTTTTGTATTAGTTGGAGCTAATTTTACGTATTGAATTTTTCTGCCTTTAACATTCTGAACAATATCCATGTTGTATTTATAACCTGAATTAAAGAAAGTAAGCATTTTTGACGGTGTAATTGCATTATCGTCTTTTTCGTTTACTTTAGAAATGGTCACTTCTTCATCTTCCGGAACAATAGTGTACGTTTTTTGCCCGTCAAAGATTTTAGTAACACCCATGAAGTTTAATACATATTGATTGCCTTTCATGATTACATTTCCTTTACTGTCCTGATTGATGTTTTCTTTTGCGTTGTTCAAAGAATATTTAAAATCAATAGCAATATTGTTGTAGCTTTTTATTTTAGCCGTCACCTGATTCAATAAATCTTTGGCTTTTTTATCCTGAGCCTGCATAGAAGTGAAGCTCAAAAGCAATATAAATGCCATTTGAAAATACTTTTTAGTCGTGCTTTTGATAGAGTTGTTGTGGATTTCCTGAATTTTAGTTTTCATGATGGGGTTAATTTTGTTCATTATTAAAAAATTGATCAAGAGCACTTAAATCTGAGATGTTTACGCTTCGTGCTTTACTGCCTTCAAAAGGTCCAACAATACCGGCTGCTTCCAGCTGGTCGATTAAACGACCCGCTCTGTTGTAACCTAGTTTTAGTTTTCTTTGCAATAAGGAAGCGGAACCTTGCTGAGCATTAACAATAATCTCAGCAGCTTCTCTGAATAAAGTGTCTCTTTCGGAGATATCCATATCAAGATTAATGCCATTTTCTTCCCCAATGAACTCAGGAAGTAAATAAGCAGTGGCATACGCTTTTTGTCCACCAATAAAATCAGTGATTTTTTCAACCTCTGGAGTGTCGATGAAAGCACATTGAACACGTACCACATCATTTCCGTTAGTATACAATAAATCTCCTCGTCCAATTAATTGATCTGCACCCTGAGTGTCAAGAATTGTTCTCGAGTCAATTTTAGAAGTTACTCTAAAAGCGATTCTTGCAGGGAAGTTGGCTTTAATTAAACCTGTAATAACGTTAACAGATGGTCTTTGTGTGGCGATAATTAAGTGAATACCAATAGCACGTGCCAGCTGTGCCAAACGCGCAATCGGAATTTCGACTTCTTTTCCGGCAGTCATAATCAAATCGGCAAACTCATCCACCACCAAAACGATGTACGGTAAAAAGCGGTGTCCTGCTTCCGGATTTAATTTTCGGGCTTTAAACTTATCGTTGTATTCCTTAATATTACGAACCATCGCATCTTTTAATAACGAATAACGATTGTCCATCTCAACACAAAGAGAGTTTAAAGTGTTGACTACTTTTGCATTGTCAGTGATAATAGCGTCTTCGGTATCAGGAAGTTTGGCTAAATAATGTCTTTCGATTTTATTGAATAAAGTAAGTTCTACTTTTTTCGGATCGACCAAAACAAATTTTACTTCAGCCGGATGTTTTTTGTATAAAAGAGAAGTCAATACTGCATTCAGTCCAACCGATTTTCCTTGTCCTGTAGCTCCTGCCATCAATAAGTGAGGCATTTTCGCTAAATCGACAACAAAAGTTTCGTTAGAAATGGTTTTTCCTAAAGCAATTGGCAATTCCATTTCAGCTTCCTGAAATTTAGCAGAACCAATTACACTTTTCATCGATACAGTTGTAGGGTTTTTGTTCGGAACCTCAATACCGATAGTTCCTTTTCCTGGAATTGGTGCAATAATACGGATTCCTAATGCAGACAGAGACAAGGCAATATCATCTTCTAAACTTTTGATTTTAGAGATTCTGATTCCGGCCTCCGGTACAATTTCGTATAAAGTTACCGATGGGCCAACCGTTGCTTTGATCTGAGCAATTTCAATTTTGTAGTTACGAAGGGTGTCTACAATTTTGTTTTTATTTTCTTCTAATTCTTCCTGATTAATGGTAATTCCGCCTGTCGAATATTCTTTTAATAAATCGATAGTTGGGAATTTATAATTAGACAAATCTAAAGTAGGGTCAAATAAACCAAAATCAGCTACCAGACGGGAAGCCAGATTTTCTTCGATTATGTCTTCTTCTTCGGGAGTTTCAATAACAAATTCTTCGGCATGTACCGGTGTTTCTGTTGTTGGGTTGATGTTCATTTGAAGCGGTTTCACAACCGGGTTCAAATCAATTTCAGAAGAATTTGAAATGGTTGGTTTTAACGCTTCTTTGTTAATTTCAAATTGAGACTCATTTGTTTTTAAATGAATGGTATCTAATTCTTCATCAGGTTCTTCAACAGCAAATTCCTCCAGATTGTAGGCGTTTTCCGTTTTAGGCTGAGTTTTAAGAGCATTTAATTCAGATTTGATTTCATTTTTTGTAGAATCAAAATAAGACTGAATCTTTTCCGGAGACAGTTTTATTTTGAAAATCAGGTATATAATTAATCCAAAAAGCAAGGCGAGTAAAGTACCTGTTTTTCCGATATAATCTTGTGAAAATAAATTCAACTCATAGCCAATAGTTCCACCCAATTCGGGTGCAGAAGTAGCAAAGAATCCAAATAAAACAGAAACAATAATGATGGCAAACAAATCCCAGAACCAAATGTTTTTTAGTTTTTTCAAAGATAATTCTAAGGCTAAAAACATTCCGGTCAGGAAAAAGAGTCGTACAAAAATAAAAGCGGCTAATCCAAATCCTTTGTAAACGATGATGTCGGATAAAAAGGCTCCAAATTTCCCCAGCCAGTTTTGCACTACCTCAGAGCGGTCGCCGAGTTCACTAACGGCACTTTGGTCCGATTGTCCATTAATATAAAAGGAAATAAATGCAACTAGTAATGCAATAGAAAACAAGACCAGAAGGCAGCCTATAACAAACCGTTGTTGTTTGTTTGGTCTCCAGTGTCTTGAAGTCTCAGCCTTTGGCTCGTTTTTTTTATCTAAAGTTTCTTTTTTTGTTGTTCTTGCCATTCTTGCGTTTCCTGTTGCCTATATGAATTTTGGGATGTAAATGATCAGTCCTATTGCGATCGCTGTCATTGCGGCAAAAAATACCGCTCCGGCAGCAATATCTTTAATAAAACCGATTCTTTCGTGGTAATTTGGGTGAATAAAATCAGCTACTTTTTCTACAGCAGTGTTTAAACCTTCTACGCTTAATACAAGACCAATTGCTAAGGTCTGAAAAAGCCATTCTTCATGAGAAATATGAAAATAAAAACCGGCAATAGTCATTAGTATTCCTAATGAAAATTGTACCATAACACTGTGTTCGGTAGTGATTAATTTTAAGGCGCCTTTAAAAGCGTAAGTTACGCTTTTAAGTCGGCCTTTAACAAATGTATTGTCTTTTTGGAATTCCATTCTGTGATTTATAGTGCTGCTAAAGCGGCTTCGTAATTTGGTTCGTTTGCAATTTCAGCAACCTGTTCTGTGTGCGTAATTTTTCCATCAGCATCTACAACGATAATGGCTCTTGAGTGTAAACCGGCTAATGGTCCGTCAACGATTTCTAAACCATTGCTTTTACCAAAATCACCTGCTTGAAAATCAGATAAGTTAACCACATTTTCTAATCCTTCAGCACCACAAAAACGTTTTTGAGCAAATGGTAAATCTCTTGAAATACATAAAACGGTAGTATTTTCTAAAGTACTGGCGCTTTCGTTGAATTTTCTAACAGAAGTCGCACAAGTTCCTGTATCTACACTAGGAAAAATATTTAAAACCAATTTTTTACCAGCAAAAGTGCTCAAAGAAGCTACTGATAAATCGTTTTGTACTAATTTAAAATCAGCTAGTTGTGAACCAACTGCTGGTAATTCGCCTGAAGTATGAACCGGATTTCCTCCTAATGTTATTGAAGCCATGATTTTTGTTTAAATTAATGAGGTTCAAAAGTAAGGATTAATATTTGAATGTAAAAGTATTTGTTATGGGTTGTGGGAACAATAAAATGAGCCCTTCGACTTCGCTCAGGGGGACAAACGGGAGATTTTAGTTTTTCGGAATGTCAGTCTGAGCGAAGTCGAAGACCTTTTAAGTGATAAAGCCCTTCGACTCCGCTCAGGAGGACAATGATGGTGTTTTAGATTTTATGTGTGTCAGTCTGAGCGAAGTCGAAGACCTGTTAAGTGATAAAGCCCTTCGACTTCGCTCAGGAGGACAATGATGGTGTTTTAGATTTTATGTGTGTCAGTCTGAGCGAAGTCGAAGACCTGTTAAGTGATAAATCCCTCGACTCCGATCAAGGAGACATCGGTTGTGAATTAACTGCAAAACAATGTTATTAGATTAAGATTGTAGACGAGGACTAAACTGTGACTGACTACTGAAACTGAATACTAAAAAAAGAGGGCATAAAAAAAAAGTGCTCCCTAAATTAAGAAAGCACTTTTCAGTCATGTTTTTTGTTTTTTTTGAGAGAGGCCGACTATTTGTCGATAGAACCCAGGACACGTTTCATGAACGCGTTTAGAGCTTCTTTTTTATCTGTTCCCTGAACTACCATTTTATGTACTTCTAACGCACCATACATGTTAGAAATTAGTTCGCCAATTACATCTAATTCTTCATCTTTTAGGGATGGAATTTCGGTCATGGCCTCAAGAACTTCAATCGTTTCGATGATGTAATCCTGATCATTTTCTTCTATAAACTGCGTTAATTGTTTTATTACGGGTAATTTCATGTTTTGTCTGTTTATTCGTTAAATCGATTGTTTGTTAAATCAATTAAACAATTTCGTTCACTAATTCGATTAAAACTTCTTGTTTGTTGGTTTGTGTTTCGTTTACCAATTTACCGTTTACAAAAGTGGCAAAGGTTGGTAAGTTACTCACATTAGCCAATTTTCTGGATTCCGGAGAATTCTCAGCATCAACCAAAACAAAAGTGATAGCGTCATTTTCTGTTGCTAATTTTTTGAATTTTGGTTTCATAATACGGCAGTTTCCACACCATGATGCTGAATATTGTACTACTACCTTTTCGTTTTTAGCAACTAAATCTGCTAACGTATCTTCGTTTAAGTCGATTAACATATTGTTTTTTTTAAATTCCAATGTTTTAAATTCCAAATTCCAAATTTTTAGGGGGGAACTTTGAACTTTGATTATTGAAATTGTTATTGAATTTTTGTGAAGGGAAATCTGTGGATTTAAAACCCAAATTCCAATTTACTATAAAACTGATTTATATCCGTTGGAATTTGGAATTTTAAAAAATTTAGAATTTAATATTCTTAGTTTGCGCTTAAGTATTCAGCAGTACTAAGTCTGTCAGCACTCATAGCTTCTTTTCCGGCTTCCCAGTTTGCAGGACAAACTTCACCTTTAACTTGAATGTGAGTATAAGCGTCAACCATACGTAAATATTCGTTTACGTTACGTCCTAATGGCATATCGTTAACACTTTCGTGGAAGATTTTTCCAGTTTCGTCAATTAGGTAAGTAGCTCTGAAAGTTACGTTTGAACCTTCGATGATTACTGAATCAGTTTCTTCGCTGTATTCTGTAGCATCGATATCTAAAATACCTAAAATGTTAGATAAGTTACGGTTTGTATCAGCTAAGATTGGGTAAGTTACACCTTCGATTCCACCGTTGTTTTTTGGAGTGTTTAACCAAGCAAAGTGTACTTCGTTTGTATCACATGAAGCTCCAATTACGATAGTATTTCTTTTTTCAAATTCTGGTAAAGCAGCTTGAAAAGCGTGTAATTCAGTTGGACATACAAAAGTGAAATCTTTTGGGTACCAAAACAAAAGTACTTTTTTGTTGTTGTTTACTGCTTCTTCAAAAATGTTGATTTTTAAATTATCACCCATTTCTGAGATAGCATCTACTGCAATACTTGGGAATTTCTTTCCTACTAAAGACATATTTTTCGTTTTAAATTAAAAATTTATTTCGGTGCAAAAGTAGGGTATAAGTAAGAGTGTTTGCAATAATATGTAATTATTAATATTTATTAAGTGATAGGTTTTTGTTATTGTTTGAATTGGGTGCTTTGTAAGTTATTGAATGTCAATATTTACGGGTAAGGTTCCATTGCAAGCGCCGTTTTCAAGAATTTGCAATCCTGCGATTTTTTGAAATTCTTCAAAATCCTGATACGCCTGAACAAGTCCTGAAGCTTTCGAAAGATTAGGAATAACAGGCAAAACATACGGATTACCGAAAACATAAAGAATACATTTTTTGGTTTGAAGCAAATCGGAAAGTAAAACGATTACTTCGTCATTTATTTCGAAATTGTTCATTGGTTTTGCTTTCGGAACAAATAAAGAAATAAGTATGGTTTCAAAACCTTCCAGTTCTTTTTTAATCGAAGCGGTATTAGAATCTTCTGAATTTTCAAAAGCAAATTCGGGAGAAGCTAATTTTGAATTTAGGGTTTTAAAAAAGCTGTTTTCTGTATTTTTATACAAACTCAATTTGGCTAATTGGTTGTTTTTCTTTGATTCGAAAACCTGTTCCGTATTCGAGGTATCGATGATTTTGGTCAGGCAATTTGCTGCAATTTTGGTATTCAAAACAGCTGCTTTTTCGAAATCTAATTCACCGTGAGCAAATTCTTTTTCAGATAAGATTCCAACCTTCTCTTTACATTTCAAGATTCGGTTATAACTTTCTTCGATGCGTTCCGGACTAGCTTTTTTTAAGATTTCCTGAATTCCTTCGGGAACATTTTCAGCAAAACACAAAACATCGTTTCCGGCGTTAAAAGCTTCCCATTCCAGTTCGCCTTTTGTTTCATATAGTTTTGAAACGCTGTGCATATTTAAGGCATCCGAAATGACTAATCCGTCGTAACCCAATCGATCGCGCAAAAGCGTTTCGATAATAGGTTTTGATAAAGTGGCCGAAGTATCTTTTCCGTCATTTAAACTAGGAACAGCCAGATGTCCAATCATGATGGAGTCGACATTGTTTTCGATTCCTTTGATAAAAGGGTATAATTCGTTTTCCAGTAATTCTTCTAAACTCTCCTTTAAAACTGGTAATCCTAAATGCGAATCTACATTGGTGTTTCCATGTCCCGGGAAGTGTTTCAGACAACCTAGAATTCCAACATCCGACATTCCTCTTAAATATTCCAGCGCAAAATGGGCCACTTTTTCTTTGTTTTCACCAAAAGAGCGGTAGCCAATGACCGGATTATTCGGATTGTTGTTGATGTCTGCCAAAGGCGATAAATTATAATGAATTCCGGCAGCTTTAAGGTCTAACCCAATTTGTCTTCCAACTTCATAAACCAGCTCTGATTTGTTTTCAGGCAAAGCACCTAACGTAATCGCATAGGGGTATTGAGGTGTTTTTTCGATGCGCATGGCCAAACCCCATTCGGCATCAATACTGATTAAAAGTGGAGTAGGAGCGCATTTTTGATACCGTACAATTAAGGCTTTAATTTTTTCGTAGCTGTCGTCGTTAAAAACAACCTTTTTCTTGCTTTCATAATTCGTTGCAGCACTGGCACGACTGTGAAAAAAAGTCAGTCCTCCAATGTTGTGTTCTTTTATTAAACGTTCGGTTTCCTGAATGTTTTCTTCGGTATCGTTTATAAAAACGGCAGGGAAAAAGAATTGTCCCACTTTTTGTTTTAAGGCTTCAGCTGTTGTTTTCATTGTTATAAAGTCTTTTTCATGCAAACACTATTCTCCATTTTCTCGTACGGCGGATAATTTGGAGTTATCGTATATTTTTGTTTTTGATATAAGGCAATTGCTTCAGGCTGGTTTTTGCCTGTTTCCAGAATGGTGTACTTGTATTGTACTTCGGCAGCCCAAGTCTCCAATTCTTTTAAAATGATAGAAGCAATACCTTTTTTTCGATGTTCAAAATGCACATACATGCGTTTGATTTCCACGGTATCATTGGTTTTTTCTCTAAAAGCGCCACAAGCTACGGCAACACCATTTTCATAATAAACGATAGCATGTTTTATGGTATCGGTTTTATTAAATTGATTGTAAAAAGCATGGTCTTCTCCATCTCTTATTTTTAAATCCTGATCTAATAAAACGACCAGTTTTAAGAAATCAGCATCATCTGAATCGGTCCTTTTTAAGCTATTCATGATATAAGTACTGTGAAATTTATTCTTACTTTAGCTTGCTTTTCTTTTGTTTGGCAAGCTGCGTTTTGGTATGTACTGCTTTTTCTAATCGGTTTTTAAATCGAAAGAGTTTTGGCAAACCTTCTAATCGGTCTTCGATGGTGATTTCTTCAAAAACAATAATTGCTTTTTCTAAAATCCGAATTTCGTTTTCAATGTCATTTTGGTTTTTGTAGATCGTGGCCAATCGATCGTAAGGATGATTTCCTTTAAAGCCTTCCGCAACATTTTCTTCGTATAACTCAACTGCTTTTTCAAGATTTCCTGTTTTCTCGAACTCAGCTCCTTTTAGATTGCGTTCGGACTGCAAATTCGCATTGGTTTCCATAGGTAAGATGTTTGATTTGGGATTAAACTTCTTCAGCTTTTTTCCCAAAGTCTTTCGGGAAAATTAAAAAACGTGATAAAATAAGACCTGGAATAGTGGCGATAAAAACCCAAATAAAGAAGTTTTGATAGCCTAAAAATTGTTGTATATAACCGCTTAGCATTCCCGGAAGCATCATTCCTAATGCCATAAAACCGGTCGCAATTGCATAATGTGAAGTTTTAGATTCGCCCTCAGCAACATGAATTAGATACATCATGAAACCGGTGAAACCAAAGCCGTAACCAAATTGTTCCAATACAACTGTAATGCAGGTATAGAGATTTAGAGGGGAGTTTATTTCAAAAAAGTAGGCGTTTATATGCAGGTGAAAAAGTTCTTCGGGTTGAAAATGTGCTAATCCGATAAAACCAAGTATCGGCAAATGCATGGCCAGAAACATCGGAAGCATCCATTTGGTGAGGCCGTGTTTAGAAATGGCAATTCCACCTAAAATTCCACCTATTGTTAAAGCAAGAATTCCTAATGTTCCATATATAATTCCAACAGATTCGGTATTCAAGGCCATTCCGCCTAATTTTTTTTCATCTAATAAAAAAGGACTTAACATTTTAAGGAGTTGTGACTCGCCTAAACGAAATACGAGAATAAAGGTCAGTACCAGTCCGATTTGTTTTTTCTTAAAGAAACTGGCAAATACAGAACCGAAGCTTTTTTCGTGTGCTTCTTTAGCCGTTCCTGCCGTATTTACTTCACTATTTGGTGTAAAAATAAAATTGTATGCTGTAATAAAAGCCATTAACAAACCTACTGCAATCATGGTATACGACCACGCTTTAGTATTGTCGCCGTATTTATTTTCCAGATGCCCCGCAAATAATACGATTAAACCGTTTCCGGCTAACATGGAGAGTCTGTAAAAAGTACTTCTGATTCCGAGGAAAAATGACTGTTGTTCTTTTGGTAGCACCAACAAATAGAATCCATCGCTGGCTACATCATTCGAAGCAGAAGCAAAAGCTGCAACCCAGAAAATAGCCAAACTCATCAGAAAGAAGTGATTTAACGGAATGATAAAACCAACCAATAAAAAGGCAAGTGAAATAACAAATTGCATGGCTAAAAACCATTTTCGTTTTGTTCCGTGCAGGTCGATAAAAGGGCTCCATAAAGGTTTGATTACCCAAGGCAGGTATAATAAACTGGTATAAAGACCAATATCTTCATTGCTGATCCCTAAGTTTTTGTACATCAGTACCGAAACAGAGATAATTACAGCGTAAGGCAAGCCCGACGCAAAATTAAGAAGTGGAATCCAAAACCAGGGTTTATTATCTGTTTTCATTTGGTTGAGCTGGGGAATAGATTTTAAATGTCTTTTTTAAGTCGATTGTGGTTGGGGTACTTTCGTTTGCAAAATAATCAATAAATGTCACAGCACAAGCTTTATACTGATTCATTTTTTGAGCCAGTACAGAGAATGTAATTTGATTATCAATTTCATGAACCGTTATTTTATCCACAATTTGAGTGGCATCATTGGTATTGATTTTCGAAATATGATCGGCTCCGTAAAGCACCATATAACGGACTTTTGTGTTGAGTGGCGATTTGATAGAAAACGTATAAAAAGAGCTGTCTTTTACAAATTCAGTCACAACCGGAATATCGATTACAATTCGTTTTAAATTCGGAACAGCCGGTGGAAGTGCCGGATATTTGTATTGATTTTCTTCTAATAGACGTACGATGTCAAAGTTTTTACTAGTGAACCATTTGGCGCTGAAATAGGCACTTCCGGTTACGTTTTTGTAGCTTCTGGCAAAATTAATCTGAGTTGGAATTTCATTGGCAAAATTCCAGCTTTTATCAGCATCGCCTCTGATTTTATAAGACGCGTGACCAATATAAATCGCTGTATTGTTAGAGTTTTCAGACCACCATTTTACTAATTTTGAGTAAGAAGCTCTCGAGTTATTCATACTCCAATACAATTGCGGCATGATGTAATCGATCCATTTTTGATCCATCCATAAAACAGGATCAGCGTACAAATCATCGTAATTAGAGGTCGATTGCGTATCGGAACCTTTTGGATCCTGAGATTTGTTTCGCCAAACCCCAAACGGACTAATTCCGAATTGAACCCACGGTTTGCTTTCTTTAATTGTGGTAGAAATGGTGTGCACAAAATTGCTCACATTGGCACGACGCCAATCGCTAAGACTTAAACCTGCGCCATATTTTTTGTACGATGCGGCATCGTTAAATGTTTTTCCGGGAACGGTGTACGGGTAGAAATAATCATCAAAATGAATGGCATCAATATCATATTTATCAACCACTTCTTTCACGACTTTAGTCAAATGTGACTGCACTTCAGGCAATGCAGGGTCATAATAGATTTTTCCTGCGTATTCAATCATCCATTCCGGGTGTTTGAAGACGTCGTGCGTTGGACTTAAAAGTTTTTTGTTTAAGTCGAAAGTAGCACGATAGGGATTCAGCCAGGCGTGAAATTCAAAACCTCTCTTATGCGCCTCTTCAATCATCCAGGCCAAAGTATCGTAATACGGGCTTGGTGTAACACCTTCTTTACCTGTTAAAAAACGCGACCAAGGAGCCAGTTCTGAAGGGTAAAAAGCATCACCAACGCTTCTGATTTGTACAATTACGGCATTGAAATTTAGTTTTTTATAAGTGTCTAAAATTTCAAGATAATCTGCTTTTTCTTTCTCAACATTGTCCGTATTTGTTTTCGGCCAGTCAATGTTTACCACGGTTGCAATCCAGACTCCTCTAAATTCGTTTTTGGGGTGCATTGTTTTTTCTTGAGAATTCATCGTTCCTCCAAAGAACAATAAAAACAAAATAGAGTATATGAAGTGCTGGTTTTTATGCATTTTAATCTTTTTTAAACAGGTACCAAAAATAGTTTTTTTAGATGAGTATAAGAAATTATAATTAGAGGATATTTATCGGGTGTTTTTTGTTGTTTTTTATACTTTTAATATTCTTTTGCACTTGTCAAAAACATACAAAATTCAAAATCAAGAATTGAATGTTGCTTTTATTTGACGGAACAATGGAATGAGTTTTTAGTTTCTATTTTAAATTAATCGCGGTCGGAGCACTTTCGTTTGCGGCATAATCGATAAACGTCACAGCACAAGCTTTATACGGTTTCATTTTTTTGGCAGGTATCGAAAATGTGATTTCGTTATTAACTACATGAACCGCTATTTTGTCAATAATTTGGCTGGCATCATTAGTATTGATTTTTGAAACGTGTTTGGCTCCGTAAACTACCATATAACGAACTTTAGTATCCAACGGCGATTGAATTGAAAACGTATAAGCAGCGCTGTTTTTCGCAAATTTATTTACAGTCGGAACAACAGTGATGCTTCTTTTTAAATTCGGAACAGCAGCCGGAAGTGCAGGATATTTGTATTGGTTTTCTTCTAAAAGACGGGTGACATCGTAGTTTTTACCGTTGAATGATTTTGCGCTGAAATAGGCACTGCCATTTATATTTTTGAATTCTCTTAAAAAATCAATCTGAGTTGGGATTTCAGTAGGAATGTCCCAGCTTTTATCAGCATCGGCTTTAATTTTATAAGCCGCATGACCAATGTAAATAGGGGTTTTGTTCGAATTTTCTGCCCACCATTGCACTAGTTTCGAATAAGAAGCTCTCGGATTGTCCATACTCCAATACAATTGAGGCGCGATATAATCGATCCAATTTTGATTCATCCATAAAACAGGATCGGCATATAAATCATCGTAATTGGTTGAAGTCGTTTGTGTATCAGAACCTTTCGGATCGACTGATTTATTGCGCCAAACCCCAAAAGGACTAATGCCGAATTGCACCCAAGGTTTGCTCGCTTTTATGGTGGTGGAAATCGTGTGTATAAAATCGCTCACATTCTTACGGCGCCAATCGTCAAGAGTCAAGCCCGATCCGTATTTGTTAAAAGAATCGGTATCGTTGAAAACTTTTCCGGGAACGGCGTATGGGTAGAAATAATCATCAAAATGAATGGCATCAATATCATAGGTATCGACCACTTCTTTTACGATTTTGGTTAAATGCTCCTGAACTTCAGGTAATGCTGGATTGTAGTAGATTTTATCGCCGTATTCAATCATCCATTCGGGATGTTGGAAAATGTCATGAGTAGGACTCAAAATTTCTTTGTTTAAGTCGAAAGTAGCACGATAGGGATTCATCCAGGCGTGAAATTCAAAACCTCTGTTATGCGCTTCTTCGATCATCCAGGCCAATGCATCATAATACGGGTCTGGGGGAACACCTTCTTTACCGGTTAAAAAACGTGACCAAGGAGCCAGTTCGGTCGGATATAAAGCATCACCAACACTTCTGATTTGCACAATTACGGCATTAAAATTTAGTTTTTTATACGTCTCTAAAAGTTCAAGATAATCTGCTTTTTCTTTTTCGACATTGTCGGTGTTGGTTTTGGGCCAGTCAATGTTTACAACGGTTGCGATCCAAACACCTCTAAATTCGTTTTTAGGGTGGCTTGTTTTTTCTTGTGAATTCATTGTTCCTGCGAACAACAACAAAGAGAAAATTGAAAATAGAAGGTGCTGTTTCTTATTCATTTTACTGTTTTTAGGGAGCTATATTAAACTATAGTATTACGGTATTAAAAGTATAATTTTCATTCAGTATTATACTTTTAATATTTTTTTGTTTTTGTAAAAAAGATATAAAATACCGTGCCAGATTAAAACATAGATCAAAGCTCCGGCGAGAGATGCCATCATAGGGTTGGAGAAAAATGGTGCGATCCAAAATTCGTATAAGTAACGTTGAAGATTAATTGTTTCGCCAACGAGTTTTGGATTTGGAAATTGAATCATGGCCAAGGAGCGCGGAATAATACCTGATGCAAAAAACACCAGCATTGGATTAACGCCCCACATCAGGAAAGGTTTAGTTCCTTTTTGTATTTTTTTGATGTCGATAATGTAGTATAAAATCGTGAGGAACAAAGTAGCGAGACCCGCAGTAAATAAAACATAAGAGCTGGTCCATAATGATTTGTTAAGCGGAAAAACAAGAGACCAGAGTAATCCTGAAACGATTAAAAGGAAACTAATAAGGCCCATTTTTTTAGCTTTTTCATTTTGAGATACAGAACTGCCGAGAGTTTGCCCAATTACAACACCCAATAAACCGGTGGCGATGGCTGGAAGTGTACTTAAAATTCCCTCAGGATCCCAGGTTTTAGTAGCGATGTACATGTGATTTTCGAGAAAGAGAGTATCAATCCAAGTTGCTAAATTGGTTCCGGCGTTCAGATTGGGATGACCCATTCCGGGTACGGGAACGAGTGTCATAAGAGCCCAGTATCCTAAAAGAAGTAGAGCAATAATACTAAACTGTGTTCTCGTTGAAGTTTTCAAATAGAGTATTGTAGCGAAAAAATATACAATTCCAATACGTTGTAATACCCCCGGAAGTCTTACTTGGGCAAAAGAAGTTATACCGCTATAAGCTAAAATCAAAAAGGAGCTGAAAAGAACCAAAGCGAGAATCAGTTTTACTTTTGCAGAGAAATTGCCCATTAAAGCATAACCCACGGCAAAAGTCAGCACTAGTCGGACTACTAACAACGAAATTCCGGTAAGTCCCAAGAATTCGATACTATTGAAAAAATTTAAAAACAATCCCAAACAAATGATTCGTAAGGAACGGGTCAGGATTTTTTCGAACATTTCTCCATCGAATTTCTTCATTGGAATCGCTAACGGAATCGCTGCTCCCATTATAAAAACAAAAAAAGGAAAAACGAGATCGGTCGGTGTACAACCGTTCCATTCGGCGTGCAATAATGGCGGGAAAACAGTAGACCAGCTCCCCGGATTATTGACAATGGTCATCATTAATACGGTGAGTCCTCTTAATACATCAATCGAAATTAGGCGTTCTTTCATTAGAATATTTTTTTACTGCTTATTGTTTACTCACTGGCTGTGATTATTTTTTTAACACATAGACTCATAGTTTTACATAGCTTTAAAAAAGAGCTATGTCTCTATGTGTTAAAAAATTATATGCAATAGCGAATCCGTACAAACCATCCCTAATCAGGAAATGAAATCTTCCCCATAGTAACAGAAGGAATTCCTTCCTTAGTCCCGAAATCGAAAGCTTTCCCCGAAACCGTTTCATTAGCCAAAACAGCAAACAAAACCGCCTCTTTAGCATCACTCGGAATTCCTAATTCATCGCTTTTATGAAACTGACAAGGCAATAATTCTTTCAACCATTTCACTAATAACGGATTATTAGCTCCTCCGCCGGAAATATAAATTTTAAAATCCTGAATTTTATGAGTCGTATTTTTTACTGAGATTTGAATAGCTTCAGCAATAGTTTCAGCACTAAAACGAGTTAAAGTAGCTAATAAATCCGGCACGGTAATCTGATTTTGACCACTTTTGGACAAAGCCATTTCAACATAATGATAACCAAAAAGTTCAGGGCCAATTGTTTTTGGAAATTCCTGACGGAAGAATTCGTTGTCTTTTAAATGAACTAAAAGGATCTGGTTTACGGTTCCTTGTTGGGCAATTTCGGCATCCTTGTCGTAACTTTTTTCAGGATAATTATGCTTTACAAAAAGGTCGATTAAAGTATTTCCGGTTCCGGTATCGGTTACAAAAGCTTCGTCGGCATTTAGAGAGGCGGGCAGGTACGTAAAATTGGCAATGCCGCCCATGTTGAGCATAATACGATTTTCACCCTTTTCCCCAAATAAAAAGTAATCCCCATAGACAGCCAATGGCGCACCTTCTCCGCCTGCTGCTATATGTTTTTGTCTAAAGTCAGAAAGTGTTATGATTCCTGTTTTGACAGCTATGTGATCCCCATCGCCAATTTGTAAAGTGGCATTGGTGAATTTTTCTTGTCGGTGCAGGAATTTCGGAGCATGCAAAACCGTCTGTCCGTGTGAGGCGATCAAATCAACGGCACTTGAAGCAATGTTCCATTTTTTTAAGGAATCGTTGATCATTTGAGCATGTAAAATGCCGATCCATTCATTCAGTAAAATCAGGTGTTCAAAATCGATTGTTTTTTTAGCAAAAACTTTTCGGATTTCAATTTTTATATCCTCGGTATAATCTACCGTTACAAATTCACGCAACTTAACAACAGTCTCTTTTCCGCTTCCTGAAATTTTGCATAAAGCAATATCGAGCCCGTCCAGAGATGTTCCGGACATTAATCCGATAATGGTACGCGTTTCTTTCTGTGCAATTTGGTAGAGATTACTGATGTTCTGATTCATTACAATTAAATTTAAGGGAGCTGTTTTTGGGTTGAATTTGCAAGGACTAAAATTAGATTATTTTGCTGTTAATTGGTCTAAAAGTATATTTTTTCGCTTGATTTTTTACTGGTGAAATAAAGTCCGACATAAGTGATTAGAGCATTTACGATTATCAATTCATTATCAAAAACATAACCGAAAAGGGCTTTAGAGTTTTCACTTAATAAATACGTCAAGATTGGAGCCAGTATACAGAACCAAGGCACTAATTTGTCGTTTACGATTCTGTTTTTTTGCAATAATCCAAAGGCATACAAACCTAATAATGGGCCGTAAGTATAAGAAGCAGCTTTGAAAACTAAGGCTACAACCGAGCTGTCATTAAAAGAATTCAATACAATAATGACCAAAAAGAATAAAAACGCAAAAGTCAGGTGAACCAAATGTCTGCGTTTTACATTTTTAGGATTTGAAATGTTTTCAGATTTGTCCATTCCTAAAAAGTCAACGCAAAAAGAAGTAGTTAAAGCGGTTAAAGCAGAATCCGTTGTAGCAAAAGTGGCCGCAACAATTCCTAATAGAAATACGAAAGCGGGAACTATTGACAGATGATTCAGTGCAATTTCAGGGAAAAGCAGATCCGTTCTGGGTTTGTTTGTCACCAAATCCAGCGGTACTGTAATGCCGTTTTTGTCCGCGTACATATACAATAAAGCTCCCAAACTTAAAAAAAGAAGGCTGATCGTAACAAAAATAACCGTAAACGTGTACATATTTTTTTGTGCCTCACCGATGTTTTTGCAACTGATGTTTTTTTGCATTAAATCCTGATCAAGCCCAACCATAGCAATCATTATAAACAATCCACCTAAAAATTGTTTGGCAAAATGATATTTGTTTGTCAGGAAATCATCAAAGAAAAATGTTTTGGAATAATTACTGTTTCGAATGGCGGAAATCGATTCAAAGGCTGTTAAATCCAAACTGTTTAAAACAAAATAAATGGTAATAAAAACAGAAGAGACAAGGAAGAACGTTTGCAAGGTATCGGTGATAATGATGGTTTTCAGACCGCTTCTGTAGGTGTATAAAAAAACAAAAGCTAAACCTGAAAAAACAGTAACCGGAAACGGAATGTGATAGTAGTCAAAAACATAGCGTTGCAATACAAGGATAACCAAATAAAAACGCAAAGCAGAACCAACGGTACGACTTACCAAAAAAATGGAAGCTGCGGTTTTGTAACTGTTTGGTCCCATTCTCTTTTCGATATAACTGTAAATCGAAGTAAGGTTCATTCGATAGTATAACGGAAGCAATACTTTGGCGATAATGATAAGACCAACGGCTTGCCCCATTATAAACTGAAAATATTTGAATTGTTCTCCGTTTGGCGATCCAACTTCACCGGGAACAGAAATAAAAGTAAGTCCCGAGAGCGAAGTCCCGATCATTCCAAAAGCCACTAAGTACCATTTGGAGTTTTTATTCGCTTTAAAAAAAGAGTCATTGTCTTGTCCTTTTTTACTAATGGTATGCGATATAAAAAACAAAAGACCAAAATAGACTACGATAAAAATTAGAATTGTACCTGATGACATCTTTTAGGGGGTGTTTGTGAGATTGTTATATTTTGTTGTTTGCTAATAAAACGGCTCGTACACTTTTGTGTTCTTGAAGTAATGTCGCAGCCAAATCATATTCGATGTTTAGCTCCTCCATGATCATTTTGATGGCTCTTTTTACCAGTTTTTCGTTAGACAATTGCATGTCTACCATTTTGTTTCCTTTTACCTTTCCTAATTTAATCATGACCGAAGTTGAGATCATATTAAGAGCTAATTTCTGAGCTGTTCCGGCTTTCATTCGGGTGCTGCCTGTAAGGAATTCCGGTCCTGTAACAAGTTCAATCGGGTAATCGGCTTCGCGGGCAATAAGTCCCGTGCTAGTGCAGGAAATGCTTCCCGTTTTGACCTTGTTTTCTTTTGCTTTTTTAAGACCGCCCAATACGTAAGGAGTGTTTCCCGAAGCAGCAATTCCGATAATAAAATCCAAACTCGAAATCTGATATTTTTCCAGATCTTTCCAGGCCTGATTTACATCATCTTCCGCATTTTCAACCGCTGTTCGAATAGCGGTATCACCACCGGCAATAATACCAATGATCATGTCGGGCGGAACACCAAAAGTAGGAGGGCACTCAGAAGCATCTAAAACACCAATCCTGCCCGAAGTTCCGGCGCCTATATAAAACAATCTTCCGCCAAGTTGCATTTTTTTAACAATGGCTTTTACCAATTTTTCAATCTTCGGAATTTGTTGTTCTACAATTTGAGGTACTTTCCGATCTTCCGTATTAATGTTCGTAAGCAGTTCCAGAACACTCATTTGATCTAAATCTTGATATAATGATTCTCGTTCCGTTTCAGGGTTTTTATCTTTCATACTAAATGAATTAAATTTAGGGAATAAAAGCCAAGGGAATTCGTTTGAAATGCCTTGGCTTTTTGAGTATTATATTGCCGGATCAGCAGGAGTGTTGGTATTGTTGTTTCTTTCCGAATCCGGATAAGGATACCAATTACGATTTCTTTCGGCTCCGGTAAGGCCGGCTCCCGTACGATTGAATCTTCTGCTGTCTTCCAATTTTAAACTTGACATGTACATTTCGATACAACGGTTTCTGTAGATTTGTTCCAAAACTGCGTCTTTGGTAACCGCTCCGGCATAAGGAGGTAAGTTGGCTCCAATTCCGTAAGCATCTGTTGCGGTGGTTTTTGTCAAAACTTTATTTAATTCGATAATGGCTTGAGGGACATTGTCTTTTCTTGCGTAGGCTTCCGCTTTTAGAAGCATCATTTCTCCGGGTAAATACACCGGAATCGCTTTTGTATTAGTATCAAAGAATCCTGTAGCCACCGTAGGATTGGAACCCGGTTTGATGTAAAAGTTTAATCTTTCGTCTGAAGCATTAGGGGTCAGACTAGCCGGTAATCCTAATGTTAAATTAACCGGTTGAAAAACATTGTTAGTCGTAATTGAAATAAAAGCAATCGGATTGTTGCTGATGACATCAAATCCGAAAACCGATTTTACGTTTAAGTCAACCAATCCGGCATATTTTAAAGCATTATCATTATCGCCTGTCATCATATACATTCTGGCCAAAAGCGCATAAACGGTATTTTTATAATTGATTGTATTGACCAAACCTGCAAAACCTGTTGCTTTGTCTAAGGAAGGTTCTGTAGCTTTTAAATAGGCAATTGCTGCATTTAAGACTTCGGTTCTGGTGTTGAAAGCCGCATTTTTTTCGGTTCTCAAAGGAACGTTCTGAAAATACTGTACCAAGGTAGAAAGTGCTAAAGCTTTAAAAATAGAAGCATGCACCAAGACACTTGCTCTTTCTGTTTCTGAAGTCAGCACATTCAAGTTGTCGAGTATTTTTTGCGATTCAGAGTTTATGATGAGACATTGTGACCAAAGGTTATTTACAACCGTGTTTTTGGTTGATAAAACTTCGCCACCGATAGAAAGTTCTCCTTCATCAACATTTCCGGCATTTAGTAATCGCAATTCCAATGTAGTGAATCCGTTGCCTGTTACGGTATTGTACACAGGGCTTATTCTGTCAATTGTCCAAAGTTGTTGTAAGCCATTTGAGGCGCCGATAATTCCGTCTCGGGTACTTAAAACCATGTTTTGTGATGGTTTTGTCGGGTCTAAATACTCTTCGTTGCAACTCGTAAAAAGCAGGGTAAGACTTAATATAGGGATGAATATCTTTTTCATGATGTTTTCTTTTTTAATTAAAATTGAAATTTCAATGCTACTGAATAACTGCTCGGAATTGGCACCGTACCAAAGTTGTACTTCGCTACAGAAGACTGTCCGCCGGAGTTGGTTTCCGGATCAAAACTGGTAAAATTATCCCAGGAGATTAAGTTTCTTCCACTTGCAGTTACCGTCAAATCATCAAAAAAGCTATTCAGTTTTCCAAATGAATAATTAAGCGAAACCTCTCTTAGTTTCAGATAGCTTCCATCAACAACTCTGAATTCTTCAATATTATAAACCGACCAGATATAGCCACGAGGCAATTCGCCATTAAGTTCTTGTGCTACAATGGTTCCTGATCCTACACCTTGTCTGGTTCTGTAATCGGCATCAAATACATCACCTCCCTGAACCCCATCAAAAAGAATCGAAAAACCGAATTTTTTGTAGTTTAAATTCGCTCCAAACGAAATGATATAATCCGGATTCGGATCTCCGATTTCTTTGTTTAAAATTGTCCCCTTTGGTTGTCCTGAAGGATCACGCTGTGGTGTTCCGGTATTTACATCTCCTTTTTCGGTTTGTGGATAGCCGGTTGGTGTAAGTAATAAACTTCCGTCCGGATTTCTGGCAAAATAAGTGCCGTAGAAAATACCAATTGGTCTGTTCATTTCAACAAAAACAGGCGCTCCGGCAAGGTTGCTGTCCAGTTTAAAACGCTGTTGAGGTAATCCGGTTACCTTGTTGCGGTTCGTGCTATAATTAACGAATACGCCAACAGTCAGGTGTTCTTTTTTGATAACATCGTATCTAAGATTTAATTCAAAACCTTTATTGTTCATTTGACCAATGTTCTGAATTGTATTGGTTGCTCCTTGTGAAGCCGCCAGTTGCACCGGTAAAAGTAAATCTTCGATATCGGCATTATAGTAGCTAAAAGATAAGTTTAAACGATCTTTTAAGAAACCAAAATCCCCGCCGACTTCATAAGTAGCACTTCTTTCCGGTTTCAAATCCAGGTTTCCTTGTTTGAAGCCTTCGAGTGTAAAGGTGGTGTTACCAAGAAGTGTTCCTGTAGAATAGTTCGTAAAACGCGCATAAGGTCTGATCGCGGTTAAACTTCCCGATTTTCCCCATGAAGCTCTCAAACGGGCCGTACTCAGTACGTTGTCTATGTGCTGCATAAAAGGCTCGTCAGAAAGGACATAACTCAAACTCGCTTTTGGATAAAACTGAGACCTGTTGTCTTTAGAGAAAATAGTCGAAGCATCTTGTCTTCCTGCCAAAGTAAGGTACAGTTTTTCTTTGTATCCAATTGTTTCCTGTAAATAGTAACCCCATAAATTGTATTTGGACTGACTGGCGCTTGGTGAACCTGCGATTAAAGTGTTAAAAGCATTAATGGATTCAACAAAAGGTTTTAAGTTTCGACCTTCAATAGCAGCGAAGTTGTCTCTGTAAGTTTGAATGTTGTAACCTCCAAAAGTGGTTGCTTTCCAGTTCGAATTAACGTTCCAAACATATCTTAAGTTCAAATCATTATTAAACTGAACCACTCTGTTAGTAGCTTCCGAAACATAACCATCGTTGTAATAAGCAGGATTGACCACATAAGGGTATCTTGGGATGTACACATTTCCTCTCTGATTGTAATTGTCAATACCAAAAATCAAATCGGCATTGAAGTTTTTAAAAGGAACATAGTTCAATTGCAAATCAGAAATAATACGATCTGTATTTTGTTTGATTTTAAAAGTCTCTATAATTGACAAAGGATTAATTCTGTTTGGATCTACAGCCAATAAGTCCCCGTTGTTGTCTCTCTGATTGATATCATAGGTGTTGTTTGTAATATTTATGGAGTTTATTGGACTCCAAAAAACGTTTCCATCCGGTTTTTCATTCGAAGCCGAATTCACATAATTTAAACCCATTGTAGCCGATAGTTTAGAATTAAAGTCATGTTTTAATCTAATCTTGGCGCCACCTCTTTTAAAATCAGTGTTTTTTACGATTCCTTCGTTTGTCAGATAGCCTAACGAAGCAAAGAATTTCGTTTTTTCGTCACCACCCTGAGCAGAGAAATAAGTATCTGTACCAATTCCGGTGGTGAAAATATCATCTTGGTAATCGTAACGTTGTACGTCTATCGTTCTGGTCTCTAAATTTCTGCTCAGTACATTTACGGTAGTTGGACTTGCCGGATTTCCCTGAATTGGGAACAGGGCAGGAGAGGCGTTTACGAATTGTTTGTTAGATAGATTTACGTCTACTTTTTTGCGTATGGTATTAGAAGTTAAACTGGTTGAAAAAGTATATCTCGTTTCTCCTGCAACTCCCTTTTTGGTCGTGATAAGAACCACTCCATTTGCCGCTCTTGACCCATAAATGGCTGCCGCAGCACCACCGTTTAAAACTTCAATGCTCTGAATGTCGTTCGGATTAATATCTGCCGATCTGTTTTGACCAATTTGCATGTTCGAGTTACCTGTCGTAACATTTAGATTGGTAACGTTTGTTGTGGCATTGTTTAATACCACACCATCAATAACATATAAAGGATCTGAAGAGCCTAAGATAGAAGACGTTCCTCTCAGTTTGATGCTAAATCCTCCCGCAGGATCTCCCGAGTTTTGAGAAACCTGGGCTCCGGCAATTTTACCTTGCAGGGCAGTAGATAAACCTCCGGGTTGTGCCTTTACTAAATCTTCTGCTTTGATACTGGTTACGGCATTTCCAAGTTCTTTTCGGGTTGCACGTACGGTTGATCCTAAAACTACAACTTCAGAAAGTGTGTTGAGTTCCTCTTTCATTTTGATGTTTAACGAAGTAGTGGCTGAGGTAACTTTAATTGTTCTTGAAGCAAAGCCAATAAAACTGAAAATCAAATTGTCATTTTCGTTTGCCGCAATGCTAAATTTTCCGTCTAAATCGGTGACTGCACTTTTGGAAGTTCCTTCAATAAGGACCGTCACGCCGGGTAAAGGAAGGTTGTCGGTTGTACTTATAATAGTACCGGTTACCGTTTTCGTCTGTGCAAAAAGTGGCTGCGCAAACAAAAGAACTCCAAATAAAATAAATAGTAGTTTTTTCATTTTAAGGTTTTTTGGATTGGTTAGAGGATTGAAATGTATAAATTATTTCGGTAAATTGCAAATTTATGCGTGAAATTTTGTTTTTGTGTAAGATAATGCATAATAATGCAAACAGTTTGTGATTTTTTTATATCTTTACATTCCCTTTTTGATTTAAAAGAGACTTTTCTTTTAAGAGGATTCTAATAGACTAAGTTTTATATTTGAAAAAAAATCAGAGTACATGTTGAAACGAGAAAGACATCAGTATATCATGGATAAATTTCAGGAGACTGAAAAAATTAATACCATCGACCTTGCCATTGAACTTCATATTTCTGAGGACACCATCCGAAGAGATTTTAATGAACTTCATAATAAAGGATTGATTAACAAAGTATATGGTGGCGCTTTTCTGGTGAAATGCAACTCCAAAAACGTTTTTGACATTGCCATAATCAACGAAGAAAAGAAAATAGTTGTAGGCCAAAAAGCCTTGCCTTTTTTAAAAGAAGGACAAGTAATCATCATGAGTGGTGGAACTACAAATCTGTCTTTTTGCAAATTAATTCCAATAGATTTTTCGGCTACCATATATACATACAGTCTCCCAATCGCGATGCAATTGTCGCAGCACCCCAATATTGAACTGATTTTTATCGGTGGAAAACTGCAGAAAAACGCAATGGTAACCATTGGTATCGATGTGGTACACGTTTTGTCTAAAATCAAAGCTGATATTTGCTTTCTGGGCGTCAGCAGTATTGATGAAAATCAAGGACTTACCGAAATGGGCTATGAAGTATCAGTAGTTAAAAAAGAAATGATCAGAGTTTCTGAAAAAGTGATTGCCATGGCAACCTCCGATAAAATTAACGGAAAAATGATGCACAAAGTCTGCGGCTTAGAACAACTGCATGCCGTAATTACCGATTTGAATCCCAAAAGCCCTAAGGTTAAAAACTTTGTTGAGGCCGGGGTTACTGTTTTGTAGGTTTTTATGGTGCTGAGGTGTAGAGGGGCAAAGTTTTTTTAACGTAAAATAAAGCAAGTGTGCAGCTTGGAAACTTGGTTTTGCGCGTTAAAAATTTGTTTTTAATGAAAAAAACTCAGAACCTCAAAAAGAAGTATTTTTGTAGTTTAGAATAGATAATAAATCAAGATTTTATGTCAATACATAAGGAGTTGCAGCAATTAGCAGAATCATTAGAAGGTACACTTTTATACGATGATCTTCATAAAACGCTTTATTCGACCGATGCTTCGGTGTATAGAATGAGACCAAAAGCGGTGGCATTACCTAAAACCAATGAAGATATAAGTAAGCTGATTCGGTTTGCGGCGCGACATAATGTTTCGATTACGCCCAGAACTGCCGGAACTTCTTTGGCAGGACAAACGGTTGGTGACGGAATTGTGGTAGATGTTTCTAAGAATTTCACGAAGATTCTGGCTTTTGATCCGATTAAAAAAACGGTTACCGTACAGCCAGGTGTGATTCGGGATGAATTGAATTTATTTCTAAAACCTCACGGTGTATTTTTTGGTCCCAATACTTCGACTTCAAACCGATGTATGATTGGCGGAATGGTTGGGAATAATTCGTCCGGAACAACTTCGATTCGATATGGGGTAACCCGTGATAAAATTGTAACTATTAGCGCAATTTTGAGTGATGGTTCCGAAGTGGTTTTTAATGAAATTACCTCCGCAGAATTTATCGAAAAGACCAAAGGTGATACGTTAGAAAATAAAATATACAAAAATATTTTCGAAGAACTCTCCGATAAAGCGGCACAGCAGGAAATTATAAATGAATTTCCGAAACCTGAAATTCACAGAAGAAATACGGGCTATGCAGTCGATCTTTTATTGAAATCGGATTTGTTTGGAGGAACAGAACCAACTATTAATCTGGGAAAACTGCTTTGCGGAAGTGAAGGAACTTTAGCTTTTACCACGCAAGTCACGCTAAAAGTAGATGATTTACCGCCAACGCAGAATATTATGGTGGTAGCGCATTATCACAGCATTCAGGAATCTCTGGAATCTGTTGTAGTGGCAATGAAACACCATTTGTACACTTGCGAAATGATTGATGATATTATTTTAGAGTGTACCAAAACAAATAGAGAGCAAGCTAAAAACAGGTTTTTTCTGGTGGGAGAACCAAAAGCGATTATGATGTTTGAGTTGGCTTCTCACAGTATGGAAGATGCAGAACTACAAGCAGAGGCACTAATTGCCGATCTGGCGAAGAATAATTTTGGTTATGCTTCTGTGAAAATTTATGGCGCAGATATAGATAAAGTTGTTGATTTACGAAAAGCAGGTCTTGGTCTTCTAGGAAGTATTGTTGGTGATGATAAAGCAGCCGATTCTATTGAAGATACAGCGGTAGAATTGAGCGATTTGCCCAATTATATAGCCGATTTTACGGCCATGATGGAGAGATATGGACAAAAAGCAATTTATTATGCACATGCCGGAGCCGGAGAATTGCATTTGCGTCCTGAGCTTAATTTAAAGAAAAAAGAAGACTTGGTTCTTTTTAGAACGATTGCAACCGAAGTAGCTATTTTGGTAAAGAAATATCGTGGTTCCTTGAGTGGTGAGCATGGCGATGGTATGGTGCGAGGAGAGTTTATTCCATTTATGGTGGGAGAAAAAAATTATGAGTTGTTGAAAAGGCTCAAATTGGCTTTCGACCCCAATTCAGTTTTGAATATCGGGAAGATTGTAAACGCTCCTAAAATGGATGAAAATCATCGTGTAATTTCAGGCAGAGTAGAACCGGATATTAAAACGTTTCAGGATTTCTCAGACAGTTTGGGGATTTTGCGTGCTGCCGAAAAATGTAACGGTTCCGGAGACTGTCGAAAATTACCATCGGCAGGAGGAGCAATGTGTCCGAGTTATCGCGCCACAAAAAATGAAAAAGAAACCACACGTGCCCGAGCCAATGCACTGAGAGAATATTTGACGTATTCTGAAAAAGAAAACAAATTCGATCAAAAAGAATTATACGAAGTTTTTGAGTTGTGTGTGAGCTGTAAAGCCTGCGCCAGTGAATGTCCAAGTAATGTTGACGTGGCAACCTTGAAAGCAGAATTTTTATACCAATACCAAAAAGCCAACGGATTTTCGACCCGAAATAAGATTTTTGCCCACAATGCAAAATTGAATAAAATGGGAAGTGTCTTTCCGTCGATTACGAATTTTATTTCGAATCAATCTTTGGTCAAAAAAAGCATGGGTATTGCTCCCGAAAGACAAGTCCCATTATTAGCAAAAAAAACGTTCAGGAGATGGTACGACAGTCAGAAATCAAAAGGCAATGATTTTCCGAATGGGAAAGTGTATTTGTTTAATGATGAATTTACTAATTATTACGACGTTAATATCGGAATCGATGCTTTTGAGCTCTTAACAAAATTAGGGTATGAAGTTCTGGTTGTAGCTCATGAAGAAAGTGGCAGAACGTATCTGTCTAAAGGTTTCCTCGAAGAAGCCAAAAAGATCGCCAATATAAATGTTGGGATTTTTAAAGAGTTAGTTTCAGAGAATACACCGTTAATCGGAATCGAACCTTCGGCAATTTTGACTTTTAGAGACGAATATTTACGTCTGGCAGATGATAAAGAAAGTGCTGCTAAAGTGTCCCAAAATGCATTTACAATTGAGGAATTCTTTAAAAAAGAAATTCTAAAAGGGAAAATTACAGCCGATTCCTTTTCGGAAGAGAAAAAAGAAATCAAGATTCACGGGCACTGTCATCAAAAATCATTGAGTTCAATAGAGGCAACTTTTGCGATGCTGAATCTGCCGAAAAACAATCTGGTTACGATTTATAATTCGGGTTGTTGTGGTATGGCGGGATCTTTTGGTTACGAAAAAGAACATTATAAAGTAAGCATGCAAATGGGAGAAGACACGCTATTCCCAAAAGTACGCTCAACGGCCGAAAATGTAAAAATAGCCGCTGCAGGAACAAGTTGTCGCCATCAAATCTACGACGGAACAAACCGGGAAGCACAACATCCGGTGAGTATTTTGAAGAGTTGTCTGAAGTAAAAAAGTTAGACACGAATTGAACGAATTTACACGAATTAAAATTTTTTAAATTCGTGATGAGAAAATATTTTGCCACAGATTTAAAGGATTAAAAAGATTAAATAATCTGTGTGAATCATTTTAATCAGTGGCCAAAAAAGTTAGACACGAATTACACGAATTTACACGAATTAAAATTTTTTAAATTCGTGATGAGAAAATATTTTGCCACAGATGCAAAGGATTAAAAAGATTAAATAATCTGTGGAAAAAAAATAATTCGTGAAGATTAATACAATTTGTGGCGAGAAAGAATCCTAAATCAGTTCGGATCATTTCAATAAGTGGCAAAAAAAACAATTAGTGGAAATTCGTGCAATTTGTGTTCAAAAAAAGAATCACGAAACCCAAATAAAATAAAATCGTTTTATATATTTGATTTCAGGATAAAATTTGCATTATTTGTAAAATAAAAGCATAAAGTCCGAAATATATTAATTTTTAATCGTAAAACCTTATATGGCATTTTCAAGTTTATTTCGAAAAAAAACAGTACAGGAAATTCTAAAACAAGTTGCAAAAAATGATGCAGACGGTCATAATGCATTAGGCAAACACTTGACTGCTCGTGACTTAACCGCTTTTGGTATAGCTGCAATTGTTGGAGCAGGAATTTTTAGTACAATCGGTAAAGCCAGTGCCGATGGAGGACCAGCAGTAATTTTTCTATTCCTTTTTACAGCAGTTGCCTGTAGCTTTGCCGCTTTTGCTTATGCAGAGTTTGCATCGATGGTACCGGTTTCTGGAAGTGCTTATACGTATTCTTATGTTGCTTTTGGAGAAATTATAGCCTGGATAATTGGCTGGGCGTTAATTATGGAATATTCGGTCGGGAATATAACCGTCGCCATATCGTGGAGTGATTATTTTACAGGACTCCTCGCCAGCGGAGGCATTCATCTCCCGCAATGGGTTCAAATGGATTATTTGACCGCTTCAAACGGATTTAATAACGCAACAGCTTTAATGCACAGCGGAAAAACATTCGAGAACTTAGAACCGGCTTTACAATCGGCTTATACGGCCTGGAATACCTCTCCAGTCTTATTTGGTTCTTTTCACTTTGTTGCCGATCTTCCGGCTTTGTTGATTATTATTTTAATTACAGCATTGATTTACCGCGGAATGAAAGAATCCCGTAATGCGAGTAATATCATGGTTGTTGTAAAACTTTGTATCGTGCTTCTGGTTATTGCAGTTGGTATATTTTATGTAGATACAACCAATTGGCATCCGTTTGCACCAAATGGAGTAAGTGGAGTGCTAAAAGGAGTGTCAGCGGTATTTTTTGCTTATATCGGTTTTGATGCCATTTCTACAACTGCGGAAGAATGTAAAGACCCACAAAGAGATTTACCACGCGGAATGATGTGGGCGATTATCATCTGTACCTTATTGTACATTGCAATTGCTTTGGTTTTGACCGGAATGGTGCGTTATAACGAATTAAATGTTGGTGATCCGTTAGCATTTGTGTTCGAGAAATTAGATTTAAAATGGATGTCAGGAATTATTGCCGTAAGTGCGGTAGTAGCAATGGCGAGTGTTTTATTGGTTTTTCAAATGGGACAACCACGTATCTGGATGAGTATGAGTCGTGACGGATTGTTGCCAAAACGTTTCTCAAAAGTACACCCAAAATTCAAAACGCCTTCTTACGCTACTATTGTTACCGGTTTTGTGGTGGCAGTTCCAGCTTTGTTTCTGAATCTTACTATGGTAACAGATTTATGTAGTATTGGAACCTTATTTGCATTCGTTTTGGTTTGTGCCGGAGTTTTGGTTTTGCAAAACAAACCGGAGATACCGAGAGGGAAATTCAAAACGCCTTATGTCAATTCACAATATATAATGCCGGCTTTTTTAGCGATCGGATTGATTTTTGCTTTTGGATATAATAAAAAAGCAACAATGAGTTTTATTACAAATGAAACTCAAATCAATAGTTCGGCTGATATTATTACGTCACTAGATAAAAATGATTCCGAAAAAGTTTTCAATTATCTGAAAAGTATAGATGTTCAGAATAAAACTTCAGAAACATCCGATTTAGAGCATTTATTGAGTCAATACCAAGATGATGAAGTAAAATATGCTGAGGTTGTAAAAGGTTTGCCAATCAATGATTCCTTAAAATACGAAAGTGGATTAAGTTTATTCAAACACAAAATCCCGATGTGGATTTTCTTATTGGTTTTAGGTGGATTAACGGTATGGGCATTCAGACAAAAACTATCATTGATCCCGCTTTTAGGTTTAATCTGTTGTTTGTATATGATGGCCGAATTGAGTGTTTGGAACTGGATTTATTTCACTGTTTGGTTGCTTATTGGTCTTTGTATTTACTTTGGCTTTAGTAGAAAAAACAGTAAATTGAATTTGGTAGAAAAAGTGTAATAGATCATTAATTCTAAGCTATAAATGAAAGCCGTTCTGATTGTTCAGAACGGTTTTTTTTTGTTGCCACGAATGGCGCGAATTTGCATGAATTAATTTTTGCCACAGATTAAAAAGATTGGCGCAGATTATTTTATATGGAATCTGTTTAAATCTGCTAGATCTTCGTGCGGTAAAAATGACTAAGTATTTTTTCACGCAGATTTAGCAGATTTCATTTTGCCACGAATTGCCCGAATTTGCCCGAATTGTTTTTTTGCCACAGATTAAAATGATTAGCGTAGATTATTTTATATGGAATCTGTTTAAATCTGCTAGATCTGCGTGCGGTAAAAATGACTAAGTATTTTTTCACGCAGATTTAGCAGATTTCATTTTGCCACGAATTACCCGAATTTGCCCGAATTATTTTTTAGCCACAGATTAAAAAGATTCGCACAGATTATTTTATCATTAAGTTGAAAAATTAAATCTGCTCAAATCTGCTCAATCAGCGTGCAATAAAAAATCATTTTAATCCTTTTAATCTGTGGCAAAATATTTTCAAGCAGATTCATTTCCAAAGCAAACAGCAAGAATTTATTAAATCTTAATTCGTGAAAATTCGCGCCATTCGTGGCAACAAAAAAAATCCGCTAAAAGAAGAATCTCCAGCGGATTTAAACAAACTAAAAAAAAATCTTGCAAATTTATTTATAAAGAATTGTTTTGCTTTTATAAGATACCAAGCTCGACCATGCAAGCTTTCATCATTTCGTAAGTTCTCTGAATATCGTTATCTAAACCAATTGAAAAACGAATTAACCCATCCGTTAATCCCATTTCCGCTTGCTCTTCTAACGGAATTTCACTGGAAGTTGAAGTTCCCGGTGCACTGAAAAGTGTTTTGTAAAAACCTAAACTTACTGCCAGGTATCCTAAATTTCTGGTTTGCATTAATTCCATCAGTTCATTGGCTTTTTCTAAGGTTCCGACATCAATGGTCATCATACCTCCAAAACCATATTCCGGATTGATCATTGTTTTGTATAGCGCATGACTCGGGTGACTTTTTAGCCCCGGATAAACTGTTTTTAAGCCGTCTTTTTCAAACTGATCCGCTAAAAAATGAGCGTTATGACTGTGTTGTTTGATACGGATATGAAGCGTTCTAAGATTTTTCATTACACTGGCAGAGCGTAAGCTGTCCATTGTTGGTCCCAAAAGCATGCTGGCTCCACTGTTTACATTTTTCAAAGCGTTAATAAACTCTTTAGAAGCACAAGTGACGCCACCAACAGTATCACTACTTCCGTTAATGTATTTTGTTAAACTATGAATTACAATATCGGCACCCAATTTTGCAGGTGAAACAGATAGTGGTGAGAATGTATTGTCAACAACTAATTTTAAATTGTGTTTTTTAGCAATTTTTGCCAAACCAGCAATATCAGCCACTTCAAGTAATGGATTGCTCACGGTCTCACAATACAAAACTTTTGTATTTGAGGTGATGGCAGCTTCTACAATATCTAATTTTGTGATGTCTACAAAACTCGTTTCAATGCCAAAACGAGGTGTGAAGTTTTTAAGGAAAGCATAGGTTCCGCCATAGATGGTACGGCTGGAAACGATATGGTCTCCCGCACCACATAATTGCAGTAGAGTAGGTGTAATGGCGCCCATTCCGGAAGCTGAGACATTTGCTGTTTCTGTGCCTTCCATAGCAGCCAAAGCCTGGTCCAGATACAAATTACTTGGCGATGAATGACGGGAATATAAATAACAGCCTTCCATGTTGCCTTCAAAAGTATCAAACATGGTTTTAGCGGAAAGAAAAGTATAGGTAGAAGAATCTGAAATGGACGGATTGACACCACCAAATTCACCAAAATATTGTAAATCCTGAATTTTGTCTGCCGGATTAAAATCGTTCATTAGAGTTGTTTTTAAGTTAGTTTTATTTTTTCAAATTGATATCTGTCATTGACATTGATCTTTGAAATTGATTCCTACGATTGGAATTATTTTTCAAAATAAATCTATATTAGAAAATAAGTCAATGCTTGTTGTTATAATTAGATTTTAAAACTATAATTATGATTATTTGTAGATTATTTGTTTAAATTTGGTTAATAAATGAAGTTGCAATAGATTTTCTTTCATTCCTAAAAACCTACAAAAAATGACTTTAGACGCTACAGACAAAAAGCTATTGGTTTTGTTACAAACCGATAGTAAAAAGACAACCAAAGAATTGTCCTTAAAGCTCAATCTTTCGGTAACTGCGGTTTATGAACGCATCAAGAAGTTAGAGCGCGAAGGGATTATTAAAAATTATGTGGCTTTGGTCGATAAATCCAGAATCGAAAAAGGGTTTGTAGTTTTTTGTCATTTGAAACTGATTCAACACACCAAAGAGTTTTTAACCAAATTCGAAAGTGAAGTTATTCAGCTCAACGAAGTTTTAGAATGCCATCACGTAAGCGGTGATTATGATTACATCTTGAAAGTACTTGTAAAAGACATGGAGGCCTATCGGGAGTTTTTGGTAACCAAACTGACTTCACTACAGCACATTGGAAGTACGCAGAGTATGTTTATGATTAGTGAGGTGAAGAATTCTACGGTGATTTCTTTTTAGAAGTTGCTGAGGTTCTGAGTTGCTGAGGTTCTAAGATTTAGGGGTAAAGGGTCAGAGGTTTAAAGGTTTTTTAAGTTGCTAAGATTTCGAGTTGTTGATATCGCAGGGCTTTATTTATGAATTGCCTCCAGCTTTAGCTGGAGATTTAAATTAGGACATGGAAAAGGCTTTAGCCAAATTTTGTTTCTGCGTTAAAAGTAAATGCCTATGAATTTTTTAGATTGGTATAGACAGTATTTATCAAGATAATAATATACAGATTATGGAAGAGTGGGAGCCAATATCATTTAATGAACTTAGTGGTGAAATTCAAAAATCAGAACCTGATTTGAGTGAAGAGTTGTCGAATTTTTGGCAATCAATTAAACTTGATCCAATAAAATGGTCTGAGAAAGATTATGGTGATGAAGGAGGAGGTTTTTGGGTAGTAGCCCTCTGTGGGGATAAAATTATTTGGTATAATGATATTGAAGAAGGATTTAATATCTCAAATTATAATAAACTGGGTGAAATCAAGGATTACTGTTGTAATCAAGATGAGCTTAGTTGGGCAGTGGAAAAATTATTTAATTTTATAAAATTTGGAAAATCGTTGATTCAACGGACTAGAGCCTAAAAATCTTGATATAATTGTTTTTAATTAGTTTATGAATAAGTGTGAGGTTCTACGTTTTTGGGTGCAAAGCAACAAAGGTTCAAAGAGGCAAAGTCTTTTAAGATTCTAAGGTTTTAGACTTTTATTGTAAAACACAAAGTTTAAAAACCTGAAACTTGAAACCTGAAACCTGAAACTTGAAACCTGAAACCTGAAACCCGAAACAAAAAAAAACACACCACCCCTCCACATAACTCCTAGCGCCCCTTGCAGTTAATCATCCCTCAAATTTCACACAAAAAACATTGTAATTTAAACTTCAGACAAAACTTAATTCCTTAATTTTGTAACCGCTAAAAAAATTTAAATCAAATACTATGAGTTCATTTGACGTAGTCATTATAGGTTCAGGTCCCGGAGGATATGTTTCAGCAATTCGTTGCGCACAATTAGGTTTCAAAACAGCAATCGTAGAAAAGTATACTTCTTTAGGAGGAACTTGCCTTAACGTGGGTTGTATTCCATCAAAAGCATTATTATCTTCTTCGCATCATTATGCAGAGATTGCTCATTTTGCAGATCACGGGATTGAAGTTTCGGGAGATGTAAAAGTTAATTTAGAAAAAATGATCGCTCGTAAACAAGGAGTTGTAGATCAAACCGTAGGTGGAATCAACTACCTAATGGATAAAAATAAAATTACTGTTTTTAATGGTTTAGGTTCATTCGTTGATGCAACACACATTGCGGTTGCTAAAGCTGATGGAACTTCTGAAACTATTGAAGCAAAATATACTGTTATTGCAACAGGTTCTAAACCGTCTTCTTTGCCATTCATTAAAATTGATAAAGAAAGAATCATCACTTCTACTGAAGCTTTGGCTTTAAAAGAAGTTCCAAAACACTTAGTGATTATTGGTGGTGGAGTTATCGGTATCGAATTAGGACAGGTTTATTTACGTTTAGGAGCGCAGGTTTCTGTAGTAGAATTCATGGACAGAATTATTCCGGGTATGGATGGTGCTTTGTCTAAAGAATTGACTAAAGTATTGAAAAAACAAGGAATGAAATTCTACGTTTCTCACAAAGTAAAATCAGTAGAAAGAAACGGCGATGCTGTTGTGGTTCAGGCTGAAAATGCAAAAGGAGAGACTATTACACTTGAAGGAGATTATTCATTAGTTTCTGTTGGTCGTCGTCCGTACACAGATGGATTAAACGCAGACAAAGCCGGAGTAAAAATTTCAGACAGAGGACAAGTTGAAGTAAACGATCATTTACAAACAAATGTTCCAAATATTTATGCAATCGGAGATGTTGTTCGTGGAGCGATGTTGGCGCACAAAGCGGAAGAAGAAGGTGTTATGGTTGCTGAAATCTTAGCAGGTCAAAAACCGCATATTGATTATAACTTAATTCCTGGTGTTGTTTACACTTGGCCGGAAGTTGCTGCTGTTGGACAAACAGAAGAGCAAGTTAAAGCTTCAGGAACAGCATATAAAGTGGGAAGTTTTCCATTTAAAGCTTTAGGACGTGCAAGAGCAAGTGGAGATTTGGACGGTTTCGTAAAAATCATTGCTGATGCCAAAACAGATGAAGTTTTAGGAGTTCACATGATTGGAGCCCGTACAGCTGATTTAATTGCTGAAGCAGTTACTGCAATGGAATTTAAAGCATCTGCTGAAGACATTTCAAGAATGAGTCACGCACACCCAACTTTTGCTGAGGCAATCAAAGAAGCAGCATTAGCGGCTACAGATAACAGAGCATTACACGTATAATTTAGTACGAAATTATATTTGACCGTCAGAATTTACATTCTGGCGGTTTTTTTTGTTTTTTAAAATATTGATTCGTAACTTTATAAGAGAAAATTATTCTTTTGCTTGGTACAATCTTTATTCAAATAAGGATTTTGGAAACTTCAATAGAGCGAAATTAAATATCCGGAAAATAACCAGATTTCTTGGATTTGATTTTTGACAGAGAAAAAATAAAATTATTATAACTGCAGAATTCGTTACAGCATATACAATAAAAGAAGATAACAGGGACTATGATGTCAAAAAAGACAAGTGGGAACAAAGTATCGGGAAAGCCAAATTTGTCAAAAAAGACGATGTTGGGGTGCTAAGAGTCTCATTTTTTGGTCCTTTTTACTAAGGTAGTAAAAAATAAACCCGACAGGTTTTTGAAACCTGTCGGGTTTATTTTTTAGTTTGGTAATAAATTAAGGAGTAAAAACAGTTTTGTAGTTATCCCAATATCTGTAGATCAAAAATAAATTGGCTAAGAATAATAGTCCTGCTATCGGCAAACCTTCGGGAGCCATGAAATAATTAATAAACAAAATATTGATTGTAATTGGCAAGATTAGAATATTAGCCAATGTTACAAAACGACCCGTTAAAAAAGCAATTCCACAAAGCAACTCTACTGATTTTGCCAATGGCAATAAATAAGTTGAGGCCACTAAGCCCATATTAAAAGCTTTAAAATTTCCTGTAACTTCCGGTTCAGGAGCCAGCTTAAAGAAAAAACTGATTGAAGCAAAGAGCAATAAAAGGCCAATCAAAACTCGAATAATAATAGTAGCAATTTTCATAATACTTAGGATTTTTAAGAGGTTGAAAAAAATAATTATGTGCTTGATATAATTTGAATTCTCGTATAAAATGAAAATCAATTTTAAACCTTATTTTACTGAGGATTTTACAATCAAAACAATCTATTTTAAGATTAATAGAATGCTATATCAAATATAACGAATTTTTTCTTATAAAATTGTCGCTTAATTAACAGTTTTTAGCTTATTTCTTTACGTATTTTTTATAGAGGAAGAAGCCACCAAAACCCATCAGAATAAAAGGCCATAGATTAAGAATAAAGACAAATATGGCTTCAAGAATGTACCAGCCATTTTTTAAAGAATCAATGATTTGAATGCCTAAGTTTGGCTTGTAAGCGTTACTGTCTTTATCGCTGGCTGTAATTTCCTGTTTTGTCGTTTCCTTTTGATAAAGCTGTAGCGTAATGGTGCTAAAGTTGATTTGATCTTCCATCGACAGTTGGTCAATTATAGTATTGTCTTTTGCTTCTTTTTGGGTGGCTAAAGCATTTTCGGCCTGCATGATATCGGTCATTTTTTTGCCTTTGGTATCAATTGCTTTTGCGACTCTTTTTTCGGTTACCACATTTCTTTTCTGTGCCAGTTGATTGGATAACAATTTTAAAGAAACATCATCCGCTTTAATGACTCTCGAGTCCAGAAAATCAATTTGTTTGGCTATGGTCTTGATTACGGTATCCAATTGCGTATTTGGTACACGAATCGTAACATTGTTTTCAACCGTATATTTTGTAGTTTCTAAAGTGCTGTCCTGACTAATTTTGGTTTTAATCTGTTCCTGAATATTACTTTGTAAGTTGGTATAGGTGACAAAACCTCCAAATTTCTGAACTGTATTTTCAATCGCATAAGTTGATTTAGCAACATTTTTGACTTTAAATTTAATATCGGCGGTTCTGATGAACTTTTGCTTACTGTCTTTTTTTTCTACTGCGGCGGAAGAAGAGACTGTGGCGCTGTCTGCAACTGCAGTTGCATAATCTGCGGTCTGATCGTTGAGTGATGCATCATCTGCTTTTTTGCAGGAATATAGCAATGTAACAGTTGCCAGTGTAGTTAAACTTACTTTTGTAATTGTTTTCATAAAGGATTAAAAGATTAAAAGAGGATTAGTTATGGATTTACACGATGTAAACCGTTTTTATTATTAGAAACAGCTTTAAGGATTGGTATTAATCTCGTATACTAAAAAGCATGCCAATATTTTTTCCGGTATTATTTTATTGAAGGATTTTTTTTGTCGTAATTTTGAAGTCTAAATTATACCACTTTTGAGAGTTACAATTCATAAACCTATTGCCAATCCGGAGCAACTTAAACAACAGCTTTTAATTTGGTCGCAACAATTCCGTGAGGTTATTTTTTTGGACAGTAATTCCTATCCACAAGAATATTCAAGCTTTGATTGTCTGCTTGCTGTAGATGCTTTTACTTCTGTGAAAACAGATTTTCATAACGCTTTCGATGATTTGAAACAATATCAATCGACCACGAAAGATTGGCTTTTTGGATATTTAGCTTACGATTTAAAAAATAATATTGAGAGATTAAAGTCGTCCAATTTTGATGGATTGAATTTTCCGGATTTGTTTTTTTTTCAACCTAAAAAAATATTTTTATTGAAAGGAAATCAGCTTGAAATTCAATACCTGTTTCTTTGTGATGATGAGGTTGAATTTGATTTTGAAGAAATTACGAACAGTCATTCTCAATCATTTGAGACACTGGGCGCAATCGAAGTACAGCAACGAATTTCAAAAGAATCTTATGTCGAAAAAGTGACAAAAATGCTGGAGCACATTCACGTAGGTGATATGTACGAAGCTAATTTTTGCATGGAATTTTTTGCTGAGAATGCCATTATAAATCCTATAGAGAAATTTCAAAAGTTGAATGAGATTTCGCAAGCGCCTTTTTCGGTTTTCTTTAAAAACGATAAGCAGTTTTTGCTTTCTGCATCACCTGAACGGTATCTGAAAAAAGTTGGAGATACATTATTATCTCAACCCATAAAAGGAACTTCAAGACGCTTTTCAGATTTTACAGAAGACGAAAAATCAAAGGAGTACCTTAGGAAAGATGCAAAAGAGCGTGCCGAAAATATCATGATTACCGATTTGGTTCGAAATGATTTGTCGCATACTGCCCAGAAAGGTTCCGTTGAAGTTACAGAGCTTTGTGCTATTTATTCGTTTTTACAAGTGCATCAGATGATTTCGACTATAACATCAAAACTAGATGCCCAATATACCCCAATTGATGTCTTAAAAACCACTTTTCCAATGGGAAGTATGACGGGAGCGCCAAAGATTTCTGTAATGAAAATTATTGAAAATCTGGAAGAAACCAAGCGTGGTTTGTACAGTGGTGCCGTTGGATATTTTACACCTTCGGGTGATTTTGATTTTAATGTCGTTATTAGAAGTATTTTGTACAATCAGGAAAATAAGTATGTTTCGTTTTCTGTTGGAAGTGCTATTACGTCACAATCCGTTCCAGAGAAAGAATATGAGGAATGTTTGCTGAAAGCTAAGGCGATGCATGAGGTTTTGCAATAAAAATGAGTTGCCACGAATTACACTAATTTTCACTAATTAATGTTTTGTTGTTTGCTAATTTAAAAAAAAATGATTCGTGCCAATTCGTGAAATTCGTGACTAGAAAAATATAGCCACAGATTAAGAGGATTAAAAAGATTAAAAATGAGTGTGAATCTTTTTAATCAGTGGCAAAAAAATGATTCGTACCAATTCGTGGAATTCGTTGCCAGAAAAATATAGCCACAGATTAAAGGATTAGGAGATTAAAAATCAGTGTGAATCTCTTTAATCAGTGGCAGAAAAAATAATTCGTGCCAATTCGTGAAATTCGTGTCAAAAAATATAGCCAAAGATTAGGAGGATTAAAAAGATTAAAAAAATCAGTGTAAATCTATTTAATCTGTGGCAAAAAAAACTAATCTGTGTAAAAAGTAATTCTTATAGCTTGCTTCACCTGTTTTTTTATCTGTCGTTTGAACGAAAGTAAATATTTTTATCGCGCTTAACATTTCATTTGAAAATTAATAAAATTTTAATCTTTATCTTTATCGAATGCTTTCAAAGTTTCAAAATCATGTCGCTTCCAGATTTTCTTTTTTAGAAAATAAAAAGCTCTTTCTTGCCGTTAGTGGAGGTTTAGACAGTATGGTTTTACTGCATTTGCTCAAACAATTACCATATGAAATTGCGGTTTTGCATTGTAATTTCCAACTTCGTGGCTTAGAAAGTTTTGGCGATCAGAATTTCATTCAGGAGTATTGCGACACAAATAAAATCCCTATTTTTATAACACAGTTTGATACGGAGGCTTTTGCGAAAGACTATAAACTTTCGACTCAGGTTGCGGCTCGTGAGTTGCGCTACAGTTGGTTTTATGAGCTTTTAGAAACCGAAAATTTCGATTATATTCTAACAGCGCACCATGCCGATGATAATCTGGAGACTTTTATTATCAACTTAGCAAGAGGTACGGGATTGGATGGATTAACCGGAATACCGGAAGAAAATGATAAAATTATTCGTCCGCTTTTGCCTTTTTCAAGAGAGGAAATCTTGAAGTATGCTCAGGAAAATAATATCCAATGGAGAGAAGACAGCAGTAATGCCTCTAATAAATACCTCAGAAATAAAATTCGCCATGATTTAGTTCCGATTTTAAAAGAAATCAATCCTAATTTTTTGAATGCTTTTCAAAAAACACAGTCTTATTTGCAGGAAGCACAGGTGATGGTTGAAGACGCTTCGATCATGATTTACCAACAGGTGGCCAAAGAAATGGAGGATGATATTCATTTTGATTTAGTTCAGCTTAAAAAGTTGCCCAATTATAAATCGTATCTGTACCAATGGTTGAATGAATTTGGATTTGTTGCCTGGAATGATATTTACGACTTAGTTGACGGTCAATCCGGAAAGCAAGTTTTTGCAGCGGAATTTCGCTTGTTGAAAAACAGAAACACATTGATTTTATCCCCGATTTTAGAAGAGGATGAAAATGAGGAATATATAATTAATGAAACAGATACAGACGTTAATTTTCCCTTAAAATTAAGGCTTTGTCAGGTAGATGACATTACTATAGATTCAAATAAGGCTATATTTGTTGCTGTCGAAAAAATCCGGTTTCCTTTGATTTTACGTAAATGGAATGAGGGAGATCTTTTCTATCCTTTTGGAATGCAGGGTAAATCTAAGAAAGTGAGTAAGCTCTTTAAAGATGAAAAATTGTCTCTGCTTGAAAAAGAAAAAACATGGATTTTGTGTTCTGACAACCAGATTGTCTGGGTGGTTGGAATCCGCCAGGACGAACGATTTAAAATTGAAAACACAACTACTAAAATACTTAAAATAGAATTACAATAATGAACTCAAATCAATCTTATCAGACGATTATCTCAAAAAATGGTTGGCATAAAACCATTGTATTTTTGTTATTTTTCATTTTTGCTTTTGCAAAAGGCAATGCTCAAATTTTAGAACCGGTAAAATGGACGGCTAAAATTGAAAAGAAATCAGGAAGTAATGCGGTTTTGATTTTTGATGGTGTGATAGAAAAAGAGTGGCATATGTATTCGCAATTTACGCCAGATGGAGGCCCGCTTCCGTTGGAAATTGCGTTTAAAAATCAAAAAGGGAATTATACTTTAGTTGGGAAAGCCAAAGAGGGTAAAACCAAAACGGCTTTTAATGATATTTTTGGTGTGAATGAAACTTTCTTTGAAGGGAAGGCACATATCGAACAGGAAATCACAATTACAAATCCGGATTTAAAGACCGTTGATGTTGACTTTGACTTTCAGGTTTGTAAAGAAGTTTGTATCAATTCCAGTAAAAAGTTCTCAATTGTAATTCCGGCATCCTTTAAAATGGAGGCAGTTGCGACAGTATCGGAATCAAAATTGGATGAAACTAAAAACGCGGGATTGGCTGTTGATACCTTAACAAAAGAGGTAGTGGCACCTGCAACAGAAAACGTAAAAACAGAAGTTACTTCAATAACAGAAAAAGCAGAAATGCCAGCTCCGGCTTCGAAAAGAAGTTTGTGGTCTATCTTTTTCATCGCATTTTTATCAGGTTTCGCAGCATTGTTAACGCCTTGTGTTTTTCCAATGATTCCGATGACAGTGAGTTTCTTTACAAAACAGAGTAAAAGTAGAGCAAAAGGGATTCGAAATGCTATTATTTACGGTATTTCAATTATTGCGATCTATGTTATTTTAGGTTTAATTGTAACTAAAATATTTGGAGCTGATGCATTAAATGCGTTGTCTACAGATGTTTGGTTTAATTTGATATTCTTCGTTATCCTTATTGTATTTGCTACTTCTTTCTTAGGAGCTTTTGAAATTATGTTGCCAAATTCATGGGCAAATAAAGCCGATCAGCAAGCCGACAGAGGAGGATTAATCGGAATATTGTTCATGGCATTGGCTCTGGCAATTGTTTCTTTTTCTTGTACAGGACCAATTGTTGGGACCTTATTAGTAGAAGCAGCTTCAAATGGAGGAATTGCTCCAATTGTCGGGATGTTAGGATTTTCGTTAGCTTTAGCGTTACCTTTTATGCTTTTTGCGATGTTCCCGGGTTGGTTAAATTCATTGCCAAAATCGGGTGGATGGTTGAATACGGTAAAAGTGGTTTTAGGATTTTTAGAATTGGCTTTGGCTTTTAAGTTTTTATCAAATGCCGATTTAGTTTTACAGCTGCATTTCTTGGAAAGAGAAGTTTTTATCGCAATCTGGATCGCCATTTTTGGAGCATTGACTTTGTATTTGTTTGGAAAAATTACTTTACCTCACGATAGTCCATTACAGCATATTTCAGTAGGAAGATTGTATTTAGGATTGCTTACCTTGGTATTTACATTTTATTTAATTCCGGGTCTTTGGGGTGCGCCTTTAAAATTAATTAGTGCGTTTCCACCACCTCCACAGTATAGTGAAAGTCCATTTGGTGTTGGAGGATCAGCAGGTTCTAATGCAGGATCGGAAGAAGGATTACCGGAAGGAGCCGAATTGGGACCTCATGGCATCATGGTTTTTCACGATTACGAGGATGGATTGGCGTTTGCAAAATCGGTTAACAAACCTATAATGCTTGATTTCACCGGTTATGCTTGTGTAAATTGCCGAAAAATGGAAAACAATGTTTGGTCTGATGAAAGAATTTTGCCAATCTTAAAAAATGATGTCGTTCTGATCTCTCTTTATGTTGATGATAAAAGAGAATTACCGAAAGAAGAACAGTTTACAACAGCTTCAGGTGATGAAATCATTACAGTTGGTGATAAATGGACCGATTTTATGATCTCAAAGTATAAAACCAATACACAGCCATTATATATTATTACAGATTTAAATGGTAAAAATTTACATAATGATAAACCAACTATTAGTTATGTGGGGGCCGATGAGTATCTGAATTGGTTAAAAGAAGGAATCGCTAATTTTAAATAAGAGTTTGTTTGTTCTGAGAACAGGAAAATATAGTATTAGGTTGAATTAATTCAAAATAAAAATCCCTCTGGTTTAAAACCTAGAGGGATTTTTTGTTTAGGAAAATGAAGGGATTAATTGTTATAAAAATTCTCCGTGTTGAGAGATGTCCAAACCTAGTTCTTCTTTTTCTTCTGTAACTCTTAGCGGAGTGATTTTATTTACAACGAAAAATAGTACATATGAACCTACAAAAGCAAAAAGCGAAACTACTATTAAAGCAGTTAATTGGTTTATGAACAAGGTAGGTGAACCGAAAATTAAGCCCTGATTATCTCCAACAGCAGGGTTGATGGCTTTAGAAGCAAAAACTCCGGTTAGCAACATTCCTACCATACCACCTACACCGTGGCAGGCAAAAACATCCAGTGCATCATCGATTTTACCTTTAGGAAATTTGCTGACAACAAGGTTACTCACAATAGCAGCAAAAAGACCAATAAAGATAGCATGCGGAATGCTTACAAAACCGGCAGCAGGTGTAATGGCAACAAGTCCTACCACAGCTCCGATACAAGCTCCTAAAGCAGATAATTTATGACCCAGAATTTTGTCAAGGAAAACCCAAGCCATTGCGGCAGCAGCAGCAGCGACAGTTGTGGTTCCTAAAGCCTGTACTGCTAACCCGTTTGCACCTAAAGCAGAACCGGCATTAAAACCAAACCATCCAAACCACAATAAACCGGTCCCTAATAATACATAGGTAATTCTTGCAGGATTTACTTTTTGAATTTTTCTTTTGCCTAAAAAGATAGCTCCGGCCAATGCAGCCCAACCGGCACTCATATGTACAACTGTTCCTCCGGCGAAATCTAATACGCCCATCTTAAAGAAAATACCTTCCGGGTGCCAAGTCATGTGGCACAATGGGGCATATATAAGTAATATGAATAAAACCATGAATAATAAGTAAGCCCAGAAACGTACGCGTTCTGCAAAAGCACCTGTAATTAAAGCAGGGGTTATGATGGCAAACTTAGCCTGAAATAATGCGAATAACATAAAAGGAATCGTAGGAGCAAGACTCCATGCGGTATTAGTACCAACCCCCTGAAAGAATAAATTAGGCATTGGATCACCGATAATTCCTCCAATAGTTGGCCCAAATGCCAGTCCAAAAGCAACGAATACCCATAGGAGAGTAACAATAACCATGGCCATAAAACTTTGTAGCATGGTGCTGATTACGTTTTTCTTACCGACCATACCTCCGTAGAAAAATCCTAATCCCGGTGTCATAAGCAATACAAAGGCAGTTGCTACAATCATCCAGGCTGTATCTCCTGTATCAAACTTTACAGCTTCAGCAGGAATTGGGTTATCTGATAGAATAAAATTCGAGACAAAGGTTAGTACTAAAATAGTGATAAGAATCACACTTAAAATAATTTTTCGCATAGTTAATTCGTTTTAAATTTTTTATAAAAATATAAAATGATTCAATACCCGTATAAAAAATAGGGTCATGCTCTTTATTTTTGCTAATTTTTTATTTTGACCCCCTGTTTTTTAGTGTATAATCTTTATGAGGTGGTTAAATTTTCAATTTGTTAATTTGAAAGCTGCGAAATGAGGTATATTGAGGTGATCTTAACATAAAATGAGAGAAATAATCTGACTATAAATCTTTTTGCGTAGAAATCTTTAATAGTTTTTCTGTAAAAATGATTTTTTTTAAATAAAGTATTAGATAAAACACATCAAAGATATATAACAGGTAAAACAGTTGCAAATAAAGGATTTACAATTGTTTTTCGTTTTTTGGTATTGCAGTTAAAAGCAGGAAGATGTAAGGAATTGGAACTGTTTCGGCAGTTTTATCGCAATTTCCCAATTACGAATACACTGTATTCGCAATTGAGTTGGAGCCAATATAAATTACTCATAAGGATTGATAATCAAGATAAAATAGCTTTTTATATTGCCGAAACGGTAAAGAATAATTGGACAGTAAGGCAGTTGGAAAGGCAAATTTATAGCAGTTTGTATGAGCGCCTTTTATTGAGTAATGATAAAGAAAATGTATTGGCAGTAGCCCAAAATGAAAAACAACCTTCCGATGCTAAAGAAATTATTAAAGACCCGATGTATTTGGAGTTTTTGGGGTTAAAAAGAGAAGCGTCATACTACGAAAAGGACTTGGAAAGTGCCATTATTACACATTTGCAAGACTTTTTATTGGAATTGGGTAACGGGTTTTCTTTTGTAGCAAGGCAGAAAAGAATACATATTGATGGCGATGAGTTTTTTGTAGACTTGGTATTTTACAATCGCCTTTTGCAATGTTTTGTAATTATTGAAATCAAAACACATAAACTAACGCATCAAGATATTGGTCAATTGCAGATGTATGTGAATTATTATGACCGCATAGAAATATTACCTCACGAAAACCCAACCATTGGTATTTTACTCTGCGCAAATAAAAACGATGCAGTAGTGAAATTCACACTACCAGAAGAGCAAAAACAAATTATTACCAAGCCAGTATACACTTTACCTGCCAACTGAAAAACAGCTTTTGGATGAGGTAAATAAAGAGCTGGAGAGTTTTGAAGAGAAGGATAGCGATTAAAATGAATTAAAAAGACATTTAAATATATTAATACTCACGACCCATCAGAATATTTCAGAGGGATTTAGCAAATATTGGTAATAAAACGGACATTGAAGAAATTATAAAAATCATTAACGAAGTAATCTTAAAACAACATTACGGCTTGACAAATCTTGACAAATAAAGGAAATAGAGTTAGCTCACAGCATTTGGAGAAAACTGTCGAGACCCAACCAAGATTTAGAAGAGTAGTAGATAAACCACAAAGAAGAAAATTAGTAATGATGAATGAGTTTACTCCCAACGACATCAATCAGTTCCGTTCCTTATTCAAAGGTAGTGAAGACGTATTTTCCATTCGTTGGGAAAAATCAGGTTATATGCCTGCCTATCAATACGGCTTTTTACCGAAAACTTTTAATTAAAAAAAGCGCCAACTGATTTCTCAATTGGCGCCTAAACTGATTAGAGTTAATCTAATTATTTCTGATTGAATTTCGCTTTAAATTTATCATTCAATTTGGTTTGAAACGTTTCCAAATTAATTGTTCTTCCCTGAATAAAAGCAGCTGTCAGTTTGTTTGTTCTCATATCTAAAGCATCACCTTCAGAAATAAATAACGTTGCATCTTTACCTGTTTCTAGAGTGCCACAGGTAGATTCAATGCCTAATAACTTGGCTGTATTTGAAGTTATCAACTGTAAAGCTTTCTCTTTATCTAAACCAAAAGCAGCACAGGTTCCTGCCAGGAAAGGCAGATTTCGTACACTCATACGTTCGTGATCACCGCTGTTTTCAAGACCAACAATAATGCCTTTGTCTGTTAGGATCTTAGCCATTTTATAAGGCAGGTTTACATCCTGATCGTCGTTTGTCGGCATGTCATGAACACGTCTTAGTAATACACCAACATTATGTTTTTTCAATAAATCGGCTGATTTATAAGCTTCAAATCCACCCACAATAACAATCTTGTTAATTTGGTTGTTAAGGGCAAGTTGTATGGCGTCTATAATTTGTTTCTCTTCATCCGCATGTATGTAAAGCGTTTGTGTACCCTCAAAAAGAGCTTTGGTAGCTTCTAAAACTACATTTCTTTCTTTTGCAGCAGTTTGATTGTAAGCTTTAGCATTGACCAAAAAAGCATTTATCTCTTCAACTTGTTTTGGATAGTCTTTGTTAGGTTCAATTACGCCCGGTTCAAACCAGGATCCCGATCTTTTAAAACTGAAAGGGAAATTAAGATGGATTCCGTCATTTTCTTTTAGAATAGCATCTTGCCAACTCCATGCGTCTAATTGAACAACAGAAGAAGTACCTGATATGGTACCTCCTCGTGGCGTTATCTGCGCTATTAAAACACCGTTTGGACGTACGGTTTCAACCACTTTTGATTCTGAATTATAAGCAATAATACTTCTTACATTCGGGTTAAAACTTCCAATTTCTTCCATATCATCGGAAGATTTTACCGCATCAATTTCTACTAAACCCAAAGTAGAGTTTGGAGCGATAAAGCCCGGATAGATATGTTTGCCACTGGCATCGATCGTAGTGTCGTAGGCATCAGCAGCCAATCGTATCGTGGTGGCATCTGCTACTAAAGTGATTTTGCCGTCTTTAAATCCAACAGCGCTGTTTTGAATCACGGTTCCGTCACCCAAGTGTGCTGTTGCGTTTAAAATTAAAATTGATTTTGTTTGTTTTGGTGCCGGTATTTGCTGTGCTTTTATTTGAAATGATGCACAAAATAAGAGCAGCAATATATAGATGTTTTTATTTTTCATTTTATCTGTTTTTAACTTTACAAGTTTTTTAAAGGTGCTTTGATTATTGTTCTAAAGTGTCACAGTGATACTCTATCTTCTCTTTTTTAGTAGGCTTCTGAGTATTTGCTCCTTTGTTTTTTTCTTGTAACATCTGACCGATCAGGATGTTTCTTTCTTTAGTGATTGCAAGTTGTTTGTCGGCATCTTTTTCAATATCAAAATAAACAACTCCTTCGATAATTGTTTTTTCTGCTTTAGCATAAATAGATAAAGGATTATCACTCCATAAGACCACATCGGCATCTTTACCAACTTTAAGACTTCCTACTTTATCATCTATATGCAATAATTTTGCTGGATTAAGAGTAACAAATTTCCAAGCATCTTCTTCAGAAATATTTCCGTATTTTACTGCTTTTGCTGCTTCCTGATTTAATCTTCGGGACATTTCGGCATCATCAGAGTTATAAGCAACTACGACACCTTGGTTGTGCATGATTGGACCATTGAATGGAATGGCATCATTAACCTCAAACTTGTAAGCCCACCAGTCTGAGAATGTCGAAGCTCCAACGCCATGTTCTTTCATTTTATCAGACACTTTATAGCCTTCAAGAATATGAGTGAACGTGTTGACACGGAAGTTGAATTTCTCCGCAACATTCATCAACATCAAAATTTCCGATTCAACATAAGAGTGGCAAGTAATAAAACGGTCTTTATTAATGATTTCGGCTAAAGTCTGTAATTCAAGATCAACTCTTGGTGCTTTTCCTTTTTTAGAACCGGAATTAAAAGTCTTCCAGCTTTCGTCATATTCTTTGGCACGTTGAAAGTAATCAGTGAAAACCTGCTCAACTCCCATTCTGGTTTGTGGGAAACGAGTAGGGTTCTGAATGCCCCAATTGGCTTGTTTTACGTTTTCTCCTAAAGCAAATTTGATAAATTTAGGCTGGTTTTTATACAACATTTCTTCTGGTGAAGAACCCCATTTCCATTTTACGATAGCAGAACGTCCTCCAATTGGATTTGCAGATCCGTGTAATAATTGTGAAATCGTAACTCCTCCGGCTAAATCTCTGTAGATATTAATGTCTTCCGAATTTACAACATCCTGAATCGTAACTTCTGCAGTCGAATTGTGTCCGCTTTCGTTTACCCCTTTTGAGATAGCGATATGCGAATGCTCGTCAATAATACCACTGGTGATATGTTTTCCTTTGGCATCGATAGTAACCGCAGCTGCATCAGAAAGATTTTTACCAACGGCAGCAATTTTTCCGTTTTTGATTAAGACGTCGGTCTCCGTTAAAATTCCTTCTTTTTCATTCGTCCAAACCGTAGCGTTTTTGAAAAGCAGGGTTTGAGCCGTTAATTTTTTTGAGTCACCAAAAGCAACGTTAGGGTAGGTGGTCGGAATAATTACATTTGGTTTTTCTACTTTGGAAGAGTCTTTTACAGCAGTAAAAGGACTTGTTCTTTTTGCGTTCCAAATCAATTCATTTCCGTTTGAAAGGACTGCTTTTCCGGATAGATTTTCCGTGTTTTCTACAAATCCGGTTAAACGGGTGTAGTTAGATTTCGTTGTATCACTTGGTTTAAGGACAAGAGAAATCCAATTTTTAGAAACGTTAAAAGTACTGTTTACTTTGGCAGCAGCAGCTGTAGTAACTTCAGATTTTGGAGTAGTTTCAGTTCCTGCAATTTTCCATTTGTAGGTATCGTTTCCAATGGTTAAATCGTAGTTGCCACGAATATCTTTTGCATTGATGTCATTAACGATGTATTTAGTTCCTTGAACCCAGTTTTCATACAAAATTGTTTTTTCATCAAAAATTTCACCCGATGTAATTACAAAATTGGCATAAGTACCTGTTTTTAAACTTCCAATTTCATTGCTTTTTCCTAGAATAGCAGCAGGAATTGTCGTTAATGATTCTAAAGCTTTTGTTTTATCAAAGCCCAATTTTATGGCTTTTAATAAATTAGTTTTAAAGTCTTCCGTTTTCTTTAGTTTGTCTGTTGTCAAAGCAAAAACGACTCCATTGTCTGAAAGGACTTTAAGGTTGGTCGGTGCCTGATTCCAAAAACGCATGTCTGTTAATTCTACCTGATTCGATAAATAAGGGTTAGAAACATCATAAGCTTCCGGGAAACTAATTGGAATAATAAATTTAGCATTCGTGTTTTTAATTTCCTGAATTCTTTCAAATTCATTTCCGCTTCCTTTCAAAACGTAGTTCAATCCAAATTCTTTTGCAATTTTAGAAGCTCTCAAACTATTTAGTTTGTCTTCTGCAGCAAATATTTGAATTAGTTTTTCATTAGCAGCCAATGCTTCTAAGGATAAATCTTTGGTTTCAGAATTTCCTTTTTTGTACCAATCCAAATCTAAATACATCTGGCGCAACAAGGCCATCGAACCCATTAAAGAACTAGGGTAGGCTTGGTTGGTCACGTTACTTTTGGTAAAAGCAAAGTGATTGGTAATTTTATCTGCTATAATTTGTTTGCTGTTTTCGGTATTGTTCAAAGCAACTAATACTCCGGTTCCCTGTGCGATTCCATCAGGTATATGAGTACCGACAACACCAAAACCGGCTTTTAATAATTCCTCTGCTTTTGCAGTATCGTATTTAAAAGTTTCGGAACCGTTTAATTCAGAGCGAACACTTTCATTCCAGTAGTAGCCGACTCTTTTGGTGTCATATAACGGGCTACGGTCGCCTCCGGAGCTTAGATTTCTTTTTGGTTTTTCAATTCCAAAACTGGTATAAATATCAATAAAGGAAGGGTAGATGGTTTTACCTTCAAGATTAACAACGATGCTGTTTTTAGGAATCGAAACAGCATTACCTACCGCAACGACTTTACCGTCCTGAACAAGTAAAGTTCCTTTTTCGATTTTTTGAGTTGGGGTAACATAAATGGTAGCATTAGTAAAAACCGTGTAGTTTTTATTTTTGTTTTGTACACTTTCGTTAACGGGGAAATAGCTTTGTGCCTGTGTTTTTGTTAAAAAAACAGTCAAAAAGAACAGTAGTAAGGTTTTTTTCATGGATAATTAGTATAATTTTTAATAAAAATAACAAATATTAATATTTGAACAAGTTTTAAATTAAAAATTATACTAATTATGGCATTAGAAGCTACTGAGCGAGGTACTGGCTTTTTTGGCTTGTCGTTTTAGAATGTTTTTGGACTGTTTTATTCTAAGTTTTGTTTTTTATTTTAAAATGCTTTCATAACGGTTTTTTAATCCTTCCAGATAAGGCGCTTTGATTTCTGTTGCGACTTCTACTGCTTTTTTTAAGACAGCTGTTGCGTCGCTTTTTTTTCCGTTTTGCTCCAAAAGATCACCATATTTTAAAAAGGCAATAGGAGATTTTGGATGTAGTTCGGCATTGCTTTTTAAAATGGATTCTGCAATATATGGTTTTGTCTTGGTGTAGTCAGCTGATAAAACATCGATGTCACCCTCATTAAATAAATCAGATTCGGTCATTTTTTTTATCACCTGGAATAGTTGTTGATCCATTTTAGCCAAATCACCTTCGTTGAGTGGTTTTGTTTGTTGGTCAATAGAGGTCTGTAGTTCCTGATACAGTTTTTTCGATTCCGCTGCGTTTTTGGTTCTGTAGTTTTCGGCTGCTTTAGTGGCTAATTCTAAAGTTTTATCGTAGGCCATGTCTTTGGTTGTTTTGTATTCCGGGATTACACCAATTCCTTCCCAGTTTGTTTTTGTAATGGGGTTAATACCAGTTCCGGTAGGAATGAATATTTCTAACAGGGAATTAATTTCAAATGACTCAGCGGGATTGGCACCACCACCAGTTGTTTCACCGACTAATGTTGCTCTTTTTTGAGTTTGCATATTGTAACTGAATTCTTCAGCTCCCGAAAAGGTTTTTGCGCCGGTAATAATAAACAAAGGAACATCAAGTCTCTTTTTTCCGTTTACCTCTTTTACCCAAAATTCTTCTGTATAGTTGTCTTTTCTAAAATATAATGTATTTAATAGTAAAGGGGCTTTAAGAAAATAACTGCATAAATATTGAACCGTTTTTGGGCTTCCGCCGCCATTGGTTCTTAAATCAATAATGATGGCGTCCGTTTTTTCTAGTAAATAAAGATAGGAATCAATGGTTTGATTCGTTTCGTGTATGAAAAAATTAAAATTAAGATACCCGATATTGCCATCGATTATTTTGACTTCTCTAAAACCATTTGCAAGCTTACGATTATCGGTTAAGTTATGAAGGTAAATTTCATAAGAATCCTGGTTTGATTCTGTTTTCTCCTTTGTGGGAACAAATATTGGCTTGATTCCCAAATGTTTGTCGTCGTTAATGAATCTTACCTCTTTTGTCAGTGCTGTTGAAAAAGAATCTAACAGTTCGTATTTTTTAAATTTACCGTCTTTGTACGCCCCTTTTAAATGGGCTCCGATCAATTTTGCCTTTTCAGGAAAGATATAGTTTTTTTGAAGAAGGGAATCTATCTTTAAAACAGTTTCCTTTTTAAATTTTTCAGTTATTTTCTTTTGCTGGCCGTTTACTTGCAGGACAATACCAAAAGATAGAAGTAGCATAAAAACAAGCTGCCGACTAAAAGAAAAAGCTTTGTTTTGAATTGGTTTTGAGGTGTGATTCATAGTGGTTTTTGGATTTTTTAGGATAGCGCTAATATAGAATTTTATTACAAATTTTTGATGAAAAAATAGCAGAGTAAGCTGTTATTTAGTGATTTAACGAATGTTTTTGTTAAGCCAGCTTGCGAATATACATGACGGATGTTCGTAGATAAGAGGTAATAGAAGAATGATTTCGGATATAACAGAACAATTGAGATTTGCATGAGTTTGTAGAAAATGCAGAGGTTAAAGTTAAATGTAAAGTATTTCGAATATTTATTTGTAATAAAATAACTACAATTAAATTGTTTTTAATTAGCTTTAAAAACATTTAATGAATATGGTTTATAGAAAAAGTATCTGCATTAATAAGTCAAATAAACTTAAATAAAGGTATAGTAAATTCATATTAATAATGTGAATTTATTATACAAAATGTATAATTATTTTTAGTATATTTGAATGACGGACTAATGAATGTGAGAATATTAAGAATTAGCAAAAATGACTTAGTTGACGCTAAGATTTTAAATGCAAAATCAACAAAATTAAATTTGCCTTCTATAAGTGACGGCTGGAGATTTAATTTTAAAAAACAGGCAAAAGAGTATAATCATGAAGCTTATATTTTAGTGTCGGATGAAACGCCTGATGTAATTGAAGGTTGTTTGATTTTTGAAATGAAAGGCAAAGTAGAACCCTATATGGCTTTTATTGAAGTAGCACCTCATAATAAAGATTCTATTAAAAGATATGAAAGAATTGCCGGTTGTTTGATTGCATTTGCTTGCAGGTTAAGTTTTATTAAAGCGAATGAGCCGTACAAAGGCTATTTGGTATTTGATGTTTTAGAGGAGAATAAAGAAGATGAAGTTAAATTAATGGCATTATATTCAATCAAATACAACGCACTAAGATACGGTGAAACAACTATGATAATAGTTCCCGAAGGAGGAGAGAAATTAATTACCGAGTTTTTAAATTAAAGGATATGAGAAATAAAGAAATTCAAATCAATGACATTTGGAATGATAAAAAGAAAGATGATTTAAAGAAAATTATAGTATCTCATTCTTCTAAACAATCAAAAGAGCAGGTATTAAAGAATGAATTACTTTCTATTCAATACAAATTAGAAGACTATATTCAGAATGAAAATGATACAGAGATTTTAAAAATCCTTGATTTTGTTAAGATGTATTTGAAAGTACTTAATCTTTCGAAAAAAAGATTGGCAACTTACTTTGATATGAAAGACAGTAATCTACATAAATATCTTATAGGGGAAAGAAAATTAAATGCAAAGTTAGTATTAAAGCTTAGTACATTTTCTCATACTAAACCCGAACAATGGTATAAGGTTCAACTAAAAAATGAAATGATGGAGTTAAATAAGGAAAAGGCTAATACTAAAGAGTATGAAAAGTACGATTATCGTCATTTAGTCGATTCAATTTAAAAATTTGGTATCATCATATACAAAAGCTCTGATTACAGGGCTTTTTTTTTAAAATTGTTTGAGACCTTATTTTTTAAGATGAAATCAAATCGCAAATTTCAAAAAAAATAAATACGTAATAAAAAAGCTACAATTAAATTGTTTTCATTAGCTTTAAAAACATTTAATGAAAAGCGTTTATGTTAGTAAAAGTTTACGGAAGTGCCGTTTTTGGAGTAGAAGCTACAACAATTACGGTCGAAGTTCATATGGATAAAGGAATCGGGTATCATTTGGTTGGCTTACCTGATAATGCCATAAAAGAAAGCAGTTATCGCATTGCGGCGGCTTTAAAGAACAATGCATATACTTTTCCGGGTAAAAAAATCACTATTAATATGGCACCGGCCGATTTACGAAAAGAGGGTTCCGCCTATGATCTGACACTCGCGATTGGGATTTTGGCAGCATCACATCAGATAAAAGCACTTGATGTGGATCAATATATAATTATGGGAGAACTTTCGCTTGACGGAAGCTTGCAATCCATAAACGGAGCTTTACCAATTGCCATAAAAGCCAAAGAAGAAGGATATAAAGGTTTTTTTCTGCCAAAACAAAATGTAAAAGAGGCTGCAATTGTAGCAGGTTTAGATGTTTATGGTGTTGAAAACCTGCAAGAAGTAATTGACTTCTTTGAAGGAAAAGGCACGCTTGAACCCACCACAATTGATACCAGAGCTGAATTTTATAAAACACTCGATTTTCCTGAATTTGATTTCTCAGACGTCCGTGGACAGGAAAGCATAAAACGATGTATGGAAATTGCAGCTTCAGGCGGACATAATATTATTTTGATCGGCCCGCCCGGTGCAGGAAAAACAATGTTGGCCAAAAGATTGCCCAGCATTCTACCACCCATGACTTTGCGTGAAGCTTTAGAAACGACTAAAATTCATAGTGTTGCAGGAAAATTAAAAGAAGTGGGGTTAATGAATCAGCGTCCCTTCAGAAGTCCGCATCATACTATTTCTAATGTGGCTTTAGTTGGAGGAGGGAGTTATCCGCAGCCCGGTGAAATTTCGATGGCGCACAATGGTGTTTTATTTCTTGATGAATTACCTGAATTCAAACGGGACGTTCTCGAGGTCATGCGTCAACCGTTGGAAGATCGTGAAGTAACTATTTCAAGGGCTAAGTTTACTGTAACTTACCCTTCGTCGTTTATGCTGGTGGCGAGTATGAACCCGAGTCCAAGTGGTTTTTTCAACGATCCAAGTGTTCCAAATACTTCGTCACCGCATGAAATGCAACGGTATCTGAGTAAGATTTCAGGTCCTCTATTAGATCGGATTGACATTCATATAGAAGTAACTCCTGTTCCTTTTGAAAAATTATCAGACGACAGAAAAGCAGAAAGCAGTGTCGAAATTCGAAAACGTGTGACCGCAGCCCGTGAACTGCAATCCATTCGTTTTGATCAGCTGCCTAATATTCATTACAATGCTCAAATGAACACCAAGCAAATCAGAGAATTTTGCGCACTCGACGAACAATCAAAACTATTATTAAAAACAGCGATGGAACGGCTTAACCTCTCTGCCCGTGCCTATGACAGGATCCTGAAAGTAGCACGCACAATCGCCGATTTAGAAGCCGCACCAACCGTAATTTCGTCCCACATAGCCGAAGCAATTCAGTACCGAAGTCTGGATAGGGAAGGCTGGCTGGGGTAGGGTTTTAGATTGCAGATTTTAGATTGCAGATTTTAGATTGTAGACTTTAGATTGTAGACTTTAGATTGTAGATTTTGGACTTTAGATTTTTTTATTTAAATCTAGGTCAAACCTTTGCGAACTCGTATGTTTGCCTAGTTAAACATAGGAGTTCGCAAGGTTGTTTTTTGAAATACTTTGTGAATATTTTAAGTTCGAAAAAAGGCTTTACATTACAAAAAGACAACTATTTAGTATCAATTAAAACAAAGTTTTAGCTTTGTGCCCCCAACAGTTAACCCCAACATTGGAATTTGGAATTTAAAAAATTTGGAATTTGCATTTCTTTGTTATTCGAATTTAAGAGAATCATTCTTTGACATGAGATAGGAGGTTAGCCTTTTTATTTTTCCCTTTTCCATTTCAAAAACATCGCAAAAAACAGCATCTAGTATATTTCCGTTTTTCATCATGCCCTGTACGGCGCCTTCTGCAATTACGATATTGTTTTCTTCAATCAGTTTTAAAATCTGAATCGTTGGACTGCCGATAAAGTTTTCATTTTCAATTTCTTTATCAAATGCTTCTTTGCCAACATGTTGATAAATACCGGGCATTTCCCAGACAACATCGTCTGTTAGACAAGCAAGAACTCTCTCGTGATCACTCACCTTGAAGGCGTTTATGTATTCTTCTATGGTTTCTTTATTTACACTCATCTTCAAAATAGTTTAGGTTAATTTCGGCTAATTCATGCTAATTTAAAAATTAAATACGAGTTCTTTGGTGGTCAAGATCAATTGTCTTTTGAATGTTTATTTGTTCTAAAAAAGAGTCATCATGTGAGATCGCAATCAAAGTTCCCTGATATTCATTAACGGCAGCGGTAAGAATTTCGATATTCTGAATATCTAAATTATTGGTCGGTTCGTCCAGAATAATAAGATCAGGCGATTGATTGTTTATCGTCAGACAACAAAGCAGTAAGCGCATTTTTTCTCCTCCACTTAGTACGCTGCAAGGCTTGTCTAATTCATTTTGAGAAAATAAAAAACGATTAAGTCTCATCCTGATATCGTGTTGCTGCAAACCGGAAGTATTGAATTTCTCGGCCATTTCATAAACTAAAAGGCGATTGTCAATTAAAGAATAATCTTGATCAATATAAACGGATTTGCATTCCGCCCTGTAAATGCTTCCTTGCTGCGGAATCAACATTCCGGTGATTATTTTAATTAAAGTTGTTTTACCCGAGCCATTTGCCCCTTTCAAAGCAATTCGTTCACCACTTAGAAGCTGAAAGCTGAGATCTTTATTCCAAAGATACCGATCCTTAAAAGTATAATTAATGTCGATTGCGGTAAATAATGTTTTGCCATTATGCAAATTAGTGGTATCAAATCCGAATTTCATTTTATCGATTTCGGCTACCCCTGAACGCAATTCCTGTAACTCCCGGGAAATACCACTGACTTTTTCGGCATGACAGTTTTTGACTTTCGAAGTACTGTTTTCAGCATTGTCCCGTAAGGTATTCATCATGATACGGGAAACTCCGGCTTTTTCCTGTTTCTTTTTTCCACGTGCATCGAGTTTTTGCTGACGTTCCAAAGTTTCACGTTCTTTTTCTTTTGCCTTTCGTAATGCTTTTTCTTTGCTGTGAATATCCTGATTTAAGGCATTGTTTTCGATCTGTTTTTGTTCGGCATAAAAATCATAATTACCTCCGTAAACCGTAATGCCGCGTTTGGTTAATTCATAAACCATGTCCAGAAGATTCAATAACTTTCTATCATGACTTACCGCAATTAAGGTGCATGAGGTATTCTGAATGAAATTATATAACAATGTTCGTCCTGCTAAATCTAAATGATTACTTGGCTCATCCAGCAGTACAAGTTCGGGATTGTGAATTGAAATTCCAGCAAGGAAAATTTTAGTTTTTTGACCGCCACTTAAATGCTCCAGTTTTTGATTTAGATCTAAGTTTTGTAATTGCCAGTAATGAAGCGCTTCGGCGCAACGCTCTTCAATGGTCCAGTCATCACCAAGAATGTTTAGATGGGTTTCGGTTACATTTCCTTGAAGAATTTCGTTGAGAGCATTTAGTTTATCGTCAATTTGTAAGGCCTGAGCAACGGAAAGATGATTAAATTGCCCAAAAATCTGCGGAACGTAATAGGGCTTTAAATCAGATTTCAATATGCCTTCTGAAGCTTGTAATTCACCTGAAATAATTTTCAATAAGGTAGATTTTCCACTGCCGTTATTGCCGATTAAAGCAATTTTGTCCTGACGGTTGGCTGTAAAACTAATTTTATCGAACAGTAAGTCCTTGTTCGTATGTAGGTATGAAATGTTTTGTAAAGTAAGCATAATTTCTTCTTTAGGGGTGAATAATCATAGCGAACCGCATTGGGTTTTCTATCTATTTTTTCCGGAAGAAATTATTTTTCACATAAGAATTACCTTTTTAGTTTAATTGTTGCAAAGATACAAATGTTTTTCTGAAATCTGAAAAGCACCATGCTGTTGCGTTGACAATACGTTATTTTTTGGCAATAGCAACACGATAAAATTCATAGCCCTTTTCATTTCGATTGGGCAGATATTTTTCGCGATATTCTTTTGCACCTAAATCTTCGATGAGGTTCAGATTAAATTGTTTTAAGTAATCGGGCAGTTCAGACGGAAGAAAACCAAATGTCCAATGCTCTTCCAGTTTTTCTAAATCTTTTAAAAGTTTTTCGCCTCCTAAAAAAGAAGAGGGGTTGGTAAGGATTTCCTGGTGTACATAAGTAAAGATAATAGAGCTGCCTTTTGGAAATTTAGAAATAAAAGCAAATGTATTGCTTACGGCTTCTGCCGTTAAATAATTGGTAACGCCTTCCCAAATCAGGGTTGTCGGTTTTGTAAAATCAAAATGATATTGTACTGCCAATTCAGCAAGACTTTGTTTATTGAAATCAATTTGGCAGTAGGTGATGTTCTCCAGCGGTTTTCCAATTCGTTTTTTGAAGGTGCCAATTTTAAAATTTGAGGTGTTGGGGTGATCGATTTCTATAACAGAGACGGATTTTAGAAAATCAAGACGTAAAGCTCTCGTGTCAAAACCAGCACCTAAAATGAAGACTTGTGTAACACCTCCCAAAATAGTAGATTGAAGTAAATCATCAATATATTTTGTCCGCGCCAATCCCGACGAAAAGGCACCCGGAATTTTATTCTGAATCGTAGTGCTGATATATTTACTAACCTGTTTGTTTTTAGATAAATGTACAGTTAGTCTAAGTTTAGGATCCAAAAAATGAATGGCATAAGGATCAGAAAATAGTCTGTCATTTAAATTACGCTGACTTTCTAACGCTCTGAACAGTGCCATATATTGTGCAGTTCGGCTTGTTTTGTTGGTTTTCATGATTTAGTTTTAAGGGATCAGTAATCAAAAAAAACGGAAACATTTTTATCTGTTTGCAATTGCAGTATCAAGCTCCAGATACTTTTCTTTAAGTAAACTCAATGCAAAACAGGCGGCGGCACCGGTAAAAACCGAATAATCAAGAGGTGCTTTTATTCCGACAGAAAATACCATTGATAATCCGAAAAGCAATAGCAAATACCCGCTCAGTTTGGCAAACAATTCGGTTTTAAAACCAATTAAAAGAAAAACCGGAAAAATGATTTCAAGTGCAGTGGCAATAACTCCGACAGGTGATAACAAGCTATCTGGAATCAGTGGATTCAATATTTTTGTGTAAGCAAGAAAGTTTTCCCAATTTCCCCAAACCGAATTTTCTTTGCTCCATAATCCAAATCGATCCGCAACAGCAGAAAGAAATCCTGCCGAGATCGCAAGACGTAAAAAGAGTTTGACTAGTTTTGAATTCATATTACGTTTTTTTTAAAATTAGTAACGTAAACGAATTTAAGAAAAACAAAGCTTCTATGTACAAAACTGTTGGAACTTATTTAACGATATTCCACAAATTTATTTTACAGTAGAGATGCACTGCTGTGCATCTCTACTGCTGTGCATCTCCACGGATTGCATGTGCAATTATTTTTTTGCTTCAAAGATTTTATCTAAATTCTCAAGAATACTTGTAAATCCTTCTTTGAAACCCATTGCAATATACTTTTCTATATCTGATAATTGTTTGTGTTTAATAACCACATCAACAATTGTAATATCACCTTGTTGAGAAAAGGAGACACTCCAGTTAGAACGAGGAAAATCAGGATTGATATTCCCTTCACTATCACAAAATGCTCCGAGAGTTTTAAAATTGCTTTTTGGCGAAATCGAAATATAATCAACCAAAGCCCAACCTTCTTTGCCCTCCTGGTCTACCATTGCATATAGTCTATGGCCTCCAACTTTAAAATCCATGCTTTTTGTTTTGGATTTGTATGGAGCAGGTGCCCACCATTGATCCAGGATTTCAGCTTCTGTCCAGGCAGACCAAACGTTTGCAATTGAAGCATTAAATTCACGTTTTACGTTTACCGTACAATTTTCTTTGTCAACGGTAAAATCCATTAAAAGATTAGTTTTCATTTTCTTTAGCTTTTAAATTCATTAATACTTGATCCAGTTGATTGAAACGATTTTCCCAGATCTCTTTAAATTGTTCTAACCATTTATCTATTTCCTTCATTTTGTCAATTTTAAGCTGATAATAGATTTCTCTTCCCATTTTCTTTTCCTCCAATAATTCGCATTCATTAAGGATTTTAATGTGTTTAGAAACGGCTTGTCTTGTAGTATTAAATTGTTCTGCAATTGCATTTGGGGTTAATGCACTGGAAGAAATTAATACTAATATAGCTCTTCGGGTTGGGTCGGCAATGGCCTGAAAAACATCTCGTTTCATTTTTATTTGTTTAAATACGCAATCAATCAGTTGCAAATATATGCAACTTTTTGGTTTCGCGTTATTTTTTTAACTTTTTTTTTAATCGCTAAAGAGTTTTGATATGAATTTGATGATGACAATTGTGAATTAATACCTTATCTTTAGGCCATTTTTAGGCAAAAAAACAAGATGATTAAAAATGAGTTTTTATATAGACAAGGGTTCCTTCTAATTATCTTAGGTGGATTTTTATTGTTATTTCTTCCGTTTACGATGGATTTCCTTTTTGCTTCCGATCAGATCGGAAATGTAAATAATGCCGACAATAATTCAGTTTCTTTTTCCGTTAATTATTTTCAGGATTGTTACAATTTTATTAGCAATTTCAAGCCTCCCTATCGATTTCCGTATATAGAAGTTTTGGGTATTCTTATCGTTTTGGCACTACCGGTTTCTATTTTATTGCAGTTTGTTTACTTTTATAAATACCGCTATAAAAAGGTGTTTTTTTTATGTGTTATAGCTTTAGCATCTCTTTTTGAGTTTACCTATTCCTACTTCGAATACTTGCAATACGGCTGTTATCTGTTGACGTTGCAACAGTTGTTTTTGATTCTAAATTTAGGATTAAATAAGAAGTTGAGATCAAAAAAAACCTTTAACCGGATTTATTGAAGAGTAGTAGGATAAGATAATAGAGAATAGAAAATAGAGCTATTTGGAATGGAATTTTGGTGCGAAAAACACAATAAAAAATCCCATTTGCTTTGAACAAATGGGATCGGAATGTTGTTTTTAACGGATTATCTGAATCTGTTTCGGACAATGATATTTTTGAATTTGGCTTTTAGATCTTCTCCGGTATCAAACACCATTTGTTCATTGTTAGGAAACGGCACGGCACGTTTGTTAAAATAGCCTAAATAATTTTCGTCACAGGCATTTCTGTCACCGCGATAGGTCGAATAAATGTTCTCAAAAACAAACTCACTAGTAATAGGAAAGGATTGCATAAGTTGATTGGTTTTTAAATCAACATAATCTACTTTCGCCGTTACCTCACAAGACTTAAATTGTCTGTATTCGTAGATGTTAACTTTGAGTGTTTTAAAATTATCTACTTTTATGGCACGTCCTAAACTGTCTTTTACGGGTCTTCCTCTACTGTCTAAAAGCGGTTTAAGACCGTCTTTAATTTGTCTTTCTTTAATAAATTCCTTCTCTTTAATCTGTTCAGGTGAAATGAATATCTCTCTGAAATTTAAGATCAGACCATAATCATACGTCACATTTTTTTGTTTGATACTATGGTAAACCGTCCATTTGTCGTTTAAGCCGTAAGTACTGAAATCTAATAAATCATTCTGCAATTGTATCGGAATGATCATATTCGTTTCGTTTGTAGCGTAAACGTTTACAAAATCAGTTCCTTTAAATTGTGCATCGTCCATTAATTTTTTCGCATTCTTGTAATTTGGATTGATACTTTCGATAAAAGCCAAATCATCATAAGCTTTTCTGGAATCTAGTTTGTTTTTTGATTTTAGAAGAATTTGCGCATTATCATACAAGTATTTTGACAAAGCGATTTTACTGCTTGCAATTTGAGTGGAATAATTGTCAAATGGAAAACTAGCATTTCTACCTTGCTTTAATAAAGGAAGCGGTAATAAAGGTCTGATTTTCTCCTGACGATTGTTTAATTGTACATAAGTATTGTAGATACGCTCTAAGTTGGCGGAATTTTTCTCTTTATCCATCATTTCAAGATTGCGTAAATCCCGGTCTTTGGCTTTCGCATAAGCTTCTTCGAGTAAATACACATAATCCTGCTTTCCTTTAGAATCCTTTTTGGTTCTTAACGCGTCGACAGCACGATTTATAGCACCATCATAATCCCCGTCACTGATAAGCGATTGTGTCGTTTTTACGCCACAAGAGAACGCCAGAAATAAAATAGAAACAAGTAATGTAATTTTTTGCATGGGTGTAACTTTTGAAGGTGTAAAGATATCTCTTTTAACTTTCAACAACTATGCCTTTTTTTGGAAATTAATTTTTGATTTTTCTCAAATTTCAGAAGCAGAAATTTTTATTTTCAAAATGACCCGCAGTCCCGCTTTCGCCTTTATCTCTGCGTTTCACTTCGAGGATACCGGCTCTATCGGGGCTAGATTAGAAATTTATTTTTCATCAGAAAATTTGATGAAATACCTTTTTTCGGAGATTAAAATTCGTTCCGTAATGGTACTTATTCGATATTTATTAAGCTGAATTTTTTGATCGAGGGATTAAATTCATCGTAGAGACGCACAGCAGTGCGTCTCTACGATTGTTTTCTACGCTTTATCTGGTAAACAATTTCCCAAAATAAAATTGAAAAAAGGGCATTGGCCATTAATGCGGTTTTGATCCCATAAGCATCATATTTTCTAAACAGGTGCAAATCTCCAACCCTTAACGCCAAGTATAGCGCCAAAGCTGCAATTAAAATGGAAGAGACTATATTTAATAAAGGACTCCATTTTAATACAAAAAATGAAAAAATGAGATTTATAAGAAGGAAACCGCAGCCTAAAGTTATAAATCTGTGATCCTTTAGTTTTTCGCCTAGTTCGAGTAATAACGAAGTCGAAAAGCTATAAGTGAAGAATAATAGAGAATAAATTAGGATTCGTATTTGTGGTTTCATTTTTATGTTTTTTAAGTTGTCGAAATTACAAATTAAAGATGAAGCTAAGATTAGGATATTGTTTTTTTCAGTCTGCCATTTTTTACAATTTTATCATTTTCGATGAAAGAGAGCGGCACCGGTAAAATATATAATACTATCGAACTGTTGTATGTGATTTCCCTTTAATCGAAATTGTAATAGTTAATGGTTATGTGATTTGATCGACTGTGGCCTTTTATGCCGGCACGAGTGGCGGTTTTATTGATTATTGTAAAAGAGTCTCTACTTTGGTTTCCGATTTTTCCTTAATTGGACTGTCAGAATGAAAACTCCAAATGATTAAAAATTTTCCTTTTGCAAGATACTCTTCCGGATGTTCCTCTGTTGGTTCACCGTCTTTTCTCCACAACATTCCTTGCAGGAACCTGTCACCTTTGAATACTTGTTCAAATTCGAAATACATAATAGACCCACTGTCTGTTTTACTTTTAAAACTTTGAATTTGTTTGCTCTTTAATTTTCCAACAATGTTGCTGTAAGTTTCAATATCATTATAAAAAGTACAAGCCTGAGGAGAAATACAAACATTGCCTTGGTTTACGATATAACTTTTGGGAATTTCTTTGTTTTTTAGTTTTAAGTCTTCAATCGTCTGACTGAATAAATTGGTAGTAAGTAAAAGGAATAGTGCCGACAGGGAAATCGTAAGTTTCATGGTTTTTAGGTTTGATTTGGTAAGCTAAAGTAGGTTTTTTATTTGATTTATGTAATGAAATTTTCGCAACGAATTGCACGAATTTTCGCGAATTGACAGATTAGCGTGATAGTACACGGTTTAGACAAACGACAATGTATTTCCATTTCAATTACCCGTAATCTTGTCTTTTCGACGAAGGAGAAATCACACACGCTGAGCACGCACTGTTATGGAATATAGAATGCGATTTCTCCTTCGTCGAAAGGACACAAAAATGGGGCTTCGACTTCGCACAGCCTGACAAAAAAGGGTAGAAGAAAAGATCAGTGAAAATCTGTTTAATCTGCTTAATCTGCGTGCTTATATGTAAAGAGATTTTCGCAACGAATTACACGAATTTCCACGAATTGACAGATTAGCGTGATAGTACACGGTTTAGGCAAACGACAGTGTATTTCCATTTCAATTGTCCGCAATCTTGTCCTTTCGACGAAGGAGAAATCTTCACAAGTAGCTCCACAAAGAAAGTACCAGATTGTAGATTCAGCAAAAGAAGATTTCTCCTTCGTCGTAAGGGCGCAAAAATGGGGCTTCGACTTCGCTCAGCCTGACAAAAGAGGGTAGAAGAAAAGATCAGTGAAAATCTGTTTAATCTGCTTAATCTGCGTGCTTATATGTAAAGTAATCGCAAAGAATTGAACGAATTTCCACGAATCGACAGATTAGCGTGATAGTATACGGTTTAAACAAACGATAGTGTATTTCTATTTCAATTGTCCGCAATCTTGTCCTTTCGACGAAGGAGAAATCTTCACAAGTAGCTCCACAAAGAAAGTATCAGATTGTAGATTCAGCAAACGAAGATTTCTCCTTCGTCGAAAGGACACAAAAATGGGGCTTCGACTTCGCTCAGCCTGACAAAAAAGGGTAAAAGAATAGATCAGTGAAAATCTGTTTAATCTGCTTAATCTGCGTGCTTATATGTAAAGTAATCGCAAAGAATTGAACGAATTTCCACGAATCGACAGATTAGCGTGATAGTACACGGTTTAGACAAACGACAATGTATTTCCATTTCAATTGTCCGCAATCTTGTCCTTTCGACGAAGGAGAAATCTTCACAAGTAGCTCCACAAAAAAAGTATCAGATTGTAGATTCAGCAAACGAAGATTTCTCCTTCGTCGAAAGGACACAAAAATGGGGCTTCGACTTCGCTCAGCCTGACAAAAGAGGGTAGAAGAAAAGATCAGTGAAAATCTGTTTAATCTGCTTAATCTGCGTACTTATATGTAAAGTAATCGCAAAGAATTGAACGAATTTCCACGAATTGACAGATTAGCGTGGTAGTACGCAGTTTAGAGAAACGACAGTACTTTTCCATTTCAATTGTCCGCAATCTTGTCCTTTCGACGAAGGAGAAATCTTTACAAGTAGCTCCACAAAGAAAGTATCAGATTGTAGATTCAGCAAACGAAGATTTCTCCTTCGTCGAAAGGACACAAAAATGGGGCTTCGACTTCGCTCAGCCTGACAAAAGAGGGTAGAAGAAAAGATCAGTGAAAATCTGCTTAATCTGCATGCTTATATGTAAAGTAATCGCAAAGAATTGAACGAATTTCCACGAATCGACAGATTAGCGTGATAGTATACGGTTTAGACAAACGATAGTGCGTTTCTATTTCAATTGTCCGCAACCTTGTCCTTTCGACGAAGGAGAAATCTTCACAAGTAGCTCCACAAAGAAAGTATCAGATTGTAGATTCAGTAAACGAAGATTTCTCCTTCGTCGAAAGGACACAAAAAAAGGGGGCTTCGACTTCGCTCAGCCTGACAAAAGAGGGGAGAAGAAAAGATCAGTGAAAATCTGTTTAATCTGCTTAATCTGCGTGCTTATATGTAAAGAGATTTTCGCAACGAATTGCACGAATTGACGTGGAGGGCTTCGACTTCGCTCAGCCTGACAGACGGTTATAAATCTAAAATCTGAACTCTAAAATCTACAATAAAAAAATCCCGTCTCAATTAAGAAACGGGATTTTTAGCATGATATTTTTTTATTTTAAGCCGTTACCGCGGCTTCTTGTGGTAACGAAATTTGATTTTTAAGCAAATCTTCGAAGGTTTCGCGCTCACGGATTAAGATTCCCTGACCGTTCATCCACAATACCTCAGCAGGTTTGTATCTGGAGTTGTAGTTGGAAGCCATTGAGAAACAATAAGCTCCTGCGTTTCTGAAAGCAAGAATATCACCTTCGGTAATTTCGTGGATTCTGCGGTTGTTTGCAAAAGTATCGGTCTCGCAAATGTATCCTACTACAGAGTAGAAACGTTCTTTCCCTTTTGTGTTGGAGATGTTCTCAATATGATGTGAAGAACCATAAAACATTGGACGAATTAAGTGATTGAAACCACTATCGATTCCGGCGAAAACGGTTGACGTTGTTTGTTTTACTACGTTAACTTTGGCCAGGAAGAATCCGGCTTCACTCACTAAGAATTTACCAGGTTCAAAAATCAAGGTTAAATCTTTGCCATATTCAGCACAGAAAGTGTTGAATCTTTTGGATAATTTTTTACCTAATTCTTCGATGTCTGTTTCGATATCGTCTTTTTTGTAAGGTACTTTGAAACCGCTTCCGAAGTCTAAGAACTCTAATTCTTTGAAGTGTTTTGCAGTATCGAACAAAATTTCGGCAGCATACAAGAATACTTCGATATCTAAAATATCAGAACCGGTGTGCATGTGAATACCCACAATATGCATTTTTGTATTTTCAACAATTCGCAATATATGGGGTATCTGATGTACAGAAATCCCGAATTTACTATCAATGTGTCCTACAGAAATATTAGCATTTCCTCCCGCCATTACGTGTGGATTGATACGAATACATACTGGTATATGAGGATGTTTTGTTCCGAATTGCTCCAGAATAGATAAATTGTCGATATTGATTTGTACACCCATTGCGGCAACTTCTTCGATTTCTTCCAAAGAAACTCCGTTTGGTGTAAAAAAGATTTTTTCAGGGTCATAACCGGCATGAAGCCCTAATAAAACCTCTTGAATGGATACGGTATCCAAGCCAGATCCCATGTTTTTTAATAACTGGAGAATGGCAACGTTAGACAATGCTTTCATAGCATAATTAACTCTTAAGTTTTCTACCTTAGAGAAAGCTTTAGTTAATCGATTGTACTGAGACTGAATCTTCTCGGCATCATAAACGTATAATGGACTTCCAAATTGGTCTGCTAACTGCAGTAGATCTTTTGCTTGCATTTGTAAACTATTTTTGGCAAACTTATTACTCTTTTGGGGATTGACAAATTTTAAAATGAAAAATAACAAATCATAACAATTTGTTATAAAACCAACAATTGAATAAAATGTAACTTTTCGATATAAATACTTCTTATTTAGAATAAATAAAGATTATATTTGCCCAAAAATTGCATTTTAATCATTATTTATGAAAAAAATTACTACATTTTGCCTATTAAACCTTATAGTTTCAATAGGATTTGCTCAAGAAAAGACGAAAGACAGTTTAGCGACAAATAATTTAGATGATATTATTGTAACGGCAAGCCGGAAAAAAGAGAGCATAAAAGAAGTTGTTTCTTCGATTACTATAGTAGGAGAGAAGAAAATTCAAAGCCAGACTATAATTAATTCAAATATTAGTAATATTCTACAATATACGGTTCCAAGTTTAGCTACTGCCGGAAATCAAACTTCAAACTACGGGCAGACTTTAAGAGGAAGACCTTTTTTGGTTATGATTGACGGAGTGCCTCAATCTACGCCACTGCGAAACGGAGGAAGAGATTTACAGGTCATTGATCCTTTTTCTGTTGAAAGAGTCGAAGTAATTAAAGGAGCAACATCCATTTACGGTAATGGAGCCGATGGAGGGATTATCAATTATATTACAAAGAAAAACCATAAGGAAAGGCCTTTTTCAGGTTCTGTACAATTAGGTCTTATATCACAACCCAAAACGTTTGCAGAATCATTTGGGTACAGAGGATCGGCTTCTTTTACCGGAAAGATAGAGCGATTTGATTATGTTGTCGGGTTTACTAAAGAAAGAACAGGAGTAATAAAAGATGCTAATTCGGTTAATACTTCTCCTTTTTACAGTTTATCAAATTTAGACACCTATAATGGTTTATTAAAAATAGGCTATCAATTAACCGACAAACAAAGATTCGAGTTTTCGTATATTGGGTATGCTTCCAGATCTTTTTTAGATCAGGATGTTAAGATTGGTAAGTGGGGCGAGATTCCTACTATTGGCGTTGAGTCTGAAAGGAGATTGGGAACTCCGGAGGGAACGCCGAGAAATCATAATTTTAGACTTTCTTATACCAATTCAGAGATTTGGAACAATACAGCTTTAAACGTAAACATCTATTCACAGGATTTCAGAACGGTTTACGGGTATGACAGAGATCAGTTTTTAAATGGTGGACAGTCCAATGTGGCTTCAAAGAAATTAGGACTTAGGATGAATTTTGATTCTCGTCTTTTTTCAAATGATACTTATAAAGCAGATTTGATTTATGGAGTAGATATTCTTCAGGATGAGACTGTTCAAAAATTAGAGGATGGGCGTTTCTGGACTCCACAAATGAAAATGCAAAATACGGCACCATTCGTCTTAATTAAATTTGATGCTTGGGAAAAATTTACTTTGAAAGCGGGAGCGCGATACGAAAACATCAAAGTTAAAGCAGATGATTTTTATACATTGCCAGTACTTAATGCTAAAAACAATACCTACAACAATAGTATTTTTGTACAAGGGGGTGATTTAGAATATAATGCTTTTGTGAGCAATATTGGTTTACGATATAATATTATGCCGGAGGTAAATGTCTTTACCAGTTACTCTCAGTCTTTTTCGATCAATGAAGTAGGGCGTATTTTGAGAACTTCTACAGAAAGTGTTATTTCAAAATTACCAACTGATCCGATCATTGTAAATAATTACGAAATGGGTGTGGCGGGAACTATTAAAAAGTGGATCAACTATGAGCTAACGAGTTTTTGGAGTACTTCAAAACTGGGAGCGACCTCTGTTCAGTTGCCAAATGGTTCTTTTGCGATGCAGCGTGCTCCGGAGAATATTTGGGGATATGAGGCAGTCTTAAATTTAAAACCGTTGGAGGTTTTAAGTTTCGGAGGAGCCTTCGCTTGGTTGGAAGGTAAAGTGGATAATGATAATAACGGAACATACGAAAAGTACATTAACGGTTCTCGTATAATGGCTCCAAAACTTACAACTTATATTCAAGTACGTCCAACAAAAAAATTAGATGTAGAATTAAGCAGTCTGCATAATTTTGAAAGAAACCGATTTGATCCTAACCCAACAACAAATTTGTATAGTGTTAACGAAGGACCTGTAAAAAAATATACTGTTTTTAATTTAAGCAGTTCTTATCTTATTGGCAAAGCATTAAAGTTAGGATTAGGGGTTGAGAATTTATTTAATAAAGATTATTCTCCAAATATGGCATGGTGGCAAGCGAGAGACAAAGACTTTGTTAACGCCCCGGGAAGACGTGCTACCGTACAAGTTCAATACAACTTTTAATTTCTTTCAGGTTTAATCTTCAAAATACTGTTTTGAATCAGGACTGTTTGAAAACCTGAGATTTTACCAATACAATAAACAACTTTTTAGACTTACTACCTCGGAACTCAGTTCCGGGGTAGTTTCTTACTGTCTTTTTTGAAAAAATAACAGGATTTTTTAAGAAAATAAAGATAAATACAGATTGAAATTCATAGCATAAAAACTAAGGTCTGTAAAATTTATAATACCCTATAATTACGAATACAAATTAAACACAACTAAAACTAAAGAATGAAAAAATTGCTAAAAACAATAATTGGAGCCTGCTTCATGACCTCATTTATGATCGCATCGGCGGCAGAAAATGAAAATGAAGGAGGAAATGAAAAAGATAAAGGCACACTAAGCGGTCACATAACAACAAGCGACGGAGCGCCAGCGGGCTCAGTTTCGGTCTATATTAATGAGTTAAAGAAACATCGTATTACGGATGGAGATGGTTTTTATCAGTTTGAAAATTTAGAAGAAGGGGAGTATACTTTACATGTTTCGATGTTAAACTATAAAATCGTTACACACAAGTTTCAAATTAAGAAAAACGAAACCACAACGTTAGATCTGCAATTGAGTGTAGAAGCAAAAAAATTGAAAGAAGTCGTTGTTACAGGATCAAAAAAAACATCAGGGAGTATAGAAATAGGGAAAAACGAAATCAATAGAAACAGAGGTACTGCCAATGGAGATGTTTTGAACGGTATTCCGGGTATTTCCGTAAACAATATACGAAACGAAGCCGGTGCTTTGGATATTGGTATCCGTGGTTTGCAAGGAGATGGAAGGGTGCCTATTATGGTAGATGGAAGTTTACAATCTGCACAGACCTTCAGAGGGTATATGGGGTCTAGCGACAGAACGTATATCGATATGGATTTGGTTAAAAAAATCAAAGTAGACAAAGGCTCAAGTACTAATCCTAACGCCATTGGTGCTACCGGCGGATTTGTTGAAATGGAAACAATCGACGCTGAAGATGTAGTATCGGGCAATAAGAAGTTTGGAGTATATATAAAAGGGAATATTTTTAATAACAGCCAGCTTCCTACTATTCCAAAGGATGAGGATGATCAGGTATATTATATTTTGCAGGACAATTCTAAACGTGACCGAATTAATAACGGAAGTGCTACAGCTGCAATAGCTTTCAAGGACAAAAAATTTGACGCACTTGTTGCTTATAATGTGCATACACAAGGGAATTATTTTGCAGGAGAAAACGGTGCTGACCGATATGGCTACGATCCAATTTACTACGATACTTTTGACCCTGAAAATAGTGATAAATATAAAAAACCGGTAATACAACCCGGAGAAGAGGTAGTAAATACCAGTTACCAAAGTCAGTCGGCTCTAGCGAAATTGGGCTGGAATATTGCACCACACCACCGTGTGGAGTTTAATTACCGTTACCACAAGCAAAAAGCAGGTGAAGTATTAGCGGCTTATTGGTATAAAAACAACAATGACAAAAATTTTAAGGATCTTCCGGATGATGTAGAAAGTGTGCCGCAATGGGCATTGGGTACTGCTGAATTGAATAACTATACCGTAAATTACACCTTTAACCCTAATGATTTGGTTCATTTAAATGTTTCGGTATTTGCTAATGAAGCTAATTTTTTTCAACGTAACGGTTTAATTCAAACGCCGGGTGCGGGCAATGGGGATCAGTATTTACATCGTTTTACAAATGATAGAAAAGGGGCATTGATTTCAAATCAAACCAAGTTTTCCGGAATTCCACTTACGCTGCAATACGGGATCAATACACAGATAGAAAAAATCGTTCCAAAAGATGTACCTGAGGGCAGAACGGGATCTTCCCGTAATGGTAAGAGAGAGGAATACAGCGCATTTGTAGCAGGAGACTTAGTAGTAAATAAGTTTTTGTTTCAGGCCAATATGAGAGTGCATGAAACAAAAGTATCCGATTACAATGCCGATAGAGATTTGAAATACGATGCCAAATTGAACATTGGCGGAAAAGTGGTTTATACCCCAATCCAACAACTTAATCTATTCGCAAAAGCGTCTAATACGTACCGTAACCCAAGTTTGTATGAATCGACAGAATCAATTCAGACTTTTAGTTATAATGAAAAATACCCTTTAAGAGCTGAAGGAACAACCACTATTGAGCTTGGGTTTGATAGCAATTTTGACAACCTGCTTTTGGAGGATGATCACTTTAATTTTGGTGCCACTGTTTTTCAGAATAATACAAGAGGATATATCTCGGCGGCAACTATGATGCCGGATTATGATTTTATATTTTTAAACTATGATCGTTTTAAATTAAAAGGATTGGAATTGGCAATGGGGTATATTTCCCGTCAGTTCTTTTTTAATGCTTCTGCTATTTTGTATAGAGATGCAGTAGTAACTTCTAATATTTTGGGTGCTCAGGATGGAACAAATCCAACTAATTCACTTGGTTTTGCTTGGAGTCTTTTACCGGCAAGAATCCCGCCGAAACAATCTTTTATGGCTGAAATTGGAGGAAGTACAGAGGATAAAAAACTAACCGTTGGAAGTAGATTAAGATGGCACAGTTTGAAAGAAAATCCAAAAGACTGGTTAGAAGGTACAGGTGCTTCTTCTGTTGCTACGACCATTCCGGCAGATTATATTTTGGATGTGTACGGAATGTATCGTTTTAATGATAATTTTATTATGAATTTGAACATAGGCAATGTAACTGACCGTTATACTTATGATGTAGGTACAGTTATCACAATGCCGGTACCTGGAAGAACAATCCGTTTAGGTATGGAAGTTAAGTTCTAAGTAGCGTCACAGCTTAGAAACAGCCTATTTTTTAGGATCAATTTCCGATATTAAATAACAAACCCCCTTTTTTAATTTTGAAAAAGGGGGTTTCGTTTTATAAAATAGATTCGTTTATGATTTATAAACTTGGTAAATCGCCATTTCCTTTGGTTGGTAAATTAGTAGAACCCATTAGGAATAAATCTACCTCTCTTGCTGCTTCACGACCTTCAGAAATAGCCCAAACAATTAAAGATTGTCCGCGACGCATGTCTCCGGCAGTGAAAATATGAGGAACATTGGTTTGATAATTTTTAGCTTTATAATTGCTTCTCATGTCAATTTCAAGCCCTAATTGTTCACTTAATGTTTTCTCCGGACCTGTAAAACCTAAGGCCAATAAAGCCAAATCGCAAGGCCATATTTTTTCTGAACCTTCTTTTTCGATTAATTCAGGTCTTTGTCCCGGCGTCATTTTCCATTGTACTTCGACTGTTTTTAATCCAACCAATTCTCCTTTTTCGTTTGCTAAGAATTCTTTGGTGTTGATTAACCAGTTTCTGTTACAACCTTCTTCGTGAGAAGAGGAAGTTTTTAATTGCAACGGCCAGAAAGGCCAAGGGGTTGTTTCGCTTCTTCCAACGGGTGGTTTTGGCAAAATTTCGAAATTGGTAACCGATTTGGCACCGTGTCGGTTAGAAGTTCCAATACAATCTGAACCGGTGTCTCCACCACCAATCACGATAACATCTTTACCGGTAGCCATTACCTGATCCGGAATTGATTCTCCGAACAATACTTTGGTTTGCTGTGTCAGGAAATCCATTGCCTGAACAACGCCTTTGCTTTCGATTCCTTTAGTAGGCAAACTTCTTCTTTCGGTTGCTCCGCCGCATAATACGATAGAATCAAAAGCATTTAGTTCGTCTACACTAAAGTTTACGCCAACATTAACATTGGTTTTAAAAGTGATTCCTTCTGCTTCAAGGATCGCTACACGTCTGTCGATGATTCCTTTTTCTAATTTAAAATTCGGAATCCCGTAACGCAATAAACCTCCAATGGCATTGTCTCTTTCAAAAACAGTTACCGCATGCCCGGCTCTGTTTAATTGTTGTGCTGCTGCCAAACCTGCAGGACCCGAACCAATAACGGCTACCGTTTTTCCTGTTCTTTTTTTAGGAGTTTGTGGTTTGATCCAGCCTTCTGCGAAACCTCTTTCGATGATGTTTTTTTCAATGTTTTCGATCGCAACAGGCTCTTTTATGATTCCCAATACACATGATTTCTCACACGGAGCAGGGCATAAACGACCTGTAAATTCCGGAAAGTTATTAGTGGACTGTAAAATGTCTAAAGCACTTTGCCATTCCTCTTGGTGTACCATGTCATTAAAATCAGGAATTAAATTTCCTAACGGACAGGCACTGTGGCAAAAAGGAATGCCACAATCCATGCATCTCGAACCTTGTTCTTTTATTTGCTCTTTGGCTAACGGAATCGTAAATTCATTATAGTTGCTAACACGTTCTATAACTTCAATATTACTTTCGTCGGCTCTTCTATATTCTTTAAATCCGCCTATTTTACCCATGACTTTTTCTTTAAATTCCAATTTTTTGAATTCCAAATTCCAATTTTTTAAATTCCAAATTCCAAACTTTTTAACCGCAAGACTAGCAAAGCGGTACGGTCAAATTTGAAATAATCTAAAATCTAAAATCTGAATTCTAAAATCATCTAATCTGCTATTAATTCTTCTATTTTCTTTTCTTCTGCAATTCTTTGTAATGCTTTTTTGTAATCAGTTGGCATTACTTTTACGAAGTGGTTTTGTTGATTCTCCCAATCTGCTAAAATTCTTTTGGCTAATGGACTGTTGGTGTACAAAGAATGGTTTTTAATTAGTCGTCTTAGTTTTGTAATGTCGGCATCTTCGATTGGGTCAAAAGCGACCATTTCCATGTTGCAGGATTTCGAATCAAATTGCTGCTTCGGATCGTAAACATAAGCCACACCGCCGCTCATACCTGCTGCGAAGTTTCTTCCTGTTTTTCCTAAAACTACGACTGTACCACCCGTCATATACTCGCATCCGTGATCTCCAATTCCTTCTACAACCGCAGTTGCTCCGGAATTTCTCACGCAAAAACGCTCTCCGGCCATACCATTGATGTAAGCCTCTCCGGTAATAGCGCCATAAAGGGCAACGTTACCAATAATGATATTCTCTTCAGGTTTGAAAGTCGCAGTAGGAGGTACTTTGATAATTAGTTTTCCTCCCGAAAGTCCTTTTCCTAAATAATCATTACAGTTTCCGTGAATTTTAAATGACAATCCGTTTGTTGCAAATGCACCAAAACTTTGTCCGGCAGAACCTTCAAAATCAACTAAAATAGTGTCGTCGGGTAAACCTTGTGCGCCATATATTTTTGAGATTTCATTACTCAAAATGGCACCTACAGAACGGTCTGTATTTTTAATTTTAAAGGTAACTCTTGTTTTTTCTTTTCTGTAAATAGACGGAATTGCCTCTTTGATGATTTCGAAATCCAATACGTTTTCAAGGTTGTGATCTTGTTCTGTCGTATTGTGATTTGGAACCGTTTTGGCTTTTTCCGGTTTGTATAGAATAGAAGATAAGTCTAAACCATTTGCTTTATAGTGTTTGATCGCTTTATTGACATTTAATTTTTGCGACTGCCCTACCATTTCTTTTAAGGTTCTGAAACCTAATTGTGCCATGATTTCTCTTAATTCCTCAGCAATAAAATACATGAAGTTGATTACGTGCTCCGGAGTTCCTTTGAAATTTTTTCTCAATTCAGGATCCTGAGTGGCAATACCAACCGGACAAGTATTTAAGTGACAAGCTCTCATCATGATACAACCGGAGGCTACTAATGGAGCGGTAGCAAAACCAAACTCTTCGGCACCTAATAATGCTGCGATAGCGACGTCACGACCTGTTTTTAATTGTCCGTCACATTCTAAAACCACACGGCTTCTTAAGTCATTTAAGATTAAAGTCTGTTGCGCTTCGGCCAAACCAAGTTCCCACGGAATACCGGTATGTTGTAAAGAAGTCAATGGTGCTGCACCTGTTCCTCCGTCGTAACCTGAGATTAAAATAACGTCAGCTTTGGCTTTGGCAACACCGGCAGCGATGGTCCCAACACCTACTTCAGAAACTAGTTTTACGTTGATACGAGCTTCACGATTGGCATTTTTTAAGTCATAAATCAATTGCGATAAATCTTCAATAGAATAAATATCGTGGTGCGGCGGTGGCGAAATCAGACCTACATAAGGGGTAGAGTTTCTGGTTTCAGCAATCCATGGCACTACTTTTTCTCCCGGTAACTGTCCACCTTCACCAGGTTTAGCACCCTGAGCCATTTTAATTTGGATTTCTTTAGCGTTTGTCAAATAGTTGATCGAAACACCAAATCTTCCTGAAGCGACTTGTTTGATCGCACTGTTTCTGGAATCACCGTTGATTTCTTTTTGGAAGCGTTTTGGATCTTCTCCACCTTCTCCAGAATTACTTTTTCCGCCAATTCGGTTCATTGCAATCGCTAAGTTCTCATGCGCTTCTCTACTGATCGATCCGTAAGACATTGCTCCGGTTTTGAACTTTTTTACAATTTCGGTCCAAGGTTCTACTTCGTCAATAGAAATCGGATCTAAATTATTGAATTCGAATAAACCTCTGATGGTCATTAAGTTTTCACTTTGCTCGTTGACCATGTCGGAGTATTCTTTATAACTTTCCGGACTGTTCAAACGAACGGCTTGCTGTAATTTAGAAATCGTAGTCGGATTGAACATGTGTTTCTCTCCTGATCTTCTCCATCTGTAAATACCTCCAATTTCTAAAGGCAATAAGTTGGCGATTTTTGAATTTGGAAATGCTTTCTGGAATCTTTTCTTTACTTCTTTTTCAATTTCCATCAGACCAATTCCTTCAATTCTGGAAGGAGTGTAAGGGAAATATTTCGTAGAGAATGTTTTATTTAAACCTAAAATTTCAAAAATCTGAGCCGCTCTGTACGAATGTAAAGTAGAGATCCCAATTTTATTCATGATTTTTAAAATCCCTTTTGCAATCGCTTTGTTGTAGTTGATAATCGCGTAATCAGCTTTAACTTTGGTAATAAATCCTTGGTTTACCTGATCGTGAATAATCTCATTCACCATGTACGGATTGATTGCGCTGGCACCATACCCAAACAATAAAGCAAAATGATGTGGTTCGCGTGGTTCTGCAGATTCGATTATGATTCCGAATTTAGAACGAACTTTCAAAATGTTTAAAGAATGGTGAATGTAAGAGCAAGCCAGCAACATCGGGATCGGGGCTAATTGCTCGCTAACACCTCTGTCAGAAAGAATAATGATGTTATGGCCTTCAGAAACCGCTTTGTAAGTAGCCTGAACGCATTTTTCTAAAGCACGCTCTAAACCGTTAACTCCTTTTTCGATCTTATATAAGGTAGAAATAGTCGACGATTTGAAATCTTCGTGATCTATATTTTTAATTTTATCTAAATCCTCGTTAGAGATAACAGGATTTTGGATTTTTAATTTTTTGCATTGTTTTGCTTCAATATCAAAAATATTAAAATCACCACCAATGGCTAGACTAATATCGGTAATAATCTCCTCACGAATACCATCCAAAGGCGGGTTGGTAACCTGAGCAAACAATTGTTTAAAATAGTTGTATAATAATTGTGGCTGATCTGATAAAACCGCCAGTGGAGTATCGTTACCCATAGAACTGATTGCTTCAGCGCCATCTGATCCCATTGGATTGATAATTGTTTTTAAATCCTCGATCGTATAACCAAACAAACGTTGTCTGGTCTGGAAATCCAATTTCTCTACCGGAGTAGGGTTGTTGGTATAAGGAACTTTAGACAAAGGAAGCAAGTTGGCCTCAACCCATTCTTTGTAAGGACGTTTGGTTACGATGGCTTTTTTGATCTCTTCATCTTCAATGATACGACCTTCGTTCATGTCAACCAGGAACATTTTTCCCGGTTCTAAACGACCGTGCTGAATTACGTCTTCCGCCTCGATATCAAGAACACCAATTTCTGATGACATGATTACGAAACCACTTTTTGTCAAAGTATATCGGGAAGGACGCAAACCATTTCTGTCCAATAATGCTCCAATTACATTTCCATCCGTAAACGGAATAGAAGCAGGACCGTCCCAAGGTTCCATGATACAAGCGTTGTATTCGTAGAAAGCTTTCTTTTCCTCCGACATGGACTGGTGTTTTTCCCAAGCTTCAGGAACGACCATCATCATGGCTTCTGGTAAGGAACGACCGGTCATTAATAAAAGCTCAACAACCATATCCATTGAAGCAGAATCTGATTTTCCTTCTAAGATAATTGGGAATAATTTTTTGATATCATCACCAAAAATTTTGCTTTCCATTAGTTCTTCACGGGCACGCATTCTGCTGACATTTCCGCGAAGGGTATTGATTTCCCCGTTATGACACATGTATCTGAAGGGTTGTGCCAAATCCCAGGAAGGAAAAGTATTGGTAGAGAAACGTTGGTGTACTAACGCTAAACGTGTCACCAAGTCGGGATCTTTCAAATCAATATAATAGCGACTGATGTCTTCCGGCATCAAGAGACCTTTATATATTATAGTAGTGGTCGATAGGCTAGTAAAATAAAACATATGACTTTCGGAGGTTTTAGAGCCTCTTATCGCATGTTCAGCAATTTTTCTAGCTGCAAAAAGTTTTGCATTAAATTCTTGTTCCGTTAAATCCTGATTGTTTTTGCTAACAAAAACCTGTTTAACGGTTGGTTCTTTTTCTGCGGCAATCTGCCCTAAATTTTCAACGTCAACTGGTACATCTCTCCAACCTAAGATCTTTAAATTTTGATCTTTAATAGTTGCTTCGAACGCATTCATACAAAAAGAAACCTGGTTTTTACTTTTTGGCAAAAAAACCATTCCTACTGCATACTCACGTGTTTCAGGGATTTCAAAATCACATACTTTCTTAAAAAAATCATGTGGGATGTCAAATAAAATTCCGGCTCCGTCTCCGGTTCTTCCATCAGAACTAACGGCACCACGGTGTTCTAATTTTATTAAGATATCCAATGCTTTGTGAATGATGTCATTAGATTTAATACCATTCAAATTACAAATAAATCCTGCACCACAATTGTCGTGTTCAAATTCAGGCAAATAAAGCCCTTGTTCTTTAACTCTCATTCTTGATATTTTTTCTACAAAAATAAAGATTTCGTTAAATATAATTCATTGAATTAGTTGTTTGACTTACATTTTTGTTGTAATATTAGAAAAAGGGTTCTAAAATGTCAATATTATTATTTAAAGCATTGCGAATTATCAAAATCATAATCGGCTTTAAGATATTTTAAGAAAAATCGTCGCTAAGCTATTGATACCGTTGGTATTTTTGTTAAAACTCAAACGATATAGTATTTTTCTCTTCACAATTTATAAGCAATTGTTTAACGATTAATTTGCTTTGAAAAGGAATAACTCCTTAATATAAATTTGAGACATTTTTAATTGAAAAAGATTTTACTATTCAGTTGAATTTTGCTATTTTTGTCGCACTTTTATTCTGAAATAAATTCAGAACCAGACAAATTCTATATTATGAACATACACGAATATCAAGGAAAAGAAATTTTAGCGAGTTACGGAGTACGCATTCAACGCGGAATTGTGGCTAACAATGCAGTTGAAGCTGTAGCTGCTGCAAAACAATTAACTGCCGAAACTGGTACAGGATGGCACGTGATTAAAGCGCAAATTCACGCAGGTGGCCGTGGAAAAGGTGGTGGAGTGAAACTAGCTAAGAACTTACAACAAGTTGAAGAGATTGCAGAACAAATTATCGGAATGCAATTGATTACACCTCAAACTTCTGCTGAAGGTAAAAAAGTAAACAAAATTTTAGTAGCAGAAGATGTATACTATCCTGGTGAAAGTGAAACGTCTGAATTTTATGTTTCTGTTTTATTAAATAGAGCTACAGGTCGTAACATGATTATGTATTCTACTGAAGGTGGAATGGATATTGAAGAAGTTGCTGAGCACACACCTCACTTAATCTTTACTGAAGAAGTTGATCCTAATGTTGGATTACAAGGTTTTCAAGCAAGAAGAATTGCCTTTAATTTAGGTCTTTCTGGAAATGCTTTTAAAGAAATGATTAAATTCATCGATGCTTTATACAATGCTTACATTGGTTCTGATGCTTCTATGTTTGAAATCAACCCGGTTTTAAAAACATCTGACAACAAAATTATGGCTGTTGATGCTAAAGTAAATATCGATGATAATGCTTTATACAGACAACCTAAATATGCTGAAATGCGTGATATCCGTGAGGAGAATCCAATTGAAGTAGAAGCTAAAGAAGTAGGTTTAAGTTACGTAGATCTTGACGGTACAGTTGGATGTATGGTAAACGGAGCTGGTCTTGCAATGGCAACTATGGATTTAATTAAATACGCTGGATTTGAGCCTGCTAACTTCTTAGACGTTGGTGGAACTGCTGATGCAAAACGTGTTGAAACTGCTTTCCGTATTATCTTAAAAGATCCAAACGTAAAAGCAATTTTGATCAATATTTTTGGTGGAATCGTTCGTTGTGACCGTGTGGCGCAAGGAGTTGTTGACGCTTACAAAAATATGGGTGATGCTATCAATGTGCCAATTATCGTTCGTTTGCAAGGAACAAATGCTGAAATTGCAAAAGAATTAATTGACAATTCAGGTATGCCAATCTTATCAGCTGTTCAATTCCAAGAAGCTGCTGACCAAGTTAAAGCTGCATTATCTAAATAATACAATATCGTCCGTTGTAGAGATGCACAGCAGTGCATCTCAACGGTAACAATATCGATAAAATTAGAAAAACCATTCGTTCTGCGAATGGTTTTTTTTATGCCATATATGTAATGTAGAGATGCACAGCAGTGCATCTCCACGGCAACAATATCGATAAAAACAGGAAAACCATTGGTTCTGCGAATGTTTTTTTTTATGTTATATATGTAATGTTGAGATGCACAGCAGTGCATCTCTACTGCATCTCTACGATAAAAACGCAAGGCCCACAAAGCCATGATGATTGATATAGCCTTGCGAACCTTGCGTTCAAAATAAAAATAAAATCCTTGCGCACTTTGCGGTTAAAAGCCCCCGCTGTCTGTTATTTCAGAATCGTAGCCAGTTCTACAATTTCAAAATTAGGGTCGTATTTTATAAACTCGCGAATCATTGCAGTATGCCCCGCTCCAAGTAAGACCATTATCTTATCATCTTTACTTTCTGTTAGTTTTTGAATTAAGGAATACATATAAAGATTTCTTTTATACCATTCAGAAACCAAAAAGGCGCCTACGAAATTATCGTTTTTCCCGGCCCTGTTTGCGGTGCCAAGATACCATTCCACATTTTCTTTGTTTGATTGGTTTGAATTATAGTCTATTAAAAGTTCCGTTAGATTATATTTTTTCATTTTTTCGTTTTGCGATTGCTCGAAAAGTTTCATTTCCTCGTCATTGCTTTTTAATAAATTCAGTTGATTGGCTTCTTTCATACCTTTGGTTAAACTATCGTAAGGAAAACGAGTTTGATTATAATCAATGGCAAATAATTTTTTATGACCTAGTTTTTTAGCTGCTCTTAAGGCTAGTTGTACTCTTTCATCCGCTTTTTTATGAAGTAAACTGTCCGTGTTTAGAGCATAGAATTTATCCAGTTTGTCCTGTTTTTGATAACCCCATTCGACGAAAATTTTATCCGGACCAAATTCTTTAATTTTATTGGTGATGTTTTCCAATTCCTTTTGACTTTTTTCGCTCATTACATCGAAAGTATTGATTTTAGCTACATCAAGACCCGGGTTTTCAAAATGAAAGGTTCCGATTAATAAGATTTGTTTCTTTTTTGGTTGAGCCGTAATAAGATTCAATGAAAGAAAAATGGCTAATAAAATGATTTTTTGCATGATGATATGGTTTAAATTCTATGCAAAAGTAGGCGGGAAGTACAGCTTGTTTTTTAATTTTTGATGAACACGTTCTTCTGAATTACCAACTAGTCGAATTGAGGTCACAAAAAAGTCATATAACGTTTTTAGAGGTTCGTCATTAGAAATGGCAGTTTCATATAAATAATAACTTCGTTAAAAGGTATAATTGTATTTTTGGAGCTATTAAAAAGTCGTTATGAAACTAAAAGTCCCTTTCTATTATCATATTGTTTTGTTTTTGGGTTTGTTTTTCACTTTTTACCTCTGGGATATTGGTGTCGGCAAGAAATACGAAACTTTTATATTTGATAAGATGCTTTTCTTATTCTCGTTCAGTCACTTGTTGGCTGTTTTTGCCATTTATACTTTAAATTTCTATATTTTTTGTCCTTGGCTTTTAAATAAAAAAAGATTCTTTTTTTATTTGTTGACCATTCCGGTTTCCTTGCTTCTTTTTTCAGGAGTTCGATATGTGTTTGAGGAAATAATTATTTTTGAAATTACCGGGATTCATAATTATGTAGAAGAATCAAGAGAAGTAGGGTTTTACATCAGAGACAATTTTTTCTTTGGTTCACCGGCAGTGATTTTAAGTTTTTTTAGTTATTTGTTCTGGCAGTTTCAGGAGACACAGAAACAAAACCAGGAATTACTTTTGGAAAATAAAAAAGCCGAATTTCAAATACTGAAATCCCAAATTAGCCCGCATTTTTTGTTTAATACCCTAAATTCGTTTTACAGCCAGTTAATCGGAAAAGATGACGAAATGGCTTCAGATGTTTTGGTGTTGTCGGATTTGCTTCGTTATGTTATCACAGAGACAGATAAAGAAGAAGTTTTGCTTTCAAAAGAAGTGCAGTTCATTAAAAATTACATTCATTTACAGCAAAAAAGATTTGAAGATCAGTTGTATTTGAAATTCTCTGTCAATGGTGAATATACAATTGAGAAGATTTTACCATCTGTGTTAATTCATTTTATTGAAAATGTTTTCAAGCATGGGAAATTAAATGATCCCGAGAAAAGCGCGATAATTTCGATTGCAATAAAAGAAGATTTTTTAGAAATTGAAACCTTTAATTATAGCATTGAAGGAGAAAATTACTATTCTACCGGAATTGGATTTGATAATCTGATGAAACGGTTAGAATATGCTTATAAAGACAAATTTATACTCGAAAAAACAGTAAATAATGATACCTTTAAAGTGTATCTGAAAATCCCTTTAAAAAAATAGTTATGGCTTTTAAGTGTATAATTGTTGATGATGAACCGCCTGCAACACGAATTCTTAAAAATTATGTGGAGAAAGTTTCTTTTTTGGAAGAAGTAGGAATTTTTAATGACTCTTTAAAAGCATTAGAATTTCTGAATTCCAATAAAGTAGATGTTATTTTTCTGGATATTCAAATGCCTCAACTCACTGGATTGCAGCTTTCCAAAATTATTTCCAAGGAGGTGAAGGTTATTTTTACAACCGCATATCCCGATTTTGCATTAGAAGGTTTTGAATTAAACGCCGTAGATTATTTACTGAAACCAATCGCTTTTGAACGTTTTTATCAAGCCGTTTCAAAACTCAATGCTGAGGTTAAAACAGAAATTGTACCTAATAATCAGAAAGAATTTATATTTGTAAAAACTGATGGAAAAAATAAGTTCCAAAAAGTACTTCTGAACGATATTTTATATGTCGAAAGTTTGCAGAATTACGTTTGTATTCATACTTCGAAGGAACAGATTATTACCCACTCATCTTTAAAAAATGTAGTGGAATCACTACCCGGAAATGACTTTATTCAAATCCATAAATCCTATGTCGTAGCTTTAAAACACATTGAATCTACCGATAGTTTTTCGGTTTTCATGAATGGTAAAGAACTACCAATTGGAGCGACTTTTAAAGAGGCCTTTTTTGAGAAAATAGAAGAAAATAAAATATAAAAAAAATCCATTCGCTGAACGAATGGATTTTTTTTGAAATCATCTGTAAAACGCAAAAAGAAACACATTTCACAGCTCACAAACCTAAGAATTTTTATTCTTCCCGTTTTTGTAAATTACTTTCTCTACCACCTGTACTTTAGGAGCAGTTTTGGTATTGTTTTTCTTGAAAGGCTTTTTAGCAGCTCCGGTTTTTGAAGGTTTTTGATCACCTCTTGCTCTTTCACTGTCTTTCGGGGCAGCCTTAAATTCAGGTCTGTCTTTAGTATTTTCTTTCTTTGGAATTTCAGCTTTATGTTTCGCTAAAACGTCGTTTGGATTTTTCGGATTTTCTTTCGTTCCTCTTAAATGAATTACCAATCCGTTTAAGAAGTTACGCAAAACCTGATCACCACATTCCATGTAATTCTCATGATCTTCGGCTCTAAAAAAAGCACCTAATTCTGATTTTGAAATTCTAAAATCTACTAATTCTAAAATTTCAACTATTTGGTCATCACGCAGCATTAAAGCTACACGAAGTTTTTTTAGGATATCGTTGTTCGTCATCGTTTAATTTTTTACAAAGGTACGTTTTAAAAACAATCAGATTGCAATTTATTGAATTGGGCTTATGATTTTTTGACACGAATTGCACAAATTACACGAATTATCACGAATTAAATTTTAAGCGCAACGCAATTAGTGAAAATTAGTGTAATTCGTGTTAGATTTTTTTACTTTGAATCTGAATTGTAGTCGTTTAAAACGTTAATTATTTGATCTGCGCTATTGAATTAGACTTATTATTTTTTTGCCACAAATTACACGAATTAGCACGAATTAAATTTTAGCGCAAAGCAATTAGTGAAAATTAGTGCAATTCGTGTCAAACTCTTTTTTACTTTGAATAAGAGTTATAGTCATTTAAAACATTAATTATCCGGTCTAAGTCTGATCTCAAATGATTCGCTGTAATCACAATGCGATTGATATCTTTGGCGTTTTCCTGATATTTGAAATTGGCAATAATAATTTTATTTTCCTTAAGTATTTCCGTTATCCTGTCAATTTCGATGTATAATAAAGGATAGGTTTTGTTGAACTTTATCGTTTCGTTTTTAAGGAGTTTGGAATCAATATAACTCAGATTGTCTAAAAGTTTTTGATGCTGACCTTGATAAATTGCAGCAGCTTCCGCTAGCGTCTGTACAAAAGCAGGATTCATTCCGGCGGCTGAAATAAAAGTGTCTAGTTTTTTTATTTGATTGATGAACGATAAATCACCTGCAATAACGCCTCCCGTCAAGCCAAAAGCCTTTCCTAAAGAGGAGACTAAAATTTTGCGTTTAATCGGAAGTTGTATTTCAGAATAAATTCCCGAGCCATTTTTACCTAAAATGCCGAGAGAATGTGATTCATCGACAACCAAAGTAATGGCTTTATGATTCGGGATTTCCTTTAAAATCGATAAATCAATCGCTTTTGTCTGATAAGAAGGAACTGCATCCGTAAGAATCGTAATGCGCTCCGGCGTTGCATCTACTAATCTCGGATTGATTTTAGCATCAATAAAAACAGGAAGGCTGTTATGGGCTTTAATCGCAGGGTGTGCATCCGGGAAATGAAAATAACAATCCGTTTCTTTATTCAATTCATCGATTACAATTTTTCCGGCCAGCATTCCGGAAGAGACTGTTACGGTAGCTTCAGCTTTAATATGTTTCGCCAAGAAAAGTTCACCATTATCATAAGCGGTGAGTTTAACGTTTGCATTTCTGGAACTTCCGTAAGTAGTTCCCCATTTCAGAATGTTTTTAATTACCAAGTCCTGAAAAGCTTTGTGGACAGATAAACCCAGATAAGCTGTTCCGCCAAAATACAAATAGGATTCTCGGTCTATCTCAATAATTCGATCCGGAAATTGATTGACTTTCATTAAACTTTATATTTTAGTTGATTTCTTGGGCGATTTAGTGAAAAAAACATACTTCTTTCGAACATACAGCTATGTGTCTTCCAAACAAGTGAAACGCCTTTTTATAAATTCATAAAATCTATGTGTCTATGTGTTAGGTAATTCTGTTCAATGAATTAACTTTACACCAGTTCCATTGAGCTCAGAATAATGAATAACACCCTCTTTTATAGTTACTCCCGTAGCAATATCTTGTGCTAAAAGCAATGCCCCATCCATGTCAACATAATCCAATTGCGGCAATAAATGAGCAATGGCCGAAATTCCGACAGTAGATTCGGTCATGCAGCCTACCATTGTTTTTAGACCTAGTCTTTTGGCTTCTTCAATCATACGTTTTCCCGGAGTTAGTCCGCCGCATTTTACCAATTTGACATTTACTCCGTGAAAATGATGGTGACATTTTGCTACATCTTCTTCAAGGATACAGCTTTCATCTGCAATTACGGGCAAGGCTGAGTGTTTGAAAATCTCTCGGTGGCCCTCCCAATTATCGGCTTTTATGGGTTGTTCGAGAAATTCAACGCCTAATTTTTTTAATTCGATCGAATTATTGATTGTTTCGTCAACTTCCCAATCGCAGTTGGCATCGATTCTGAAAATGGCATCGGTGTGTTTTCTCAGCTCTTTTACGATGGCAATATCTTCTTTAGTTCCCAGTTTAATTTTATAAATTGGCCATGGAAGTTCTTGCATTTTGGCGACCATTTTTTCGATAGAAGCAATCCCTATTGTGTAATCTGTCATTGGGTTTTTGTCGATAGAATAGCCCCATAAGTCATACAGTTTTTTGCCTTTTTTACGGGCATACAAATCTGTATAAGCCAAATCTAAAGCACATAAGGCAAACATATCCTGTTTTAGATAAGGATATATTTTTGCCCAAAATACTTCGGGAGTTTCGTTTTCTGTGGCTTCGATAACAGGTCTTATTTTTTCTAAATCCGCTATCATTACAGGAACTGTCGTTTTGTAATACGGATTCGAAGTTGCTTCTCCAAAACCCGAAAAACCATCACTTTTTAGTTCGACGATTAATGAAGGCTGAAAATCAATTGACTCTCTGGAGATGGTAAAGGTGTGTTTTAGTTTTAGATCGTATGCTCTTAAAATCAATTCCATATGCTGTGTTTTTTTAATTCAACCATAAAAAAGCGGTCACAAAATTATCCCGCCAGAGTTTTTCATTATGCTGGCCGCCTTTCACAATTTTTGATCGCGTAAGATGCAGACAGTAGCAACGGTTTTTGTCCAATAACCGCTCCATTTTAGTCATGTATTTTACCATATCTTCATCTTCGTTGTCACCGCATAAAAAGTAAAATTTGGTCTTTATTTTTGGTGCTTTTTCTGTTAAAGTGTAGATGTCGTTCGAAAACCAAAAGGAAGGTGAAAAAACGCCTACTTTCCCAAACACCTTCGGATATTGGAATGCCGCATAATACGAAACCAATCCACCAAGGGAGCTTCCCATAATAGTGGTGTTTTTAGCATCGGGCTTGGTTCTGTACTCTTTATCGATATACGGTTTTAGGGTTTTAACGATGAATTCAAGGTAATTATCGGCATTTCCGCCTCCATACTTTTCATTTTTATAAGGCGTTAGCTCGTCTGTTCGTTTGTCATTTCCATGTTCAATTCCAACAACAATCACTTGAGCTTTTAGGCTGTCCAGTTTTTCGTCGACATTCCATTCTCCTGCGTAGGAAGTTTTGGAGTCAAACAAATTTTGAGCATCATGCATGTAGAGTACAGGATATTTTTTCTTTATTGAAGTGGAATAATTTTCAGGTAAGTAAATCCATATTTTTTTGGTGGCTTTTAGTTGAGGAGCTTCAATAGTGAAAGTCGAAACATTTTTTGATGCCGTGCTTTCTTGCGCAGTACTGCTAAAGATTGTCCCAAGGAAAACGAAAAAGAAGAATAGCCGAATCATGTGTTTTTTTGTGTTTTAGATTTAAAAACAATAATTTAGCTAAAAATAATAAATTGATGAATACCGAAGAACAAAAGAGAAGTTTACTTTTAGAAATGATTGCTTTCTCAACAGTTGATGGTCAGTTGCACAAACGCGAATTGGAGTTTTTGTGGCTGGTAGCGCAGGAATTGAATATCGATAAAAAAGAATTTCAGGATTTATTTCATCAGGAAACTTCACCGTTAGCTATAAAATCGGAGTTTCAGCGTATTCAGCAATTTTACAGACTGGCTTTGATTATGCATTGTGATGGAGTTTTGCACGAAAAGGAAGCATCAGCAATACAACAGATCGCAATTGAGATGGGTTTGAATCCAATTGCAACAAAACGAATTTTAGATCTGATGCAAAAAGCACCAAACGCTTTGATTGATCCTAAAGTGTTGCTAAAAGTTTTTCAGGAACAACACAATTAAGGCAATTGTTCCTGTAGTTTTTTGATATCGTCACGCAATTTGGCAGCTTGTAAAAAGTCCAGATCTTTGGCTGCTTTTTCCATTGATTTTCGTTTCTCGCGAATCATTTTTTCCAAATCAGCCTTAGACATATAAGCCGTATTAGGTTCTGCTGCAGTAGTCAGAGTATGCCCCAATTCATATTCAACCAATGGATTTTTCGTAAAAGCACTTTCGATTTTTTTCTTTAAGGCCTGTGGTATAATGTTATTTTCAGTATTAAAATTGATCTGTTTGGTTCTTCGATAGTTGGTTTCGTCAATTGTTTTTTGCATACTGGCTGTAATTTTATCCGCATACATAATGGCCTTACCATTTAGATTTCTTGCCGCACGACCAATAGTTTGTGTCAACGATCTGTGGCTTCGCAGAAATCCTTCTTTATCAGCGTCAAGGATGGCAACCAAGGAAACTTCCGGTAAATCCAATCCTTCACGAAGTAAGTTGACTCCAATTAAAACATCAAAAATACCTTTTCGCAAATCCTGCATGATTTCGATACGTTCCAAAGTGTCAACATCGGAGTGAATGTAGCGACAACGAATATTCACTTTGGTTAAATATTTGGCCAATTCTTCGGCCATTCTTTTGGTTAAAGTAGTGACCAAAACTCTTTCGTCTAATTCACAACGCACCTGAATTTCTTCGATTAAATCATCAATCTGGTTCAAACTTGGACGAATTTCTATAATAGGATCCAACAATCCTGTCGGACGAATAACCTGTTCTACATAAACACCATCACATTTTTGTAATTCATAATCGGCCGGAGTTGCAGAAACATAAATGACTTGATTTTGCATGGCTTCAAATTCTTCAAATTTCAAAGGCCTGTTGTCCATTGCAGCTGGTAATCGGAAACCGTATTCTACCAGATTTTCTTTACGGCTTCTGTCGCCTCCGTACATGGCATGAACTTGCGAAACCGTTACGTGACTTTCGTCCACAACCATCAGATAGTCGTCTGGAAAATAATCCAGTAAGCAGAAAGGTCTTGTTCCGGCATCTCTTCCGTCAAGATAGCGCGAATAATTCTCAATTCCGGAGCAATAACCCAATTCCCGAATCATTTCTAAGTCAAAATTGGTACGTTCTTCTAAACGTTTTGCTTCCAGATGTTTTCCGATTTCCTTAAAATAATCGACTTGTTTTACTAAATCTTGTTGAATTTCCCAAATGGCACCTTGTAAAACATCCGGAGAAGTCACAAACATGTTGGCGGGATAAATCGTCAGTTTATTGAATTTCTCTATTACTTGAGAAGTCTTGGCATCGAAAGATTCTATTTCTTCGATTTCGTCTCCGAAAAAGTGAATTCTAAAAGCATCATCGGCATAACTCGGATAAACTTCAACAGTGTCACCTTTAATTCTGAAAGTTCCGGGTGTAAAATCGGCTTCAGTTCTGGCATATAAACTCTGAACCAGGCTGTGCAATAACTTGGTACGGGAAATGACCTGATCTTTTTCTATTGCAATTACGTTTTTCTGGAATTCAACCGGATTTCCGATACCGTATAAACAAGAAACGGATGCCACAACCAAAATATCTCGTCGACCTGAAAGTAGGGAAGAAGTGGTGCTCAAACGCATTTTTTCCAGTTCTTCATTGATAGATAAATCTTTTTCAATGAAAACTCCGGTCACCGGCATAAAAGCTTCGGGTTGGTAATAGTCGTAGTAGGAAACGAAATATTCAACCGCATTATCAGGGAAAAATTGCTTGAATTCGGAATACAACTGAGCTGCCAAAGTTTTGTTATGTGCTAAAACCAAAGTAGGTCTTTGCACTTCCTGAATAACATTGGCTACAGTAAACGTTTTTCCTGAACCTGTAACTCCTAATAAAGTTTGATATTTTTCGCCATCAACAACTCCTTGTGTGAGTTTTTGAATGGCTTGCGGCTGATCGCCTTTTGGACTATAATCGGAAACTACTTTAAAATCCATTTCGTATAATAAAAGTTCTTATTTACAAATATACGAGTTTGATTTCTTTTTTTGGCTCAAAGTAGAATTCAAAAAAAAGCCGTTAACAAACTAATGTTAACGACTTTTCTGAATAAGTAAAAAATCAGGAATGATTTAGAAACTAAAGCTTAATCTTGCAAAAACAAAGCGTCCGTTTTGACCAAACTGCGATACATTTCTGGAATACACAAATTGATTTTGATTGGATAAATCGATAGAAGTCGGAGCTGCTGCATAGGTTACATTTCCATTTGCATCAACACCACTAGCTCTTCTTGCCGTTTGTGGGCCCAGGTTTTTGTCCGGATAAATATCAAAAACATTGTTTGCACCAATTATAATTTTAGTAATAGGACTAATTTTAAAACCTACTGACATATCAGTAATCACTCTTCCTCCCCAAACCGGGTGTTCGTTTTCTACTGCTTTACCATTTACGATAGTGGCACCTACCAAGCCATCACCGTTTACATCAGCAACGTTTGGATCTGTTACTTCTCCAAAATACACGTTTCTTAAAAAGAAATCGAATTTTTTGTAGGTTAGACTGTTCGTCAAGTTTACTTTTACTCTTGGTACTGCTTCTTCCAAATAAACTCTTGAAGACTCTGAAAAATAAGTATTTACCTGTCCTGCAGCTTCTAGTATTGGTGATGCATTGATGTTTCCTACTTTGCGTGTTTTTGAAAAAGTACCTGATAAATCATTTTTTAAAGTTAGATTTTCATTTAAATTTAGTTTGTTGGTAATTACTACATCAATTCCTTTGGATTCGGTGTCAATTGCATTGGCAAAAAAAGTTGCCGCATTCGCACCTGCTGTATCGTACAAAGATTGGGTGAGAGGTGTTGGGGTAAATTGATCGGTAAGTACCACCCTGTCATCAATTTTTATATAGTAAGCATCTGCCGTTATTGTAATGTTGGCTGATGGAATTTTGGCAGTAAATCCGGCACTTACACTGGTTGACTCTTCTTGTTTTAGTTTCGGAATTCCAAGTAATTGTGCTATTCTGGAATCGTTGCTAAAAGTTCCTACTTCAAAAGGAACTCCACCTGTAAATTGCGTTGCAGTCGATTCGTAATAAATCTGATGTAAAGATGGAGCTCTAAATCCTGTTGAGAAAGCACCACGTAAATTGATGTTGTCTGTAAGTTTATAACGGGTTGCGATTTTAAAATTAGTAGTGTTTCCAAAATCGGAATAATTTTCAAAACGAACAGCTCCGTTCAACAACCATTTTTCGGTTACATCTAGCTCTAAATCGGTATAAACAGCAACACTGTTTCTTTTTTCGTCTTTTGCATTTTCTGCTCTGTATCCAGGAAAAACCTGCGCTCCACCAGGTCTGGCTGCGCCATAGAAATCGGTAACTCTTATGTTAGCAGGTGTCGTACCGGTTACTACGTTTCCATTAATATCGTATTGACTATAAGAATCAGGAACTCCGGCATTGATACCGTACAGTTCGTAGCGATACTCGGCACCAAAAGCGACGTTTAGGGTATTGATTTTTTTACTCATATCAAAGTTTGTCGTGTTTTGAGCAAAACGTAAGCCTCCCGCATCAAATTCAGTAGGAGAGCCTTCTCTTAGTGTAGCATTTACCGTATTTTCTATATTATAATCAAAAGCATTTCGACCGTAGGTGTTACTCAAATCAAAATGCCAATCTTTAAAAATGGTACCTCTAAGTCCCGTCGCGGCAGAAATATCATTAATGGTAGAATGAATTTCGGGTAAGAAACCATTTAAGTATAAGCCTGTGTACGATCTGGACTGATTCGGTCTTCTGAAAAAACCGGCAGATTCTCCTTCTCTGTAACTGGTTCCTCCAAAAACATAAACTTCCAATTTATCATTAATAGGGTAAGCAGCATTCAAAAAGAACTGAACACTTTTAAATGCAGATTGGCCTACTCTCATGTTAAAGTTTTTTCTCTCAAGCTTTCGGTAAGCCAGCTCTCCGTCTGTGGCATCAAAATTTAATGCCGTTTGCAATTGCGAAATTGTTGTCGCATTAGTGATAGCAGTTTGTTGTGTTGGAGTAAAATAACTTACCTCTGGAGCATAACCTTTTATTAAATTTATAATCTGAGCAGAATTTGGGGTATTGGTAATATTTCCAAACATAGAATTTATGTTTATTCCGTCTTCAGAAGCTCTTTGTTCAATCGCATTATAAGCATTGTAGATCGTACCTGCGGCATCATCAGCTCTGCTTGTAGCATCTCTTAGTTGTAAGCTTCCAGTCAGGTTAATAAAACTTTTTTCTTTGCCTAAATTAGTTCCGTAATTAAGGTCCATTTGGTAATGGTTTCCATCATTTCCACCTCTGTGATCGTTTGCATTTCTTGAAAAATTACTTCCTGAAAAGAGATTGACATCTAATTTTTTGGTATCTTTTTTTATGTTAAGGTTAATTACTCCCGCAATAGCGTCTGAACCATATTGAGCGGAAGCCCCATCTCGAAGTACTTCTATTTTTTCGAGAGCGAAAGCCGGAATTGCATTCAAATCAGTTCCAACAGACCCTCTTCCCGGTGTTCCGTTTATGTTGACTAAAGAGGAGGTATGTCTTCTTTTACCGTTTACTAAAACCAATACCTGATCGGGGCCTAAACCTCTTAATTGAGCCGGATCAAGGTGATCCGTTCCGTCGGCTACTGTTTGGGTATTGGAGGTAAAGGAAGGCGCCACCATGTTCAAAATCTGATTCAGATTGGTTTGTGCACCTTGTGTAGCAATATCTTTCATTGCAATAACATCTATAGGAACGGCAGATTCTGTAACAGTTCGGGTAGGATTACGTGATCCAATAATAACGATATTCTCCAACGTTTCACCACTACCTCCCGATAGCGTAACATTTACAGTTTGTCCGTCAACTGTTACGGTTTTGGTTTGTAAACCTACGTACGAAAATTGTAGGACGTCACCAACTTTGGCCTCAATAGTATAGTTTCCGTCAATATCTGTAACGGCTCCTTTTTTGGTACCTACTACCAATACCGTAACTCCCGGTAAAGATGATCCTGTGTCATCAACAACTTTTCCTCTGACCAGATCAATCTCTTTGTTTTGATTTGTTAGAATGGTGTTTTTTCCGTTTTTCGAAGTCTCACTAGCGTTAAGATTGTTGCTGTTTGCTAAAATAATAGCGAGTACAAATGGTGTAAGCGACGCTTTTTTGAGTCGTAAAAACAGTTGGTTTTTGAATAAATTCTTTTTCATAATCTTGGTTTATATTAGTTTGGTTAATTAATATGAAAGCAAAAAAATAATTTTAAATAGAAGATGGGACTACTATAAATTATTTTTGGATTTGAATTTGTTTTGGAATTTTTATTCAATAAGTCTCTGACCTAATATTGTAATTGTCACTTTTCTAATTCGTGACTGATTTAATCTACAGCAGATTGAGGTGGTATACTTCGCTCTATTTAGCGAACTTCTAAAAAGTTTATACTGTATTTGTAAAAGTATGTAATTTCGTATTGAAATTCTTGCTTAGTATAAGAAAACGATTGATTTTTAGACTATTGACACATATTTCTATTTTATGTTGCTAAAAATATTTTTTTTTAGAGATTTGAAGTAGGTTTTTTATCATTTAAAAAGTCAGTAACAGCCTCATTTACAACTTTAGGCTGATCAGTACTTAAGAAATGTCCGGCATCTTTGATGATTTTAGTCTTGCTATTAACTAAATATTTCTGTGCACGTTTTAAACTTTCATCAGAATTGATAACGTCATGATCTCCAATTAAAACTAAAACCGGATTTTGAATCGACTTCAATTCGTCATCCGAAAAAGGTCGCATATTGAGCATATTTGAATTCGATTTGGCATATTTATTCGCCAGATAAAATTGTCTTTTATAAGCAGGATTTATGTTTTCGGGATGTGTAGCAAAGGTGTTTAGTGTTTTAGTGAATCTTTTTTCGTTTGGGAACAGCTTAAGCAGTAAGGCAGAAGTCGTTTTTCTCATTTTATCAATAGATTTAAACGTTTGTGCAGGACTTAGTAAAACTATTTTATCAATTGAATTTTCTTTTTGAGTAGCTAATAATGTTGCCGTCCAGCCCCCACGTGAAGCGGCGACAATATCGAAGTTTTTTAATTTATAATAAGTGAAAATCTGATTGTACCAAATCACTATCTCTTCTGATGAAAGCGCTTTTGTCGTTAAAGTTGATTTGCCGGGTTCCATCAGAAAGTCGATGGCATAGACACGATGTGTTTTTGCTAAAGCTTTTATATTTGGATACCACATGGTAGAACTGGCATCCATGCCGTGTAGCAAAACTAAATTTTTTCCATTTTTGGGTCCGGCTACTATAATATGAGCCATTCCAAAATCAGTTTGAATATTTTCTTCTGTATGCGGGACATCCCAAAGTTTTAAAGCTTTGTCGTAGGAGTTGATGTAAGCACCCTTTTCCGTTTTTGTTTGAAAAATATAATCATCAAATTTTACTTTTTTGGAAGAAGCACAGCCGATCAATAAAAATAATAACGCAAATTGTAGAGATAATTTTAGCATAATGAAAAATTCAATATCCTATAAAGTTACGCTGAAGGAATGGATTATCGTATTAGAATTTTGTTTTAAACTATCATAATTATAAGGTTTTACAATTGCGATTATACTTTTTTATGCTTTGAGTGTTTTAGTTCAAAAAAGAGTTTTTTCTCTAAAAATCGTTCTTTGGGAAAATTTATTAATTGCTCATAAGAACTGGATTCATTATCCTCATGTTTTCGCCAAATAAAATTAGCGTACCAATCTGCAAGCCAAATCATTTTATTCTTGCTGCTTTCTAAAAATTCACATGTGATATTCATATTATGGCCTTGTCCCCAAATTTCTGTTTTTATATAATCCGGAAAACTTTCACCCTGACTGACTTTTATAGTTCTCCGATCCAGTATAATTTCAATATTGTTATGCTGAATAATTTCGGGTTTTAATAATAATCCAAGAACATAGTTGTAAAATATGTTTTTATCTTTTTGTAGTGATTCGTATATGTTTGTTTTATTTACGGTAATCGAGATTATTTTAAACGAAGTGCTTTTGTTGATTATTTTGGTAGTTAATTGAGAAGTGATATAAGAGGAGTGTTCGGGGATAAAATTGGCTCCTTTTTTTTCGATGTTAGGTGTTAAGTTGTATTTTTTATAAATATCATTGATGAAACGCGAAATATATTTTTCCTCATTAGCAGAAATAAGAATTCCGGTAATTGTAATGTACTTACTTGAACCTCCATGTCTATTTGGTTTATCAAGAGTCCATCCCAAATCACCACTTTCATCTATGTATATTTTCATCTGTATAAAAAAAAGGGCCTAAGCCCTTTTAGATATTTTTGTTAAAAAATAGCCCCTGTGAACGATGTATTAATAATACATTTATGGTAGATGTTTCACCGCCACGTTTGAACAGGTATTACCTATTTGAATACAAAGATATAATAAAAATCAAAGCAAAAGTTATTTTGTAAGAATTTTATTTAAATTTTCCAGTTTTTCCTTTGTTCCTCAGTCAAAAAAGTCCATGCTATAATACGACTTGTTTTTTGGCCTTGAGCCATATCTATTGTTTTTATAGCAGCGGCATTTACCTTGTTTAAAGTTCTGTAAATACTGGAAAGATTGTCTCTTTTAGAAACCAAAGTAGTAAACCATAAACACTGCATTGGATATTTGGCACTCTCATAAATCATCTGCGTGACAAAACCTATTTCGCCGCCATCGCACCATAATTCTGCATTTTGACCTCCAAAGTTTAAAACAGGATTTGTTTTCTTCTTTTCTTTCGGATTTAGATTTGAAACTTTTCTAACGGTGCTTTGATTGGCATCTTCGGCAGAAGCATGAAAAGGAGGATTGCAAATGGTAAATGTAAAACGATCTTCCGGTGTGACGATGTTTTTGAATATAAATCTGGATTCCGTTTGTTGCTGTAAACTTATCGCGTCAATAAGTTTTGGATTGGCTTCGATAATTTTACTGCAGTTTTGAATTGCTTTTAGGTCAATGTCGGTACCCACAAAACTCCAATCGTAAATAGCGTTCCCTAATATCGGATAGATGCAATTTGCTCCCGTTCCGATATCTAAGCCTAAAACAGAATTTCCTTCAGGAATGATTCCGTTATTTGTTTCTGCTAACAAATCAGCCAGATAGTGAATGTAATCGGTACGTCCCGGAATTGGAGGACAAAGATAATCAGAAGGAATGTCCCAATTCTGAATGTCGTAGTAGGTTTGTAATAATGCTTTATTAAGCGCTTTTACAGCCTTTGGATCACTGAAATCAATAGTTTCTACTCCGTGAACATTTACGGCCACGTACTTTTTTAATTCCGGACAATTGGTAATAAGAAGTTCGAAATCGTATCGGGAGCGATGCAGATTTCTAGGATGTAAATTGTTTTTTTCGGAATTGTCTATTGCTTTCATTTTGTGAATTTGGGTGCAAAGATAGTCATTCCTTTTTTGTGAAGATGCTCTTATGAAAAGGATTGTCCTAGCCTTGACAGAATAGTGTCAGTTTTGTGAAAAGGTTTTCTTTATAATGGCGTAGAGAGCCACTTTTTAAAGCTTTTCGGGCCATTTGTTTTCTCTTTGCAGGGCTTGTGGTTAGAAAATTTAACCGCAAGGTTCGCAAAGAATTTTTATTGCTGTTTTATTTAAAAGTAAAGAGTTCGCAAAGCTATAACTAAACTTTGGAATTAAAATAAAGTAAAGGTTCACAAAGGTTTTCTTTTGCACGCAGATTTGCTTCGCCAGTTCGCTATCGCTCGGGTAGCAGATTAGGCTGATCCTTGCCTCTTATAAAAAAAATCTGCGCAATCTGCTAAATCTTCGAGCAAAAAAAATTAGGCCTAAATTAAAAAGGAGTCATAATGTTATAATTAAACTTTGCGAGCCTTGCGGTTAATTAGCACAGTAACATAAGCAATGCAATTTAAAGGAAATTAATCCATACATTCCATTAGCAATAAATCACCGTCGGAATGTGTAATCGTAACCAACCCGTCTTTTGCAACAGAATTACTGCTGCCGGTTCTGTAACCAATTGTAAGTATATCGTTTTCTAATGGATATTTCAGATTAGTGGAGAAAATACCATTTACAACTCCAATCGGAATTAATGAAATGGGGGTTTTGGCTGTATACCATTTTTCAAATTTATTCGGAAGCAGAAATATCTTAGAATGATCGTCGAGAATGACGATTTTAAGCAAATTTCGATAGCGAACAATATTGGTTAAGTTGGTTATCGTATGATCGGCACGTTTTCCGGTAGCCCAAACAACATTTGCCGCAGGGATTTTTCGATCAATTAAATAGTCAAAAGCTTTTTCTAAATCGGTTTTGTTTTGATCGGGGGTGTGTACAATCTCAATCGGATATTGAGTGGTTTTGTAAATTTCAGGATCAAAACCACGATCAAAATCGCCTAAAAGGACATCGACTTTTATGCCTAATTCAATCACTCTTTCGATGGCAGAATCCAGCACGATAACCAATGGAGACCATTCGAGCAGTTGTCCTAATAATTCCGGATGGCAAGCTGCTCCGTTAGCAATGATTAAAGCCGGTTCCTGGTCGTCGCGTACGATATGGTGTGAAGACATTTAGCGTTTTGATTTGAAATGTGCTGCAAATGTACGAAAGTTATAGGCTTTGACTGGGTACCAATTTATTTTATTGGTTGGAAAGCAACGGCATCTACTTCAATTAACATTCCGTCAATTGCCAGTTTGGTGACGGGAATTAGGGTACTGGCAGGAAAGGGTTTGTTTTTCCATGTTTGGCGAATTTCTTCTTCCCATATTTTTAATTTTTCTGAAGAATGATCGACGATCAGAAGGGTCACTTTCATGACATTTTCAGGTTTTAAATGGTAACTGTCCAGAACCGTTGTGAGATTTTTCAAGGCAATTTGAACTTGCTCTCTGAAATCGGAACTCAAAAGATGTTCCTTGCCTAGACCGCCACTTTGCCCCGAAATGTAAACGAGGTTACCATTTGCTTTTACGGAAGAGGCATGACTGAAACCATAAGGTGTTGGATCAAATAGGGATTCAGGATTTTTGAAAGTTTGTGCTTTAGCAGATAAGCCGCAAATAAAGAATAAGATTGAAAGTAAATGTTTCATGTTTTAAAAATTAGAATTGTGAAGGACAAAGGTTACTTAATTCTAATTTTTAAAACATTTACATAGGTTGAGGGTTTAGATTTTTTTTCGAAATCTTTTTTTTATTTCGCTGTATCCAGCAATCTTCTGTGGTAATTAATTTGCCCCAGATGATACGCTAAATGCGTCGCAAGATGAACCAGAAAAAAGTCCGTTGTCATTTCTTTTTCAAAAACAATTAGCGGGTAAATGGTTTCTAAATCAGCTTCGTCGAGCGTGTCAAGAGTTTGATTTACTACAGCTAAGGTGTCCTCAATTTTTTGAACCAATACAGTTCTTGGTACGTCTTTTTGCGAAAATTCTAACTCTCGATTTCTAATGTAATCGGTTTTGCCAATTTGCGCACCGATAAAATGATTGATGTTTCCAATAAGATGCAAACAAAGATTTCCGCCTGAATTTAGAATGTTTTTATCGATGACCCAAATTTTAGATTCATCCTGATACGATTCAATTTCGAGTTTCAATTTAGTAAGATCCCGTTCAAAAAGTGATTTTAGTGTTTTGATTGACATGATTTCTAAATTTTATTTTTTATTGGAATCCAGATTTCTTCTTCCGAATTCGGATCGTCTTTTTTGTACTTTTCTCCCATTATGGCAAAATGCGGGCGATCGTCAACCGTGTAAGTCGAGTTTGGTAACCACTCTACAAATATAGAATGATAGGTTTTATGGGCTTTTGTATTTTCTCCTTCATGAATAAAAACAGCATATAATCCGGAAGGAATGACGAGATCTTCCATTCCTGACGGTATTTCACTGAAATTAGAAACTTCAACCGCTGCCCATTTTTCAAAATCATTTTTGGGGTCAAATTCATTAAAATAACCGACGGGGAAAACTTCCAACGAATACAAATCAGTTCCAATTTTGTTTTTTATTTCTTTGTGATGCGGCATGAAAGACGACCACAACTGAAAGGTTTTATTGTCCAGGAAAGACATGGCAATGTATTTTCCGATGAGTTTCTTTTCTGCTGCAATTTCAATTCTGGCTTCCATTTGTCTGGGTGTTATTCGATAGTATATTTTTTTGAATCCGTTTCGGTAAGAGAAAAGTAACCCAAAGGATAATTCGGTTTATCGGTTGTATTAATGATGTTTCCTTTTACTGTCGCAGGAGGAGCTTGAAAGGGGCCTCCGCTATTATTGCCGGCAATACTCACTAAAATATTCATATAATTATAGTACGATTTTGAGATTCCGTAATGGACAATTTCAACTTGATCTCCGGGTTTTAACTCATCATCATCCGAGCTGCTGAAAATTTCATTTCCTTGGTAAAATTTATCTTCGGAAGCATAAAAGGTAGACGTTACTTTGCTGGAATAGGTGTATTTAAATAGATAATAATTTTCTGCGTCGCCAGGATCTGTATAAAAAGCTTTTACTTCAATATCTTTTCGGGTAATACCGCCTTCGTTGTTTTGTTCCAGTCGAGTGATCGGAGCTACTGATTTTAAAATCTCACTCGCCGTATACGTATTTCCGCCACTAACTACTGTCAAAGTATAATTTTCCTCAATTTCAGGTTTAAAAGTGGTACAAACATATTGACCTTTTTTAGGGCTTTCTATAAAATTGAATTGTTCGTTTTTACTGTTTTTTATAGACACAACAGCACCCGAAACCGTTGGAATTACGTTTTGAAAATAACCCGTTGTAGTGGTTAGTTTTATAATTTGTTGATTCCCGGGGGTTCCTTTTTGCCAGGTTATGGCAGCTTCGATTACTAATTTTGGAGGTGCAGTATCCAATTCTACATCAACAACTTCTTCACAGCTTGTGAAGAAAAGGGATATAAAAAATACGATTAAATAACTTGCTTTTTTCATGGTTTATCTTTTGTTTTTCTTTGGAAGAAAATAATTTTTAAAATTTGAAATTGTAACTTACTGCCGGTACCATCCCAAAAATGGAGGTTTTCACCGCTTCGTTTGCACCGGTGTCTACATTTTGACGGAAGTTAATAGAGGCCGCATTTTGGCGATTATATAGATTGTAAATACTAAAAACCCATTCTCCCTTCCAGTTTCTGTCTTTGTTTTTTCTTGGTGTCAAAGTTGCCGAGATATCCAGGTGATGGTAAGCAGGTAGACGATTTTCATTTCTCAATCCGTAGCTTGGTACCGTTATTCCTAAATATTCGTATTGCGCATTCGGATAGGTAACAGGCTGTCCGGATTGTAAAGTAAAGTTAGCACCAAAAGACCATTTTTCGTTTAAATTATAAGCTGATGTAATCGCTAAATTATGTGTTTTATCATAAACAGAGTTGTACCAGCGACCATCGTTTATTCCGGTTTCTTCAGGAGTTCTTCCCGGTGTTTGTTGTTCTGATTTGGACAGGGTATAAGAAATCCATCCGTTAAATTTACCCTCATTTTTTTTAAGCATTAGTTCTAGACCATACGATCTCATGCGTCCGTTTAGAATGACCTGTTCAATAGCATCATTGGCAATCAGATCGGCACCATCGATATAGTCTAAACGGTTTTGAACTTTTTTATAATACGCTTCCACTTCAAGCGAGTAAGCTCCGTTGTTGATGTTTCTAAAATAACCCAAGGCAACCTGATCGGCGATTTGAGGTTTGATATAATTGTCACTAGGCATCCAGACGTCAAGCGGAGTAGGTGATGAGGTATTCGAAATCAATTGAAGGTATTGTGCCATTCTGTTGTAACTGGCTTTTAATGCCTCATCATCGTTTAATTGATAAGAAATTGCAAATCGCGGCTCCAGATTATCGTAACTCTGAATAACCTTATTTTTGCCATAAAACTTCGTTGAGATTGGAGTTCCTTTTTTATAAATCTGCGTATTAGAGTCAAAAACAACCGGACTGTCGTTGTCATAATAATTAATAGTAGATTCGCCCAAACGATAAAATAAGCTGTAACGCAATCCGTAAGAAACCGTAATTCTTTTTGAAAACTGACTTTCGGCATCGATATAAACAGCAGGTTCAAAAGCATATTTTTTGTCTAATTGATCGGGATTAATCCCTGAAGTGTTACCGGTCGGTTTGATTGTTCCGGGATTGAATCCGTAGTAAATTCCGTTTATACCATAATTCAATTTGAACTTATCTGAAATATAATGTTTGAAATCGTACTTGATGTTGTAGTTTTTAATTCCGGAATCCCATTTGAATCCTACCAAATCTAAATCAAGACCATAATAATAATCACTGTAAATTAAAGATAAATTGGAGAATATTTTACTGGAAAACAGATGATTCCAACGAAGATTTAAAGTTGTATTTCCGTAAGTATTCGAGAAACTTTTATTAATACTAAAAACATCGCGACCAAAATACCCAGATAAATACAAGCTGTTGTTGTCATTTAATTTATAACTCAATTTAGTATTCAAATCATAAAAATAGGCAGCATTATCTTTTTGGTCTTCAGATAATTTTAAAAACAGATGGGCGTAAGAAGCTCTTCCTCCAATTAAAAAAGAACCTTTGTCTTTTACCAGTGGACCTTCTGCCAGCAATCTGCTCGAGATTAATCCGATTCCGCCATTCATATGAAAACCTTTGCTGCTTCCGTCTTTTTGGTAAATGTCCAAAACAGAGGAGGCTCTTCCGCCGTATCGTGCCGGAATTCCGCCTTTGTATAGTTTTAAATCTTTAATAGCATCGGGATTGAAAACCGAAAAGAATCCAAATACGTGCGAAGAGTTAAATATAGTGGCTTCATCTAACAAAATTAAATTCTGATCTGCTCCACCACCTCTGACATTAAATCCCGAAGCACCTTCACCGGCATTGGTAACACCCGGAAGTAACAAAATCGATTTCAAAACATCGACTTCACCCATAACAACCGGCATCTTTTTGATGGTTGAAATCGAGAGTTTATTGGTACTCATTTCAGGCGATTTGATGTTGATCTTACCTTTGTTGTCTGTAATTACAACTTCCTGAAGTTCTTCACCACCTTCCTGTAGCGAAAAATTAGTTTTAGTGTTTTGATTTAAGTCAATTGTTTTTTGAATGGTTTGATACCCCACATAACTGATTTCGATTTCGTGTTTACCGGAGGGAATGGTTAAGGAATAAAAACCGTATTCATTTGTTGTAGTTCCGATTTTTAAGGAAGGAATATAAATGTTTACCCCGATTAAGGTTTCATTATTTTTAAAATCATTTATGGTACCGCTTAATGTGAATTTTTCTTGAGAAAATGAAGTGAGAGCCGTTAGAACAAGAAGAATAAAAAGGTTAATTTTTTTTGGAATCATTGTCGTGGTTTTGATATACATAGTTAACAATTCTTATTAAAATATAGTGTCGAACGATTGTTAAATATGAGTTAATAAAAAAAGACAACCGATTGAGGTTGTCTTCTTTAATAGCAATATAATAAGAACTGCTTATGATTTTATTTCAGCAATAATTGCATTGAATGTAGCGCTCGGACGCATTGCTTTGCTTACTAATTCAGGAGTTGGCTGATAGTATCCGCCCAGTGTTTGAGGTTTCCCCTGAGCACTGATTAACTCTGCATCAATTTTAGCTTCGTTTGCTTCAAATTGAGCTGCAATTGGAGTGAAAATTGCTTTTAATTCAGCATCTTTATTTTGAGCAGCTAATGCCTGTGCCCAATAGAAAGCAAGGTAAAAATGAGAACCACGGTTGTCAATTTGACCTACTTTACGTGCCGGAGATTTATCATTTGCCAAGAATTTGTCGTTTGCCTGATCTAAAGTTTCAGATAAAACAAGCGCCTTAGAATTGTCTAAAGTCTGACCTAAGTGCTCTAATGAAGCTCCAAGTGCTAAAAACTCTCCTAATGAATCCCAACGTAAATAACCTTCTTCTGTAAATTGCTCAACGTGTTTAGGAGCAGAACCACCTGCACCGGTTTCGAACAATCCACCACCGTTCATTAACGGAACGATAGAAAGCATTTTAGCAGAAGTTCCTAATTCTAAAATTGGGAATAAGTCCGTTAAGTAATCACGTAAAACGTTTCCTGTTACAGAGATTGTATCCAATCCTTTGATGATTCTGTCTAAAGTAAATTCTGTAGCAGCAACCGGATTTAAAATACGGATGTCTAAGTTTACAGTATTGTAGTCTTTAAGATATTTTTGAACTTTTACGATCAATTCTCTGTCATGCGCTCTGTTTTCGTCTAACCAGAAAACAGCCGGAGTATCAGATAAACGAGCTCTGTTTACCGCTAGTTTAACCCAGTCCTGAATTGGAGCGTCTTTAGCCTGACACATTCTGAAAATGTCATTTGCTTCAACACTTTGTTCCATCAAAACAGTTCCGTTTTTATCAACTACACGAACAACACCTTCTTCTTTCATTTGGAAAGTTTTATCGTGAGATCCGTATTCTTCTGCTTTTTGAGCCATTAAACCTACGTTAGGAACACTTCCCATTGTTTTAGGATCAAAAGCACCATGTTTTTTACAGAAATCAATAGTTGCAGTATAAATTCCGGCATAAGAACGATCCGGAATAATAGCGATAGTATCTTGTTGTTTTCCTTCTTTATTGTACATCTGTCCTGAAGTACGAATCATTGCCGGCATAGAAGCATCAACAATAACGTCAGAAGGAACGTGCAGGTTGGTAATTCCTTTATCAGAATTTACCATTGCTAATGCAGGACCGTTAGCGATCGCAGCGTCAATAGCAGCTTCTACTTCAGCTTGCTCAGGTCTTCCTGCGATTTTAGCGTAAATATCACCCAAACCATTTCTGGTGTCGATGTTTAATTCATTGAATAAAGTTTCGTATTTTTTGAAAAGATCAGCAAAATAAACTTCAACGATAGCGCCAAAGATAATTGGATCTGAAACTTTCATCATTGTCGCTTTTAAGTGAACAGAAAGTAAAACACCTTCTTTTTTTGCCTCTGTGATCGTTTCAGCAACAAAACTTTTTAAAGCATTTAAGTGTAATACAGAACTGTCAATAATCTCACCTGCTTTTAATGGAGTGCTGGCTTTAAGAACTGTAGTTGATCCATCTTTAGCAACGAATTCGATTTTTACATCATTTGCTTCCGTAACAGTAAGTGATTTTTCGCTTCCGTAGAAATCACCATTTGGCATAGAAGCTACTTTGGTTTTAGAATCAGCAGACCACGCACCCATGGAATGAGGATTTGATTTTGCGAAGTTTTTTACCGCTCTTGGTGCTCTACGGTCAGAGTTTCCTTCACGTAAAACAGGATTTACAGCAGAACCTAAAACTTTAGCATACTTAGCTTTGATTTCTTTTTCAGCATCGTTTTGAGGCTCTTCCGGATAATTTGGAATGTTATAACCGTGTGACTGCAATTCAGTAATCGCCGCTTTTAATTGCGGTACTGAAGCAGAAACGTTTGGTAATTTGATAATATTGGCTTCCGGTTGTGTTGCCAATTGACCAAGTTCAGCCAAAGCATCAACCGTTTTTTGAGCATCTGTCAAAACCTCAGGAAAATTAGATAAAATTCTGCCTGCTAACGAAATGTCTCTTGTTTCAATTGCAATACCAGCCGTTGCGGTAAACGCTTGAACAATAGGTAAAAAAGAGTAAGTCGCCAACAATGGCGCCTCATCAGTTAAGGTGTAAAAAATTTTTGAATTTTGTGTCATTTTCTTTTTTTTTATAATCGTATTACCGCGAAATGGTAATTAAAAGGTATAGTCGGCTCAAAATGAGCGGAGCAAATATAATAAAAACACTCCGAAAACGGTTGCGTTTTAAGGAGAATTAAACAAATTATCAGATTGTTATTTCGAAGTCTTTAAATTATCAAATTGATCGTTTTGATATTAAAAAATTACGGTTTTATTAATTTGAAAAGAAGGCATAAAAAAAACCCGTTTCAAATAATATGAAACGGATTTTTTATGACAAAAAGATAAATGATTATCTTCTTTTATCTCTAATCTTAGCTTTTTTACCAGTAAGTTGTCTGAAGTAGAAAATTCTAGCTCTACGAACAGCTCCTTTTTTGTTGATTTCAATTTTTTGTAAAGCTGGTAAGTTTACTGGGAAGATACGCTCAACTCCAATAGCTCCTGACATTTTACGAATAGTAAAAGTTTCTGTGTTACCAGAACCTCTTCTTTGAATAACAACTCCTTTAAAAAACTGAGTTCTTGTTTTTTCACCCTCTTTAATTTCGTAGAAAACTGTAATAGTGTCTCCAGCTCCGAAAACAGGGAAATCTTTTTTAGCAACTAATTCGGTTTGAACGAATTTCATTAAATCTGCCATGATAATTTTAATTATGGTTTTTTTATAGAGTAACATTCACGGATCTCGCCAGAGGTTAGTCTAATTCGGCTGCAAAAATACAACTTTAGTTTTAATTTGCAACTTTTTTATTGCCACTATTTTTAAGTGTGTTTCAGGAGTAAGACTCTGATTGTCAATTACTAATTTTGATTCTGTGAACTGAGACGGAGAACTGAAACTGTAAACTAGTTCTCAAACGTTTCGGCCAAAGAAATTTCCTGATTGATAATTACAGAACGAGCTTGGCTAATTTAACTTTTCGTTTCAGTTGCTTGATGTTTTTATCTGTTTTTTTCTTCACATCGGTGTATTTGTCAGCTCCTAATGAAGAAGATAAGCTTTTATCTCTTTTGTCAAACAAACCATCTATTTTACTGTCCCGGTCTGCTTGTGGAAGTTTCTTTTTGTCAATGTCAAATAATCCGGTAACAAGGTCATTATTGGCTTTGTCAAAACTGCTTTTCTGTTTGGCATCTAAAGAAATTCCTTCTGTTTTACCTAATTCAGAGGTTAAGGATTTTTTATTTAAAGCCTGTGCAAAACCCGTAGAAGAGATTAGAAACACAAGGCAAAAAGTAAGTTTTAGTAGTGCGTTTTTCATAGTTTTATTTTTTAAATTGCTGTAATTCAATCTTATAAATGTGTGAAAAAAGCTAAAAACGTACAAGTAATTATTTTTGAAGTTTTTTAGCCCGGGTGCTTAGTAATAATTTAATGTCATGCTGAGCGAAGCGCTTCGACTTCGCTCAGCGTGACATTTGTATTTTTTTTAGTTTTAGTTCCTATTTTTTATCCTGAAGACTGAGACTGAGACTAGGATTGAGACTGCAAACTGAGACTACAACCTACTGCTCCTCCAACAAATCCGGACGTCTGTTCTTAGTATGCTCATACGCCATATCCTCACGCCATTTATCAATTTTTGCAAAATGTCCGCTGGTTAAAACATCCGGGACTTTCCATCCTTTATAATCTGCGGGACGGGTATAGATCGGACCCGAAAGTAAATTGTCCTGAAAACTGTCTGTTAATGCAGAAGTTTCGTCGCTTAAAACACCCGGAATTAATCGGATCAAAGCATCGGATAAAACCAAAGCTCCTAATTCTCCACCCGATAATACATAATCACCAATAGAGATTTCTCTTGTAATAAAATGATCGCGAACCCTTTGATCAACCCCTTTATAGTGACCGCATAAAATGATGATATTTTCATACATCGACATGGTATTGGCCATTTTTTGGTTTAAAGTTTCACCATCCGGAGACATATAGATGATGTCATCGTATTCACGTTCGCTTTTCAAATGTGTGATGCAGGCATCAATAGGTTGAACCGTCATCACCATTCCGGCACCACCGCCAAACGGATAATCGTCGACACTTTTTTGTTTGTTTGTCGTATAATCACGCAAATTATGAAAATGTACTTCGACCAAACCTTTGTCAATAGCACGTTTCATAATGGAAGCCTCAAACGGACTTCTTAATAATTCCGGCAAAATCGTTATAATATCAATTCGCATTTCTTTTCTTCAATAGTTCTGTGCGGCAAAGATACAAAGTAAAAAGTAGCGAAATTTTAAAGATTTAAAAATTGAAGATTTATGGTTGAAATAAAATAGCCAAACATTTAATGACATAAAGATTTATCGGATGTTTTTTAGTATTTTTAATTTAAATAGGAAGAAGTTGGTCGGACTTAAAATAATCCTTTTAGTATGAAAAATGTAGCGCTGCTTTTCAGTATGATTTTTATAGTGTACTCCTGCAAGGATCAGGTAAAAACACCCAATTTGGATCCGTCAAAGAAGGAAAAAATAGTAAAACAATATTTCGAATATTACAATAACCACCAATGGAACGAACTGGCAACGCTGTATTCGCCAATAGCAGATTTTAAGGATCCGTCATTTGGACCCGAGATGACCATTCAAACCCGGAGACAAACCATTACTAAATACAATAAGCTAAATACCCTGTTTGCTGATTTGCATAGTGAAATTGTCAAAATTTATCCCTCAGATGAACAACATATAATTGTAGAACTTGTCTCAACAGGTACTGCTGCTGATAGCACAAAATTCAAACTACCAATCTGCAAGATTTTTACAATCGATAAAGGAAAAATAACACAGGATTTTACCTATTTTGACAACTTTGATGATTCAAATTCTGATAAATAAAGCTAGATTTACTTTTTGAATTCCAAGACCCGGAATAGAATTTCGGAAGCGCTTTTATGATTCATAACAGCCAGGTAACAGTCAATTTAAAATTATTTTATTTCTTTAATGCTATAAAAAAATAAACCGTAAATCTATTTCCAATCCTTTAACCTTACGCCACAGCCTATATGAGAAAACTTTTTCTTTTAGTTATTGTACTTTTTTATTCCTGTAATTCAAATAAAGAAAATGCCTATTTTAAAGATATAAAAGAGAATGATGTTGCGCTTGCTCCACCTGCGCCCGGAGACTGGTTGTATGATCGTGACGAAAAAGGGCAGAGTTTTGAAAAATTCATGAAATCAAAACATATTATTCCGACCAAAGAGGCGAATATTATTTATCTAAAACCAATTGGCAGTTTTACGGCTTTGCAAACCAAACAAATTGAATTGACGAGGGAGTATCTGCAAATCTATTTTCAATTGGACACCAAAATTTTGGAAACCGCTTCAAATAATATTATTCCTGATCATGCCAGAAGAATCGGAAGAGAAGAGCAGGAGCAGCTGTTGGCAGGTTATATTTTAGACAGTGTTTTAAAAAAGGATAAACCTTTAAACCGAATTGCTGTAATGGGATTGACAGAACTGGATTTGTTTCCTTCCCCTAGTTGGAATTACGTTTTTGGATTAGCGTCGTACACACAGAAAATAGGAGTAAGTTCCATTTATAGATTACAAGATGAAAAATTAACAGAAGCCAATTTCAATTTGTGTTTATCGCGATTGTTGAAAGTAAGTTCACACGAACTCGGGCACATGTTTGGATTAGCCCATTGTATTGAGGCCAATTGCGTGATGAATGGAACAAATAGTATACCGGAGACAGATGAACATTCTATCCGATTGTGCTCAAACTGTCAGAAAAAAATAAATTCCGGTTTAAAATACGATAACAAAAAAAGATTGAATGAACTCGCAGCTTATTTTGAGCGAAATAATTTGATGCGTGAATTGCAGTTAATGAAACGCGATCTAGCGAGTACTCGATTTTAATAACCAAAATAAAACCTTTAGAATTGAAAAATACAACTATGAAAAAAATAGGACTTGTAGGCGGAATCAGTTGGATTTCGACAATTGATTATTACCGATTTATCAACGAAGGCATCAACGAAAAGTTAGGTGGACTTAATTTCGCCGAATGCATTATTTACTCGGTCAATTTTGATGATTTTCAAAGAAATAACACCAACGGAAATTGGGATGCTACTTTTGATTTGCTTTTAAATGCCTGCAAAAACCTCGAAAAAAGTGGTGCCGATGCCATTGTTTTGTGTGCCAATACGGCTCATGCGGTTTCAGACAGACTGGAGCAGGAGATTAATTTGCCATTTGTACATGTAGTGACCGCCACAGCAAATGCAATAAAAAAACAAGGATTAAAAAAAGTCGGTTTGTTGGGAACGAAATTCACTATGGAAATGGATTTTTACTTCAAAAAACTGGCAGAAAATAACATAGAAGCCATTGTTCCTTTTCTTCAGGAAGAAAGAGATTTTGTGCAGCAAACCTTAAAAGAAGAATTAGGACGAGGAATAATAAAAGAACAAACCAAGAGAGCCTATCTCTCAATTATTGAAAAATTAATTGAAAACGGAGCAGAGGGAATAATTTTGGGTTGTACCGAAATCCCCATGCTGATTAGTCAGGAAGACGTCCCGGTTCCGGTTTTTGACACAACAAAAATTCATTCGGAAGCGGCGGTAGAATTTGCTGTTTCAGCAGAATAATAAAGGCAATGGGGGAGCAGAAAATCATAATGGCTATTTCAGGAAGTACGAGAAAGAACTCGAGTAACTTTAAAATTCTGAAATTCATTTCGGAAAACATAAGCAGTGATTTTACGGTAGAAATATTCGAAGACATAGAAAGTATTCCTCATTTTAATCCGGATCTGGATACCGAAAACCCACCCGAAGAAGTACAGGCTTTCAGAAATAAAATTGAGACTGCAAGTGGGGTCATAATTTGTACCCCCGAATATGTATTTAGTTTGCCCGGAAGTTTGAAAAATGCCTTAGAATGGTGTGTTTCTACTACGGTGTTTTCAAATAAAAAGGTAGGTTTGATCACGGCTTCTGCGTCCGGAGAAAAAGGCCATGAGCAATTAGAGTTAATAATGAAAACCATTGAAGCTAAATTTAATGAGGAAACTCAACTTTTGATACAGGGAATAAGAGGTAAATTGGATTCTGACGGAAATATTTCGGATGAAAAAACGTTGCTCAACCTTTTTAAATTCATCAGGAATTTTGAAAAACAAATGAAACAATTCAATTAAAAATAAAACAAATATGCAAAGTTTCGGATCGAGTAAAATGTTTATAAAAGGCGATGAAATAGAGTGGGAAGTAGTAGGGGAAGGTATCAAGCGTAAAATTCTGGCCTACGATGATAAAGTCATGTTGGTGAATGTGCATTTTGAAAAAGGTGGAATTGGCGTTTTGCACGAACACTATCATTCGCAGGTTACCTATATTGCAAGCGGTAAATTTGATGTTACAATTAATGGTGTCACACAGACTTTAAAAGAAGGAGACAGTTTTTATATTCCTCCTCATGCCATTCACGGTGTTGTTTGTTTAGAAAGCGGACTTTTAACCGATGTTTTTAGCCCAATGCGGGAAGATTTTATGAAGTTTTAGGTTTAAAGGCGCAAAGGTACAGCGGTTTAAAAAGTGAAAAGTGAAAAAAACTTTGTGACGCTTCGACTTCTCTGTTTGTCTCGTTAAAAACGCCTTGTAAATATCAATTAAACGTTCTTTTATGAACTATTGTCACCCTGAGCGTAGTCGAAGGCTGGTTAGGTAAAAAGGGCTTCGACTCCGCTCAGCCTGACATAGAGATTGAGCTTTTAAAAAAATACAAGGGGATAAAGGTTTGAAAAAAAGATTCAAAGAAACGCTGAACCTTTGTACCTCCGAACCTTTGCCCTTCAAGAAAAAAGTACCTAAAAAATTATAATTTTTTTAAAGTTTAGGTTGAAATTAGAATAGTATTTTTGCAAAATGAATTTATCTAAAACGAATGTCTTATTCATGGCAGCTTGCACCGGACTGATAGTTGCAAACCTGTATTACTGCCAACCCCTGATTGTTTTAATAGCCAACGAATTTAAAATTCCCGAAGCAAGTGCTGGAACCATTACCTATCTGACTCAGGCAGGTTATGCGATCGGACTGTTTTTTATGGTACCGCTTGGGGACAAAATCGAACGTAAAAAGCAAATTTTAATGACCACTTTTGCCACGGTAATTGCTTTAATTATTGCTGCGACGTCAACGAACTTTTTTGTTCTGCAAATTGCATCATTGCTTATCGGAATCACTTCGATAGTGCCACAGCTTATTTTGCCTTTAGCAGCTTCTTTAACTGCTCCTGAACAACGTGGAAAAGTTGTTGGAACAATTATGAGCGGATTACTACTTGGTATTTTGCTTTCCCGAACATTAAGCGGATTCATTGGCCAGCTTTTTGGATGGAGATCGATGTTTTGGATTGCGGCAGGAATTTGTACTTTGATATTTTTTGCCATTCAGAAGAAATTACCGGTCAATAAACCTCAATTTGAGGGCTCTTACGGTCAATTAATTAAATCACTGTTTACACTGATAAAAACACAACCAGTTTTACGGGAAGCTACTCTAATCAATGTGTTTTGTTTCGCACAATTTGGAGCATTCTGGACTACAATGGTGTTATTGCTTTCGGGTGAGCCTTTTAATTTTAATAGTGCCACAATAGGCCTTTTTGGAATTGTCGGAGCTTCAGGAGCTTTGGCGGCACCCTTGGTTGGTAAAATGGGAGACAAAGGAAATCCTAGAGTTGCAGTGGGTTACGGTTGTTTGTTGATGTTAATTAGTTTTATGGTTTTCTATTTTTCAATAGAAAGTGTAATCGGAATTGTGATCGGAATTGTTTTTATTGACATAGGAATTCAGGGCGTTCACATTTCAAATCAAACCCGTGTTTATTCGCTTTTGCCTGAAGCGAGAAACAGATTAAATACCGTATTTATGTCGTTTAGTTTCTTGGGAACTGCAGCAGGATCGGCTTACGGATTGTTATTGTGGAAATTAGGCGGATGGCATGCTGTGACCATAGGATGTGCTGTTCTCGCCCTACTGGCATTGATAGTTTATGGAGTTACTTATAAATCAAAATCGAAAAAATAGAAAGCACAAGTTGATATAGAATTAATTTGTAAATTTGCAATCAAAATTAAAAATAATAACAATGGAAAACGGAATATACGCTAAATTCAATACTAGCAAAGGTTCAATTTTAGTAAAATTGACTCACGATTTAACGCCAGGTACAGTTGGTAACTTCGTAGGATTGGCAGAAGGAAATTTAGAAAATAAAATCAAACCACAAGGGAATAAATATTACGATGGATTATCATTTCACCGTGTAATTCCTGATTTCATGGTTCAGGGAGGTTGTCCTCAGGGAACTGGAACAGGTGGTCCTGGTTACAAATTTGATGATGAATTTCACCCAAGTTTGAAACACGATCGTCCAGGAGTTTTGGCTATGGCTAATGCAGGAGCAGGAACAAACGGATCTCAATTTTACATCACTCACGTTCCAACTTCTTGGTTAGACGGAAAACATACTGTTTTTGGTCACGTAATTGAAGGACAAGATATCGTTGATGCAATTGCTCAGGGAGATGCTCTTGAAACTTTAGAAATCGTGAGAGTTGGAGAAGAAGCTCAAAAATGGAATGCTATTGAAGCTTTCAGAACTTTTGAAGGTTCTCGTGCTAAACGTGAAGCAAATGAAAAAGCGGCTGCTGAAGCTAAAATGGAAGAACTTGCTGCTGGTTTTGATAAAACAGAAAGTGGGTTACGTTACAAAATGATTCAAAAAGGAGATGGTAAAAGAGCTGAAGCTGGTAAAACAGTTGCGGTACATTACGAAGGTTCTTTAGAAACAGGAAAAGTTTTTGATTCTTCTTACCCACGTAAAAAACCAATCGAATTCAGATTAGGTCAAGGTCAGGTTATCGAAGGTTGGGATGAAGGTATTGCTTTATTACAAGTTGGAGACAAAGCTCGTTTTGTTATTCCTTCTCATTTAGCATACGGATCTGCAGGTGCAGGAGGAGTTATTCCGGCAAACGCAACTTTGATTTTTGACGTTGAATTAATGGAAGTAAAATAAGAAATTAGACCGCTTTGTTCTAATTTAAATACTGTCTAAATAATAAATCCCATTCATTTACGAATGGGATTTTTTTATATTTACTTAAAAAACAAAGCTAATGAAATCAACATTTTTAACCTTTGCCGCGTTGGCCTTATTTTTGGCTTCTTGCGGTACTCAAAAGTCAGCTCCGGTTGCTGCGACTGAGCCAGCCGTACCACCAACTGAAACTGCTAAAGGGGTAACATTGACACCTGAGTTGGCGGAAGGTCAAAACTTGTATTCAAACAATTGTGCAAAATGCCATAAATTGTACGAACCTAAAAAATTTACACAGGAAGAATGGACTCCAATCTTAGTGAGAATGGGGAAAAAAGCGCATTTAGACGGTACTCAAATGGCTTCTATTACGAATTATATTAATTCACAATTGTAAACGACTTAAAAAAGCATGCTGTAATCGGGATGCTTTTTTTTTATTCCTACAAGACATAAAAAAACACCTGCATAAAAGAGGTGTTTAAAAGATTAAGTATTGCTCACTGCAATTATTTTTAAAGATTTTATTCCGGCAGGTAACTCCCAATCGACTTCATCGTTTTCTTTAAATCCGATTATGGCTACACTTAAAGGAGCCAAGATAGAAATTTTCCCCGCTTTTACATCTGCCAATGAAGGTAGTACAATTTGAATTTTCATTTGCTTCTTGGCTTTTACATCTTCAATAGTGACAAATGAATTGATTCGGATCACTAAAGGATTAGGAGTGCCGTCTTTACTGATAATCGCACGGTCTAGTTCATGAGAAAGCTGACCGATTTCTTTTGCATTAATAGCATTTTTACTTTTTAAAATCAATTCTCGAAGTAATTGATAATCTGTGGAGCTGAAAACAGGGGTTGGTTTCATAGTGTTATTATTGTTTATTTATTTGAAAAAAAAGTAATGGTTCCGGTTCTCAACATGTACAAAATATACAGATTGTGACTAGAAGTAAATGAATGTAAATGGGATGTTGGTTGAAACAGGATTATTTGACAGAAGAAAGCTTCTTTCAAATAAAACAAATTAAAAAAAGAGGTAAATCCTCCGCCTGAAAGAAGAAATTGAAGTAGACGGAGGCCTAATTAATAAAGGCCTTACTCTGTGAAATAAATGCAACGGCAAGCGGTTTTCTCCTGAAAGAAAACAGTAGTATAAAAATGGTTGATACTATAATACTCGCCATGAGTGATCGTTTGGGTGAATTCGTAAAGATACTTAAACTTTTTGAAAAGTCAGGACGGTTATTTCCATTTGATGTTACAACCAATACTTGGTTTCTGCAAATCTTTTAAAGTTCGGTTATAGATTAACGCATCTATAGCACTTCGTAAGTCGCTCCCGCTTAGTGGAATTCCGTTATTAGGTCTTGAATCGTCTAATTGCCCACGATAAAACAAACGGTCGCTGGCATCAAACAGATAAAAATCGGGAGTACAGGCAGCATCAAAAGCTTTTGCAACTTCCTGCGTTTCGTCGAATAAATAGGGGAAATCTATTTTGTGTTGAAAAGCAAATTCCGTCATGAGTTCCGGAGCATCCTGCGGGTATTTTTCAATATCATTGCTGGAAATCGCAATTACTCCAATTCCCTGAACACGATAATCATTTGCGATCATGATAATTTCGGGAATAACATGCAGTACAAATGGGCAATGATTACACATAAATATAACCAAAGTGCCTTTTGTTCCCTTTAATTCGTCAAAAGAATACGTATTATTTGAATTTGTATCTTTTAGATTGAAGTTTGGAGCTGCTGTTCCAAGCGGAATCATATTGGAAGAAGTTCGTGCCATTTTATAGAGAATTGATTATTCAAAAATAAGGCTAAAATTCTGTTTAAAAAAATAGAGAATCCAATATTAAGGAAGTATCGCACAAAGCTTCTGCTTTTGGTAAAATCGTTAATTTTATTTTTAACATATATTTGATTACAAATTACTTGATTTTATTTTAATAAAGTAAGATTTTTACTTAAATTTGAATTGTGGTACTAAAGAAATAAAGTACATAGAGATAATAGTAAGATAGTAAAGGATTTAAAATGCAGGAATTAGAAACAATAAAACACTTAAGTAATGCTTATAGCAGCTGGAATAGTAAAAAATATAGTTTATGGGAGAAATTGAAGAAAATAGTTGTTGAAATCTTAATAATTGTTTTTGCTGTTATGCTCTCTATTTGGTTTCATGAAAAAAGTATATTGCATCATAAAGAGATGGAAGTTAAACAATTTTTATTAGGGCTAAAGGTTGATTTAAAAAAGGACATATCAGAAATGAAAGAGGATAAAGAAGGCAGTTTGAAAGAAAGGGCAGCATTTCATTATTTGGCAAATGTAAAACCAAATCAGGATGTGAATGTCGATTCGTTAAAAAAGTACCAAGGATCAATTTTTTTGAAGATTTTGCTTTTGCCAAATGATGGGAGATTTGAAGGATTTAAATCATCCGGAAAGATGGGTGATATTGATAACTTGATCCTGCAAAATGATATTATGGATTTATATCAGGAACAATATAAAATATTGCAAACAGTATCAGGTGTCTACTTGGGCAAAAAAGATATGTTTTTTAATTATTATATCAAGAACTTTAAAAAATCATCCGATTCGGTTTCTAATATAAGTGCTATTTTAACCCATAGAAGTGAAGGTCGAAATATTTGCTTTTTCCTTGAAGATCCTTCAGTAGTAGAGGTCTACGATTTGTGTATTAGTAAGTCAGAGAAAGTTGTAGCCGAAATTAATGCAGAATATAATTTAAAAGATTAAAAGAAATAAAATATCCAAAGAGTCCTATGAAAGAGCTTTTTGGATATTCTGGGGTTGGTTTACGAATTTAAGAAATTCAGTAAATCATTGTTTAGTTTTTGTCTTTCGGTATAAAACAATCCGTGTGGTGCGCCTTCATAGGTAACGAAAGTGCTGTTTGCTATTGATTCCGCTGCTTTTTTTGATGTTAGGTCAATCGGTACGGTTTTATCATCTGTTCCATGAATGAGTAGTGTTGGAACTTTTATAGTATCTAACTCACTCCTAAAATCGGTATTCGTAAGCGATTCGGCACATTTCAAAGTGGCTCGTGGCGAGGCAAAGGAGCAAAGCATACGGTAGTATTCTAATAAAGCATTGCTTACCGGTTTGTTGATCACATTTACGCCAAAAAATGTCTTTCCGAAATTATCCAGAAAACCAATTCGGTCTTCCTTGATAGCAGCAGCAGTGGCATCGGCTTTCTCTTTTGGACGCCCATCAGGATTATCTTCCGTTTTTGACAGAAAAGGGATAATTGAGGAGATTAGAACCGCTTTAGTAGCGCCTCTTCCGTCATGTCGGCTAAAGTAACGTACGACTTCTCCGCCGCCCATAGAAAAACCAATCAGTGTAAAATCGCCCAATTGAAGTTGTTCGATTATTTCGTTGAGGTCATCTGTTAAAGTGTCAAAATCGTAGCCATCCCAAGGTTGTGAAGATTTTCCAAATCCACGTCGGTCATAAGCAATTACTCTGAAATTGTTCTGAACCAAAAAATCAATTTGGTATTCCCACATCTCATTAGACAGTGGCCAGCCATGAATTAAAATGACCGGTTTCCCTTTGCCATAGTCCCTTACATATAGTTTTACGTTTTGAGCAGTTTGTATGTATTTATCAGTGTTTCGTGCTTTTACATCAAGATCAGGATCAGTATCTCTAAAAGAAGTGAAGGTATTTATAAAACTATTTTCCATTTTTCGTATTTTTTAATGTTGGCAATACTAATTTGATTAGTAAAATTAAAAATGAAGTGCAAAAAAAAGTTATAGAATTGCTGGCAATAATTACAAAATTTTTAGGTTTGTAAATAAAGACGATATAAAAATGGATTTAACCTGGAGTGAATTTGAAAGAACCGATATGCGAGTAGGAACCATAATCGGTGTAAATGATTTTCCCGAAGCCCGAAAACCGGCCTATCAGCTTACAATTGATTTTGGTGCGGAAATTGGCCTCAGAAAATCATCTGCACAAATTACCAAACGATATACAAAAGAAGAGTTGCTTAACAGACAGATTGTAGCCGTCGTTAATTTTCCTAAAAAACAAATAGGGAAGTTCAATAGTGAATGCCTGGTTCTTGGTGCTGTAGGTGATGAGGGTGATGTGATCTTACTGGCTCCTGATTTTAAAATCGAAAATGGCTTGCGGATTGGTTAGTTTTTAGTCTCAGTCACAGTCTCAGTCACAGTCTCAGTCACAGTCTCAGTCACAGTCTCAGTCACGGTCTCAGTCGCAGTATTCAGTTTAGATTACACGCTTTTCATTTTACATCTCAGAGGCTGCATTTCGCAATCACAATTCCGCTTTTCGAGACTGAGACTGAGACTGAAAACTGAGACTAAATAGTATTAATTTTCGCAACTAATTGTTGTAAAATCAACTGTCCTTCTTCCCAGTATTTTAAATCGGAATCTGAATTGATGTGGCCTTTTTGCCCTACGTTGACAAGTTCACTTCCCCACATTTGGGCAAAGTATTTTTTTCGCTCAAAAGAGGCGTAAGGATCGTTTTCGCTGGCTACAACAATAGACGGGAAAGGTAATTTTATAGTTGGTATTGGAGAAAAGTTTCTGATGCATTCCGGAGTATGCTCGGGAGAGTCTACATCTGCGGGAGCTACTAAGAGTGCACCGACAATATTTTTGTTGTGATTTGAAGCAGCCCAATGCAATACCAATGAAACGGCTAAGCTATGCGCTACAAGAATGGTTGGGCTGTTTAGTTTGGAAATTTCCTCGTTTAATCTTTCGATCCATTCGGTACGAATAGGCTCGTCCCAATTGTCCTGAACAATTCGTTTGGAGTTTTTGAATTTTTCATGCCAGAAAGTTTGCCAATGTTTTTCGCCTGAGTTTCCTAGTCCGGGTAGTATTAATAAATTTGTTTCCATTGCCGTGGATTTGTTTTTAAAGGTTATTTTTCGCGTTGTTTTATAATTCGGTTAACTTCGTTTAAAAGTAATGGAAAGCCTGGCTCAGTCATTCCGTGACCATAACCGTCTAACTCAAAAAGTTTGGTCTGTTTGTGTCCCACAAGTTTCATCATACGGGCCATATAAGCGTTTTCTTCATAGCGACCCAGCATTTCCATTTCACGGTCTCCGGTTATTAGTAAGATTGGTGGAGCGTCGGAACGAACATGATAAATTGGTGCGTAATTATCGATAGTTGCTTGTGTATTCTGAATTCCATTTTCTTTTCTGATTTCGAAATGAGTAATGCACTGACCACTAAAAGGGATAAGTCCTGCAATTTTATTGGCATCAATACCTTCTTTTTGTAACCATTTTTTATCCAGACCAATCATTGAAGTCAGGTAGCCTCCGGCGGAATGTCCGGAAACAAAAATCAGTTCCGGGTCACCTCCGTAATCTGCAATATTATTAAAAGCCCAGGCAACGGCTGCGGCACTATCTTCTATACATTTAGCCGCTTTTACTTTTGGCGATAATCTGTAATTAATGCCTACAATGGCAAAACCTTTGTTTTTCAGAGCTTCCGGAATTTCCATATGCCCTCCGCTTAGGCCCCCGCCATGAAACCAAAGAATCGTTGCGAAGCCCTTTTTGTTTTTAGGATAATATATGTCTAATACGCAACGTTGGTTAATGTAATTGTCATTTTTATTTGTTGCAGAATCGTAATACTGAATATTGGATTTTATTTCATACTTCGTTTTTTGAGCAAAAAGGATACTTGCAGTAAAGAAGAAATAGAGAAGTAGCAGTTTTTTTTTCATTGTTGCGGGTTTTGGAAAAGGAAGCGATAATTTAAAGGTATAAAAAAAGTCCAAAATGCAGGACATGTTGGACTCGTACTTTTTAAAAAGCTATTTTTAGGACTAAATATCGTCGAAATCAATATCAGTAAAGCTAGATCTCTGTCCTTCAGGTTTATCAGAACCGTACTCTTTTTTAAAATCTTTTTGGTGTCTTTCAGAAATTACCTCTTCGCCTTTGTGGTTCAAGACATACGAAGTCATCTCTTCAAGTATTTCAGCGAAAGCACTAAAATCTTCTTTGTACAAGTAGATTTTGTGTTTTTTAAAGTGAAATGAACCATCTTCTTCAGTAAATTTCTTGCTTTCGGTAATCGTGATATAATAATCGTCAGCCTTTGTCGCTCTCACATCAAAGAAATAAGTTCTTCTCCCTGCTCGTAATACTTTAGAAAAAATCTCTTCTTTTTCTAACATGTCATTTTCTCTCATAATACGTTCTATCATTTTTGGAATTAATAGTACTCAAAAATCATAAAAAATTATCGATTACACAACAATTAAAGTAATTCTTTTTCCGAAAGTTGTTTCAAATATAACGAAGAATAATAACCCTCCTGATTTATTAATTGATTATGAGAGCCTTGTTGGATGATTTTACCGTCCTCAAGGATGATAATTTTGTCGGCATTTTTTGCTGAAGAAACCCGATGACTGACAATTATTGTCGTTTTATCTTTACAAATTTCGAACAAATTGTTTAAAATCGTCTCTTCTGTCTCTGTATCGACTGCAGATAAGCAATCGTCAAAAAGTAAAATAGCCGGATTTTTAATAATCGCTCTCGCAATTGAAACCCGTTGCTTTTGTCCGCCCGAAAGGGTGATACCTCTTTCTCCTAATACAGTGTCGTATTGTTTGTTGAAAGCAATTATATTGTCGTGAACAACAGCGTTTTGTGCAGCTTTAATAACTTCTTCGTCTGTGGCATTCTGATTTCCAAATTTGATATTGTTTTTAATAGTATCTGAAAATAAAAAAGCATCCTGAGGAACAATTCCAATGTTGTTTCTTAAATCATTTAAATTTAAAGTACTTATTTCATGTTGGTCAATTGTGATTTTTCCTTGCGTAACATCATATAAACGTGAAATGAGTGATAATATTGTTGACTTTCCGGAACCGGTTTTTCCTAAAATAGCTAAGGTTTCTCCTTTTTTTACTGTGAAAGTTACATTTTTAAGTGCTTCAATATTGGTGTCTTCGTAGGTGTAACTCACGTTTTCAAAAGAAATGGAGCCTTGAATATCGGATGGATTTTGATTGTTATTTTTGATTTCCGGTTCAATTTTCAAAAATTCATTTAGACGTTTTTGCGAAGCTTCGGCTTCCTGAACCATAGAAGAAACCCATCCTAATGAAGCAACAGGCCAGGTTAACATGTTTACATATAAGATAAACTCAGCAATAGTTCCGATGCTTTGAATAGTACCATTAATGTACATAACACCACCAAAATAAATCACCACCAAGTTACTGATTCCGATTAAAGCAATCATTAGGGGGCCAAAAAGGGATTGCACTTTGGCTAAATCCAAGCTCTTTTTCTTGCTTTCGTCAGCAAGAGCAACCATGTTGTTTTGATGTTGGTTTTCTAAAGAATATGCCTTTATTACTCGTATTCCTGAAAAGATTTCCTGAGAGAAACTCGAAACTTTAGATAAATATTGCTGGAAGATGGTACTTTTTTTATTGATGGCTGAACTTAGTTTGAAAATGCAATAAGAGAGTATAGGTAATGGCAAAATCGTATACAAAGTCAGTAAGGGAGATACACTATACATATAGATAATCACAATGGCAAAACGGATAAATGTATTAATCGTATACATAACGGCAGGGCCAACGTACATACGTACTTTTGATACGTCTTCGCTGATTCGGTTCATTAAATCTCCGGTTCTGTTCTGTTTGTAGAAATTTTGGGAGAGATTTTCATATTGTTTAAAGACTTCATTCTTTAGATCAAATTCAATATGACGTGACATTACGATTAAAGTCTGACGCATTAAGAAGGTCAGGAAGCCCGCAACAATGGTAGTAGCTATGATTAGCAGTACATTATGAATCAAATCCTGATGGTACGAAGCGATAATTGTTTTCGATACCTGATCGGCTTTTGGTAATTTGTCGAACTTTTCAATAGCACTTAAGGACCTGCTAATTAGCTTTGGAGTGAATAATGAAAAAATTTGTGCGATTATGGTGATTAAAATTCCTAAAGAGAAACTATATTTATATTTGATGAAGTATTTGTTTAAATAGCGTAATTCTTTCATTTTTTTAAGATATTCAATGTTAAAATGATATTGGTTTTGTGAATTGCTTTAAATAAAAAGCAATAGAAAACGCAATTTGTTCACAATAAATTGATTGTTAATTTGTTATTCTAAAGACAAAAAAATAGCACATGTGTATTTTTTGTTTATGTTTGAGATGTCTTTTTGACAAATTCATAATTTTAACAAATAAATAGTAGCGCTATGGATGCAACTTTCACAACTGGAAAGGAACTTCAAAAAATGGATCCTGTTTTTGGTCAGTTATCTTTTAACGATCACGAACAAATTGTATTTTGCAATGACAAAGATACAGGTTTAAAAGCAATTATTGGTATTCATAATTCAGTTATGGGACCAGCTTTAGGAGGTACTAGAATGTGGAATTATAATACTGAATGGGAAGCTTTAAACGATGTTTTGCGTCTTTCAAGAGGTATGACTTATAAATCTGCAATTACCGGACTGAATATTGGTGGGGGAAAAGCAGTAATTATTGGTGATGCCAAAACGCAAAAAACTCCTGAGTTAATGCGTAAGTTTGGCGAATTTGTTCACTCTTTAGGTGGTAGATATATTACAGCTGAAGATGTTGGAATGGAGACTAAAGATATGGATACCGTTAGAGATGTAACACCTTATGTTACCGGAATCTCTGAAGAAAGAGGTGGTTCAGGAAATCCTTCTCCTGTAACGGCTTACGGTGTTTATTTAGGAATGAAAGCGGCTGCAAAAAGTCAGTTTGGTTCTGATGTTTTAGATGGTAAAAAAGTTTTGGTTCAAGGAATTGGACACGTGGGTGAAACTTTGGTTGAGTATTTGACTAAAGAAGGCGCACAAGTGACTATTACTGATATCAACGAAGAAAAATTGTATCAGGTAGCTTCAAAATACAATGCTACAATTTATACCGGAGAAGATTTATATACTGCAGATGTTGATATTTATGCGCCATGTGCAATGGGAGCAACCATCAACGACGATACTGTAAACAAAATAAAAGCTAAAGTTATTGCTGGAGCAGCTAACAATCAGTTGGCAGATGAGAATGTACACGGAGCAAGATTACAGGAAAGAGGTATTTTATATGCACCGGATTTCTTAATCAACGCGGGTGGAATTATCAATGTTTACGCTGAATTAGAGCACTACGGTAAAGCCGAAATCATGAGCAAAACCGAAAATATCTATAATACAACTTTAGAAATTATCGATTACGCTGTGAAAAACGGAATGACTACACATAAAGCAGCACTTACAATTGCTCAGAATCGTATCGATCAAAGAAAAATCGAGAACGCTAAGAAGTAGTTTTTAAGACTTAGTCTTTAGTCTCAGTTTTCAGTCCCGGTTCTCAGTATACGCTGAAGACTGTGACTGGGAACTGAGACTTTTTTTATTCATTAAAGTTTAGATAACAGATCCTGCAAGGTCTTTTTTTGACCTTGTAGGTATCATGATTGATGTTTTACCCTTGCAAGATCAAAAAATGACTTCGCAGGAAAAATAGAATATATGAAAATCAGGAACTTAAGGATCGAACTCAGATTATTGATAGATTCTGTAAACTGCGACTGAAAACCGTGACTTTCCTTTATTTATCAGTACATTTTAAAGGCCTCAAGCGCGACTGAAAAGGGTGACCGGGACTGCAAACTGCGACTTTCCCCCTACGACTAAAACTTAATTGATTACGAATTGTGTTTTTTATTGGATTAAATTTCATTATAACCTGTTTAATTCTTATTTTTGCACCCTAATTTTAAAATGTTCTTACAAGGTGGTAAATAGAAGACACATACGCGTTAAAGTAATGCAATCCATTTATGCAATGCATCAAAGCGGTTCTGATAATATGGAAAAAGAAGAGAAATTTCTTTTTTATAGCATAGATAATATTCAGGACTTATACCTTATAATGCTTTCTTCGTTGATAGAAATTTGTAAAAAAGAGTCAGTTTTTTTACATCTTTCAAGTAAAAAACATCTTGCAACTGCTGCAGAACGTAATCCGAATGAAAAATTTATCAATAATAAAATTTTTCAACTACTTGCCGAAAGTAATTCACTTAGTATCGCTTTAGAAAATCGTAAAATCAATAACTGGTCATTAAATGATGATTATATTTTATTGCTTTTAAATGATATTAAATCAAGCGAATTGTATACTAAATACATGAGCAATTCGACCAATACTTTTGAAGAAGACAGACAATTTGTAATTGATTTGTTTGCTGATGTTATTGTTCCGAATGATAAATTGTATGAATATCTGGAAGACGATAAATTAACATGGGTTGATGATATTCCGGTTGTAAATACGCATATTATCAAGCAATTGAAAGCGATTAAAACGCAAGATCCGGACGATTTTAGAGTGCCAAAATTGTACAAAGATGTAGAGGATAAAGATTTTGCAAAAGATTTGTTTAGAAGAACAGTTTTAAATGAGTCGATTTTTGCAAAAGAATACGATGATAAAACACCAAACTGGGATAGTGATCGTATTGCTGAAATTGATACTATTATTTTAAAAATGGCAATTTGCGAGTTTTTAAAATTTCCTTCAATTCCTGTAAAAGTAACTCTTAACGAATATTTAGAAATTGCCAAAGAGTATTCTACACCAAAAAGTAGTATTTTTATCAACGGAATTTTAGATAATTTAGTTAAAGAGCTGGAAGCTAACAAAAAGATGATTAAAGTTGGTAGAGGTTTGATGTAATTGAAAGTAATTTTCAAAAACTAGAATTTCAAATTCCAAAAAGAATATTAATAATAAACAAAAAAGTATTTAAATTATGGGACAATTAACTCAATTTGCGCCATTTCTATTAATGTTTGTGGTAATCTATTTCTTTATGATCAGACCACAACAAAAAAGAGCAAAAAACGAAAAAGAATTTGAAAGCAGCCTAAAAGTAGGTGACAAAATAATTACAAAAAGTGGTTTTCACGGTAAAGTAGTTGAACTAGCAGAAACTACCGTAATCATTGAAACAATGTCTGGAAAATTAAAACTAGAGCGTTCTGCAATTTCTATGGAAATGAGCGCTGCTTTGAACAAAAAAGCATAGTTTTTTTTTAAATTCCAAAAATTTTTAAAATCCCAAATTCCAAAGTTGTAATGCTGGAATTTGGGATTTTTTTATGGCTGAAAACTAGTATTCGCTATGACTTTGTCATTTGGAGACGCGTGAAATCATACCCGTAACTCGGCAAAGATTGGCGATTTTTCATATGGAATTTCTGGTGTGATTTCTCCTTCGACTTCGCTCAGGGTGACATTTGGGGGAAGTTTGGAATTTGGAATTTTAGTATTGGAATTTCAGTCCTTTTTTTTGTCATTTCGACGAAGGAGAAATCGCATCCAATATTCGACAAAGATTGGCGATTTTCTATGCGGAGTTTCTTGTGTGATTTCTCCTTCGTCGAAATGACACGGAATCAAGTAAAAGTGTAAGTTAGAAAAATAACAAGCCACATTTGTTCCTTTCGAGGTACGAGAAATCACACGCTTAACTCGACAAAGAATGGTCGCTCACTATGCGGAATTCCTGGTGTGATTTCTCCTTCGTCGAAATGACACGGAATCAAGTAAAAGTGTAAGTTAGAAAAATAACAGGTCACATTTGTTCCTTTCGAGGTACGAGAAATCACACGTGTAACTCGACAAAGAATGGTCGCTTACTATGCGGAGTTTCTTGTGTGATTTCTCCTTCGTCGAAATGACACGGAATCAAGTAAAAGTGTAAGTTAGAAAAATAACAGGCCACATTTGTTCTTTTCGAGGTACGAGAAATCACACGCGTAACTCGACAAAGAATGGTCGCTCACTATGCGGAATTCCTGGTGTGATTTCTCCTTCGTCGAAATGACACGGAATCAAATAAAAGTGTAAGTTAGAAAAATAACAAGCCACGTTTGTTCCTTTCGAGGTACGAGAAATCACATCCAATATTTCACAAACTGCGTGTGTTTGACTTTTGCGTTTTTTCGTAGCTTTAAAGTATAAAAGTTGTGTTAAGCAAATTTAATCTGGAAAATCAGTAGGAGACTTTAGTTATCATTCTTTTTTCTCAAGTAGAAATGAGTAAACAACAATACCCAGTTCCCAAACAATTGGAATTTGGAATTTTAAAAAATTGGAATTTAACTACCTGTATTTATCATTCAACCCAATATGTCCTAAAACCATCGGGATTATCTTTTCGATTCTTGAAAGTTTAGTTTTTTCCTGTTTGGCAGTTTCAATATATTCTAAAAACTCATATTGTTTGTAAGGAGAAAAAGCCTGAAAAGCTTTTGCTAAAGCCGGATTCTGACTCATTTCTTTTTCCAGCAACTCAGAAACGATAGTTTCTTTTTTTGTTGGTTTGATGACTTTTCCCTGTTTTTCGTTTTCAATAGCCTCGAGAATGTATTCCAGAACTTCTTTTTCGTTAACCTCTTCTTTAGAGGTAAAACGCCATTGACGCAATGATTTTGTTTTATCTTCCTGGGCGTTGATGAGTTTCTTTTTCTCGTCTTTCAAGAAAACGCCATTGAAAAACCAAATGGTAAAATAATCCTTAAAACCTCCAATTCCGATAACATTTTTTTTATTGTAAACATAAACGGGGCCGCCCCATTTTATGGTTTCAATCAGTTCGGTTTTGTCAATAATTGATTGAAGAAGAAGTAATTCTTCTTCCCAATTATTGACTTTGTCCCAAACCTGTTTTTTATCGGATGCTGGTTCCAATTATTTTCTTTTTTTAGGTTTTTCAGGTGCATCAAAAATTCCCGGTACTGCTGTTAACTCGGCAATTTTCACAATGACATTAGTTGCTTTTTGGATGCTTTCTGCGGGAACATATTCATATTTTCCGTGAAAGTTATGACCGCCGGCAAAAATATTAGGACATGGTAATCCCATATAAGATAGTTGTGAACCGTCAGTTCCGCCACGAATAGGTTTTATGATCGGTTTTATGTCTAATTCCCTCATTGCTTTTTCGGCTATGTCAACGATATGTTTTACGGGAAGTACTTTTTCTTTCATATTGTAATATTGGTCTTTTACTTCAATAGTTACAATGTCTTCGCCGAACTTTTTGGCGAATTTTTTATTGATTTTCTTCGCAATTTTTTCGACTAACTCTTTTCGTTTTTCGAATTTTTTCTTGTTGTGATCGCGAATGATAAGTTCTAAAACGGTTTCTTCAATATGTCCTGCGATATGATGAACGTGAAAGAAGCCTTCATACCCTTTAGTTTGTTGTGGTGTTTCTCCTTTTGGAAGTTCATTGATAAAATCATTTGCAATCAGCATTGAATTGATCATTTTTCCTTTTGCATAACCCGGATGAACACTTTTTCCTTTAAAAGTAATTTTGGCGCCTGCAGCGTTAAAATTTTCGTATTCTAATTCGCCAATCTGACTTCCGTCCATCGTGTAAGCCCATTGCGCTCCGAATTTCTCTACGTCAAAATGATGTGCGCCGCGACCGATTTCTTCGTCAGGGGTAAATCCAATTCTGATTTTACCGTGTTTGATTTCAGGGTGTTGTACCAGATACTCCATTGCTGAAACAATCTCAGTAATTCCGGCTTTATCATCGGCACCTAATAGCGTTGTTCCGTCAGTTGTGATGATCGTTTGACCTTTATATTGTAATAAATCTTTGAAATAGTCAGGCGATAAAATGATGTTTTTTTCGGCATTCAGAACAATGTCTTTTCCGTCGTAATTTTCGACAATTTGTGGTTTTACGTTAGCTCCGCTAAAATCCGGGGAAGTGTCAAAATGCGAAATAAATCCAATTGTAGGGACTTCATGATCCACATTGCTTGGCAAAGTAGCCATGATGTATGCTTTGTCGTCTATTGTAACGTCTTCTAAACCAATTGTTTTTAGTTCTTCGACTAATTTATTGGCAAGGTTCCATTGTTTTTCTGTACTTGGAGTTGTTTTTGAATTTGGATCAGATTCTGTATCAATTGTTACATAACTTATAAAACGATCAATAATATGTTGCATTTTTTTATTTTTTAGCAAATATAGACATTTTTCTTAGCTGTAAAATTGTAGCTCTTAATATCTAAATTCAAATAAAAAAGGATTCTGTTTTATAGAACCCTTTTGTTGTGTTTTATTTTCAGATGCTTTTTACGCATCTAAACCCAAGATGATTGGCTGTAGATCTGATTTCTCCTTTTCCTCTTGTGCCGACCATATAGCGCGTGCAATACTGATCGGTGCATAAAAAGGATCCGCCTCGATGTACTCTTTTTTTCTCTGTTGGATCGCTTGGGTCATTGTAAGCTTTCGGTCCTTGTGGGTTTTTGGTGATTTTTCCATCTCCGGCTAACGTTTGGTAGTAATCTACACTATACCAATCGTTGACCCATTCCCATACATTTCCGCCTATGTCATAGAGGCCATAGGTATTTGGTTCAAATTGTGCAGTTGGTGCAATTCCTTTAAAACCATCTTCACCAGTGTCTCCGTCTTTGATTGGAAAGTGCCCCTGATATATATTGGCTTGAAATTTCCCATTTGGTTTTAATGTATTTCCCCAGGCGTATAAGTTTCCGGTTTTACCGCCACGGGCAGCAAATTCCCATTCCGCCTCAGTAGGTAATCTTTTGCCGGCCCATTTTGCATAAGCAGCAGCATCTTCATAGGTAATGTGAACTACAGGATATTTTTCTTTTCCTTTAATGCTACTTTGAGGGCCTTCGGGATGCTTCCAGTCGGCACCGCCAACATAGGACCACCATTGTAAAAAGTTGTTGAGATTAACTGCGGCTGGTGTCGGAGTAAATATAACAGATCCTGTTATTAGATCTTCTTCGGCTGCCGTTGGAAATTCTTCTTTAGTTGGTTTCTGTTCCGCAACAGTTACGTATCCAGTGGCTTTTACAAATTTTGCATATTCTTCGTTGGTGACTTCGGTTTTATCCATAAAATAACCGTCAACATAAACGCGGTGAATAGGAGCAGCGTCTTTTGTTACGCCTTTTATATTGCACAAACTTTCATCTTCAACATTACTGCCCATCGAAAATTCTCCACCGGGAATCCAAACCATTCCTTTTGGTGCTTTAGAGGGGGCGGGATTTTTGTTTGCAATGGTTGGTTTAAAATCAGATTCGGCTGTAGTATTTGGAGTTTCAGCACAATCTACGGCAGCCAGTTTTTCTTTCGGACTTTTAAAAGTGGTATAACCGAAAGCAAGAGTAATAATGGAGATGGTAAGTATGGCAAAAATCCAATAAGTTTTAGTTTTCATTTTGGGTGATTTTGGTTTGAATGGTATTGATGTATAGGGTAATAATGCCTATGATATAAAAAAATAACCTTATTAAATACAATTTGTTTAATAAGGTTATCTAATTTCATTTCAAATATATAAAAATTCTACTGTTTCTATAGAGTAAATAGTTTTTATCTGAATTATTTTATTTTTTCATCAGAACTATTTATTTATCTTCTTCAACAAGAGCTACTTCGTATTTGTCTTTACCATCAACTTGTACAGGTTGATAGTACGTTTCACCAAATTTGATGTATTTTACATCACCAACGGTAACTTCTTCACCACCTTCAGGCAGGCTTTCAACTATTGTTCCTGCTGTTGGTGCTACTACTTTATAATTGCTGCCGTCTTTTTCATAATAGGTTCCGCCGTAATAATAATTGTTGACCGTTCCTGTATTGACCGTCTGGGCACCACTTGGAATATTGTTGACCGTTCCTCCAACCGGAGCCGGTACGGCAGTGTAACCTCCGCTTGATGATTGGTACCAAACCCCTTGATCATAGTGGTATTGAGTGCTCTCTACGCTAACAACAATTGCTGTAACGGCCAAAGACGTAATAAAGAATCCCCATGGATGCCAAACTGGTCCCCAATAAAAAGGTCTGTACGGATGGTAGAAATAAGGGTGGTAACAATTGTATCGGTATCCGCCATATCGGTATGCAGGACGACCATAAGCAACATTGTTTCTTCTTACAACCGTATTACGATTGTTACGAACGTGAACGCTGTTGTTTACATTTATGTTTACGTTGTTTCTGTTTTTATTAACAGTATTACCGCTAATGTTGTTTCTGTTGCCGGTTTTGTTTCTGTTTGTTGTAGCATTCCCTCTGTTATTGGTTACTTTATTGTCTCCAATTTTTGTTCCGGAATTATTGGGTCTGGTTACTTTGTTGTTAGTGTTGCCAGATCTGTTGATTGTGGAGGTTTTGTTCCCTGCAGCTGGCCTTGTTGGTCTTGTTGTGTTCGCAGGTCTGGCTTTTGGTGCAGGTCTGGCCTGAGTAGCTCCGCCCGCGCGATGTGCACCGCCGCCGGCATGTCCGCCACCGCCACCATGACGTTGTGCCATACCGTCAAGTGAAATTAGAAAAAAAGAGCCTATCAAGCATTGGACTGCCAACTTTTTAATTGCATTTTTTATATTTTTCATCTTCAGTGTTTTAGGTTCACTAAATTATAAAAAAAAACGTATAAATATTTAAAAATTAAACTGATTTTAACGAACAAGTGCATTTAATTCCGGTTTTTAAGTAAATTTTTGTAGCAGTATTAAACTATCATAGGGACACTTTCAAGTATTATAATTAAATTTGCCACCGAAAAAACAACAACAACAACACACTATGTATAAATTGATAATTCGTCCGATACTTTTTTGGTTTGATCCGGAAGAAGTACATTACTTCACTTTCTCTTTCGTTAAATTCATTTCAAAAATACCAGGAGTTTCGTCAATAATTAAATCCGTTTACGAAGTAAAAGATAATCGTCTGGAAAGAGAAGTTTTTGGAATTAAATTTAAAAACCCCGTAGGACTTGCAGCAGGATTTGATAAAGATGCTAAATTGTATAAAGAACTTTCTGATTTTGGATTCGGTTTTATTGAAATTGGAACCGTTACCCCAGTGGGCCAGGAAGGAAATCCTAAAAAACGTTTGTTTCGCTTAAAAGAAGATCAAGCGATTATCAATCGAATGGGATTCAATAACGGTGGAGTTCTGGAAGCTGTAGAACGTTTAAAAAAGAATTCAAATGTTTTAATAGGAGGTAATATTGGTAAAAATAAAGTCACTCCAAACGAAAACGCGGTAGACGATTATATTATTTGTTTTGATGCCTTATTTGATCATGTTGATTATTTTGTGGTGAATGTAAGTTCTCCAAATACCCCAAATTTAAGAGCGCTGCAAGACAAAGAGCCACTAACAGCTTTGTTGCAGACGTTGCAGGACAGAAATATAGAAAAGCAAAAAACAAGCAGTCAAAAAGTAAAACCTATTTTATTGAAAATTGCTCCGGATTTAACAGATGAGCAGTTATTGGATATTATTGATATCGTCAAAACAACTCAAATTGCCGGCGTAATTGCTACCAATACTACCATCTCACGTGACGGATTGCAAGCTGCGAATCAAACAGAAATGGGTGGTTTGTCAGGGAAGCCCTTAACGAAGCGTTCTACAGAGGTTATTCGTTTTCTTTCTGAGAAAAGTAATAAAGCATTCCCTATTATCGGAGTAGGAGGTATTCACTCTGCGGATGATGCGATCGAAAAGTTAAATGCAGGAGCAAGTCTGGTACAATTGTATACCGGTTTTATTTATGAAGGCCCCGCCTTGATAAAAGCCATCAATAAAAAGATTTTAAAGCAATTTTAAAAGTAATGCCTGCGCGATAAGTCCGGTGAGGATTGCGGTACCAAAACTCAGTAAAGTACCAATTAGAACATATTCGGTAAGTTTTCTGTCTTTGGCTTCTTTTAGATCACCAAATCTAAAAACCGATTTTGCAGCCAATAAAAATCCAATGGCTTCAAAGTGACCCGTCAGTATAAAACAGAAAACAAACAGACGCTCTAATATACCAATATAGTTTCCGGCTTTAGCCAGTGAATTATCGCTATGCGCATTGCTGCTTTCAGGGCTCCAGATGGAAATGATTATTTTGATAAAAATAGAGGTTGGTTTTGTGACCAATAAAATTCCTGTGATTAAAATCCAAAACTGATTGCCAAACCAGCTGATGTCGATTGATTTGTCTTGATAGAGAAAAACAACTCCGATTAAAACTAAAACATGCAGAATTTGGTCTACTATAAACCAGGTGCGTTTTGTTTTATTTTTTTGAAAATGTAGCTTGATCAGATCAATTATTCCGTGTGAAATGGTAATAAAAACGGCATAGGGTATAAATTGAATTTCTCCGACAAGAATGGCCGTCAAAACTCCGTGAAGAAGAATATGAAGATATAAATAAATACTTTTATGTTTTTTAGCTTCTTTATTGGCTACCCATGAATTGGGCTGGCCTATAAAATCGCCTAATAGGTGGGCTAAAAGTAATTTTATAAATAAAAGCATAAGACTATAAAGTGTTTATTTGTTTTCTAAAATAACGATCCAGGCTTAGTATCAAATCAAATTGGGCACGTTTTTGTCTGCGACTCACAGCAGCTCTTTTGATGCCTAACTTCGGTGCTAATTCTTCTTGAGATAAACTCGGGTTTTCTATTGCAATAGCTACAAATTCGGCAGATTGTGCCGGCCAGTTGTCCATAAAAGTAAGGGCTAGCTGAAGCATCAGATTCATTTTTTCGTCGATTAGCGGGTTAGCTGTTTGTATCGCTAAGGTCACTTTTTGTTTCTTTAAAGTCTCAAAAAGTTCCCCCGAATGGATGAAAGCAGAGCCATTGCTTTCGGATATTTTTTCAGCAGCATGTGTTTTGTCGCCAAATCCAATGCTCATTCTCGCATCGAGTTTGATAGATTTTAAATGTGCTTTTACTAAAATCGCCGACAATAAAGCGTCTTCAGGGTTCTTTATTTCGATTTGAAATTCGTCTCCTCTGTATACTTCCCATTGCAGGGGTGCCTCGCCAAATAAAGACAGGATCTTTTTTAAACCTTCTACCCAATCTTTTGATTTCTGTTTTCTGGAGTCAATTAAGTCTCCTGTGATTACACTAGTCATAGATTCAAATATAATAAATAATAATAGTATTACAAAAGTACATAATATTTTTACATGTTACGTTTTTGTGTAACATTTTGCATTGTTACGTTATTATGTAACATCTTCAAATGTTACACAATCAGGTAATTTTAGCATTAAAGAAAATTATAGTTTTTATTTCTTTAAAAAAGAAACTAACTTAGCCTTCATAAAAGAATAAGCTTTGAATAAAGAAATTAAGATTATCGAATGTCCACGTGATGCTATGCAAGGTATCAAGGATTTTATTCCGACTCAAAATAAGGTTTCCTATATACAAGCTTTGCTTAGAGTAGGATTTGATACCATTGATTTTGGAAGTTTTGTATCTCCAAAAGCGATTCCGCAAATGCAGGATACGGTAGAAGTGTTGGCTCAGCTTGATTTATCTCAAACAACCAGTAAGCTTTTGGCTATAATTGCAAATACGCAAGGCGCCATTTCAGCTTCAGAGCACGAACCTATTCAGTATCTGGGTTTTCCTTTTTCTATATCAGAGAATTTTCAGATGCGAAATACACATAAAACCATCGCGGAATCTTTGGTTACATTATCAGAAATTCTTGAAATTGCCGATAAAAAAAACAAAGAAGTAGTAACCTACCTTTCTATGGGATTCGGAAATCCATATGGTGATCCGTGGAATGTTGAAATAGTAGGGGAGTGGACGGAAAAGTTGTCTAAAATGGGAGTGAAAATCTTATCGCTTTCCGATACGGTCGGAAGTTCTACACCGGAAGTGATTACGTATCTTTTTTCGAATTTAATTCCGAAATACCCGCAAATAGAATTCGGAGCGCATTTGCATACGACGCCCGATAGTTGGTTTGAGAAAATAGATGCCGCGTATAAAGCAGGTTGCATCCGCTTTGATGGTGCTATTCAGGGGTTTGGCGGGTGTCCGATGGCTACTGATAAACTAACCGGAAATATGCCTACAGAAAAGTTGATTTCTTATTTTACCGCAAACAAAAAAAGAACAGAACTAAATTCTTTAAGTTTTGAAAGTGCTTATAATGAAGCGTCAAAATTGTTTGGGAAATATCATTAAAAATGAAGTATTTTTGTTTCACATAGAAAATAATAATCAGTAACTCTCAATTTGGAGTTCTTTAAATCTAATTATCAGGTAGTCATGAAATTGTACTTTCAAAATAAAATACTTCCATTTATTATTTTTTCTTTATTCTTCGTTTCCTGTTCAAGTGATTTAAATTTTGATCAAGTTGATGACTTCAAGTTGCAACCAGTCCTGGTCGGTAATTTGGCTTATTTTAATGTGCCCGCGAATCAATTTGTTGATAATGGAGTTGAGCAAATAATTACATCTGATGTACAGGAATTCGATGTTTTTAAGGAAAAGTTTTTACGGGATGATGTGGTGAAAGCTGAGTTTGATTTTGAAATTGAAAATACGATAAACAGAGCTTTTACGGTAAAATTATTGCTTATTAGTGAGGATAACAAAACGCTGGAAACGATAACACTTTTAGTTCCTGCTTACTCAGGGAGTTCAAATGTAATAAAGTACCCTACAGAAGTATTTGAAAATCAAAGATTAGCATTGTTAAAGCAAACAACTAAAGCTGGCTTTGTATTACAAATGGACGCGGGGCCACCTTTAAATGAAAATAGTCCGGGAAGTTTAAAATTGAGATCAGGTGCAACAGTTTATATGGAAATAGAATGAAGAAGATAGGGTTAATTTTAATAATGCTTTTTCAGTTTTCCTCTTTTTCTCAGAATAAAGAAGTACTGTATAATTTCACCTCTATTCCGCAATCATCACTTGTAAATCCGGGTGCTGATGTGTCATACAAATTTTATTTTGGAGTTCCGTTATTGTCCGGAGTTTCTGCTAATATAGGATCAAAGAGCTTTTCGGCCTATGATTTATTCGCTGATAATGGAGTTGATTTTAATGATAAAGTCCGAAGCATCGTAAACCGATCATCAAATACGGATAAAACACATATTAATCAACAGCTCGAAGTATTCTCAGGAGGTTTTAGAGTAGGAGACAGGGACAGTAAATCGTATGTTTCGTTTGGAGTGTATCAGGAATTTGATTTCTTGATGTATTTCCCCAAAGATGTAGCTGTTTTGGCATTAGACGGAAATCGGGATCATATTGGAAAATCATTCAATTTAGGAGATTTAAATCTCAAAGCAGAAGTACTTTCTGTTTTTCACATCGGATTTCATAAAAAGGTAAGTGAGAAGTTAGTTCTTGGTGGTCGTGCTAAAATTTATTCAAGTGGTGCCAACATAACAGCGACAAAGAATTCGGGTTATATTTATACGGGACAAAATGCGGGAACACCCAATTTTTACAATCAGGCTATTTCATCCAACCTCGAAATCAGAACTGCAGGAATTGCTAGTTTTAGAGAAGACGATTATAATGGAAATATAGCAAGCGATCTTGCCCGCAATACCTTTCTTGACGGAAGTTTAGGCCTCGGTTTCGATGCCGGACTTACGTATTATTTTAAAGAAAATCTTCAATTTACAGCGAGTGTTGTGGATGTCGGTTTTATTAAACAATCCAAGGATGTTCAAACTTATACGTACAAAGGATTTTACAAGTATGATGGTGTAAATCCTATTTTTTCGGGTACTAATGATCCTGAAAATGCTTTTGATGAGTTCAAAAAAGCCATTCCACGCGATACACTTTATTCGAAGTACACCACTTGGAGACCGGTTAAATTTTATTCCTCTACGCAATATTCGTTCGGAGAATCCCGCTCAGATGAGGATTGTAATTGTAAAGGAAGCGTGGGGAGAAAATATGTAAACGCCGTGGGAGGTCAGTTGTTTGTGATGTCAATGCCAAAAGCCCCTTTTGCTGCTTTTACCGCTTTTTATCAGCGTAGTATTTTTGAAAAACTGGATGCAAAAGTTACGTATACATTTGATACTTTTTCCAAGAAAAATATCGGTTTAGGGCTTTCGGGAACTATCGGAAAATTTAATCTTTATGCCCTTGTCAATAATGTTTTGGAATATAAAGATGTTACAAAAGCCAAAAGTCTGGCATTTCAATTCGGATTTAATTTTGTTTTTCAAGATAGTGATGAATGATGTGTTTTAACGTAATGTGGTTTAACCATATAAGTAATATAAGTTCATATAATAGCTTGGCTTAATTGGTGCGAATAGGAGTTTTTTTTAGTTCATTTTAGAAAAAAGCAAAATTTAAATGAACTTATTATTACTTATATGGTTTAAAAATTAAGTCACCTATTTCGTATGTGTTATTCTTTACATTGGCTATGATTGAATAAATTTGAATGTTATAATGCTATATTTAACCATATAAGTGATATAAGTTTAGTGTGTCTTGATTGGTTCGAATGCGAGTTTTTTTAGTTCATTTTAAAGAAAGCAAAATTTAAATGAACTTACATTACTTATATGGTTTAAAAAATTAAGTCACCATAAGTAATGTAAATTCATATAATAGCTTGTCTTAATTGGTTCGGATTAGAGTTTTTTTTAGTTCATTTTAAAAGGAAGTAAAATTTAAATGAACTTATATAACTTATATGGTTTAAAAAAAATAAGTTATTTATCTCGTCTGTGTGACATTCTGTACGCTAGCATTAGCGGTAGAATTTGGGGTGTTATAATGCAGAATCAAGTGCTTTTTATTTGTAAGTTCTTTCTTGTAAATTAAATTTTATGAATAAGTTAGTGAACAAGTTTCCAATTTATTCACTATATTTGCACGCAATTCAACTAGAAATTGCAACATGATAGCACACAACTCCAAGATTATCGGCGAAGGTTTAACTTATGACGATGTATTATTAGTACCTAACTACTCGAATGTGCTTCCACGCGAAGTGAGCATCAAATCAAAATTTTCAAGAAACATTACATTAAACGTTCCAATAGTATCAGCTGCTATGGATACCGTTACCGAAAGTGCAATGGCAATCGCTATGGCGCAGGAAGGCGGAATTGGTGTTTTGCATAAAAATATGACGATTGAGCAGCAAGCTGCAAAGGTTAGAAAAGTAAAACGTGCTGAGGCAGGTATGATTATCGATCCGGTAACTTTACCGTTGACTTCAACAATTGCAGATGCAAAAAATGCAATGAAAGAATTCGGAATTGGTGGAATCCCAATTGTTGATGAGAATAAAATTTTAAAAGGTATCGTTACAAACCGTGATTTGCGTTTTGAGAAAAATGGTGCCAAGCCTATTGTTGAGGTAATGACAAGCACAAACTTGGTTACCGTTGCAGAAGGAACTTCATTAGAACAGGCGGAAGTAGTTTTACAAGGCCACAAAATCGAAAAATTACCGGTTGTAAATGATAAATACGAATTAGTTGGTTTAATAACTTTTAGAGATATTACCAAACTAACTCAAAAACCAATCGCAAACAAAGACGTTTTTGGACGTTTAAGAGTTGCTGCTGCAATTGGAGTTACAGGAGATGCTGTTCAAAGAGCAGAAGCTTTAGTTGCTGCAGGAGTAGACGCTATTATTATCGATACCGCTCACGGACATACAGAAGGTGTTGTGAATGTATTGAAAGAAGTAAAAACAAAATTCCCAAATATTGATGTAATTGTAGGTAACATCGCAACTCCGGAAGCGGCTAAATATTTAGTGGAAAATGGTGCTGATGGTGTAAAAGTTGGAATCGGACCTGGTTCTATCTGTACAACTCGTATCGTTGCCGGTGTTGGTTTCCCTCAGTTCTCTGCGGTTCTTGAAGTAGCAGCAGCTATAAAAGGAACAGGAGTTCCAGTAATTGCAGATGGTGGAATTCGTTATACAGGAGATATTCCTAAAGCTATTGCTGCCGGAGCTGACTGTGTAATGTTAGGTTCATTATTAGCAGGAACAAAAGAATCTCCGGGAGAAACAATCATTTTCGAAGGAAGAAAATTCAAATCTTACCGTGGAATGGGTTCTGTTGAAGCCATGCAAGGTGGATCTAAAGACCGTTATTTCCAGGATGTTGAAGACGATGTTAAAAAATTAGTTCCGGAAGGAATTGTTGGTCGTGTTCCTTACAAAGGAGAATTAAACGAAAGCATGCTTCAGTTCATCGGTGGTCTTCGCGCCGGAATGGGATACTGTGGATCAAAAGATATTCCAACTTTACAAGAAACAGGACGTTTTGTTAGAATTACTTCTAGCGGAATCACAGAAAGTCACCCGCATAATGTTACTATTACTAAAGAAGCTCCAAATTATTCTAGATAATTAAAGTTTTTGTATAGAGATATAAAGGCTGTTTCATAATTCGTGAAACAGCCTTTTTTTTTGTCATTTCGAAGCATGAGAAATCACACAAGAAACTCCGCAAACCTTTTCCATAACTTTGTCATTCTGAGGAACGAAGAATCTTCACAAGAAACTCCGCAAAGTAAAACACTAGACAATTGATTCAGCGAACGAAGATTCTTCGTTCCTCAGAATGACAAATTGGGCGTGAGCTGCGTGTGTGATTTCTCATGCTTCGAAATGACAAGTTTATAATTGCCTTTTGAGGATGATCATAAAATAACAGGGTTTCATGAAAAGTAATAAAAACTTTGCGACACTGCGACTTTGCAAGAAATCAATGTTTCAGCTTTAAAAAATTACAGCTCTCCTAGAAAAAAATTATTGAGCTGTTTCTCTAACTTTTTGATTGTCTAAAATACTTTTTAGGAAAGGTTCAACCTGTTTATCTATATCTGACTCCGAAATTGTCATTGCTTTCGGGTCATTAACCAATTCGAACCAGGGTTTTGGTCCGTCAAACGGATAACTGCCAAAAACAATAACCGGAGTTCCTTTTACTTTTACATTTTCGTTGTCTTTCAAAATCCATTCGTCTGCCCATTTGTATAGGTATTTAGCATCCTTTTCAAGAAGTCTTAAGCAAGAATGAGACGCAGGATAACCCGGTAATTCGTATTGATGAAAACCAACTCCCAGTTTATTTTCGATATTAAAATTCCATTTTAAGTCCCATTCGTCATTAAAAGTACTGGTTGTTTTTTCTGCTTTCCAATTGGTGAAAAATAAACCGGTTGGTGTTGGGTCTTTTTTTCTTCCCATATTGGTTGGACCGGTATAAACCAATTCGCCGTTTTCATAAGCGGCAAATGCCTGAGCCGGATAAGAGAAAATGAGTACTTTTGAAACGTTTTCTAAAGAAGCAACATGCAACGGAAAAGGGAGGTAATAAACCAAATCACCGCTAAAATCAGTTGGGATAATAATAGAGTCCATTTTGGTAAGGTTGACCTTGTCAGTTCGGTTTATGGCGCAAGCAATACTTAACTTACTGCTGTCGGCCTTGTTAGTTTTTAGCCATTCTTTGGTGTTTTCAAAGTGGTAGGAAACTGAAGATTCAGGCTTTTTATATGTTATCGTTTTCTTCTCTTTAATTGTAGTTTTGGTAGTGCGTTCGTTTTTACAAGAAAATAAAATCAAGAGGATTAAAATCAGAACGAATGGGATGTTGTGTAACTTTTTCATACAGACTATTTTAGAGTACTAAAGTTCTGTTTTTAATGCCGGAATTAATTACACAATTCCTGAAATAGTTTATTTGATTTGCATTTTCAGTGAATTGAATTCATTTGATATAATTCATCCAATATTATTTTGAAAAGAGTAACTAGGGATTTTAGGATTTCTAAATCATTAATTTTGCCGTCTGTATAATATGATAGTTCATAGTTGCCTTCGGTTAATTTTTCTTCCCAGATTCCCTTTTGATCTGAGATTAGAATATTGACATCTTTTTGAGATTCGATTTTATTTCGAATTTCTTTATTTCGTAACAGCGTTTTTACTTTGAACTCATTATCACTTTTAATGGTAAAAGCTTTGTCGAATTGAGGATATCCAATTTTTATATCTTGTGCTCCAATAAAATTTTCAATTTTACGAAGAAATCCCTCTCTGTAAATTTCAAACCTAAATGGAGAGGCAAAAGTAATTGGAGTTACGACTCTTGTCATTTCTGAGCTGTATTTGCCGGACCAAATCGTAAAATTATCGAATGTTATTGTCCAGTTTTTATATTCAATTGTTGTTGAATCAGAAATAGAAGAATGTCCTTTTTTAAAAGCACCTCCGGTTTCTTTGGTAAATTCTTGCCAAATATTGATTTCGGTTTTTTGATTCATAAAAATAGTATTTAATGTGTGTGTTGTCTCCTGCAAGGTCTTTTTCTGACCTTGCAGGAAAACCATAATATATAAAATGTTAGCTCCAGATTTATGTCTCTATGTGTTAAATAAATAGGTTTAAATACTAAATCAACCCTTTTATCTTAGCATGTTGTAGCAAAAGAATCGTTTTGGCATCCAAAATTTCACCGGATTCTATCATTTTGTAAGCTTCATCAAAAGTATATTCTAAAACTTCAATATTTTCTTGTTCGTGGTCCAGTCCGCCACCTTCGTTTGTTTTCATGGTCTCGTCATATTCACCTGTAAAAAGGTATAATATTTCTGTAACTGAGCCTGGTGACATATAAGTTTCTATCACTTTTTCCACTTTGCTTAATCGGTATCCGGTTTCTTCTTCGGTTTCGCGAATGATGGCTGCTTCTGCATTTTCCTGATCCAAAAGTCCGGCGCAAACTTCGATCATCATTCCGGTCTTATTTCCGTTAAGGAAAGTTGGCATGCGGAATTGTCTCGTTAGCACTACCGTTTTCTTTGTTCTGTTATAAAGTAAAATGGCAGCTCCGTTCCCGCGATCGTAGACTTCACGGATGTGGGATTCTGTTTCTTTATTTCCTAATTGATAATCAAAAGTTACTTTGTTTAAAGTATACCAATTGTCTGATAATAATTTAGTTTCTGTTATTTTAATTTTAGGATTTGTCATAGGAGAAAATGTTTTGCATAAAAAAAACGCTCTGATGATCAGAGCGTTTAGTATTAATTATTTCGTTATTGTTTGCTTTCTGTCTGGCCCAACCGATACAATTTTGATTGGCACTCCAACTTCTGCTTCAATAAATTCGATATATTCTTTTAGCTCAAGTGGCAATTGATCGTAAGTTGTCATTCCAGTTAAGTCAGCTTGCCATCCTTTGAATTCTTTGTAAACCGGAGTTACATTTTCCGGCTCGATGTTGTAAGGAAAGTGAGAAATGTTTTCTCCTTTGTAGTTGTACTCCGTACATACTTTTAAGGTTTCAAATCCTGAAAGAACATCGCCTTTCATCATCATTAATTGAGTTACACCATTTACCTGAACAGCATATTTTAAAGCTACTAAGTCTAACCATCCACAACGTCTTTGTCTTCCTGTTACAGAACCAAATTCGTTACCAACTCTTGCCATAGTGGCACCAACTTCGTCAAAAAGTTCTGTTGGGAATGGACCGCTACCTACACGTGTAACGTAAGCTTTGAAGATTCCGTATACTTCTTTGATTTTGTTAGGAGCAATTCCTAAACCAGTACAAGCTCCGGCTGCAGTAGTGTTTGAAGATGTTACGAAAGGATAAGTTCCGAAATCAACATCTAACAAAGAACCTTGAGCTCCTTCGCATAGAATAGATTTACCTGCTTTTTGAGCTTGGTACATGTATTCTTCACTGTCAATAAAATCTAATTTTTTTAATTCTTCAATAGCTTCGAAAAACTCTTTTTCAAGTTCGTCTAAGTTGTATTGGATCGCAACATCATAAAAAGCAATCATTGCTTCATGTTTGTCTGCTAATGCTCTGTATCTTTCTTTGAAATCTTCTAATTCGATATCTCCAACGCGCAATCCGTTTCTACCGGTTTTGTCCATATAAGTTGGGCCAATTCCTTTAAGTGTAGAACCGATTTTTGCTTTTCCTTTTGATGCTTCAGAAGCGGCATCTAACAAACGGTGTGTTGGTAAAATTAAATGTGCTTTTCTTGAAATGATCAATTTAGATTTAATATCAAGATTAAATTTTGCTAAACCTTCGATTTCTTTTTGAAAAACTACCGGATCTATTACAACACCATTTCCAATGATGTTTACTGATTTTTTATGAAAAATCCCGGAAGGAATGGTTCTTAATACATGTTTGATTCCGTCAAATTCTAATGTATGTCCTGCATTTGGTCCTCCTTGAAAACGTGCAATAATATCATAATTAGAGGTAAGAACGTCAACAATTTTTCCTTTACCTTCATCTCCCCATTGTAATCCTAGTAATAAGTCTACGGTCATTCTGTTTTAATTTGCGTTGAGACAATTTAAATTGCCCTACTGATTAATGTAGTTAATTTTCTTCTTTTATTTTTAAAATAATTCCTTTCGGACTATTGTTTTTGTTTTTTGTTCCCGTAGAAATACAAAGAGTGATTGGTGATCTCGATGTCAAAGATTTCTTCGATTGTTTTTTTGATGGTTTGAATTCTTGGATCACAAAATTCGATCACTTCACCGGAATCAGTCATGATAATGTGATCGTGTTGCTTATCAAAATAAGACTTCTCATAGTAAGCCTGATTTTGCCCAAATTGATGTTTTCTAACCAAAGCGCAGTCCAACAATAACTCGATCGTGTTGTATAAAGTTGCTCTACTCACACGATAGTTTTTGTTCTTCATTTTGATATAAAGATTTTCTATATCAAAGTGCTCTTCGCTATCGTAAATTTCCTGAAGGATAGCATAACGCTCAGGAGTTTTGCGATGCCCTTTTTGCTCAAGATACATCGTAAAAACATTTTTTACAATTTCTTGATTTTTAGAATTGTCAGTTGAAATTAGTGTCATAATCTGGCAAAGATAATTTTTTATTTTAATGAATAAAAGTTTCAGGTTTAAAGTTTAACTTTCAAATCGGAGTTTATGTGTGGCAAAAGCTCTTGTTTAAGGGTTTTGCGTTACTTTTTTTTACCGGTTTAAGTTCGCTTTATTAACATATTTATTTTTATTTGAGATAATACTAACAAAATATTTAGTTGGTTTTTGTCATAAACATAAACCAGTTCCATTCCCATGTTTTGCCTTTGTCGTCACTCATGGCCTGGCTCCAGATTGGCTTTTTTTTATCGCGGGCATCCCAACGGAATACCTGAATTACGTTTCGGCCTTCAAAAGTGTCTTCTGAAAAAAAGTGTCCCACATTGTCTTCAAAGGAACCGATTACAGGTTGGTCTAAAACCCCCGTTGTTGAATCGGACCAATAAATACTCCACAATTTTGTGGCGGGATTAAACAAACGAACTGTCATTCCTTCAAAAGGTTCGCCATTAAATGTGGCGAGGAAATTATCAATATTACCAATTCCGTTTAGAATCTTGTACATTTCCTGTGTGGAGGGAAATTCAATCCATTCGGTACAATTGGCAAATCTTTTTTTTAATTTTCTGTTTTGAATAATGGATTTTCCTTGAAAAAAGTCAAAATCATGTTTTGAGGAAGTTTCAGAAGCGACAATTACGAGGCTTCCATTTGCGTCAAAATTTAATTTCGGAATTTCTAAGGAATCATTTTTCATCAGTATAATTTTAGTATAAATAGAGTAGGAGTATCGATTTAGGTTCTGTATTCGCGAGTTACTTTGTCGACTCCGTCAATTTTTTTAATGGCATTAATCATTTTCTTCAAAATGGTGTTGTTTTGAACAATCACCGCAATCTGACCGTGGAAAATTCCGGCATCGGTACTCAAAGAAATACTCTGAATATTGACACTCATATTGTTCGAAATTACTCTTGTCAGTTGGTTTGTAAGTCCTAAAACGTCCATTCCGGTAATGTTGATAATGGCTTTGAATTCTTCCTGAGACGAATCGATCCATTTGGCACTCATGATACGGTAGGCATAATTTGACTGCATTCCGATCGCATTTGGACAGTCCTTTTTGTGGACTTTAATTCCTTCGTTTATGGTTACAAATCCAAAAACATCATCCCCCGGAATCGGGTTACAACATTGCGAAAGTTTATAATCGAGTTTGTCATGCTCGGTTCCAAAAACCAACATATCATAATTGCTGCTTATAACAGGTTTATGAATGTCGTCGGCTGCGGTATCTTTATTTCTTTTGATTTTATTTTTAAAGAAATTGATAAAGGTGTTGCTTTTTTGAGCAGCATAATCTTTTAATTGCTGATTCTCAATAGCGCCAATTCCAACTCTGTAAAATAAATCTAAGCTTGTTTTTAGTTTAAAAAAATTAACTAATTCATTAATAACCTGTTCGTTGATGGTTATTTTTAAATGTTTTAGTTTTCGGGTAAGTAATTCTTTTCCTTCTTCACCGATTTTCTTAGTGTTCTCGTTCAGAACATTTTTAATCTTGGTTTTTGCTCTGGAAGTGGTTACATATTCCAACCAGTTTATGGTTGGTTTCTGATTTGCAGAAGTAATAACCTCAACCTGATCACCGCTTTTTAACTCGTGATTTAAAGGAACAAGACGTCCGTTTACACGTGTACCTCTGGTTTTGATTCCAATTTCGGAGTGAATACTAAAAGCAAAATCAAGCGAAGTGGCACCTTTTGGTAAGGACTTGATTTCTCCTTTTGGAGTAAAAATGAAGATTTCTTTTGAGTATAAATTCATTTTGAAATCTTCCACAAAATCAACCGCATTTGTCTCCTGATTTTCTAAAGCTTCGCGAAGTAAATTCAACCAAACATCTAATCCGCTTTCTTCTGTGGCTCCGTTTTTATATTTGTAGTGGGCTGCGTATCCTTTTTCGGCAATTTCATCCATACGTTCGCTTCGAACCTGTACTTCAACCCAACGGCCTTTTGGTCCCATAACGGTAATGTGCAGAGCTTCGTAACCTGTTGATTTGGGAGAGGAAATCCAGTCGCGTAAACGACTTGGGCTGGGTCTGTAATGATCGGTTACGATAGAATAAATTTTCCAGGCGATAAATTTCTCATCGTGTGGATCTGATTTGTAGACTATTCTAAGGGCAAATTTGTCATATACTTCATCAAAACTTACATTTTGAGCACGCATTTTTCGACGGATCGAATAGATCGATTTTGGACGGCCTTTAATAATGTAATCCACATTTTCGGCGTCTAAAGATTTTTTCAAAACATCAGAAATGTCTTTGATATAAGCATCCTGTTCTTCTTTGGTTTCTCTTATTTTGCTGACAATATCTTCGTAAACTGCCGGCTCGGTATATTTTAAACCTAAATCTTCCAGTTTTGTTTTGATGTTGTACAATCCTAAACGATGGGCAAGAGGCGCATAAATATACAGGGTTTCTGAGGCAATTTTGGTCTGTTTGTATTCAGCCATAGAATCCATAGTCTGCATGTTGTGCAAACGATCTGCCAGTTTGATTAAGATCACTCGAACGTCATCATTAAGCGTCAGAATCATTTTTCTGAAATTTTCTGCCTGCATTGAGGCATTCAAATCTCTTTGAACCATCGAAATCTTGGTTAGTCCTTCGACCAATTGCGCTACTTTTGGATTGAATAAACGCTCAATATCTTCCACCGTTATTGGGGTGTCTTCTACAACATCGTGCAATAAAGCCGCAGCAATAGAGGTGGCTCCCAAACCAATTTCGGAGGCCACAATTTTTGCAACAGCAATAGGATGAAAGATATAGGCTTCACCGGATTTGCGTCGCTGCTCTTTATGTGCATCAACTGCTACATCAAAAGCTTTTCGGATCAGTTTTTTGTCGGTAGGTGATAAAGTCTGGTAGCTAATCCGAAGTAATTCTTTATATTCTTGGGCAATTGCTTTGTTTTCTTTTTCAATATCTATTTCTATCATAACGGCATAGTTCAAGTACTAAAAATAAGAATAAGTTAGAACATACGCAAGGGAATAGCGTGTTGATTTCAGATTTTAGATTTTGGTTTTTTGAAGGGAATAATGCAGAAATTTAGAGGCGTGAAATGCTGTTTTTTGAATGCGATTGTCACCCTGAGCGAAGTCGAAGGCTTGTGAGGTTATTAGGGGGCTTCGACTTCGCTCAGCCTGACAGTTTCGGTCTCAGTCTCAGTCTCAGTCTCAGTCTCAGTTTTCAGTATGGTTTAGAGCTTGGGGTAAGAATTTAAAAAAAAATCTCAGTTCTGCGTTTTCAAAGTTAAATTGAAAACGCAGAACTGAGACTGCGACTGAAAACTGCGACTGAAAACTATTCCTTAGTAAAATCTAAATCCTGGAAGTCGTAACTGAAATCCGTTAATTCAGAAATAGGGAGCATTTTTAGATTCGCTACTTTTCCGCTTTCATCGTATTTAAATAAGAGATGAGCGTCGGCATGGAAAAATGCATTGTTCCATTTTACGACATAGTTGCCGTCTTTATAGAAAAAGATTTCGCCTGCCAGTTGTGGTGAACGTTGAGAAGCAAAATATACTTTTCCTTTTTTCTCTGTAATAGTGATTTTTCCAAACCAATTGTCCTGATAGCTTCCTGTAATTTTACTGAAATCTGTTTTAAGTTTGTCTTTTTTGTTTTTTGCAACCGTGGCCCAAACTTCATCGGTAACTTTATCGGCAGATGCTTCGTTGGCTTTTACTCTGTTGCTGTAAAGCGTTACATAATCTTCGGGTTTGATGCCTAAATAACTGTCTTTAATCGTATTGGTAATGGCGCTAAATGCTGCTCCGGATTGTTGATTGGTTAAAACAATAATTCCTAAACCCAGTTCCGGAATTAAAGTGGTTTGTGTTACGTTTCCTTCTAAACCACCCGTGTGAGAAACTTGTTTATAGCCTTTTACATCATTCAAAAACCAACCTAAACCGTATCCTGAGAAATGAGTATTGTAAGGAGGTCTTGTTTTGGCAGGGATAATGGTTTGTAATTGCCACATTTCGTCGTGCTCTTTTTCTGAAAACAGTTGTTTATCACCATATTTTCCGTTGTTGATTTGTAAAATTGCCCATTTGCTCAAATCGTTTACACTTGAATAAATTCCGGCTGCTCCGTCAAAAAGCTGGTTTTCGTATCTTTTGATTGTTTTTAACTTTCCATCAACAGGAACGTGAGGTGTAATTACGTTTGAAGTATCTTTAAGACGTTTTATCGACGCGACACTTTCGTTCATTTCTAACGGTTTCATAATGCGGGTTTCGACAAACTCTGCCCAGCTTTGACCGCTTACAACATGCACAATTTCACCTGCAATGATGTACATTAAATTGTCATAATCGTATTTTGTTCTAAAACTGGAAACCGGTTTTAAATAGCGTAAATTATGAATGATATCCTTAGCGGTAAAATCACTTCCATCAGGCCAGATCATTAAATCTCCGGCACCAAGACCAAGTCCGCTGCGGTGGGTTAGTAAATCACGGATTGTAAATTCTTCCGTTACATAATCGATTGACATTTTAAAATCCGGGAGGTATTTTACGACTTTGTCATCCCATTTTATTTTACCTTCATCTACCAACATAGCCAGTGCGGCACTTGTAAAGGCTTTACTGTTTGAGGCGATTCCAAACAAGGTGTTGGCATCTACTTTTTGTTGGGTTATAACTGATTTTACGCCATATCCTTTTGCCAGAACTACTTTTCCATCTTTTACAATTGCAACTGAAATTCCGGGGACATCAAAGGCTTTTATCGTTCGATTGACTAATTCATCGACCTCCTGATTGGTAATTTGTGCTGAAACTGAAAAACTAAATAATAAAGCTAAAAGTGATACTTTGTAATTCATAATTATTTAAAATTTGGTATTAGTTAAATCCTCTTTGGCGTTTGGCTTCGAAAATTAAAATGGCTGCCGCAACAGACACGTTCATACTGTCGATTTCGCCTTGCATTGGTATAATGATATTTTGTGTAGCAGCATCACGCCAGTCTTGTGTCAGACCTGTGGCTTCTGTTCCGACAACCAAAGCGGTTGGAGTTGTGAAATTTTGTGTATGGTAAGAGGTTGAATTTTGCAACGTTGCGCAGTAAAAATCAATCTTTTTTTCTTTCAAATAAGCGATAATTTCTGCGGTAGTTCCTGTGGCAATTTGATTGGTAAACAAACAACCAACGCTGGAACGCACAATATTAGGGTTGTATAAATCGCTTTTTGGATTGGCAATTAAAACGGCATCCAAATTAGCAGCATCTGCGGTACGCAAAAGAGCTCCTATATTTCCGGGTTTTTCGGGTGCTTCGGCGACTAAAATTAAGGGGTTATCGGATAATTTTAAATCCGATAATTGCATTGATTTGGTTTTGGCTACTGCCAAAATGCCTTCTGTAGTATCTCTGTAAGCCAATTTTTGATAGACTTCTTTGTTGATTTCGATGAGTTGAACCGGCGAATTAACGATTTTATTGATTTGATTCTCGGTAACCAGTTCGGGTAAAAATAAAACGGTTTCAATTTCATAACCTCCTTTTATGGCGATAGAAATTTCACGTAGGCCTTCAATCAAAAATGTTCCGGTTTGTTTGCGGGCTTTTGCTTTTTCCTGAAGTAAAACAAGCGATTTGATAAACGGATTTTGTATTGAGGTAATTTGTTTCATTTTTTTTAAAGGAACTAAGTTTTTGAGGGGCTAAGGTACTGAGATTTTTTTTAAAGTTGTATAGGGGTTGAGTTGCAAAGTGGCAGAGTTTTTTTTTGAGGTGCTGAGGTACTGAGTTGCTAAGGTTCTGAGTTTTTTTTTAAAGCTGCAAAGGCTCAGAGAGGTAAAGCTGCAGAGTTTAGAAAAAGGTTTAAAAGATTGCCACGAATTTCACGAATTGGTGCGAATTTTTAAAGTTTATCTACTATTATAATTCGTGTGAATTCGTGAAATTCGTGGCAAAAAATTATCTTACGGATTGCTTAATTTTTAAACAATTCTGTTATTTCTTTTTCTACGGGATGGGGTGCTGTAAAAGTATATCCCATGATTTTGGCAATGGTTTGTGCGAATTGTTTTTGATACAATTGCGTTGCTGTTTTGATTTCTCCTTTTGGCGCTATTTCGGGACCCATCGCGGCAAACCAGATTTGTGAGGCTCCTTCAATATCTTTACCGTGATCGGTCCATTGTGTTTTTGTTTTGTCTCCGCGACCGTGATCTACCGTAATAAGCAGTGTCGTTTTGTTTTTGTATTGCGGATCATTTTGTACAAAATTCCAGATTTCTTTGATCCATTTATCAACTTGGTTTGCGGCATCCAGATACGATTTGTAATGTCCTGCATGTGCCCATTCATCGGTTTCTCCGTAAGCAATATAGAGTACTTTTGGTTTGTTGGTTTTGAGTTCGTTTAAGGCTTCATAATGGGTGAAAACATCAAGGCATTCGTCTTCATGAAAAGGCTTAAACGAGTTATCACGCATTTCGTTTAATAATTTGTGATTTGCTGTTGGTTTCTTTCCACCTACTTTATCAAAGGCCGAAATTACAGGGAAGTTGCTTCTTTTTTCGTTTAGAATTCTGTCAAAAGCATCCCAGGCACCAAAAGCAACCGTTTTTCCTTTTTCCTTTGGCTGCTGATTTAAAAATTCCAAAACATTTACATTTGGATTGGCTTTGTAAGAGTTAGCATTGATCTGCAAATCTACATTTCCAGTCATAATCTCACTGTATCCGGGATAGCTAAACCAGTATGGATTGGAAACGTCAACGTTATTTCCGAAATCGCGATTGCCATAAATTTGTCCTTTCGAAGCAATTTCGGACCAGAAAAAGGGCATTATTTTTTTGCGACTTTCATTGCTGTCAGCACTGTAATATTTCTTGTAGATGTAAGTACTGTCTCCCTGATTGAATTTTTTGTCGTTGGCAATTGCGGTATCCATTCCTTTAAAGACTTCTTGCCATCTGAAACCGTCTGTGGTGATGATAATAATATTTTCTGTTTTTTGTGCGCTCGACAAAAAGCTGATTAAAATGAATGGAATTAAAAGTAATTTTTTCATATTTATTGATTTATAAAAATTCAAGATTATAAAAGTTTATTTTTAATGAACCCAAAAACAATTTATTCCGTTTCATCAAACGAGTTTACTTTACAAAGTAACTGAAGTTTAACAGGGTCTTTTTTTGAATTTGGATATTGCTCGCTATTAATTCTTTTTTCAAATTCTTTCATTATATCTAAATCCAGATTATCTTTAACGGCGAATTGTATTTCATTCTTATCTTTTTTTAATTCAAATTGAATCATAATTTTTCCTGATTTTTCGGAATTTTGAAACAATTCATTAAATATTTTTTGCGTTTTTTCTATGATTAATGTAATGTCTTCAACAGAACTATTTTGGGTTATTTCATCATCGGAACTCAGCAACAAAACTTTTTCAATTTTGGTTTCTTTAATTCCTTGAGTAATTGGTTTTTGATCTTTTTTAGGAGCTTCATCCAGCCACAATAGTTTTAGTTTCTTTTTTAAGATATTTAAAATGTAGTTGTGCTCTTTTGTTTCTATGATTAATAAAGGTTCATCAATGTCAAATGATATAACTGACCAATAATACTTTAATTCGTCTTCATTTGCTTTTCGAATTTTATATCCTTGCGATACTTCATTTTTGAATTCATCCCATATTATTTTGGTATCATTGATGTCATGAGTCATTTGTCCATCTAATACTGAATTATTAACATGAAATTGAACATTTCCTGTCTGTAGTTTTTGAATGTTTTTATTGTCCTTGTATCTTTTCCATAGTTCTGGGCCAACAATCATATTTTCTTGTAGAAGTTTATAATCGTTGCTATTGGATAAATTACTAGTGATTAATTTTTTTGCATTTTCGAGAACTTTAGGACTGCAGTAATTATAAACAATTCCTTTTGGAACTGTTATTGTTTCTTTTTCCTGTGCATTTGAGAAAATGCTTGTGAAAAAGAATACAATCAAAATTACTTTTTTCATAGTTTTATATTTTAAATTCGGTAACCATTTTAAATTTCACAAAAACATCTAACCTAAATTACAAAATCCCTCTCGACTTAATTTCCAGATACTTGTTAATAGCATCCAGAGTCAGATTCTCGGGTTGTGTAAGTATCGAATGAATTCCGTACTTTTTAAGTTCGTTGGCGATTAGTCGTTTTTCGAACATGAATTTCTCAGCAATAACCTTATCGTATATTTCCTGAATTGTACCTGTTTTTTTATGGATGATTTCATTTAATTCAGTATTGCTGAAGAAAATTACCACTAATAAATGGCTTTTTGCAATTCCTTTTAAATAAGGTAATTGTCTGTTTAGACCATCCATTGTTTCAAAATTGGTGTACAGAATGATCAAACTTCTTTGGTTGATGTTTTTCTTGATGTCAACATACAAACGACTGTAATCACTCTCAAAAAAATCGGTTTTGATGTTGTACAAAGTCTCGAGGATCTTTTGCATTTGTGAGCCTCTTTTTTCGGCAAAAACTCTGTTTTCTACTTTTTTAGAGAAGGCAAAAATTCCCGCTTTGTCTTGTTTTTTCAGAATTACATTCGATAAAACCAAAGTTGAATTTATTGCATAGTCCAATAAACTTAAGCCGTTAAAAGGCATTTGCATGACACGTCCTTTGTCAATTGCCAGATAAACTGATTGTGACTTTTCGTCCTGAAATTGATTCACCATCAAGGCATTTTTCTTTGCTGTGGCTTTCCAGTTTATAGTTCGCAGATCATCGCCCTGAACGTATTCTTTGATTTGTTCAAATTCCATGGTATGTCCAATACGGCGAATTTTTTTAATTCCGTATTGAAACAGGTTGTTCGAAATAGCAAAGAGATCGTATTTTCTTAATTGAATATAAGACGGATAGGTTGGAACCATTTGGTCTTTGTCAAAAGTAAACCTTCGGGAGATTAATTTTAATGGGGAAGAAACATAGATATTAAGATTTCCAAAATAGTATTCGCCACGTTCCGTTGGACGCAAATCATATCCGATTTCTTCCTGAGCGGAGGCTTTTATATTTTTTATAATTTTGAAATCTCGGACTTGAAATTGAAACGGAATTTCATCAATTACCTTCGCCGAAATCGGAAAAGTATATTGATTTTTGATTGTAATTTGTATTGGGTTTAAATCGCCATTTGAAAGTTTTTCGGGCGTACTTCTCGATGCTTCAATACCGGTTCTTGCTAAATACAGGAGTAAAATGTCTAATGCTAAAAAAGTAGTGAGAACTAAAACTATAAACCAAACGCCGTTATATAAAGTGGGAAAAATAAAAGCACAAAAAAACAGTCCGACAATGCCCAGAAGCACGTAGAAGAAGAAGTTGTTGATGTATAGACTTTTTATGAATTTCACGTTTTTAATGGTTTCAGGTTTTTTTGTTTCAAGTTTTTTTGTTTCAGGTTTCACGTTGAGGATGTTTCGTGTTACTTTTTACATTTTACAAGCAACATTTATCTTGGAATTTCAACGGTTTCTATGATTTGTTTGATGATTTCAGAGCTTGTGATTCCTTCCATTTCGCGTTCCGGAGAGACGATAACACGGTGTTGCAGTACAGGAACAGTTGCATCTTTAATGTCTTCCGGTGTTACAAAATCGCGACCACGAATGGCTGCATAACCTTTGGCTGCATTCAGAATTGCGATTGAGGCACGAGGAGAGGCTCCAAGGTATAAGAAGGCATTTTCACGCGTGTTTACTACGATTCTGGCAATGTATTCCAATAGATTTTGTTCTACTCTGATTTGTTTGATTAGTGCTTGATAGTTTTTGATTTCTATTGCAGAAAGTATCGTTTTTATCGCTTCCAGTTTGCCGTGATCTTGTAGCAAATGTTCTCTTTGAATGATTTGAATTTCTTCATCCAATTTTGGATAATCGATGGTGATTTTGAATAAAAAACGGTCTAATTGTGCTTCAGGTAAACGATACGTTCCTTCTTGCTCAATAGGGTTTTGCGTGGCAATTACCAAAAAGGGAGTTTCTAATTTATAAGCTGAGCCATCAATGGTAATCTGACGTTCTTCCATAACTTCAAAAAGGGCAGCCTGTGTTTTGGCAGGAGCACGGTTAATCTCATCAATTAGGATTAAATTAGAGAAGATTGGTCCTTTTTTAAATTCGAATTCAGAGTTTTTCAGGTTAAAAATCGAAGTTCCTAAAATATCGGAAGGCATTAAATCCGGTGTAAACTGAATTCGGCTGAAACCAATGTTTAACGTTTTTGAGAGTAATTTTGCTGTAATGGTTTTAGCAACTCCGGGAACTCCTTCCAACAAAACATGTCCGTTTGATAGTATAGCAACCAAAAGCTGATCAATCATTTTATGCTGACCTACAATTACTGTTTCCAACTCTTTTTTGATACTGCTAACGTGGTCTAAAAGTGGCGTTAGGTTTAGTCGGGTTTCAAAATTTACATTTTCGTTTGTAATTTCTGTTTTTGTTGTATTTATATCGTCCATGTTGTGGTATGTTTTCTTTTGAATGAATTTCTGTTAAAAGTATTAATTTAAAATCTTCTCGATGGCATTATTAATTCGAATTAAATCTTCTTCGAGACTTCCGTGATAACTTCTTCGGTATTCGTTGATCAAAAATACAAGTTCGCGGATGTCTTTTTCCTCTTTTCCTGATTTGTGATGCAGTTTCTGGATAAAAGTATCGTCGAGTTTTGTGGTGTCGATTAGGTACTCATTTCGTATTCTTTCGAGGAAATAAATGATTTTTTTATCGATAATGTTATCATGATCGCCTTCTTGGTAGTATAAGTTTCCGATAGTTTTGGTAAAATCAACTGTTAAGTTAGGGAGCGGTTTTAGGATTGGAACGATTCTTTGTTTTCGTTTGGCATTAAAAAGAATAAAAATCAGAATTCCAATTAGCAACAGGTACCACGCCCATTTTAATGCGGGCTGACTTAAAATGTATCGCAACGGCGAATCAGAAATGGATTCGCTGTTTTGTCCTTTGGTGTACCAGTAAATGTTTCCTTTTGGCATATACGAAAGTACATTTTCGGCATACTGATAATGATCCTTTTTTAATAAATGGTAGTTGGTAAAAGCAACAGGTTGCATGTGCAAATAAAAATAGCCACCCGAATAAGGTACTTTTATAAAGTTGACATGTTTTTCTTTTTGATTTCCCTGATAGCCCAAAATGGTAGTCGTTGCCGTATCTATTTTTGTGAAATAATTTTCAATACCAACATCTTTAAGCAGGTATTTTTTGGAACTTACTTTTGCGTTAGCCATCCAGACCTTTGCATTAGGCGCAGCTTGAAAGTTGGTGTTTATCTCAATCTTCAAACTGTCTAATATCGACTGAGGAAATGTTTTCATGCTCAAAAAAGCATTATTTCCATGAGATACAAAGTAAAAAAGCTCAGTTATGGACTGATCGTCAATATCGCCAAGTTCGGCTATATTGAAAAAAGTACCTTTAATGCTGTATTTTCCGGAAACGGTATCGGGAATGTATTTTGAATCTAAAAACTCATATGGAGTTATAGTAGCGATGCGTTCAATTTTTTGTTTTTTTAGTAAGCCACCAATTTCTTTGTCAAAAACATATAATCCGTATGGAATTTTATCATTGACAGAGTAGGTTGGTCTCCAATCGATCGGTTTGGGTTTATTGGCACTGGTTATTACAATAAGAGCAAAAACAAAAACCAGAATAGCGATGTAAATTTTGACGGATTTATTCATTGCTAAAGGTTTTTATTGAATTCTTAAAACGGTTTTCTGCTTTTTTGAAAGTGGTTTCATCAATTTCAAATTCGCCATACCAAATATAGTTGTACAAATAGGATAAATAAGTGAACTCTTCTTTATAAACGGGGCTTTGAAGCTCGTATAAATAATCGGAATTGGTTTTTTCGATATCCCATTCGATATAATGGTTTTGCGCCATAACTTTTAATAACCAAAGGTAATAGTAGCGTATTGCGATTCTTCTTTCTCCTTTTTCGATACTCTCCTGAATGAGTTTTTTGAAATCTAACAGATGTATGTTTTTCTCCAGTTCAGAGTAATAGATGGTCTTTTTATGAGAATCTTTTCCGAAAATCCACTTGCCTTCTTTATTAATTATCGCTTTTACGATCAGATAGATTACAAAAACAATAATCAGAACGGCGAGCACTTTCAATAAAACAGACACAAAATTTAATGCGGCCTGCGGGTTACTGAAAGTGAACAGATTTCTTAAAATACTGGCCAGCCATTCTTTAAAATGATCCCAGAGATTTTTCTCAGGGGCTTTGTATTCGTACACAAAGTCTGAGGAAGTATATTTTTTCTTGAAATCTTTATGAAAAGTTTTGGCCTCAACCGTATCCGAATCGATTATGATATCTTTCTCCGTATATTTTACCGAGGTAATTTTTGGCGGATCGACAGTCACCAAGGTATCTTGAGCATTTGTGATGCTAAAGAAAAAAAGAAAAGATAAAACAAAGAAAATTTTATTCATTATCGGTACTGATTAGATCAATTTGGCTGATAGTTGTTGTATTTTTTTGTGTACGATAAAAGGATAAACCAAATAGTAAAAAGAGATGATACCTAAGGTTAACAGTATGATAAAACTGCTTAATACGTTGGGCATATCGATTGAATATCGGGTGATAAAACCTTCAAGGAATCCTGCACCAATGGTAAAAGGAAAGGTGCTCAGGAAGATTTTGAAACTGTTTTTGAAACCTATTTTAAAAGAATTTACCCGGGAAAATGTCTTTGGAAACAATATTGAGGCTCCGAGAATAAATCCGGCAGCGGTTTCGATTACGATGGCAAAAATTTCCATAGAACCATGAATCCAGATTCCACGAACGCTTTTCCAGAAAACACCTTGTTCGTAAAAAAAGTACTGAAAAGCCCCTAACATAATGCAGTTTTGCATGGCAATATAAAAAGTGCCAATTCCTGCAAAAAGACCGTAAATATAACATCTGGCTCCTACATAAAGGTTGTTCATGGTGATGCCAATAAAACTGCCCCAATTACTTCCAGAGGCATAAACGGCCATAGGATCTCCTTTTTTAATGTTTTCTAAAGTCATGTTTACATAACCGTCCCCTAAAATTAAGCGAACAAAATTAGTATCGTATCGTGCCGAAATAACACCAATGCCCACCATTATAAAAAATAAGACAAATGAATACAAGAGATATCTTCTGTATTCGTACACCAGCAAAGGCACTTCGGTTCTGAAAAATTCCAGAAACCTGTTTTTCTCGGCTCGTTTGGTTTTGTAAATTTTCTGATAGATCTGTGAAGCCAAATGATTTAGATAAACGACAGTCTTGCTTTTTGGGTAATACGTTTGAGCGTAAGACAAATCATTCATCATTTGAATGTACAAATTGGCTAACTCATCAGGATTTTTTTTAGCTTTACCGAAAATAGCTAGCTCAAATTCCAGCCATTTTTCTTTATTTTGTTTTATGAAGGCGATCTCTCTCATTATGGGCTAAAATATAAAATATGTCAGAATTATCAATAAATACTACGCAAAATGTTAAAATAAATTTTATAGCAGCATCTGCCGGCGAGCGGATCGGCTCTTATTTTATCGATTTGATTATTAAATTTGCCTATCTCATAGTCATTTACGGGATATTTTTTTACGCATTCCATTTAGATATGGCGTTAGATGGTATGGATAACTGGTCCAGAATATCGATCCTTTTGCTGCTTTATTTCCCGGTTGTCATTTATTCGCTCACATTAGAAAGCATTTTTGAAGGTCAAACTATCGGAAAAAAGCTGGTTAAGATAAAAGTGGTGAAAATTGATGGCTATCAGGCCGGTTTTGGAGACTACTTGATGCGATGGTTTTTCAGACTTGTAGATATTTCTATTTTTAGCGGTGTTATTGCTTTGGTAGCTGTAGTTTCGAGTAAAAAAGGACAACGTTTGGGAGACATGGTAGCGGGAACTGCTGTTATTACTTTAAAGAATAAAATTAATATAAGTCATACCATTCTCGAAGAGATAGGCGACGCTTATATTCCGACTTATCCTTTGGTGATAAAATTGTCTGATAATGATATGCGAATTATAAAGGAAACATTTCAAAAAGCAGATCTTAAAAATGACTATGAAACCATTACTAAATTGGTTACTAAAATTGAAAGTGTTACCGGAATCAAAAATCAATCCGGCAATGAACGTGATTTTCTAAGGGTAATTTTAAAAGATTATAATTTTTACACGCAGAATATGTAGGGGCAGGGAACAAAATATGGGTTGCCAGGAATTTCACCTATTAACACGAATTATAATAATAGTCAAACTTTAAAAATTTGCGCCAATTCGCGGTAAAAAACTATTTTGAAGTGTTTTAAGAAAATCATAATTTTTTCGCATAGGCTTATGTGATTTATATGGAGTGAAACGTCTTTTTTACGTTTTATTGACTATGTCTCTATGTGGTGAAATTAATTGCATTCAAAAGGTATGACATATATCATTTTTTGTGAGCCTCTAAATTGATAACTTTGACTAATCAAATAGAAACAATTATAAGCGCATAAATACCGCTTATCAATTAATCTAGCAGGTAATAATATTGTTGTCTGTATTTTGAATGGAGTGACCGAAAAGCCATAAGAGTAGGGTAATTTAAATGATTAAGATTATGAAAACTACAAAGTTTTTTGCGATAATTATGTTATTGGTTACGATTGCAGGTTTTGCTCAAAATGGAAGCAAAAAGTTAGATAAAATAATAAAACGTGACTACCAGATTATTGAATGTACTATTGCAAAAATGTCTGATAAAACCGTAGAATATTCTTTACCGGGTGAGACGTTGCAAATTTCACTGGATATCTCCCAAATTGCCAGAATTGATTTTGCCAGTGGTCGTTCTCAGACCTTTGATGTTTCTACAACCAGTAATGTGGTAAGTAGCACTAATACAAACAACAACTCAAATCAAACGCTAGCCATTGCCGACATGAAGCCCAATACTATTGCGGTATTGCCTGTTCCTTATGTAAATGCAGACAATCTGCAAAGTTCTGAGGAGATGTCTAAATTTGCTCAAAACGACCTTTATAACAAATTATTAGATAAGTCTTCTAATATTTTCCCGCTGACAGTTCAAGATTTGCGAACAACAAACAGTTTGTTGCACAAAGCCGGAATTGATTATAAAAACATTGACGAGACTCCGATTGAAGACCTTCAAAAAATTCTTGGAGTTGACAACATCGTGGCTGCCAAAATCTCTTTTACAACGGCCGAAAGCGCAACATCAGTAGCTTATAATAGTGGGAATGCTAAAATTAGCGATAACAATAAAAAGGTGAAAACAAGCGATATTGGGACAACCAGTACCAATACCCAGACGTATTACTACTACACAGTATATTTTGATATGTACAAAAACAACACAAAAATATATTCTCAAACCAGAAAACCTTTGTTCAGTATAAAAGACAGTTGGATCGATTCTGTTTCGTATTTATTGAAAAGAAGCCCGATTTATACCAAAAAATAATGGCGAGTTCGCTGTAAAAACAAGGAATAAAGTAAAATAATTTAGTCAAATCTTTGTACCTATGCACCTTTGAATCTTAGTAACTAAAAATAAAAAATGTTCCATTTATTAGACCTGATCGGTACGATGGCCTTTGCTATGTCCGGCGCTTTAACAGCAATGCATAAAAAATTAGACCCGTTTGGGGTTTTTATTATTGCATTTGTTACAGCTGTTGGAGGAGGAACCCTGCGTGATGTTTTAATAGGCAGAACCCCGGTTGGATGGATGAAAGATCTGCAATATGTTTACGTTATTACATTCGGATTTTTTCTGGCCATTCTTTTCAGAAAAAAGTTTGACAGACTACGAACTTCTTTGTTTCTTTTTGATACCATCGGGTTGGGTGTTTTTACCTTAATTGGATTAGAAAAAGGAATTTCAATTGGTTTACATCCGATAATTTGTATTGCTCTTGGTACCATGACGGCTTGTTTTGGAGGTGTTATTCGTGATATTTTATGTACGGAGATTCCAACAATCTTCAGAAGAGAAATTTATGCTACGATCTGTATTTTAGGAGGAGCCGTTTTCTTTATACTAAAAAAAATGAATCTGGAGGATGATCTTTTGTATTTGATAACTTCTTTGGTAATCATTATAGTGAGGCTGATGGCGGTAAAATACAAATGGTATCTGAAAGCATTTGATCACAAATAGTTAAATCAGGGATGACGAAATATACGGTAAAAAAATACGATCAAAATGATTTTGCAATTTGGAATGACTTCCTTGCGAAGGCCAAAAATGCAACTTTTTTATTTCATCGTAATTTTATGCAGTATCATCAGGATCGTTTTGAAGATTTTTCGCTTCTTGTTTTTAAAAATGAAAAATTACTAGCGGTTTTACCGGCTAATAAAGAAGGTGATTTGGTGTACTCACATCAGGGACTTACTTACGGAGGTTTGGTTTATAAAGATCAGACCAAGTTGAGCACAGTGCTTGCTGTTTTTCAGTCCGTTCTGTTTTTTTTGAATGAAAGTGGAATTCAAAAATTAATTGTTAAAACGCTTCCTTCAATTTATCATTTAAAACCCGCTGAAGAAATTTTATATGTTTTGTTTGTAGCTCAAGGAAAGTTGATCCGTCGGGATTCCCTTTCTGTTATTGATTTGTCGCAAAAAAATACGGTTTCAAAAATTAGAAAAAGAGGTTTTCAGAAAGCAGTTTCAAATCAGTTGTATATCAAAGAAGAAAATGATTTTGAATTGTTCTGGAATGAAATTTTGATTCCCAATCTGGATAAAAAACACAAGGCAATACCGGTTCATTCCTTAGAAGAAATTAGTCGGTTAAAGGTACTTTTTCCCGATAATATTCGTCAGTTTAACGTTTATTTTGAAGACAAAATCATAGGGGGAACAACTGTTTTTGAAACAGAAACAGTAGCACACTGCCAGTATATTTCGAAGTTGGAACAAGACGATCGTTTAGGAAGTTTAGATTTCTTATATCAACATCTGATTCAGGAAAGATATGCTAAAAAGCGTTTTTTTGACTTTGGGATTTCAAATGAAAATCAAGGCAAAAAACTAAATGAAGGATTGTCCTATTGGAAGGAAAGTTTCGGAGCCAGCACCATAATTCACGATTTTTACGAAGTTGAAACTTCCAATTATAGCTTACTAAATAACGTTTTGATATGATTTCTTTTTTAGATCTAAAAAAAATAAACGAGCCGTACGAAGCTGCTTTTCAGGAAAAACTGAAATCGGTTTTGCATAACGGTTGGTATGTATTAGGGAAAGAAACTGAGACATTTGAAAAGGCTTTTGCTAAATATTGTAATGCCGAATATTGTATTGGAGTGGGGAATGGTCTGGATGCTTTGACATTGATTTTTAAAGCCTATATTCAATTAGGGAAACTCCGAAAAGGAGACGAAGTTATTGTTCCTGCCAATACCTATATTGCGAGTATTTTAGCCATTTTGCAAGCCGATTTGGTTCCGATTTTAGTCGAACCCAAATTAGAGACCTATACGCTAAATCCGGATTTAATTTCGGGAAAAATCACTTCAAAAACCAAAGCCATTTTAGCAGTTCACTTGTACGGTCAATTGGCAGAAATGGATCAGATTAACAGCATTGCAAGGGAAAATAATTTGCTAATTATTGAAGATGCAGCACAGTCTCACGGAGCAGGAAGAAGTTTAAAGTCGAAAGTCGAAAGTCAAAAGACTCAAAACAACAATCTACAATCAGCAGTCGCCTACAGTTTTTATCCGGGGAAAAATTTGGGAGCTTTAGGAGATGGTGGAGCCATTACAACAAATGATATAGCGTTGGCAAAAGTGCTGTTTTCACTGCGAAATTACGGTTCGGAAAAAAAATATTACAATGAATTTATTGGTGTAAATTCCAGATTAGACGAATTGCAAGCTGCTTTTTTGAACTTAAAACTGCCCAATTTAGATCTTGATAATGATAAACGTCGTGTCATTGCAAAACGGTATTTAGCAGAAATTAAAAATGACAAAATAATACTTCCCTTTTGGGATTTTTCGAATAATCATGTGTTTCATTTATTTGTTGTTCGAACAGAAAATAGAGAAGATTTGCAAGAATATTTAGTGCGAAACAATATTCAGACGGTTATTCATTATCCAATTCCGCCACATCAACAGCAAGCATTCCCGAATTGGAATCAGTTATCGTTTCCAATTACAGAGAAGATTCATGATGAAGTTTTGAGTTTACCAATGAGCCCGGTTTTAACGGAGTTGGAAGTAGATTTTATTGTTGAGGTTTTAAATAAGTATTAATTTTGATTGGATAAAAATGGCGCAATTAAAATTATTTATTAAAAAAATGGTACCCGAAATACTATGGATTTCGTTAATCAGGATTTATAATTTCACCAAATTAAGAGCTGCTTTTGATTGGTATGAAATCAAACAAGCACCTAAAAAGCATCGAAAAGCACTTCAGCTTGTGAGAGGCAAGGAAAAAGTAAAAGTTGCCTTCTTTTTGACCCATGAGTCTGTTTGGAAATACGATGTTCTTTTTGATTTAATGCTAAAACATCCAAAATTTGAACCATTTCTATTCGTTTGTCCTGTGGTAGATTATGGCGTGGAAAACATGCTGTTTGAAATGGATAAAACATTCATAGCTTTTAAAAATAAAGGCTATGATGTTATTAAAACCTATGATAATGAAACAAAAAAGTACTTGGATATAAAAAAAAGTTTCGCACCGGATCTTGTGTTTTATACCAATCCGTACGAAGGATTGCAGGATTATCGGTATTACATCAAACAGTTTTCAAGAACCTTAACTTGTTATGTACCTTATGCCGTTATGACAGTTGATTTTGAGTTTATTTATAATTTAAATTTTCATAATCTTGTTTGGAAAATTTTTGCCGAAACTCCACTTCATAAAGAAATCGCATTACAAAAACAAAAAAATAAAGGAAGGAATACTATTGTAACAGGCTATCCGGGATTCGATCCGTTATTAATCAATAAAAATCCAAATCATACAGTTTGGAAAAATAAAAATTTAGCGCTGAAAAAGATTATATGGGCACCACATCATTCAATGACTGAATTGAATAGAGTAGCAAATTTTTTAGAATACTATGACTTTTTTTTAGAGTTGGCTGAAAAGTATAAAGATAAAGTACAAATTGCATTTAAACCACACCATCTGTTAAGAGTTAAATTAGAACAGGACGTTAATTGGGGCAAAGAAAAAACAGACAACTATTATAATAAATGGTCAAGCTTAGAGAATGGCCAATTTGACAATGGTGATTATATAGCTCTTTTTTTAACCTCAGATGCATTGATTCACGATTGCGGTTCATTTATGGGGGAATATCTGATCACGGGAAAGCCTTCCCTTTTTATGGTCAGGGAGGAATCGGTTATGGAATACTGGAATGTTTTTGGGGAGAAAGCAGTAGCAGCGCATTATCAGTCCAGAAATAAAAAACAGGTAGTCGATTTTATTGAAAAAGTTGTATTGAATGAAAAGGATTGGATGAAAGAAGAACGTGATAATTTTGTTCAGAATATTTTAATTCCAAAAAATAGAAAGACTGCTTCTGAAAACATATTGGAGTATTTAGAGGGTCAAATCTTTTCATAATTTAAAACTGTATTTTTGCTTTTTTTAAACCAAGTAATAATGAGGATAAAAGTCATAATTGGATTGAAAAAAGTTAAATGCAAATAAATTTTAATTGTCTTAAATGCAAAATACTTCTATAAAATTAGCCGCAACAAAAGGAATTTTTTGGTCAGCGGTGGATAAATTTGCTGTTCAATTCGGACAGTTTATAGCGAGTATCATACTTGCCAGAATTTTGGTTCCCGAAGATTTTGGTTTAATAGGCATGTTAACCATTTTTATAGCTCTATCACAAACTTTTATTGAAAGTGGATTGAACATCGGACTAATTCAACGTCAAGACAGGAAAGAGGTTGATTTTTCGACCCTATTTGTTTTCAATTTAGCTGTAAGTAGTTTTTTTTATTTGTTGTTATTTCTATCAGCACCATTTATCGCCTCTTTTTTTGAACAACCTCAATTAACGAATCTGGCGAGAATGCTGAGCTTAAGTCTGCTTATAAATGCTTTTGCAATCGTTCAGCGAACGAAATTAACAATTGCAGTTGATTTCAAATCTATAGCAAAAAGTAATGTAATCGGAATGCTTTCAGGAGGAGTATGTGGAGTGCTGGCTGCTATAAATGGATATGAAGTCTGGTCTTTGGTTGTTCAAATACTGGTTGGTTCTTTTGCTTCGTCTGTGTCTTTATGGTTTTTTAGTAATTGGGTTCCTTCTATTGCTTTTTCAAGAAAATCATTTAAATCATTATTTGGTTATGGTTCAAAATTACTAGCAGCCGGTTTGTATGCTCAAATTTTAAATAATGTATATACAATTTGTTTAGGGAAATTTTATTCAACAATTTCATTAGGATATTACACCAGAGCAAAGAGTTTTGCTGATATAGCGGCAGGTACAATTACAAGTATTCTGCAACAGGCCACATTTCCAATTCTTGCTATAGTACAACATGATAAAGAGAAATTGGTTTCTATTTACAGTAGAATGATTCGAATGTCTGCTTTTGTGATTATCCCACTAATGACGCTCATCGCGCTGTTGGCAAAACCAATTGTTGTAATAGTTCTTACCGAAAAATGGATTTCTTTAATTCCACTTTTGCAATGGATCGTTTTTTCACGTGTTTTTCTTCCTATGAGTGCCATAAATTTAAATTTACTAAAGGCAATCGGACGTTCTGATTTGTTTCTAAAGGTAGATTTGTCTAAGCTGCCTTTCACAGTATTAGCTATGATTATTACCATTCCTTTAGGTGTAAAAGCCATAGTAATCGGGCATGTTGTTACATCGGCTTTGTTTTTTGTCTTCAATGCTTACTTGCCAGGAAAATTGTATGGCTATGGAGCAATTAGGCAAATAAAAGACACGCTGCCTTATATTGTTGCTACGATAGGAATGTCGATTTTAGTATATAGTATGATTTACTTTATAGAGAATTTGGTCTTGCAATTATTTTTAGGCGCTATTCTTGGGCCGATAACCTATTTGTTTATTTGTTGGTTATTGAAATTAGAGGAGCTAAAAGAGGTTTGGGAATTGTTTTTGAAGTTGAAAAAAAGGTAATTTATTTTTTTTTTTTTGATTTTTAATACGATAGAGAACTAGGTTGAAAAAATGATGTCTTTACAGTCGGGGCTATTATTTGAAGAAAAATTTCACCCAAACTCAAATTTATTAGAGCTTCAAATGTTGTATTTTGTAAAATCGGATGCCGTTCGATGTTTGGATATGGAATTTAATTAGAGCCTTTTTTTAGTAAAAGATTAAGGAGCCAATAAAAGCCTTACGGTGTTTTATTATCACAATATTTTCTTTTGGGATTTTCGACTATTAATTAAACGGAGTATTTTTTTAAGTTTATCCTCCAAAACAACCAAAATCGGAGCCCCATATTTTTACAAAATAAACTATAATCTCTTATTTTAAAAGTATGAACAATTTCATGATGGACTCTTTTTTGAACCGCGAGATCTTCTTTTTTTGTTCTGTTTAAATGAATGGCTTTTTTTAGAATTCTATAGGTGGACAAGTTTATTTCTCGAAATCTTGGTTTTCGATTGTCATAAAAACTGTTGGTCAGTGAATTGTCTGAAATTCTTTTTTTAATTAAAATTTCATCAATAAAATCAAATTCATGCAAACGGGAGGAGCGTATCCAAAAATCTAAATCCTCATAAGCGAGAGTTTCATCATAACCTTTTAGCGTATCATAAACGGATTTTTTTGTCATTGCAGAAACAGAACAAATACTGTCTAAACCTGAGAGTACACTACAATAAATGTCACCGGTTTGCTTTTTTTGGATCGTTTTGCGATCTTGATCTATAGGGAAATAATAAGAATCAAATTCGCCTTTTTCAGTGATCAACTCGGCATTTCCGTAAACGACGCCCAGATTGGTGAATGTACTTTTTTTGAAAGTTTCAAGTTGCAACGAAATGCAATTGGGTACTAAAACATCATCTGCAGCCAAATCGATGATATAATCTCCTTTGGCTAATTTTAGTGCTTTGTTAAATGATTTTGTGTTCCCTAAGTTGGTTTCATTCGCGATAAATTTAGCTTTGGGATAGTCTGTAAGCCATTTTTCAATTGTTTTTTTAGAATTATCGGTGCTGCAATCATCTACGATTATCAATTCAATAAACGCATAATTTTGATAAATTACTGAAAATAAGCTCTCCGTTACAAAATTCTCATGGTTGTAACACAAGCAAATAACGGTGACGACTAATTTATCTTGCATATTGTTTTTAAAGAGTTATATATTTGATACGAAAGTAAGGAATCGATGGTGATATTGCTTAACAAATATAAATTGAAATAAGATTATGAATATAGTTATGATTGATTTTCCGAAAATTGAAAATGTTTTAGGAAATATTGCCGTAATTGAAGATGATACAATTCCTTTCGAAATCAAAAGAGTTTATTATTTATATGATATTCCAAGTTCTTCTAAGAGAGGTGGTCATTCGCATAAAAAATTGCAGCAAATTTTAATCGCAATTTCAGGAAGTTTTGATGTGATTTTAAAAGACGGTGAAATAGAAAAAAAGGTAGTTTTAAATAAACCCGACAAAGGATTACTGATTAAAAATAATACATGGCGTGAACTCGAAAATTTCTCTTCTGGAGCAGTTTGCCTTGTTCTGGCTTCAGAAGTTTTTGAAGAAAGCGATTACATCAGGGACTACGAAGAATTTTTGACATCAAAAAAATGAAGCTACTCTATATTACACAAAGAGCAAATGAAGAAGGAGGAGTGCAAAGAGTACTAGCCGTAAAAACCAACTACCTGATTGAGAAATTTGGTTATGAAATTGCCGTTATTACTCAAAACGGTGGAGATGAAAATCTTTTTTTTGAGTTTAACAAACAAATTGATTTCTATGATATTGTCTTAAAAGGCAACAAGGCGCTCAATTTAATTCGCTACAAAAAAGAACTGGAGGAATATATAAAAAAGATACAGCCCGATTGTATTATTGTTTGTGATTTTGCCTTAAAATCATTTTCAATTCCATTACTGATAAATACAAAAATCCCTGTTCTTTTTGAGGCGCACGGTTCCAGATTTAATGAATACAAGACTTCTCGTTTTTTTGGATTTACTAACACATTCAAATATAGATATCGAAATTATTGTGCTTCTCAATTTTTTTATTTTGTAGCATTATCAAATGAAAGCCTGGGAGAATGGTCGCTTAAAAATGGTATTGTTATTCCCAATCCGTTATGGATTGAAACAAAATCTTTTTCAGATTTAAAGGCAAAAAAAATTATTGCCGTCGCAAGGCATTCGCATGAAAAAGGAATCGACCGATTATTGCAAATATGGAAATCAGTGACGGAAAAGCAACCGGAATGGTCCTTGGAGATTTATGGAAAACAAGAGGAGAGTCTAGGATTAAAAGACTTAGCCAAAAAGTTGCAGATTGAAAAAACAGTAACCTTTTTTAATCCGGTTCAAAACATACAGCAAAAATATACAGAAGCGTCTATATTGGCAATGACTTCCAGAAATGAAGCCTTACCAATGGTTTTACTGGAAGCAATGGCGACCGGTTTGCCTTGCATCGCTTACGATTGCCCGGTTGGTCCCAAAGCAATCATACAAAATAATGAAAATGGATTTCTTATTGAAGAAGGTAATAAAGACTCTTTTGTGGAGAAATTAGTTTTATTAATGGAAGATGAAAATTTGCGAATAGAAATGGGGCAGAAAGCAATAAAAAGTATCGGAAAATATGATTTAGATACCATCATGCAGCAATGGAAAGTTTTATTCGAAGCAATTATAAATACCTAATTGGCGTTGCAATAATACCCCAATCGATAAAGATCAAAAATAAAAAGAGACGGGTGTTTTCCTAACAACTGTCTTTTAAGTAAAGGCTTGAAAAGACGGAATCCAAAAGCAGTTAAAGGCCTTAGATGAGATTTTTTGAGAATTTGGAAATAATGAGACAACTTCACATATTCCGTTGAAATCAGGTTAGAATCGATTAAGTTTTTTAAGGCTAAAACAGCTTCTTCCGATTTTCTCAGAAAGGTTTCGCTGCTTTCTAAACCTAAATGATAAACAGGATTTTCAAAATGTACAATCTCAATCTGTTTTTGCATTAAATCAAACGAAAAGAGCGTGTCTTCGTGTCTCAGATTCGGGATGTCTTCGTTAAAAGTAACTTTTGAAAAAATACTTTTTTTGATCAGGAAATTTAAAGTCAGAAAGGAAAGATAAGGGTTGCTGTTTCGATCGGAGACCTTTAAAGCTTCTCTTTTTATGCCATAAATCCAGCGTAGAATTTCATTTTTGGAAGGTTTTATATCTTCGTAGAGGATTCCACCGTAAACAATTTTTTCGACGTTATTGATCTGTGAAATATAATTTGAAATATAATTTTCAGAAACAGGAATGGTATCGGCATCGAGAAAAAGCAGGTTTTCATAACTTGCTTTTTGAGCCAGTAAATTCCGAATAGCACTTCTTCCGATGTTTTTTTCTAAAACCGAATAAGTCGCATTCTTAAATTGATTGATCTTTTTATTTTCAGCTAAAAAATACTCAGAAGCATCATCCAGACAGATAATTTCAAAGGCGATATCACATTCCAGCGTTTGTTTGTTTAGTATTTCTACCAGCGTAAAAACATTGTAATTGTAAACCGGAATTAAGATAGAAAGCATTACACGCTGCGTTGCACGACCTCAAAAATCCTTTCATCTTCACATTTTAATGTTTTCGAAGGGAATTTCATCAATAAAGCATAATCGTGAGTGGCCATGATAATCGTTTTACCGTTAGCATTGATTTTTTTCAATACCTCCAAAACCTCAGAACTTGTTTGCGGATCAAGGTTTCCGGTTGGTTCATCGGCTAGAATAAATTCAGGATCGTTTAATAAAGCTCTTGCGATGGCAACACGTTGTTGTTCACCTCCCGAAAGTTGGTGTGGCATTTTGTTCACAAATTCCTTCATACCTACTTTGTCCAAAACTTCATCAATTTTGTGCTCCATTGCCTCTTTTTCATGCCAGCCCGTTGCTTTTAGAACAAAAAGCATATTGTCTTTTACAGAGCGGTCCGGTAGCAATTTGAAATCCTGAAACACGATTCCGATTTTACGTCTCAAAAACGGAATTTCGCTTTCTTTTAAAGCTGCCAAATCAAATTCAACAATGTGACCTTCTCCTTCGCTTAAAGGCAAATCACCGTATAAAGTTTTCATGAAGCTACTTTTTCCGGAACCCGTTTTTCCAATTATGTAGATGAATTCTCCGTGTTGGACATCTAAATTAATATGAGATAAAATTTTTCTTCCTTCCTGATATATAGTTACTTCTTTAAGAGACAGTACGGTTTGTGACATAATAAATTGATTTGAATGGTAAAAGTAATAAGATAACGGTTGGATTCAAAATAAATTTTAATCATTTCTGAAGAAAACGTTATAAAAAATAATAGTTTTAGAACATTTGAGAACCAATATTTTGAGGATTAATAAGCTGTTAAATAAGCACCATTAAAAAAAAGAATCATAATAAAAGATTGAAACGTTTCGTTATAAACGGTAGAAAATGATAAATTTGAATACTAAATAAAACTAAAATGCGTAGACTTTCCTGGTTCTTTTTATTCCAAATTATCCTTATTTCGACGACGGTTTCGGCACAAAAATCAGCTATTTATACCTACGATTTAAAGGATTTTGACAAAGCACTGGCTTTATACAAAGACAAACAATATGCTTCGGCAAAACCTATTTTTGAATATGTAAAAAACAATGCAACGACAGAAGAAGTTCAGTCCGATTGTGCTTATTATATCGCCAACTGTGCCATTAGAACCAATCAGCCGAATGCAGATGAACTGATGGAAAAGTTTGTAACCGATTATCCAACCAGTACCAAACAAAATCAGGCTTATATTGAAGTTGCTCATTTTTTCTTTGAGCAGGGAAATTATCCAAAAGCGTTACAATGGTTTGATAAAGTTGATGAAAGTTATATGAGCAAGTCTGATCTGGATAAGTTTAATTTTCAAAAAGGCTACAGCTATTTTAATGCTAAAAAGAAGAAGGAAGCCACCACGTATTTTAATAAAGTGGTTAATTCCGCCGAGTTTGGTTCTCAGGCCAAATATTACTTAGGATTTATGGCCTATGAAGGCGATGATTATAAAGAAGCAACCAAATATTTTGATGAGGTTTCAGGCGAAGAAAAGTATAAAGAAAAGCTTTCATACTATCAGGCTGATATGAATTTTAAATTAGGAAACTTTCAAAAAGCAATTGATTTAGGGCAAAAAGCAATGAATAAATCAAATGAAATTGAAAAATCAGAATTGAATAAAATCATCGGAGAGTGTTATTTCAATCTAAAACAATACGACAAAGCGATTCCGTTTTTAGAAGAATACAAAGGGAAAAAAGGAAAGTGGAACAACACCGATTTCTATCAATTAGGGTATGCCTATTACGAGCAAAAAAACTACGAAAGTGCTATATCTCAATTTAATAAAATTATTGAAGGAAAAGATTTCGTTGCACAAAATGCCTACTACCATTTAGGTTTAAGTTACCTGAATACGGGTAAAAAACAAGAAGCCCTGAATGCTTTTAAAAATGCGTCTGAAATGGAGTTCAATACTCAAATTCAGGAAGATGCCGCTTTGAATTACGCTAAGTTGAGCTATGAAATCGGGAATGCATATCAAACGGTTCCGGGAATTTTGCTTGATTTTTTGAAAAAATATCCAAACAATTCCAGTAAAGGTGAAGTAGAAAAATTATTGGTTGATTCTTATATCTCTTCTAAAAATTATAAAGAAGCCTTGATTTTATTAGAGAAAAACAGATCTGCGGAAAACAAACTAGCCTACCAAAAAGTACTTTTTTACAGAGGTCTGGAATTGTATTCGGAATCGAATTATGCAGAAGCGTTAAAGATGTTCAATAATGCAATCAAAGAGCAAAAGAATCCTGAGTTTACAGCACGTGCGACTTTCTGGAAGGCAGAATCAGAATATGTAACCGACGATTTTCAATCGGCATTGTTGAGTTACAAACAATTTGCTGGTTTGGCGGGTGCTAAAACGACCGAAGAATACAAAAACATTAACTACAATATTGCTTACGCTTATTTTAAATTAAAAGAGTACGATCAGGCCGGAAATTCTTTTCAGGCACAAATTGACAATTCAAAAGAAGACAAAGTACGTTTGAATGATTCGTATTTACGCTTAGGGGATTGCCGATTTGTAACTGCAAAATATGCTCCTGCAATGGAAGCTTATGCAAAAGCAATTGATGCAAAAGGCGTTGATGCCGATTATGCACAATATCAAAAAGCACTTTCGTATGGTTTTATGTCTAAAAATGACAAGAAAATAGAGGAACTGAATAATTTCCTGCTGATGTATAAAAAATCATCCTATAGAGATGATGTTTTGTATGAATTGGGGAATACTTATGTCGCTCAGAAAAAGAATGATTTAGCGATCAAAACGTACGATCAGTTAATTTCCGAATACAAAAACGGTTCGTTTACTTCAAAATCTATTCTGAAACAAGGTCTGATTTATTACAATACAGATCGTGACGAACAGGCTTTAGTTAAATTTAAAAAAGTGGCGGCTGAATTTCCAAAAACATCAGAAGCTTTAGAAGCGGTTTCAACAGCAAGATTAATCTACGTTGATTCAGGAAAAGTAGATGAATATGCTACCTGGGTACGAACATTGGACTTTGTTGCGGTTACAGATGCAGAATTGGATAACGATACGTACGAAGGAGCTTTTAAACAATACAGTCAAAATAACAGCAAAGCCGCTATTACAGGTCTTGCAGGTTACATCGCTAAATTTCCATCCGGGATTCATGCAGTGGAGGCTAATTTTTACGTAGCACAGTTGTATTATGCAGAAGGCTCTGAAAGTAAATCGGTAGTCAATTACCAATATGTGATTGATCAGCCAAGAAATGAATTTACAGAACAGTCTTTAAGCCGATTGTCTCAGATTTTCCTGAAAGCAAAAGACTGTGACAAAGCAATTCCGGTATTGGTTCGTTTAGAAGACGAAGCCGACTTTCCTCAGAATAAAACTTTCGCTCAGGCGAATTTAATGAAGTGTTATTATGATAAAAAAGATTATAACAATTCGGTAATTTATGCAGATAAGGTGTTGCAGAATCCAAAAGCTGATGCCAATGTAAAATCAGATGCACAAATTATTGTAGCACGTGCTGCCATGCAAACCGGAGATCAGGACAAAGCAAAAGCAGCGTATGCAAAATTGTCTGCAACATCAAAAGGAGAATTAGCAGCCGAAGCCTTGTATTATGATGCCTATTTTAAAACGAAAGAAGGCAAATTTGAAGCCTCAAATGTTTCCGTTCAGAAATTAGCCAAAAACTACTCCGCTTATAAATATTACGGAGCAAAGAGTCTGGTTTTGATGGCCGAAAATTTCTACGGATTAAAAGACAGTTATCAGGCGACTTATATTTTAGATAATGTAATTAACAATTTTACCGATTATCCGGATGTAGTAGAGGAAGCTAAAAAAGAACTAAGTGTTATTAAGTTAGAGGAGTCAAAAACAAATTCATCAATAACGAAATAGGTTTTTTAGATGAGATGTTGAATGTGAGATGTTAAAAGTTAAATATTTTCCAATTTGCAACTCACAAAATACATTTTACAATTCACAGATCACAAAGTACATCTCACAAAATAGATTTTACAAACATGACTTTACCATTTTATATTATTGATGTTTTTGCTGAAAAGAAATACGCCGGAAATCAGTTGGCGGTTTTTTTACAGGCGGGTAATCTTAGTTCGGAAGAAATGCAAAAAATAGCCAAAGAGATAAATTTCGCTGAAAGCACTTTTATTACAAAGCTTGATTTTGAAAACAATAAAGCAGAGATTAAAATTTTTACGCCGGCACACGAAATGAAGTTTGCCGGACATCCGATTATTGGAACTTCTTGGGTGTTGATGCATAAAATATTCCAAAATGTTCCTGAAGCAATTACACTTCAGGTTCCGATTGGTGAAATTCCGATTCAGAAAACGGAGGATTTGATTTGGTTAAAAGCGGCTCAACCGGAGTTTTTAGAGGTGTTTGATAAGGAAGGTTTTTTATCCTTCAGTAATCTGAAAAGTGATGACTTTGATTTGCAATACCCAATTCAGGAAGTGACAACGGGAAGTGCTTTTGTAATTGTTCCTTTAAAAAGTGTAGCAGCTTTAAAAGCCTTGGTTTTGGATAAAGATAAAATGAACGATTGGTTGATAAAGAATTGCAAAACAAATCACAGGGCTCTTTATTTTTATGTTTGGGAAGATTCAAAAATAATAAGCAGAATGTTATGCGTAGAACACAACCAATTGGTTGAAGATGCTGCAACGGGAAGTGCCAGTACGTGTTTACAGGCTTTTCTTTTAAAATACCACTCGGCTAAGATTGAAACAATAAATCAGCAGGGGGATTACATAAACCGCCCGTCGCAGATTTATTTTAAAGGAGCATTAACAGAAGATAATTTTCTTATACAAATAGGAGGTAAAAGTCAGTTTATCGCCAAGGGTGATTGGGAAGTTTAGAGTAGAAAGATAAATTAAGAAATAAGATAATGTAAAATGTAAAATGTAATTTGTGAAAAGTGAAATGTAAAATGCCTAAAAAAGCCCTTTTACATTTTACAAAACACCTTTTACACAATAAGAGAAATATGAAAATTAATTTCCAGAATAAATCCATCATTTTGATAATGCTGTTTGCTTTTCAGCTTTCCTTTTCGCAGAAGAAAGAGGAGAGCATTGGGACAGAAACGGTAAATGTTGTAAAACCTTATTCACCAACCATTTCGGATGCCTTTAAAGTAAAAGAAACTCCTTCGCTTGACGATTCAGGAAATCAACCTAAGGAAACGATCAAATACAGTATTTTATCGGTTCCGGTGGCTTCGACTTTTACGCCCTCAAAAGGAAAAGCAGAGGGGGTTGAAAAATCAAAACAAGAGCGTTTATTCAGTAATTACGCCACTGTTGGAGTTGGAAATTATGGAACTCTAAATGGGGAATTGTTTGTAACGCAGGATCTGGGCAATAGCGATTATATTACCGGAATGTTTCGCCATCATTCTTCTCAGGGAGGGATTAAGGATATAGAATTAAATGATGAATTTTACGACACAGCCTTAAATGTTGGATATGGTGTTGACAATCGCGATATGTCCTGGGCGGTAGATTTAGGATACCAGAATCAAATATACAATTGGTACGGTTTACCTGCCGAATTCGGTGCGACATTGCTTCCGGGTGAACGTTTTGATTTAGTGAATAAAATGAATCCGAATCATTCTTATAATACCATTTCTTTAGGTGGAAATATTGAATTTAATGAAGGCATTTTTAGCAAAGTAAAAGCAAGGTTTACTAATTTCTCCGATAGTTTTTCTTCTTCTGAAAACCGGTTTTATGTAAAGCCGTCGTTTAAAGTAGAGGTAATGGATCAATCTATAAATACAAATGTTATTATTGATCATGTAAGCGGCTCGTTTGAAAATAATTATGCCCGTGATAATACGAAACCTTTAAAATACAGCCTTACCAATTTTGGAATTGAACCTAGTTTTGTGATTCTGGAAAATGATTGGACCTTGGAATTAGGAGCCGGAATATTTTATGGTTTAGATTCTGAAAACAGTGGAAACAAGTTTTATCTGTATCCGAAAGTAAACGCTTCGTATAAATTAGTAGGGGATTTGATGATTTTTTATACGGGAGTAAATGGTGGACTAAATCAGAATTCCTATGCTGATTTTGTAACTGAAAATCCGTTTTTATCGCCAACGCTTGCTGTGAAACCTACAAACAATCAATACACTGTTTTTGCAGGTTTAAAAGGAAAATTGGCTAATAATATCAATTACAACATTACAGGATCTTATTTGAATGAAAAAGACAGAGCCTTGTTTAAAAGTAATGATTATACAGAAGTTATCTCAAATGAAAACTATGCTTACGGAAACTCTTTTGGAGTGGTTTATCAGGACCTGAGAACATTCCGTTTTTATGGAGAATTGAAAGCTGATTTTTCCGAGAATGTTAGTTTTGGAATCAATGGAACTTTCAATAGTTACAAAAATGACGGCCAATTAGAAGCATGGAATTTACCAACGGTTAAATTGAGTTCTAATCTGGATGTTACTATTACAAAACAGTGGTACGCCGGTTTAAATGTTTTTTATGTGGGAGATCGTAAAGACATGCAGACCAATTTGACTATTGCACCTGTTGCAACTCCGGTTACTTTAAAAAGCTATTTTGATGCCAATGCTCACGTAGGGTATAAGTTCAGCGAACGTTTGACTTTCTTTTTGAAACTTAATAATATTGGTAATCAGGCCTATGAAAAATGGTTGAATTATCCGGTGCAGGGCTTCCAGGTTTTAGGAGGAGGAAATTATAAATTCGACTTTTAAGAAAAGGGTTTAACCGCAAGGTGCGCGAAGATTTACGCAAGGTGCGCGAAGTTTTTTTAGCCACGAATTAACGAATTGTTTTTATTAATATTCGTTAATTCGTGGCTAATTTTTTTGCCAAGCTTACATAAGGCAGGCAAAGTTTAATTATAGCATTACAGCTCCGTTTTAATTTTACACCTAATTTTTTTTGCACGCAGATCTAGCAGATTGCACAGATTTTTTTTAAGAGGTAAATTAGATCAGCCTAATCTGCCAGATCTGCGTGCAAAAGAAAATCTTTACGAGCCTTTACTTTATTTTAATCGCAAAATAAAGGCAAGGAGTGAAGTTTTTCAACCACAAATTCACGAATTGTTTTTAGTAATATTCGTTAATTCGTGGCTAACTTTTTTTAGAAATAAAATGAGATTAATTTGCGATCTTTGCGTAAACCTTAGCGTACCTTGCGGTTAAACAAAAATCTCAGCAACTTAGAACCTCAGTAACTTAGCCCCTCAAAAAAAAATGACTTTCAAAGAAAAAATATATTCCCATTATCTACAAATGGTTCAGGATCGCATTGATGTTTTCAGAGACATGATTTCGGCTTTGACTGAAGATTCTAAAAACGATGCAAAAGGATCAGCCGGCGACAAACACGAAACCGCTTTGTCGATGATGCATATCGAGCAGGAAAAATTAACGAATAAACTAAAAGAAGCCATAACCCAAAAAGCCGTTTTAGATAAAATTGAAGCATCAAAAAGTACAGAAAATATAGTTTTAGGGAGTTTGGTAAAGGCTAATGGAATTTATTTATACCTCAGTGTAGCACTTCCTAAAATTACAATTGACGGTATAAACGTTATTGCACTTTCGCCTCAATCTCCTTTGGGGAATCATTTAATGGGTAATAAAGTAGGGTTTGAATTTGAGATTAATAAAACGCATTATACTATTGAAAGTGTTTTGTAATAGTATTAACTAGCATTTTTTGTCAATTCCGAAGAATGAGAAATCTTCACAAATAATGCTGCAAAGTAATAAGAACAGGATACAATTATGATAAGTGTTTTTTTTGAAACATATAAGTAATGTAAGCTCATTTGAGTTTTTTCGCGTGTCTTGCGTAAATTTCTTATGCAATTTGTGGTTTAATAAAATAGGTTTTACTAAAGATCATTATTTTTAGACTATTGTCATCCTGAGCGTAGTCGAAGGCTTGTTTAAGAAGAAGGGCTTCGACTCCGCGCAGCCAGACAATGCAGGACAGATACATGTAAAGAAATTACTTTAACACACCTAGTGGCTAAAATCTACATATTTACTTTTTACGTTTTGTAGATTTCTCATCAAAAAATAAAATACACTGGAAATAGTTTTGAACTTTTCTAAAAAATGCTGTGTTTTAAATTGTTTTTCCTCCTGAAATTAAAATTTTTAAGTTCCAACCTGTTTTTTATACTAAAATTTTACATTTTATATGTAAAATTGATTTTATGGTTTTAAATTATAACTGAAATTAGCTTTTGTGTTTTTCAATTGTAACCATTACTGCATCTTTGCCTTATCAAAATAAAATTTATAAAATAAAAAGATATAGTTATGTGTGGAATTGTATGTGCCTTTGATCTGAAGCAAAAAGCAGAAAGTTTAAGACCTCAAGTTTTAGAAATGTCTAAAATCATCCGTCACCGTGGACCGGACTGGAGCGGTATTTATAGCAATGATAAAGCAATTTTATCTCATGAGCGTTTGGCAATTGTAGATCCGGCTTCGGGGAAGCAGCCTTTGTTTACAGCAGATAAAAAATTGGTTTTGGCAGCAAACGGTGAAATCTATAACCACAGAGAATTACGCAAACAATTTGAAGGAAAATATGACTTTCAAACCGAAAGTGACTGCGAAGTTATTTTAGCACTTTACCAGGAAAAAGGGCCTCATTTTATTGACGAAATGAACGGAATCTTCGGATTTGCAATTTATGATGTAGATAAAGATGAGTACTTTATCGCTCGTGATCATATGGGGATTATTCCGTTGTACATTGGTTGGGATCAGGATGGTACTTTTTATGTAGCATCAGAATTGAAAGCGTTAGAAGGGTACTGTACAAAAATTGAATTGTTTCCTCCGGGACATTATATGACCAGTAAAGACGGTGAATTTGTACAATGGTACAAAAGAGACTGGACGGACTATGATGCGGTAAAAGACAACGAAACAAGTATTCCTGAGATTAAAAAAGCGCTGGAAGCAGCCGTTCACAGACAACTGATGAGTGATGTTCCTTACGGAGTTTTACTTTCCGGAGGTTTAGATTCTTCTATTACTTCGGCAGTAGCTAAAAAATATGCACAAAAACGTATTGAGTCAGACGATACTACTGATGCCTGGTACCCACAATTGCACTCTTTTTCAGTTGGACTGGAAGGTTCACCTGATTTGGCAGCAGCGAGAGTTGTGGCAGATCATATCGGAACTATTCACCATGAAATTAAGTTTACAATTCAGGAAGGCTTAGATGCAGTTCGTGATGTGATTTATAACTTGGAAACGTATGATGTAACTACAGTGCGAGCATCGACTCCAATGTGGTTGATGGCGAGAGTTATTAAATCAATGGGGATCAAAATGGTCCTTTCGGGAGAAGGAGCTGATGAATTGTTTGGAGGTTATCTATACTTTCATAAAGCACCAAACGCAAGAGAATTTCACGAAGAAAACGTACGCAAATTAGGGAAACTACATATGTACGATTGTTTGCGTGCCAACAAAAGTTTGGCAGCTTGGGGAATCGAAGGACGTGTTCCATTCTTGGATAAAGAATTTATGGATGTTGCCATGCGCATCAACCCACAAGATAAAATGATCAACAAAGAGCATCCGATGGAAAAATGGGTAGTTCGTAAAGCTTTTGAAGAGATGTTACCGGAAAGTGTTGCATGGAGACAAAAAGAACAATTTTCTGATGGAGTAGGATACAGCTGGATTGATACTTTGAAAGAAGTAGTAGCAAGAGAAGTTTCAGATGAACAATTGACAAATGCCAGATTTAAATTTCCATTGCAGACGCCAACTTCAAAAGAAGAATATTACTACCGTTCTATTTTTGCAGAACACTTCCCAAGTGATGCAGCAGCATTATGTGTGCCTCAGGAAGCCAGTGTAGCTTGTAGTACCAAAATCGCTTTGGAGTGGGATGAGGCTTTCAAAAACATGAATGATCCATCAGGAAGAGCTGTTGCCAGCGTTCATGATGATGCCTACGCTAAAGCATAAAGGGGTTTTGTTTATTAATTAGTATCAGGAAAGACGTTCTTAATTGTAAGGACGTTTTCTTGGTTTAGGATAATAAATTGTATTATTTCAGCTACTTGAGATAATAATTTGGGAATTATTTAACTTTCTTTTTTATATTTGACATTACTCAAGAGAGTGATTTAAGTTTAATTTAGAAAGTGGCATAAAATGAGGTTTATGTTTACTTTGAATAACATTTAGAAATAAAAAAAAGAATAGTATGTCCGGAATATTAGCTGTTATCGGTAAAGGAAAAGATCCCCAGCTCGTTAGAGCGCTTTCTGAAAGAATGTCGCACCGTGGTCCTGATGAAAGAGGTTATCAGATCATGGAAAATGGAAGCATTATTTGTCACGAGAGTTTGTCGATTATAGATCTTAATTCAGGGAAACAACCTATTCAGGGGACTAATAAAGCCTGGATGGTGCACGATGGTGAAATTTATAATTACCAGGAATTAAGAAATGGAATTTTGAAAGACCACACTTTCAGAACAAAATCAGACTCAGAAGTGATCGTGCATTTGTACGAAGAGTATGGATATGATTTTTGTAATAAATTAGATGGTGACTGGACTTTCGTAATCGTTGACGGTGATGATTATATTGCCGGTAGAGACCCATTGGGAGTAAAACCGTTGTATTATGGTTTGGACGAAAGAGGAAGAATTTACTTTTCTTCAGAAATGAAGCCAATTGCAGATCAATGTAAAACATTTTCAACTTTCCCTCCAGGACATTATTATACTCCAAAAACAGGTTTTGTAAAGTATTACCGTCCGGAGTATGAGGATTATGAAAAAGCAGGTCAGGATCTTGAATTGTCTTTGATCAGAGAAAGTCTTACAGCAGCCGTGAGTAAACGTTTGATGAGTGAAGTGCCGATTGGAGCATTGCTTTCCGGTGGTTTGGATTCTTCTTTAATTGCGGCCATCACTTCCCGACTGAAAGCCGACAAAGGGAAAAAACTGAAAACTTTTTCAATTGCTTTAGATGCAAATGCACCCGATGCTATTGCTGCCAGAAAAGCGGCTGAATTTTTGGGAACAGACCATCATGAAGTTCATTTTTCAGTAGCAGAAGGAATCGGACTTTTAGAAAAAATAATTTTTCATATCGAAACCTACGATATCATATCGGTTAGAGCCAGTGTGCCCATGTACCTGTTGTCTAAAGCTATTGCCGACAAAGGTGTAAAAGCAATTCTTTCCGGAGAAGGTGCTGATGAAATCTTTGGAGGACATTTGTATTTCAGAAATGCTCCATCAACAGAAGAATTTCAAAAGGAAAGTATCGAGAGAGTCCAAAAATTATTTACGGCCGATTTATTGCGTGCCGATAAATCGACAATGGCAAATGGTTTAGAAACAAGAATTCCGTTTTTAGACCGAAACTTTCTGGATGTTACGATGTTGATTAAACCGGAAGAAAAACAGCCTAAAACATACGAGGGAATCGAAAAATACATCCTAAGAAAGGCATTTGATACCCCGGAAACACCTTATTTGCCATCGGATATTTTATGGCGCCAAAAAGAACAATTCTCGGATGGAGTGGGTTATAATTGGATTGATGAATTAATCGAATATTGTGCGACTCAGGTTTCTGATCAGCAATTAGAAGGAGCAAATACAGAGTTTCCGTATAATTCTCCTACTACCAAAGAAGCCTATTTGTATCGTTCCATTTTTCATAAATATTATCCACAGGTCAGTGCGGCGCAAACCGTTCGAAAATGGATACCAAAATGGCAGGAAAATCAAGACCCAAGCGGACGCGCAAATGCAGCCCATTTAAAGGCAGCTGTTGCAACAACAAACTCCGGCGCAGCAGTATAATTTTAAAATTTAATAGAGTAGAAAATAAAATTCAAATCCCAATTGAATTTCGATAATTTCAGAAAATCCGAGACGACATTTTAACTGTTTGTTTCGGATTTTTTTATTAAAGTGGATTTTAAATTATTCATTTTGTATTTGAAAAGCACTATATTTGATAAAGTCATAAAAGAATAGTTTACTTTATAATTGAATAAAAATATGAAAAAATTAGTGCTTGGGGGAATTTTGTATTGCTCGTTGGGTGTAATAAGTTCTGTTTACGCTCAGAAAAAAGAACAGCCTAAATACATTACAAATGTAGAAGGGGTAAAGGAATATGCTTTAAATAACGGATTAAAAGTTCTTTTAATTCCGGATGCTTCACAAAGTAATATGATTGTAAATATCGTTTACAAAGTGGGGTCGATTAATGAGGGATACGGCGAAAAAGGAATGGCGCATTTGTTGGAGCACATGCTTTTTAAGAGTACTAAAAATTTGGGAGACATAAAAAAAATGCTTTCCGATAAAGGAGGAAATGCAAACGGAACGACCTGGTTTGACCGAACCAATTATTATGAAGTTTTTCCTTCCAGTGATGCAAACCTGAAATGGAGTCTCGAGATGGAGGCCGACCGAATGATTAATTCGACAATTTTACAAGCAGATTTAGACAAAGAATTTTCTGTTGTTAGAAATGAATTTGAAATAGGTGAAAATAATCCCGATGCAGTTTTACAAGAAAGAATCCTGTCAACAGCTTATTTATGGCATAACTACGGAAATAGTACTATTGGAAGTAAAGAAGATATTGAGCGTGTAAAAGCAAATACATTAAGAGTTTTTTACGAAAAGTATTATCAGCCTGATAATGCAGTTTTGGTTATTGCAGGTAAGTTTGATGAGCAGAAAGCATTAGAATATATTGGACAGTATTTTGCTGTGATCCCAAAACCGAAAAGAGTTTTGGCTAAGCCTTACACACTTGAACCGGCTCAGGATGGAGAAAAATTTGTAGAACTAAAAAGAGCAGGTGAAAGTAAAAATGTAGGAGCAGTGTATCATACCGCACCATATGCAGATAAAGATTATGCTGCAATTGATGCATTGGCTGAAATTTTAACGGCAGATCCATCAGGTTATCTGTATAAATCTTTGGTAGAAACGCGTAAAGTTTCAAGTATCTACACTTGGCAGCCTACGGTAAAAGATGCAAGTTTTATGTATTTTGGAGTTGCAGTGCCAAACGATAAAGATATTAAAGAGACCGAAAATATCGTAAGAGCAGAGTTGGATAAAATTGCAACTACAAAATATACAGATGAAGATGTAAACAGAGCTAAAGCAAAATTAATTAAACAAATTGAAAGTGTAAAAAACAATACTATTTCGTTTGCAGTTGGTCTGACAGAAATTATTGGAGCAGGAGATTACAGACTTGGTTTTATTTATAGAGATGCGGTTGAAAAACTGACAAAGGAAGATATACAAAGAGTAGCAGAAAAATACTTTAATAGTAACAACAGAACAGTAGGGATATTTATTCCGTCAAAAGACGAACAAAGACTGAAAGCGGTAGAATATACCGACGAACAATTGGTTGCTTTGACGAAAGACTACAAAGGAAAAGCGATCGAAAAAGAAGCCGCTCCATTTGAGGCTTCCATAAAAAATTTAAAACAAAATCTTGTTGAAGGCAAATTAAGTAATGGTGCAAAATACGGATTAGTCAAAAAAGAAATAAAAGGAGGCAAGGTTCAGGCGAGTTTTAAATTCTATGTAAGTAATGAGAAGGATTTAGAGGGTAAAGCAGATGTTGGTGGAATTTTGGCACAATTGCTTAAAACAGGTACTAAAACCAGAACAAAAGAGCAAATTCAAGATCAATTAGATCAATTGAAGTCTAGTGTGAATTTTGGTTTTTCAGAACAAGTTTTATCGGTTAATATTAATACCTACAAAGAGAATTTTAAAGATGTAATGGGAATATTAGGTGATTTACTGGTTAATTCTACCTTTCCTGAAAATGAGCTGCAAAAGACAATTACAGAGTACAATACCTATTTAGAATCCAATCTTAATGATCCTCAGGCGATAGCCTTTAATGAAATTTCAAGATTAACGGCTAAGTATCCGAAAGGAAATATCTTCTACACGGCAACAATTCAGGAGCAAATAGATGCGTTTAAAAAGATAAAACAATCCGAGTTAGTAGATTTTTACCAAAACATTTTAGGAGCAAATAATGGGGTAGGATGTGTTATTGGAGATTTGGATACTAAAACTACGGTTGAAATTCTTGAAAATACTTTTGGAAAGTGGAATTCGAAGTCTAAATACGAACGCGCCAAACCAACTTATTTTGATAGTCAGAAAGTAGATAAAGACTATATTACTCCGGATAAAGAAAATGCTGTGGCAACTGGAAAAATCAGTTTGAAAATGGATCGAAAAAGTCCGGATTATCCAGCCTTTATTATGGTGAATGAAATCATTGGAAGTGGTGGCTTTTTGACGGCAAGAATCCCAATGCGATTAAGAGAAAAAGAAGGAATTAGTTATGGAGCTGGTTCATTTATCAATGTGCCGGTTGATAATGATGTTGCTTTTTGGGAATATTATGCTTTTTTAAATCCAACTAAAAAAGGAGCGGTTGAAGCGGCTACAAAAGAAGAAATCACAAAAGCATTAAAAGATGGATTTACGGAGGAGGAATTAAAAACAAACTTAGTGAGCTGGCAGAATGGAAGAAAAACCAGATTAGGAAGCGATGATACTTTGATGGGGCTTGTGAATACACATCTTATTTACGGAATCCCATTGGAAGATTACGATGATTTAGAAAGCAAAGTTAAAGCATTGAAAATTCAGGAAGTAAATACGGTATTGAAAAAGTATATCAGTCTGGATAAAATGACTTCTATTTATGTAGGGGACTTTACTAAAAAATAAATTCCAAAACCTGAAATTCCAAATTCCAAATTTTAGGTGGATTTGAAAATTTTTTTGAAATCCGAAACAACATTTTAAATGTCTGTTTCGGATTTTCTTTTTCAAAATTGGAAATTGGAATTTTAAAAAATTGCCTTTTTAATAAAAAGAGGTTGCTTTTTTGGAATTTGGAATTTATTTTTTGGAATTTATCACAATTGTGTTGATAACTTACACGCTTTAAATCGTAATTTAACGGATATATAATTTGCGTTTTTATATATTTGCGTGTTAGACAATAATTACATTTTTTAGAATAAATTATATGAGCGAAGAAATCAAGAAGAACAATTATTCAGCAGATAGTATTCAGGCATTAGAAGGAATGGAGCACGTAAGAATGCGTCCATCGATGTATATTGGAGATGTAGGAGTTCGAGGGCTACACCATTTGGTTTATGAGGTTGTTGATAACTCGATTGATGAGGCGATGGGAGGACATTGTGATACCATTGGTGTTGCAATAAATGAAGACGGTTCGGTAACAGTTGAAGATAACGGTCGTGGTATCCCGGTCGATTTACACAAAAAAGAAGGAGTTTCTGCACTTGAGGTTGTAATGACCAAAATTGGTGCCGGAGGTAAATTTGATAAAGATTCGTATAAGGTTTCAGGAGGTTTGCACGGAGTTGGTGTTTCGGTTGTAAATGCCCTTTCGATTCATATGAAATCAACTGTATTCAGAGAAGGAAAAATCTATGAGCAGGAGTATGAAAGAGGAAAATCAATGTATCCGGTAAAACAAATCGGAGAGACAGATAAGAGAGGTACACGCCAGACTTTTTACCCTGATAATACTATTTTTACTCAGACCACAGAGTTCTCTTATGATACATTGTCGGCTCGTATGCGTGAGCTTTCTTTCCTGAATAAAGGAATCACCATTACTTTCACCGATAAAAGAGAAGTTGATAAAGACGGGAATTTCAGAAGTGAAGTTTTTCATTCAACAGAAGGTTTGAAAGAATATATCCGTTATTTAGACGGTAACCGTGAGCCAATTATCTCTCACGTAATCAGCATGGATCACGATAAAGGTGAAATTCCGGTTGAGGTGGCTTTAATCTATAATACAAGTTATACTGAGAATATATTTTCTTATGTAAATAATATCAATACTCACGAAGGAGGTACGCATTTACAAGGTTTTAGAAGTGGTTTGACAAGAACCCTTAAAAAATACGCAGATGCTTCCGGAATGTTGGATAAATTGAAATTCGAAATTGCGGGAGATGACTTTCGTGAGGGATTAACAGCTATTATTTCGGTAAAAGTTGCAGAACCACAATTCGAAGGACAAACCAAAACCAAACTTGGAAACAGAGAGGTAGTTTCTCCGGTTTCTCAAGCCGTTGGAGAAATGCTGGAGAATTATTTGGAAGAAAATCCAAATGATGCACGAGTAATTATCCAAAAAGTAATTTTGGCTGCTCAGGCCCGTCACGCTGCTAAAAAAGCACGTGAAATGGTACAACGTAAAACCGTTATGGGTGGCGGTGGATTACCGGGAAAATTATCAGATTGTTCGGAGCAGGATCCTGCAAGATGTGAGGTTTACCTTGTCGAGGGAGATTCGGCTGGTGGAACAGCAAAACAAGGTCGTGATCGTAACTTTCAGGCGATTTTACCATTACGTGGTAAGATTCTGAATGTAGAGAAAGCGATGCATCATAAAGTATTCGAAAACGAAGAGATCCGTAATATTTTTACTGCTTTGGGAGTTACTGTTGGTACAGCAGAAGATAGTAAAGCATTAAATCTTGAAAAACTAAGATACCACAAAGTAATCATCATGTGTGATGCGGATGTCGATGGTAGTCACATTTCTACCTTAATATTAACATTCTTCTTCCGTTTTATGAAAGAACTGATCGAAGAAGGTCACGTTTATATCGCAGCACCACCTTTATACTTGGTTAAAAAAGGAAATAAGAAAGAATACGCATGGAATGATGTTCAACGTGATCAGGCCAACGAAAGAATGGGAGGAAGTGCTGCTATTCAACGTTATAAAGGTCTTGGAGAGATGAACGCGGAGCAATTATGGGAAACAACCATGGATCCAAGTTTCAGAACTTTACGTCAGGTAACAATCGACAGTCTTGCGGAAGCAGATCGAGTTTTCTCTATGTTAATGGGGGATGAAGTACCGCCACGTAGAGAGTTTATCGAGAAAAACGCTGTTTATGCAAATATTGACGCATAAAATAAAAGTTTAATAGGTCAATTCGTTTAATTGTTTAAATTTACTAAACGATTAAACGAATTGTCAATTTAAAGACATACAAATTAATTAATAACCGATAAAGTATAAAATATGAAAGTTACCATTGTAGGAGCAGGAAATGTTGGAGCTACATGTGCAGATGTTATTTCTTATAGAGGAATTGCTAGTGAAGTAGTATTGTTGGATATTAAAGAAGGCTTTGCTGAAGGAAAGGCATTAGATATCACGCAATGCGCTACAAATACAGGGTTTAATACCAAAGTTTCAGGTGTAACCAACGATTATTCTAAAACTGCCGGGAGTGATGTAGTAGTAATTACATCCGGAATTCCAAGAAAACCTGGAATGACCCGCGAAGAATTAATAGGTATAAATGCAGGGATTGTAAAAACAGTTGCTGAGAATGTATTAAAACATTCACCAAATACAATTATTGTTGTGGTTTCTAATCCAATGGACACAATGACTTATTTGGCTTTAAAATCTACCGGATTACCAAAAAACAGAATTATAGGTATGGGTGGAGCTTTAGATAGTTCACGTTTCAGAACGTATCTTTCTTTGGCTTTAGACAAACCGGCAAATGATATTTCAGCTATGGTTATAGGTGGTCATGGTGATACAACTATGATTCCTTTAACACGTTTGGCATCTTATAACGGAATTCCGGTTAGCGAATTTCTTTCTGAAGAAGTGTTGGCGAAAGTGGCTGCAGATACGATGGTAGGAGGAGCAACTCTTACAGGTCTTTTAGGGACTTCAGCGTGGTATGCGCCGGGAGCTTCTGTAGCTTACCTTGTGGATAGCATTTTAAACGATCAAAAGAAAATGATTGCTTGTTCTGTTTATGTAGAAGGAGAGTACGGGCAAAATGATATCTGTATCGGAGTACCTTGTATAATTGGTAAAAACGGAATTGAAGAAATTTTAGACATCCAGTTAAACGACGCAGAAAAAGCTTTATTTGCTAAAAGTGCTGATGCAGTTAGAGGGATGAATGACGCTCTAAAATCGATTTTAGTATAATGATTTTGATAAAAAAAAGATAAGGCTGCACTTTTGCAGTCTTTTTTTTGAGATTAATTAATAAATAAATTGGTTAATCTTTTCGTAAATTATATATTTGCTCGGTTTAAAAAAAATGTTGTAATTCGTGATCTAGTTTTTTAGTTTTAAAAAAATCATGTCAGGGCTTATTCTATAGGACTTTAAAACAAAAACAAACAATAAAACTTAATTAATTTTTAGTAATAATGCAGAATAAAGGACTTATTAAATTTTTCGCAATTCTATTTGCGTTGGTAAGTATTTACCAACTTTCGTTCACTTACGTGGCAAGCAATGTCAAAAGTGAGGCCAAAGCTTTTGCAGGAGATAATCCTGATAAAGAGCTAAAATATTTAGATTCTATTGGTAAAGTAAAGGTACTGAATCTTGGATTTACGGATTTTACTTATGATGAAGTAAAAAACAAACAAATCAATAAAGGTCTTGACTTAGAAGGAGGAATCAACGTTATTCTTCAAATTTCTATTAAAGATGTTTTGAAAGGATTAGCCAACAATTCTAAAAATCCGGTATTTAATAAATCATTGGCTGATGCGACTGCAAATTTAGAAGGTAACAAAAGTTATTTAGATAAATTTTTTGAGGCTTTTGATGCAAATTCAAGCGGAACAACAAAATTAGCTTCTCCTGAAATCTTTGCTAACAGAAACTTGCAAGGTGAAGGCGGAATTGCTTTTGAAATGTCTGATGCTCAAGCTAAGAAAGTAATTAGAAAAAAAGTAGATGAGTCTATCGAAAGTGCTTACAAAGTATTAAGAGAGCGTATCGATAAATTTGGTGTTACACAACCAAACATCCAAAAATTAGGTGCTACAGGAAGAATCTTAGTGGAGCTTCCAGGTGCTAAAGATGTGGATAGAATTAAAAAATTATTAGGTGGAAAAGCTCAATTAGAGTTTTGGGAAACGTATAAGATTGAAGAAATCGGAAACTTTTTAGTAGCAACTAACGAAGCTTTAAAAAAGACTGAAATCAAAAAAACAGAAACTAAAACAGTTGCTAAAGATTCATTGAATGCTTTATTGACTGATACACAAGATTCAACTAAAGCTAAAAAAGGAAACGACCCATTATTTGACAAAATTGTTGGACAAGGTGGTGGACCGGTTTTAGGTTATTTTGCTCCAAAAGATACAGCAACAATCAATGCTTATTTTAAAAGACCGGAAATCAGAATTTTATTAGCTGCTGACCAACATTATGCAAAATTTGTATGGAGTAAACCAACTACAATAAAAGATGCAAAAGCAAAAGATGTTGAAGTAGTTGAATTATATGCTTTAAAAGGAAACAGAGACAATGTACCAGCTATGAACGGTGGTCTTGTAACGGATGCAAAAGATACATTTGACCAAATGGGTAAACCAGCTGTTTCTATGCAAATGAACAGCCAAGGTGCTAAAGTTTGGGAAGAATTAACAGGTAGAGCTTTTTCTCAAAAAAGTTATATTGCTATTGTTTTAGATAATATCGTGTATTCTGCGCCAGGTGTTACTAGTGGTCCAATTGCAGGTGGAAGATCTGAAATTACAGGTTCTTTTGACGTAGCTGAAACTAAAGATTTAGCAAACGTATTAAATGCAGGTAAATTACCGGCTTCTGCAGATATTATTCAATCAACTGTTGTAGGACCATCTTTAGGTCAGGCTGCAATTGATGCAGGAACAATTTCTTCTGTATTAGGATTTTTATTAGTTTGTTTATGGATGGTATTCTATTATGGTAAAGCAGGTTGGTATGCTAATCTTGCGTTATTATTAAACTTACTTTTCTTATTCGGAATTATGGCAAGTTTTGGTTTTGTATTAACATTACCAGGTATCGCAGGTATCGTATTAACATTAGGTACGGCGGTAGATGCGAACATTATTATATTTGAAAGAGCAAAAGAAGAATTACGTGAAGGTAAATCATTGTCTGAAGCAGTTGTTGCTTCTTACGGATGGCACGGAGCAATGCGTTCTATCATTGATGCAAACGTAACGCACGTTTTAACTGGAGCAATCTTGTTTATTTTTGGAACAGGACCAATTAAAGGTTTTGCTTTAACATTACTTATTGGTATCGTAACTTCTATGTTTACGTCAATCTTTATTGCGAGAATCTTTATTGATAGAAACATTGCAGGTAAAGGAGATTTAACTTTCTCTACTAATATTACTAAAAACTGGTTTACTAATTTCCACTTTGATTTTATCAAAATTAAAAAATTCACTTACATCTTCTCTTCAATTGTTGTTGTAGTGAGTTTGGTTTCTATCTTTTTCGTTAACGGATTAGATGAAGGTGTTGATTTTGTTGGAGGAAGAACTTTCCAGGTTAAATTTGAAAAACCAATTGATGCTACTGTAGTTTCAGATGAATTATCTGCTGCTTTCGGAACTCCGGTTGAAGCTAAAATTTTAGGAGATGACGATCAGTTGAAAATCACAACTAAATACAAAATCCAACAAGATGGAGTAGCAGTTGATGAGGAAGTAAATCAAATATTATACAAAGCGTTAGCAAAATACTATCCTAATACTTCTTATGATAAATTTACTAACACTTACGATGGTAAAACAGTTGGAGTATTACAAGCTTCTAAAGTAGGAGCTTCTATCTCTGAGGATATCAAAACAAACTCTTACTGGGCAGTTTTAGGTGCTATGGCAGCGATCTTCTTATACTTAATGGTATCGTTCCGTAAATGGCAATATTCATTAGGTGCGATTGCAGCTGTTGCGCATGACGTTATCTTTGTATTAGGAATCTACTCTTTATGTTATAAATTCATGCCATTCCACATGGAAATGGATCAGCACTTTATCGCTGCGATTCTTACGGTAATTGGTTATTCTATGAATGATACTGTAATTGTATTTGACAGAATTAGAGAGTTCATCATCGGAAACCGTAAAGGTAGTTTTGAAGATATTGTAAACGCTTCTATTAATACTACATTGTCAAGAACATTGAATACGTCATTAATGATGATCATTGTATTGTTAACGATGTTTATTTTTGGTGGAGAGTCAATTAGAGGATTTATCTTCGCGATGTTGGTTGGTATTGTAGTAGGAACTTATTCTTCTCTATTTATTGCTACACCGGTATTGGTGGATACAATTTCTAAAGATGATAAACACAATATCGAAGACAAGCACAATAAAGAATAATAATTAAGTTTTATATAAAAAAAAGGATTCAACGAAAGTTGGATCCTTTTTTTTTGTGCTATATTTAAATTTATAAATGTAATTTATGAGTAGAACATTACTATTAGGTTTGTTGGTTTTTTTAGGTGTCTTTAGGCTGTGCGGACAAGAGCGTGAGGGGAATTTGAGGGTCGGATTTAATTACGGTTTTGGAAGTGAATTAAAGAATAGGAATTACACTTTCACCAATCACTTTTATAAGGCACAATTGTATTACCGGTTAAAAGAAGCAAAACATTTTCAATATGAAGTTTTGGTCCAGCCCGAAGTTAATTTTGGAACGCACCAATTGCTGAATTTCTATTTTGTTAAACCGGAGGAGCCTGATTATTTGGAAAAACGTGCTGCTTATACGAAACTAAAAAACATTCATGAATATGTGCTGAACATTGGTTTTTTGATCCGAAAGCCGATAAATAAAAGTCTTTCCGTTTATTTTTTAGGAAGTATTGGCCCGATGATTACAGACACAGAAACAGAACGCATGTCTGAAGGATTTGCTTTTGCCGATGTGTTAGCGCTTGGTTTTTCGTTGAAAGCGCAAAGATTCCACTTTGATGTGCGTCCAAGTATCAGGCATGTTTCTAATGCAGGTCTAGGAAGCTCAAATGCGGGCTATAATACAAAGAATATTGAGTTTGGGGTTTCGTATTCTCTTGGGAAGGATTAAAGTCCTAGAACTTGATTTCGATGCGTATTAAGTTGCTCATTTTTCTACCTTATGATTTTCCGCACAACTTTTGGCGATTGATCCTTTTTCGGTAAGTGTCGCAAAGTAAATCTAAAATGAACTTACATCACTTATATGGTTTAAAAATTTTCCAGTTTTTGCCCCTGAACCTATAAGCACAAAAAAAGCGAGGCTGTTTCATTTGTATTGAAACAGCCTCGCTTGTATTTTTGACTTTATTGTAATTAAGAAGTCGCTAAAGGATTTCTTTGTGCTCTGATAATAAAGTATAGTCCAACAATAATAAATGGAATACTTAGCCATTGTCCTGTTGAGAACAGACCAAGTTCTTCTTCGATTCCGCCTTGGCTTTCTTTTACATACTCGACAACAAAGCGAACCGCAAATAACAATACTAAAAATAGTCCAAACAGATAACCTGATTTAAGTCTTGCATTTGTTTTCCAGTACAAGAAAAATAAGATTGCAAACACAAAAATATAACAAAAGCCTTCATATAATTGTGTCGGGTGTTTTGCTGGTACTTGTGCTAACAAATCGGCAAATTTTGGATCTGCTACGATAGCATTATAAGCTTCTTTAGGGTTTTGTATACTGGTCGCATTTACAGCTTCTGCTTTGCTGAATTGATCGTGAAGAAAACGAATTCCAAATGGAGAAGTAGTTTCGTGTCCGATGATTTCAGAATTGAAAAAATTTCCTAAACGAACAAAAATAGCACCACTGGCAACCGGTATTACAACTCGGTCTAAGATCCATAATAAAGGACGTTTTAAGACTACTTTACTAAAATAATACATGGCCACAATGATGGCAATTGCTGCACCGTGACTTGCTAATCCCTGGAATCCTGTGAATTCAAACTTTGGTTCAAATCTAAAAGGCAGAAAGATTTCAAGTAAATGATTTCTAAAATATTCCCAATCATAAAATAAAACATGACCTAAACGTGCACCGATTAAAGTGGCTAAAACAGTCCATACAAATAAAGAATCTAATTTGTCGATCGGTTCGTTTTCGCGCTCGAAAATCTTTTTCATTAAGTACCATCCTAGTCCAAAAGCGATTACGAACATTAAACTGTAATAACGAATCATAAAAAATCCTAAATCGATTCCTTCTGAAGGGTTCCAAATGATGTTTAAGGCATGTGTCATATGTTGAATTGTTTTTTTTTTGTGTTGTAAAAATAAATATTTATAACAGAGTAAGTCTTTATTAAAAGTTAATGTTTGTGCAAACATTTCTTTTCGGGAACAGGATCGTAACCGGTTTTTCCCCAGGGATGACAACTCAAAATACGTTTAATTCCGAGGTAACCACCATAAAATAATCCATGTATCTGCAGCGCCTGAATCATATAACTGGAACAGGTTGGCTCAAATCTGCAACTTGCCGGTGTAAAGGGCGAAATGGCATTTTGATAAAAACGCACTAATAAAACAAATGGAGTGATTACTTTCATGGTTTATTAGAAATTGAATGTTTACAAGGAAAAACTGGTACCTTCTTTTCCGTCTTTTAATTGAATGCCAAGTTCGATTAACTGGTCACGAATCTGGTCAGAAAGGGCAAAGTTTTTATCTGCTCTGGCCTGATTTCTCATTCCGATAAGCATATTTACAACACCGTCTAATTTGTCATTATTACCCTCTGCTTTTTCGTCAATCAAACCTAAAACATCAAATACAAAAGCATTGATGGCAGCGGTAAAGATTGCTAAATCGTCTTTAGAAATAGTTTCTTTTCCTTCTTTTAATAAGTTGATGTAACGAACAGCTTCAAATAATTGTGCGATTAAGATAGGCGTGTTAAAATCATCATTCATGGCATCATAACACAACTGTTTCCAAGATGTAATATCTATAGAACTTGTTGCGCTTGAAGTGATTGCCGGTAAAGCGTTAACGGCTTCCATTAATCTTTTATACCCTTTTTCTGCGGCAACAATAGCATCGTCAGAGAAATCTAAAATACTTCTGTAATGTGCCTGTAACATAAAGAAACGGGTCACAGAAGCCGAAAAGGCTTTGCTTAGAATGTTGTTGTCTCCACTTAGTATTTCACCCGGTAAAATGTTATTTCCGGTTGATTTTGCCATTTTTTTACCATTTAAGGTAAGCATGTTAGCATGCATCCAGTAATTAACCGGAGAGTGACCGGTGCAAGCTTCATTTTGTGCGATTTCACATTCGTGGTGCGGGAATTTTAAATCCATTCCACCTCCGTGAATATCAAAATGATTGCCCAGATATTTGGTGCTCATGGCTGTACATTCAAGATGCCAGCCTGGGAAACCATCACTCCATGGAGACGGCCATCTCATAACATGTTCCGGTTCTGCTTTTTTCCAAAGCGCAAAATCCTGTGGATTTCTTTTGTCAGACTGCCCGTCAAGATCGCGGGTATTAGTAAGCATATCTTCGATGTTTCTTCCGCTTAATATGCCGTAATTTTTGGTTTCGTTATATTTAACAACATCAAAATAAACCGATCCGTTAGATTCGTATCCAATTCCGGTATCGATAATTTTTTTGATGACTTCAATTTGCTCAATAAGGTGTCCTGTAGCAGTTGGTTCAATGCTTGGCGGCAGAAAGTTAAATGATCTTAAAATATCATGAAAATCTACTGTATAGCGTTGTACAATTTCCATTGGTTCAACTTGCTCTAAACGTGCTTTTTTGGCAATTTTATCTTCACCTTCATCGACATCATCCACAATATGTCCAACATCAGTAATGTTTCTTACGTAGCGCACTTTGTATTCCAGATGTGAAAAATATCTGAAAATAATGTCAAAAGACATAAAGGTTCTAACATTGCCCAAGTGTACATTGCTATAAACCGTAGGTCCGCAAACATACATTCCAACATTTCCTATATGAATAGGGTTGAAACTTTCTTTTTCACCCGAAAGTGAGTTGTATATTTTTAGAGGTTGACTTGTGTATAGTGGCATAATGTTATTTTGTTTAATCGTTTAACTGTTAAAGTGTTAATTCGTTTATTCCGGATTGGTCAATTTTATTCTTTTGAAAGATAATATTTTTTTAGATTATTTATCTGATTGCAAATTTTTTCAAGTTTTTCGCGGCATTGAATATATTCCTCTTCCGAAATGTAACCTAAATCTTTTGAAAGAATCAAATGATTTAAAGTTTCCATTGCTGATACGTATGAAATTGTCAAAAAACGAGCTTTCTCTTTACTTGTATCTCTTGATGTTCCTTCTGCAATGCTGGTAGCGATTGACGAAGTACTTCTTCTTATTTGAGATGTAATTCCAAATAATTCATTTGATGGAAATTTACTAGTTAATTTGTAAATATCCAAAGTAAAAATTCTTGAGCTTTGCCAAACTTCTAACTTTTCAAATGAAAAACCGTACATTGGTTTTAGTTTAGTCGTTTAATTGTTGATTTGTTTAATCGGTTAAACAGTTAAACAAATCAACGATTAACCTAGAATTGAGTTTCTAATTTTATGTAATCAAGAAATTCTCTTTTGGTTTGTGGATCTTTGAATTTTCCACCAAATTCTGAGGTTACAGTGCTGCTTTCGATATCTTTGATTCCTCTTGAATTAACGCAAAGGTGTTTGGCATCGATCACGCAGGCAACATCTTCTGTGCCAAGAGCTTTTTGTAATTCCTGAACAATCTGCATGGTTAGACGCTCCTGAACCTGAGGTCTTTTGGCATAATATTCAACAATTCGGTTCATTTTAGATAAACCAATAACTCTTCCGCTCGAAATATAAGCAACATGAGCTCTTCCGATGATTGGTAACAAATGGTGTTCGCAGGTAGAATAAACGGTAATGTTTTTTTCAACTAACATTTCACCGTATTTGTAATTATTGTCAAAAGTAGAAGCTTTTGGTTGTTTGGAAGGATTAAGACCGCCAAAAATTTCTTTTACAAACATCTTAGCAACTCGGTTTGGAGTACCTTTTATGCTGTCGTCCGTCAAATCCATTCCAAGCGTTTGCAGAATGTTTTCGACATCTTTTTTTATTTTTTCTATTTTTTCATCGTCACTTAAGTCAAAAGCGTCCTTTCTAAGAGGGTTTTGCGCATTACTGCTAAAGTGATTGTCACCCATTTCGTCTAAAAAATCTTCGTTATTTATCATTAAAAACTACTATTATATGTGGTAAATCTTTTTAAGGCGGTAAAGATAATTAATAAAAAGCAAACCTTTTCTATCGTTTTTATTATTTAGTGCCTACTTTTTGGATATCGTTTAAATTAAAACCAAAGAGCGCTTTATTTAAAATACAAAAGACAATAACTTTAAGCTGTTATTGTCTTTTGCGATTGATGTTATTGGAGTGGACTTATTTTCTACTGTTATAAACTAAAAGAGCTTCTTTAAGAACATTTACGGCACTAATTAAGTCTTTTTTGTTCAGGACATAGGCAATTCTAACCTGATTGAGTCCCATTCCGGGAGTAGAATAAAAACCTGCGGCAGGAGCGACCATTACGGTTTCTCCATTCAAATCATAACTTTCCAAAAGCCATTGTGCAAAATCATCAGCATTATCAATTGGTAATTGAGCAATACAGTAAAAAGCACCTTTGGGTTTGGTTACAATTACGCCTTCTATTTTATTTAATTCTGTAATCAAAGTATCACGACGCTCTTTGTATTCCGAAATAACTTCGTCAAAATAACTCTGAGGAGTGTCTATAGCAGCTTCACAGGCAATTTGTTCGATAGTCGGAGGGCTTAGTCTTGCTTGAGCAAATTTCATTACAGTTGCTAAAACTTCTTTGTTTTTGGTAACCAGACAGCCAATTCTTGCGCCACACATACTGTAACGTTTAGAAACAGAATCGACCATAATTACATTTTGTTGTACGTCATCTAAATTCATTACCGAGTAATGAACATCATCTGTATCGTACAGAAATTCACGATATACCTCGTCGGCGATTAAGTATAAGTCGTATTTTTTAATCAAACCGGCCAGTTGTTTAATTTCTGATTCGGAGTATAGGTATCCTGTTGGATTTCCCGGATTACAGATTAAGATGGCCTTTGTTTTTGGTGTGATTAATTTTTCAACCGTTTCAATGCTTGGCAATGCAAATGCCGTTTCGATAGTCGAGATAACAGGAACCACAGTAGCACTGGTTGATGATGCAAAGGCATGATAATTAGCATAAAAAGGTTCCGGAATGATTATCTCATCTCCCGGATCTGTTATAGTGGCCAACGCAAACAATAAGGCTTCAGAACCACCGGTAGTGATAATGATATCTTCAGAGTTGACATTTACATTTTGGCGTTGGTAAAACTGTGCTAATTTTTTTCTATAACTTTCATAGCCGGCAGACGGGCTGTATTCTATAATAGTTAAGTCAATATTTTTTACCGCCTGGATGGCTACTTCGGGTGTCTTGATATCCGGTTGACCAATGTTTAAATGATACACTTTATGTCCTTTTTGCTTTGCAATATCTGCATAAGGAGCAAGTTTACGTATCGGTGATTCGGGCATGTTGATGCCTTTTTGCGAAATTGTTGGCATGAGCTATTTGTATTGAAGTGCAAATTTGCATTTTTTTTTCGAATTTAACGTAAACATTATAGTGACTTATGAAAATGTAACAATTATGAATATATTTACTAAATTTATACTAAAATATTATAAATGAAAAAATATATAGTGTTGTTTTTTGGGCTTTTAACACCTTTTCTATTAAATGCTCAAAATGATTTTATGATAGAAAACCAACGCTCGAAGGTTACTATCCCTTTTAAATTGATCAACAATCTTATTTTTATTCCTATAAAGGTAAATGGAGTAGAATTAAATTTTCTACTGGATTCCGGTGTAGAAGAAACCATCTTGTTTAGTATGGACGAAAGACAAGAAGTTCATTTTAATAATGTTGAAAAAATAAAACTGAGAGGATTAGGAGGTGACGAAGAAATTGAAGGATTGAAATCGACCAACAACGTCTTAGAAACCCATGGCTTGAAATCTATAAATCAATTGCTTTATATTATTCTCGATCAGGAATTTAATTTGTCCTCACATATCGGAATTCCCGTAAATGGAATTATTGGCTATAAATTTTTTAAAAATAATTTAGTTGAAATTAATTATCAAAAAAAGAAAGTTACTATTCATCTCAATAACGAAAAGACCAGAAAGAGACTTGAGAAAAAATTTGAAACAATTCCAATAACAATTGAACGATCCAAGCCTTATATACAATCAACGGCTGTTGTTGACGGTGTGGATATTCCTGCTAAACTGCTTATTGATATTGGCAACAGTGATGCTTTTTGGGTTTTTGAAAATGATAAAATAAAATTGCCAACAAAAAACTTTCCTGATTTTTTAGGAAAAGGCTTTAGTGGCGACATTGAAGGGCACAGGGCAAAAATTTCGAAATTTTCGATTGCTGATTTTGAGTTTAAAAATCCAATTGTTTCTTTTCCCGATTCAACATCAGTTCGAAATGTAAAAATGGTTCCCGGGCGTATTGGCTCTCTTGGCGGGGAAGTTTTAAAAAGATTTACAGTGGTGTTGGATTATGCAGATCAAAAGCTGTTTCTGAAAAAAAACAGCAAATTTTCGGAACCGTTCACTTATAATAAAAGCGGTATTACCGTTCAACACAATGGTTTGCAATGGGTACAGGAGACTGTTCACTTAGAAACGGTTCAAGTTACATCATCTCTGGGCGAGATGGAAGCAAATGCAAGAAAAGGAAATGATTTTAGGTACAAATTTAGTTTAAAGCCCGTTTTTGAAATCGTAAACATCCGCAAGTTTTCGGCTGCTGAAAAATGCGGTTTGATGAAAGGAGATATTATTGTGAGTATCAATAGCGTATTGCCTTACAAATATTCGCTTCAACAAATAAATGCACTTTTAAAATCGGAAGATGATATTTGGATTACTTTAGAAGTAGAGCGAAATAGTTTGATTTTGAAATTCAAATTTAAGCTTGAAGACGAATTGTAGGTCATTTGTCGATAAAGTAGGTATATTAAGGGTTAAGGAATGTTAATCTTTTTAATTTTAAGTTAAAATTAACAAGAAAATTTTGTTTTTTATTTACGAGGGATTAATATTTTCATATGTTTGTCTAAAAATAGAATCTATGTTCAAAAATCACATCAAATTCTTATATTTTATATTGTTTTTTGTCTTTTTCTCGTTTATGCCTTCTTCAGTTTTTGCACAATGCGCGGGGAATGATGGTAATCTTACGGTATGTGATATTCCTAATCCTGCTAATCAATCGATTAATTTATATGCAGCATTGGGAGGAACACCAACAGCGGGAGGAGTATGGTCAGATGACGATGAGACAGGGGGATTAAATGCGACAACAGGAGTTTTAAATGTACATCTTATTCGCCAAAGCGGAATTTACCATTATACGTATACAGTTAATGGCGGGGCTGGCTGTACAGATAATTCAGCCACAGTAACGGTAACTATTGGTGGTTATTCGGGGATTACCTCAAATTCAACACAGTGTAGCGCAACCGGCAGTTTTAATCTTTTTGAAGCCTTTAATGGTCTCTTTTTAGGACCACAGTATAATGGACAATGGTTCGATAACACGACCAATAAAAATGTTGATTCTTCAATTAATATTACTGATTTTGAAGGAGATTATAAATTTACTTATACAATGCCCGCCATTGGTAGCTGTCCAGCTGTATCTTCATCGGCTGTTATAACCGTTGTCAGGGCACCAAAATCAGGAGAACCAATACGTTTGTCTTTGTGTGCAAGTGATGGTTTGTCTGCTTATACCAATTTTGATCTTTATACATTGCTAAAAGATCAGGATGCAGGTGGAACTTGGAGTGACAGTAACCGTATAAATACGGGGGAATTAACTTTTTCAGGCGACCATTTTGTAGATATGGAAAAGATATACGACCGATTTGGGGAAGGTTATTTTTACTTTACCTATAGGGTTTTATCTCCAAAACCAATTTGCGATCCAGAAGAAACAACCGTATGGTTTAGGCTTGAAAAAAAGCTTGATTTTACAGGAGCTACTCTTACAGTTAATACGGATATCTGTGAAACGGAGATTGCAACGGCAAATTATTCCGTTACAATAAGAAAAGGAAACGCCGTTATTCCCGATGGAAGCTATTTTGTACAATATAAGGTGTCGGGGCCAAATGGAGGAGCGGTAGAAGTAATAGCAAATTTTACTAATGGAGTTCTTATATTTCCATTAGATTCAAAGTTTTTTCAACAGGTAGGAAGCTTTAACGTAAGTATTCTAGATATTTTTGCATTTAATAGTTCCAGAAAATGTACCAATATTATCAATAATTTATCCGATGACTTAGTCGTATATGCGATACCGGATTTAAGTGATGCCAAAATTACACCAATTACAACTTGTCAGAACGAGAGTGCAACAGTGCAGATTTCTGATGCCATAAAAATTACAGACGGAACCTATGATCTTCTTTATAATTTAACGGGAGCCAATACGGCCACCGGACAAATAGCAAGAGCTACATTTACGGCTGGCAATGCGAGTTTTTCGCTTCCGGCTATTTTAAATTCCAATGCGGGTACTGCGGTATTAACGATTACAAATATCAGTCATGTGATTTCTCAATGTGCCAATACTGCTAATTTGAGTGGTGATATTTTGATAAATCCATTACCAGCTACAGCAACAGTAAGAATGCAAATTAAAGACGTTTGTTTTGGAGAGCCTGTTTCTGTTCAAGTTAGTGGACTAGGAACTTTAACAGATATTTCATTATCGTATACTGTAGCAGATAACACCACTTCTACACCGTTAACCGTTAGTTTGCCTGTATCGGGTGGCAATGCAAGTTTTGTACTTCCTTCCGGTCCCGCGACAAATCCGGGAACCTATACTGTTTCGATTACGAGACTGACTAATAATATAACAGGTTGTGGTACCAATATAACCAATTTGTCAGATGTTTTTTTGATAAATGCGATTCCTGTTGCTCCATCGGCAAATCCTCAGTCTTTTTGTAAAGCAGACGGTGCGACAATTGCCAACTTACAACCCAATGGAGCTCCATATAAATGGTATATTTCTGAAACAGCAACGACACCACTTGCCGCAACATACATTCTGAAATCAGAGAATTATTATGTAAGGGAAACTTCCACTGCCGGTTGTACATCAGAACCAACGATGATTGCGGTTACGATAAATGATTCTGCGGCTCCGGTATTAAATTCAGAGGGAGCAGGTTTTTGTGGACTAGATAGGCCTACGATTGCAGATTTGACTAATCGAACCAATTCACCCTTATCGGTCGTTTGGTATGACGCTCGTACCAATGGAAATGTAGTGTCATCAACTACGCCATTGGTTGAAAATGGACATTATTTTGGGTTCGATTTTGAAAGTACAACAGGTTGTATTTCGGAGAATAGTCTTGAAGTTGTTGTGTTTTTAACAAAATGTGATTCTTTAGAAAATGTTTTTATCCCTGATGGATTTTCGCCTAATGGAGATGGTGTAAATGATTCTTTTGTAATTCAGGATATCGACTTTTTGTATCCGAGTTACACACTTCAGATTTTCAACAGATATGGAAACGAAATGTATAAAGGATTTAAGAATAAACCAGGTTGGGACGGATTAAATTATGAAGCCAGTGGCATTAGCAGCGGAATAGCACCGAACGGCGTTTATTTTTACGTGCTCTATTTTAATAAAGGAAACAAACCACCAAAACAAGGACGTCTTTATTTAAACAGATAATTGATTATTACGTTCTTTAATATGATTTTCAAATGAAAAAAATAATACTTTTTATAAGTTTCCTCTTTTATATAACCTCAGTTTCAGCACAGCAGGATCCGGAGTATACGCATTATATGTATAATATGAGCGTCGTAAACCCTGCATATGCAACGGGTACACCCGCGATGTTGAATGTTGGTGGTTTGTACAGAACACAATGGGTTGGAGCTATCGGCGCTCCAAAAACATTTACCTTTTTTGGACATACAGCCGTGAGTGATAAAGTAGAAGTAGGGATGTCGCTGATCTCTGATGATATTGGAGATGGCGCTAAAAAAGAGAATAATTTTTATGCTGATTTTGCCTATGTCCTAAATTTAGGCGGAAAAAATAAACTTTCACTTGGATTAAAAGCCGGATTTACGTCCTTGCAAACCAATTTTAACGGTTTCTTATTGCAAAGTGGAAATGCCAATACTGATTTGGCTTTTGCTCAAGACGTTAATGTAACCAAACCTAATATAGGAGTAGGTGCCTATTATTTCAGAGATAACTTATATGTCGGAATATCTTCTCCCGGTTTATTGAAGACTAAACATATTGAAGAAAGATCCGGAATAAATGCTTTTGGATCCGAAAATGTTCATACTTTTTTAACGGCCGGATATGTTTTTCAAATGAATGACATGTTAAAATTAAAACCAGCCTTTATGTCAAGATTTGTTAAAGGAGCTCCGATTGCTTTAGATCTGTCGCTAAACGTTTTATACAATGAAAAGTTTGAGTTAGGAGCAGCTTACCGATTGGATGATGCAGTGAGTATTTTGGCAAACATAAATATTACACCAACTCTTAGAGTGGGTTATGCTTACGATTACACACTTTCTAATTTAGGACAGTTTAATTCAGGTACCCATGAAATTATGCTGCTTTTTGATTTGGACTTATTAGGAAAAGGGTTTGATAAATCACCAAGATTCTTTTAAAATGAAAAATATGAAAAAACTACTCGTTATTATATTCGTATTTTCAATACAGTTTATAAAGGCCCAGGATCAGGATTTGGTAAGAGCCAAACGTTTTTTTGATAAAACGTATTACAGTGAAGCTATCGTATTATATGGAAAACTAGCGGTGGATAAGCCGTCTCAGGAAGTGATTAAAAACTTGGCAGATTCTTATTATTACACCAATGATCTGATCAAAGCGCAGCGTTATTATAGACTTTTAATAAACAGCTACAATAAAGATTTAGACAGAGAATATTATTACCGATACGCACAAACTTTAAAAGCCAGTAACAGTGATGATCAGGCTAATGCTGCGCTAAGAGAATATTATGCCAAATCAGCTAATGCAGACGATGCTGTTTATTTTGAGAAAGAATTAAAAGAACTGGAAAATGTCTCTGCCATCGGGAATCGATTTGAGATTAAAAATTTAGCAATAAACACCCCTAATTCAGAGTTTGGGGCGGTGGAGTACAAAGGCAATTTGGTTTTTGCCGGGGTTAAATTAAATCCGGGTCTGTTTGATAAAAAGTTTAAATGGGATAATGAAACCTATTTAAATTTAGTAGCAGTGCCAACAAAAAACAGCAATTCCAAAGAGGCGGTATTGTCTTACTTTGCTGATGAATTAAAAACCGGAATGCACGAATCGAATGCTGTTTTTACAAAAGACGGCAAAACCATTTATTTTACCCGTAACAATTCAAAAAACGGAAAGAAAAGAAAAAACGAACAGAAAATTTCAAACCTTCAAATTTTTAAAGCTGAATTAGTTGAGGGAAAATGGACAAACGTAACGGCACTTCCATTTAACAGTCCTAATTATTCCGTTGAACATCCTGCTTTAAGTGCGGATGAAAAAGTACTGTATTTTTCTTCAGATATGCCCGGAACATTGGGGTCTTTTGATATTTTTTCGGTGAACATCAATAAAGGAGCATTTGATACTCCAAAAAACCTCGGACCTGTTGTTAATACCAACAAAAGAGAACAGTTTCCTTTTGTTTCGGAAGATAATAAGCTCTATTTTTCTTCGGACGGTCATTTAGGATATGGATCACTGGATGTTTTTGTTTCAGAAATTAGTGGAAATGACTATTCAAAACCGGTAAATATTGGTTTGCCTTTAAACTCTAATTTGGATGATTTTTCTTTTACGATTTCAGGAGCCAAAGAAGGTTATTTTGCATCAAACAGAGAAGGAGGAAAGGGGAGTGACGATATTTATCAATTTACCGAAACTAAAGAATTAATTGTAGAAGATTGTAAACAGTTTATTGCAGGAATCATTACGGATTTTGACACAAAACAGGTATTGGAAAATGCAACGGTAATGTTACAAGATTCAGAGAAAAAAACAATAAGTACAGCTACTACTGCCGCAGATGGAAAGTTTAGTTTTACGGTTGGCTGTGAAAGTTCGTTTATCGTTCTGGCATTCAAAGAAAAATACACCAACGAATCAAGAGCGGTAACATCGGGAAAAACCAGAAATGCCAGTAATGATGCTTCGATGACGCTCCGATCCATCGAAGCTATTAAATTAGAAGAACAACAAATAGCCGAAAATAAAAGAAAAGAAGAACAACGACTTGCTGAACAGAAAAAAGAGAAAGAAGCGTTGGCAGTTATCGCTTTAAAAGAGGCAGAGAAAAAAGCAAAAGCGGAGGAAATTGTAGCGGCAGAAATTAAGAAAAAGGAAAAAGAGGACCAGATTTTAAAACAGGAAAAAGATGTTGTGAAAGAAAAGGACCGATTGCTTATAAAAACCGATCCGATTTATTTTGATTACAATATGTGGTACATTCGTAAAGAGTCCAAAGTAGTTTTGGGCAGAGTTGTTGCCCTGATGAAAAAATATCCGGAGATGGTTATTGAGATAGGTTCCCATACAGATTCGCGTGGAAATGCTAAATTTAATGAAGAATTATCTCAGAAAAGAGCTTCTTCGACCAGAGAATTTTTATTAGAATCCGGAATTGAGCCCAAGAGAGTTCTTGCTAAAGGTTATGGAGAATCAATCCCAATTGTAAAATGCAAAACCGATGATTCCTGCACAGAAGAGCAGCACGAATTAAACAGACGAAGCGAATTTGTGATTAAGAATTTATAATTTAGTTTCTTATTTGATTGAAAATCAATGCGGTTTCTTAAATCGGGTTAAATCAATTGAGATTTAATTTAGAAATCTTTTTTTTGGAACGTTTTTTAATTAATTTTATAAAATAACCATGAAATTAAATATCTAACTATGAGAAATCTAGCCTTATCCTGCCTGCTTTTAACCTGTATTGGATTCCAAAGCTGTAAAAATGATGAAAAGTGGAAAGCAATTGAAGCTGCCAAAACTGAAGCTAAAAAAGTTGTAAGTGTTCAATGTTACAAAGCAATATACGAAAAGGATACTATTGACTTAAAGTTGAATACTTTGAAAGATGGTAAAATAACGGGTAACATGGTAATGAAGGTTGCTCAGGCAGCAGAGAAGATTGGCGATATCAAAGGAGAATTTCATGGAGATACCTTATTTGTAGATTATACGTTTAGTGACAAGACCAACAAGAATACTAAATTCAAAAATCCGATGGCTCTTTTAAAACGAGACAAACAGCTTATTTTAGGAAATGGAACAATGCAGACTACTATGGGCGTAACTTATTTGGTAAAAGATAAACCTATCGATTTTGATAACGTTAAATATAAATTTACAACTGTAGACTGTGTGGAAGAGTCAAAGTAGTTATTTAAATAAAAAAAAGCATAAAAAAAGCCGTTTCTAATTTAAGAAACGGCTTTTACTATTTTTTAGCTTTTAATTTTTTTATAAAACTTCTCCCTTAATTTTTAGGGCGACTCTACCATCAGGGTAATTTACGGCATTAGTTTCAACAGTGATTGTTTTACGAATCGGGCCGGCAGCCATGTTATATTTTACATCAATTTTTCCTTTTTTACCGGGTAAAATTGCTGCGGCTGGTTTGGTAACAATAATGGAGCTAACGGTAGATTCAGCGCCGGTAATCAATAGTGGTGCATCTCCTGTATTGGTGAATTCAAAAGAGCGGAGTCCATTATCACCTTTAGAAATTTTTCCATAATCAATTGTGTTGTCCGAGGCTGCAAATTCAATTTTTGGGCCGTTTTGCGTATAACCAATTGTGGTAAACAATGCGATTACGATAAAAGTGGCTACATTTTTCATTTTGAAATTATTTTTGAGTTGTAAGTAAATATACTTTCTTTTAATTAATACACAAATTATTATTTCGCTTTTTATAGTGTACTTAATTATTTACTTTTGCTGTCAATAATAAATACAAAAATTAAACCAAAGTCTAAAAGTTTACAGGTCAATGTGTTTATTGGTTATTTTAGAGCCAAAAAAACAAGCAAGACCAATGAGTAATAAACAGAAATAACATATCCAATATACAATGACAATTCCAGCACAATTTGACGCTAAAACGATCGAGAATAAATGGTATGATTACTGGATGAAAAATAATTATTTTCATTCAGAACCAGATCATAGAACGCCTTATACAATTGTAATTCCGCCGCCAAACGTCACAGGAGTCTTGCATATGGGGCATATGCTGAACAATACCATTCAGGATGTTTTAATCAGAAGAGCGCGTCTTAAAGGATTCAATGCTTGTTGGGTTCCTGGAACGGATCACGCATCGATTGCTACTGAAGCAAAGGTTGTAGCTAAATTGAAAGCGGAAGGAATCAATAAAAATGATTTAACACGTGAAGAGTTTCTGGCGCACGCTTGGGAATGGACAGATAAATATGGTGGTGTAATCTTAGATCAGCTTAAAAAATTAGGTGCTTCCTGCGATTGGGAACGTACCAAATTTACTATGGATCCCGATATGTCTGCATCTGTAATTCGTTCTTTTGTTGATTTGTACAACAAAGGATTAATCTACAGAGGATACCGAATGGTAAACTGGGATCCGGAAGCCAAAACTACTTTGTCTGACGAGGAAGTAATTTACGAAGAACAACAAGGGAAATTATTTTTCTTAAACTATAAAATTGAAGGTTCAGAAGATTTCTTAACGATCGCTACAACCCGTCCGGAAACTATTTTTGGAGATACCGCTGTTTGTATCAATCCAAATGACGAACGTTTCACCCATTTAAAAGGTAAAAACGCCATCGTTCCAATTTGCGGAAGAGTAATTCCTATTATTGAAGACGAGTATGTAGATGTGGAGTTCGGAACAGGTTGTTTAAAAGTGACTCCTGCGCACGATATGAACGATAAAACCTTAGGAGAGAAACACAATCTTGAAATCGTTGATATTTTTAATGAAGATGCTACATTAAACAGCTTCGGATTACATTATCAAGGAAAAGATCGTTTTGTTGTTCGTACTGAAATCGCAAAAGAACTGGAAGAAATCGGAGCTTTGGCAAAAACCGAAATCCATTTAAATAAAGTAGGAACTTCTGAAAGAACCAAAGCGGTAATCGAACCAAGATTATCAGACCAATGGTTTTTGAAAATGGAAGATTTAGTAAAACCGGCAATTCAATCTGTTTTGGTTGATGGTGATATTAAATTACACCCAAAACGTTTCGAAAACACTTACGCACATTGGCTAAACAATATTCGCGATTGGAATATCTCTCGTCAATTATGGTGGGGACAACAAATCCCGGCATACTATTACGGAGACGGAAAAGAAGATTTCGTAGTAGCAGAAACGATCGAAGAAGCTTTAGCGTTAGCAAAAGAGAAAACATCAAACTTGAAACTTGAAACAAAAGATCTAAGACAAGATGTTGATGCTTTAGATACCTGGTTCTCTTCCTGGCTTTGGCCAATGTCCGTTTTTGGCGGAATAATGGATCCTGAAAGCGAAGATTATAAATATTATTACCCAACAAATGATTTGGTAACCGGTCCGGATATTTTGTTTTTCTGGGTAGCGAGAATGATTATTGCAGGTTACGAATATGCTGGCGAAAAACCATTTACAAATGTGTATTTAACCGGTTTAGTACGTGACAAACAACGTCGTAAAATGTCTAAATCATTAGGGAATTCTCCTGATCCTTTAGATTTAATCGACACATTTGGTGCTGATGGTGTTCGTGTGGGATTGCTTTTAAGCGCTTCTGCCGGAAACGATATTATGTTTGATGAAGAATTATGTAATCAAGGAAAAGCGTTCTCTAACAAGATTTGGAATGCCTTTAAATTGATAAAAGGATGGGAAGTTTCAGAAACGATTCCACAACCGGAATCATCAAAAGTAGCGATCGAGTGGTATGCAGCAAAATTGCAGCAAACGTTAGTTGATATTGAAGATAACTTTGAGAAATACAGAATTTCTGATTCTCTAATGGCCATTTACAAATTGGTTTGGGATGATTTCTGTTCTTGGTTCCTTGAAATGATTAAACCGGCGTACCAACAACCAATCGATAAAAAGACGTTTGACAGCGCTATCGAAATGTTAGAAAGTAACTTAAAGTTGCTTCACCCGTTTATGCCTTTCCTTACCGAGGAAATCTGGCACTTAATTGCTGAAAGAACGTCGGAAGAAGCTTTAATTGTTTCGACCTGGCCGGAATTGAAGCCATTTGATGCAAAATTAATTGCTGATTTTGAAAATGCAATGGAAGTAATCTCTGGAATCAGAACGATTCGTAAAGACAAGAATATTCCGTTTAAAGATGCTATTGAATTGAAAGCGGTAAACAACGATAACGCTTCTACTTATTTTGATACTGTAATAACGAAATTAGGAAATATCACGGCATTAGAATATGTTTCCGATAAAGTAGACGGAGCTTTGTCTTTCCGTGTAAAATCAAACGAATACTTTATTCCGATTACAGGAAATATTGATGTAGAAGCTGAAATTGCAAAATTGAATGCAGAGTTAGTTTATACGCAAGGTTTCTTAAAATCGGTTCAATCTAAGTTAGCAAACGAAAAATTTGTTGCCGGTGCACCGGAGAAAGTTCTGGCTAACGAAAGACAAAAAGAAGCTGATGCTTTAGCAAAAATTGCTACAATCGAGCAGAGTTTAGCCGGTTTGAAATAACAAAGAGGTTAACTGGTTTGAAGTAATAATTAGATTTTATTTTAAATATACAAACCCGACAGGTTGAAAAAACCTGTCGGGTTTATTTTTTTATTTATTTTTTATTCGATTTAAAATCAAAAACAAAGGATAAGAAATTAAGGTGATAACCACAATAATTCCAAAACTTTTCGGATCACTGTATATAAAACCAATTAGTAACGCCAGTGAAACGATAATAGCAATAATAGTAGACCAAGGATACCAAAAGGAGTGGTAAGGTCTTGGTAAATCAGGTTCTTTTGCTCTAAGTTTCAGTAACGAAAGATAGGCTAGTCCCCAAACAATAATAGAGGTAAATGCTGCAAACGAAAATAAGGCTTCGAAAGAACCAATACAGATTAAAATTAAGCTGAACAAAGAAGAAACTAAAAGCGCTACAATTGGAGTTCCGCCTTTATTGACGTTTGTTCCTTTGTCAACAAAAAAGCCATCTCTACTTAGTCCGTATAAGATTCTTGGTGGAATCATCATAAAAGCATTTAGAATGCTGATTAATGAAAAAATAGAAATAACGGTAACAATGATAGCACCGTTTTTTCCGAAGATAATGTTCGCTACATCTGCGGCTGCCAAGTTAGATTTTGCTAAAGTTTCGACCGGCAGTACATGGAAAAAAGCAACATTCAATAAAACATAAATGGCAATTACCAATAACACGCCACTGTATAGCGAACGCGGAATGTTTTTACCAGGATTGTCATTTTCCTCTGCAAAAAAGCAAACTCCATTCCAACCATTATAAGTTCCGATGATCAATTGGAGTGATTTGAAAAAACCAAGCAGAAGCCCCATTTGAAAAAACGAATTGTCTTTTGGAATAGCAGGCAATTTTACTCCCGAATACATAAAACAAGCAACCAATAAACAAACGAAACAAATCACTTTTATAAAACTCGTGATTTGCTGAATGGCACTTCCGTTTTTTACACCGCTTAAATGCAGCAGTACAAAGGCGAGTAATAACGAAATCGCAATCGCGGTAGAATAACTGGCCAGATCGGGAAATAAAATAATGATATATTCGCTGATTACGATACAGTAAAAAGCAGGTGGACTTACATTTGTAATATAGTCAAACCAACCCGATAAAAAACCGGCATAGTCTCCAAATGCTCTTTTGATATAATTGTAGGAACCTCCCGCTTTTGGAAGCATTGTGGCCAGTTCGGCATAAGAGTTTGCCCCTAAAAGCACATACAATCCGCCAATGAGCCACGAAATAATAATAAGCCAGTAATTGTCCAGTAAGGAAGCGATTGTGCCGGGAGTTCGTAAAATTCCGACTCCAATGGTTCCCCCAATTAAGACGGCAATATTAAAACTTAATCCTAAGCTTTTTTTTAATTGGTTTTTTTTGGAATCTATCATTTGTAATGGTTTTGTTTGGTGAGCAAAAGTAGTTATAATAAAAAAACTTTGTTTTGTTAAAGCTAAAAACCTCGTCTAAGACTAAACGAGGTTTTGGTTTTTTTTAAATGTATTAATTGCTATAAAAGACCAAAGCCTTTTCTGTTTCTCAAAATGGAGTACAGAAAAAGCTTTGGAAGTTAAAAATCTAATTCAAAAAATTTAGAACTTATATTTAAGGCTTGTCATAATCTGACGAGGTGCGATTGGGTTTACGCTATAATTTTCGTGAACTGTATAATTCAATTCGTTTGTAACATTAGATAATTTACATAGAATAGAGAATTTTCTCCACTCATAACCGGCAGATACATCAATAGTAGTATATGCTTCTAAAGGAATATCACGATCTCTAATGGTTACCTTGTATGTTTTCGGGTTTGTTACAGGTGTTTTATTCTCTGTCCATAAATAATCATCATTCCATCCGCCTAAACGATTCCCGATGTAGTTTCCGATGGCTCCGAATGAAAGACCTTTAAACATTCCGTCATTTAGTTTGTAGAAGAAGCTTAAATTAGCTGTAGTCTGTGGTGTTCTTGCTACACGATCCCCTTCAACAAAACTTCCGTTTGTTCCTGAAGTGTTGGTGTAACGCATGTCATTGTAACTATAACCTGCATTTACAGAAAGACCTTCTACTGGAGTTGCTGTAACATCAATTTCCACACCTTTACTTTTTGTTCCCCCACCTAATACTTTTAATTGTGAATTTACATTAAGAGCTCCGTTTGCGTCAAATTCTGCTGTTTGCGCCAGATTACTGTTGGTGATTTGGTAAACGGTAACGTTTGTAGTCAACATTCCTTGTAAAAAGTCCATTTTAATCCCTGTTTCGTATTGGTCAATAATAGAAGGGGCGATTGGTTTTGAGTCAACAGTTGTTCCGGTGTTTGGTGTAAACGAGCTTGAGTAGCTACCAAATAAAGAGATTTCTTTTATTGGTTGGTAGATTAATCCCACTTTTGGAGAAAAAGCATTGTCTAATTTTTTAGGAGCAACAGCAGCTGTCGCATTTTCAGGAGCTATAACCTGAGCTGTTTTATCAGTATTTAGTTGCTCTACATAAGTAGTAACTTCCGTTTCTTGCCAAGACCAACGAAGACCAGCCAATACTTTGAATTTTTCTGTAACTGAAATTAAATCTTGAAAGTATGCTCCAAAACGATTGGTTTCTGTTTTTAAAATTTGAGTAGTTCTGGCATTAGGAATATCATTTCTTTGCATAGATGGATCAAAATCAAAAAGATTGATTCTGTCATATATATTTGGATCAAATTTACCATTTACCATTATCCTTTTTTCATTAAAAGCAAATGTGTATCCTGTTGCGAAAGAGTTTTCCCAATCTACACCCGTAAATACTTGGTGTTTTATTGATCCTGTATTGAAATTTCCTTGCAAACTCAATTGGTCTCCCAGTATTTGCTCCAAGTTTTTAGTCTGAGTTAATCCTCTGTTCCAGTAACCGGGAATCGGGTATAGTTTAGGGTCATCTAAACCTGATAATTGAGCTGTTGATTTCTGAGCTCTATCGTAACTTTGGAAAGAACTGTTGAAATTAAGTTTCCAGTTTTTATTAAAATCATGGTTTAATAAAACCGAAGCACTGGCTGATTTGGTAGTACCATTAGACCAAAGAGATCCGTAAAAAGCATTACGAGGTAAATCAAGGATTTCTTTTCCTATAATTCCTGTTCCGAAATCAGGAGTCCAATCTGCTGTCAGGTAATCTCCCTGAACGGTGATTTGTGTTTTTGGATTGATCACAAAAAGTAAAGATGGATTGATGTACAAACGCTCGTTTTTTACAACATCTCTGAAGCTTTCCGAGTTTTCGTAAGAACCGTTTATTCTAAAAGCAACCGATTTACTAAGCGGACCATAAAAATCAAAAGAAGGCTTGTAGAAAGCATAACTTCCCATTTGCATGGAGATTTCACCACCTGCTTTAAATAATGGAGTTTTAGTAACCAGGTTCAAGATTCCACCCGGAGCTACATTTCCGAATAATAGTGCAGAACCCCCTTTAAGAAATTCCACTTTCTCTAAACCTGAAACATCAGGAATAGAACCCGAGTTGTAACGGAATCCATTTTTAAACATATTATTGGCAGACATATCATATCCTCTTGAGAAGAAAGATTCTTGTGCGCCACCACGAGCAGAGCTCACATAAACACCATTGGCATTTTTTATAACGTCACTCAAACGAATGGCTTGTTGTTGTTCGATTACTTCAGAACCGATCACTTGTATGCTTTGTGGATTGTCCATTGGTTTTAAACCCGAACGAACTGCGGTAACTGGTTTAGGCTCTCTGTTAGTTGTAATGATAACGCTTTTAAGCTCTTCACCTTTTCTTTTTTTAACAGTATCGTTTATCGAACTACCACTATCATTGTTTGTATATTGCTGACCATAAGAGGTTAAGCTTAGAATGGATAATCCGAAGAGTAGAATATATTTCATTGGTAACTTATTTAGAATAAATAAAAATAATTTTGCGCAAAAGTAGGCTTGGACTTTCGTTATTAAAACTTATTTGTCTTAAGGTTGTCTTAAGATAGTCTTAGGATTTATTAACGTTATTCTTATTTTATTTTAATCTACGGCAGTATTGGACAAGGAATTGCTTGTAAATAAAAAACGAGACCTATTTTTTAAGTAGGTCTCGTTTTTAAGGAAAATGAATATTTAATCAAGCTGTTAATTCATTAAATTTTTGTAAGTATTTGAATTATAGCTATTCGTATTTGTTGTTTTATTTTACTGTAATTTGGTAAGTAGCCATTTTCCAGATTTCATTGTATTTTTTACCATTATGCTCACCTTCTGCTTTATCAGTGTGTGCATATTCTACCATGTAATTTCCTGACCAGATCGGAGTGAATGAAAATTCTCCTTTGTCATTCGTCCAAAGCTCTTTTTCCCAACCGTTTGGAGCAATTACTTTAATTTTGGTCTCTTTTGCAATAGCACCATCAAATAAAGCAAGTCCTGCTATTTTGGTATCTTTTTTAGCAACATCGGCATTTTCAGAAAATACACTAATTGTATTTTTGTTTGCTGTAGCAGTATTTCCGGCAGTTTTGTTTCCAACTACTACTGTTGCGCTTGAATTGTAATCTAATTTCATTGTACCGTAAACATCTTTTACGGTATGGTGCATCACAACCGTATAAACACCGTCTTCATCGGGAGTAAAAAAGGCTTGGTATCTGTTGTCTAAAGCTTTTGCCGTTAGCTTAGTTTCTTTTTTTGATGGACTGATCAATACCAAAGAGAAATCTTTTAAATCAGAAAACCATTTATCTGCTTTTGTAATATCGTTTTCAGAGAATTCTCCAAAATAAATTGAAATTTCCTGTGCTTTCCCTTTTGTTCCGGTAGCTTTAGTATCAATCCAAAGTGCGTGAGCAAATAATTGAGGGGCAGCAACGAACATTAAAAATAAAAATGTTATTGTTTTTAAAGTGTTTGATTTCATAATAGATTAGGATTAAAATTAATAGTTAAAAGAAATCCCTTAAACCTTTTGAGTAATAAGGGATCTTATTTTAGGATTAGAATTTGTAAGTAACAGTTACCCTTGCGTTGGTTCCAGCAGGGACATTTTTTAACTCAAAAAATCCATTGTTTCTGGCAATTGTGTTTTTGTTTGTACCTTTAATAGAGACAGATACTCCTTCTGCCGCTTTACCATCGCTGGTTTCAATTTTACCGTTTATAGTTCCTCCCTGTTGTGCAAAAGATGTCCCTATAGAAAGCATAAAAATACTTAAGACCAGTATAAATTTTTTGCAATACTTCAATTCATTCATTTTATAAAATTCGTTGGTTATTATTTAGACTTGTTAAAAATAATTGCAAATGTAAAATATAATATTAGTTCAACAAGTCTTATTTAGATTAAATATCAATAATAGTTTATAACTGAATGGTTTTTTAATGTTAAGAGAATGAAGAAGTAAGTTTATTCTTTAAGTTATTTTTTATCCTTTGTTTTTTGCTTTTCTACTGTTTGATTTAATACTGTTATGGCAGTTGCACTTAATGGGTAATAATGGGTTGCCATTTTAAAAAAACGAACAGCGTTATCTATTTTGTCAATTCCTAAACAATAATTTCCCATCCAGTTCAGATAACTTTCAGAAGGGGTAAAGGAAAAACCAAGTTGTTCAGAAAGTTTTGCATATTGTTGTTCTACTAAGGAGGGATCTTGTACCGCTTCTTTTACCTGGACCAGATGGTCTTCAAAAATAAAACGCAAACCGTCATATTCTGCCGGAATAGGAATAGTTCCATGATCTTCGTTTTCGTAATATTTAAAATTCCATCGTAGATTTTTAGGTTTTTTTACTTTCAACAAATTTTCAAATTTCCTGATTCCTCTGGCCATATCGGTTGTAGTATCCTGAGGGATGCTTTTTTTATTGGCCATAGCCAGATAAATACTTCTTTTAGCAAAATCCTTTTTATTGAAAATAGAATCGGCTTTTTTGTTCATAATTTCATTGTCCCACCAAAGACTCGGGTCAATGATAACATAAGAATTAAATAAAGAGGTGTGGTGCAGTAGAATATTCACGGCAGTCAGGCCTCCAAAAGAGTGTCCGTTTAAAACATTGTAACCCGAAGTTCTGTAATTGGTATCGATATAAGGTCTGAGTTCTTTTTCTAAAAAAGTAATAAAATTTTTATTGCCGCCGCTTTGTTGAAACTGCTTTTTTGTCTTATCAAAAAAGGCCTGACGATTCGCTTCAGTTGGAGTCAAATCTCTTGTGCGGTTTGTATTGGTGATTCCTATTACAATCATTTGAGGAGTCATAGAATAAGGTCCTTTGGCTAATGATTGTTGAAGGCCGGTAAAGGAATGGAAGTTATTTTCGGCATCTAACAAATAAACAACAGGGTATTTTGCCGGAGCAAGTTTAGAATTGTTGTAATCCGGAGGTAGATAAATCCAAAAAGTGCGTTCTTCATTCAATGCTTTCGAAAAAATACGGTGTTTACTGCCAATAGTAATACTGTCTTGTGAAAACACAGCAGTAAACGAAAATAAGAGAAAGAGAAGGAGAAATTTTTTCATTTTTAATTTAAGTAAGGGAAGTTTTTTTCTTTTTATTTTGACGGCCGTACCAAATCAAGAATCCTGTTATAGGCAGAAACATACAAACCAAACCAACAAGGAGCGTGAAAATTTTCCCGAGCCATCCTGCCCAGAACCCAATATGAAGGTTCATGGTTGTTTCATCAATATATAATCCGTTCATCACTTTTACCGGAATTTCAATTTCCTGACCGGTGTAGCGGTTAATTGCGAATGTTTTTCCGTTTTGAACGCCTTTCAGACCAATGTCTTTAGCGGCAACAGCTGAGAGACTTGTAATACTGTCTTTTGCTGCTATAGAAAGTTTGACTTGTTCTACAGCTGCATCTTTTAAGAACAGCCGTTCTACAATTGGATTTAATGCCGCAAATGTTTTAGTACTGTCGTATTCCGGTTTGATATCCCGCATTGCCGCATAAGAGCGAGGGAAACCATCGAATACTTTGTGCGTTGTTTTGTTTAAAGTTTTGTTTACAATGACCAGACCGGTAATGGTAATGAGAAGTGCGGGCAGTAAATTATAGAAACCGGGTACATTGTGCAGATCATAATTCAACCGTTTGAAACTGGCATTTTTCTTTATAGTGAAACTCTGAAGTCTGGTAGAGCGATTCCATTTTTTGGGCCACCATAGAATAATTCCTGTAATCAGTTCGATTAAGAATATCCAAACGGAGATTTCTACGATGAGATTTCCGGTTTTTCCAAAGGGCATTTCACCGCTGTGCACATGCGCCACAACATAAAAGAAATCGTAAGCCTTGCCGGAAGTTAAGACTTTGCCCGTATAAGGGTCAACCCACGAGAATTGTAAATCTCTTTCTTTGGTCGAAGAAGCAAGTTTTACACTTCGTTTTGGATCCCGATACGTAATAAAATAACTCGCTTTTCGATCAGGATGTTGTTTTTTAAAAGCTTTTAGGATTTCTTCCGGAGTTAGTCTTTGTTCTTTAACTTCTTTAACGTACAAAGCATCAGAAGCCAGTCCGTCTATAATATCATCACAAAAAATAAATAATATTCCGGTAAGTGAAACAATAAAAACGATGATACCCGAACTTAGTCCTAACCATAAATGGAGCCAGTGATTTAATTTGCTCCATTGGCTCTTTTGTTTGACTTTTTTTTCAGTTCTTTTAATTGGATTGTTGGTCATAATAGAAAGCGATAAAAACCAAGCCGGCATTTCGAGAACGATAAGCCAGCTTGGAAAAAAACTAATTTAAGTGGTATTAAAATTTGAAAGTAAGATTAGCAACTAATTGTCTTGTAGGCATCATAGTAGCCCAGTAATCAGACGTCCAATATTCTTTGTTTGCAATGTTGTTTAGTTTTAGACCCAATCTGATTTTTTGCTTTTCGTAAAAAACAGTGGCGTCCATTACCGTATATCCGTTTACTTTAAAGGTATTCGTATCGTTTATGTAGGTGTCACTTTGTGTATTACCTCCAAAACCAAAACCAAGTCCTTTTACTTTACCATCTAATATTTTATAACTTACCCAAAGGTTTGCTACATTGGCAGGTGTAGAATATGGTCTTTTTCCCTGAGTTGCCGCATTTGTTTTGGTAAATTTACTTTCGTTGTAGCCATACCCTAATATAATGTGTAAACCTCTAATTGGATTTGCGATTAAATCTGCCTCAAAACCTTTGCTTTTTTGGGTAGCGTCCTGAATAGAATACAAGTTGTTAGTAGGATCAGTACGTACCTTATCTTTTACTTCAATATCATAATAGCTTAAAGTTCCGTTTAGTTTTCCTCCTAACAATTCAACCTTCACACCACCTTCAATTTGGTTGGCTTGTTCTGGTTTGAATTCTGTTAATTCCGTTGGATTTGCAGCTGTAGTTCCCGGACCTACATTGGTAAAGCCGTTCATATAATTTCCAAATAAAGAGACTTTATCCTTAACCACCTGATAAATCAAACCCATTTTTGGAGAAACGGCAATCTGATTGTATTTTGCAATTTTGTTTTCGTAACGGTCAACTCGCACACTGGCCATTGCAATAAATCGGTCTGTAAAGTTAATTACATCCGATACATAGCCGCTTAACGTTCTAAAATCTCGGATACCAACTACGCTTGGAGCCGGCAAGGCAGCAATCAGCTGTTTGTATTTTTCCATGTTTATAAAGGCAGCATTTCCGTTGATTGCCAATGCAGGATTTCCGGCCGCAGCATCGTATGAATTAATGACCCATCTGTTATCGTTGGTACTGATGTAAGTATAATCAAGTCCGATCAATGCGCGGTGTTTTATACTTCCGGTATGAAATGTTCCAACAAAATTTTGCTGCAATTGTGTTGTTTTGAAAACACTATTGATGTTCATTAGCCTTCTTTGTAACGTTACATCACCATTGGCTGCGGTATTAAAAAGGAGGAACAAATAGTTGGCCTTGTTGTCTGTATAAGCATTTGAAAAATTGGTCTGTGATACCCAATTATCAGACAATTGGTAGGTAGCTCTGGCGTAAATATTAGTGTTTTTTGACTCCGACTGTAAATCGTCTGTTGTATATGATTTTTTGAAATCAAAATTCAATTGATCTATATTTTTTGCAGTTGGATTCCCGGATCCAAGACCTATCCAGCTTGAGTTACGACTTCCTTTGTACAATTCTGCATCAAAATCTAAAGTTAATTTATCGCTTACTTTATAGGTAAATGACGGTGCAATTATAAAGGTGTTGCTTTTTCCTTGATCTTGCCATGTTTTTTGATTGTCCAGAGCAGCATTTACTCTAAAAAGCATTGTTTTTTCTTCGTTCAAAGGCGTATTAAAATCTATAGTTGTTCGACTTAACGCCCAGTTTCCGGTAGTGTAGCTCACTTCCCCTTTGGTAAATTCAAATGGTTTTTTGGTTACGCGGTTGATAAGACCTCCGTAGGTAGTTAAAGCAGATCCGAAGAGTGTTGCGGATGGTCCTTTTATTACTTCAATGCTTTCCAGATTTACAGGATCGCTTAAAGTTACCCAGTTGGTGTTCATTCCGTTACGGATAGATCCTGCTGCAGATGCACCACTAAAACCACGCATTCTGATGCTCAGACCAATTCCTCCTGATCCCAAACTTTGTGTTACATTATTTAATCCCGGTGCTGAATTTAATGCGCTTCTAAAATCAACTGCAATTTGCTCTTGGAAAAGTTCTTTTGGTACTACCGTATAAACCTGAGGGTTCTCAAGATTACTGATTGGTAGTCTTGCAACAAATTCACTTTTCTTTTCAGCGAATTTTTTAGCTGCAGAGACTACAACAACTTCGTTTAATTCTTTTAACGAAGACTGAAGCTGAAAAGAAACGGTAGCAGTTTCTCCTGTGGTTACGGTTACTTCTTGTTTTGATGGTGTATGTCCCGTCATATTAATTTCAATCTGATACGTTCCTGCCGGTACTTTGTGAAAAAGGAATACTCCATTTTCGTCTGTAGTTGCTGATTTTTTTAATTCAGCTATAATTACATTTACCGATACCGCATTTTGATCATCAGCTGTGATTACGGTTCCTTTTATCGAACCGGTGTTTTGTTGTGCAAATGTCTGCGTTATTGACAGACACAGCAGTATTGCCCCTAAAAATAGCTTGTTTAACATTTTTTTTGCTTTGGTTTTAATAAAAAACATTTTATCCTTATTTAGATTAGTTATAAATTGATAATTTTACGCAAAAGTAATGTGTTAACAAAAACTTAATAAACGCAAAAAGGATTAATATAAACGCAAAAGGGATTTTGTGAAACTTGCCTAGCCTCAGTTAGTTGCAACGGCTGTAAGGAATGTAAGCGCTATCTTACGCAATAAAAAAGTGGATAAAAAAGGGCCAATGAAAACAATGATGAGAAGTGATATCTTCAAAAAAGAAGTGGTGGTTGTAAATGATCCTATTCGATTTAATAAAGAAGATCTTATTGAGAAAAAAATCAATTTTGACAACAAAGGAATCAAAGGTGTAATCACTGATATTATGCTAAACGGAATCCATGTGGTTGCGAGAGATTTGACAATGGAGAATGATTCGTATGCGATTGAAGTAGAACATGATTTTTCTTTTGTAAAACTTCATATTGAAATGGAGGGAGATAACGAATATTGTCCTGAAGATAAATCCCAGCGTGGAATTTACATTCCGCAAGGACATTATAATTTATTTTATTTACCCAAAATAAAAGGGGTTCTAAACTACAGAACCAAAAGAAGAAGAACGTTGGAAATTACTTTTACGGAAGCGTATTTAGAGAAGTTATTTTATCCGAATTTAAAAACTACAATACCATTGCTGGCAGACGCAATAACAAACCAGACTTCATACGCCATGTGGGAAACCAGTAAAAGTATTTCGCCAAAACTAAATATTTTGATTGAAGATATTCTGCAATGTTCTTATTCGGGAGCGATCAAAAAAGCCTTTTTAGAGTCAAAAATAGTAGAGATTCTTTCGTATTTGTTTACGATAATTAACGAAGAGGAAAACACTTCAGTAAGTGTCGAAATAAGCGCCGGTGATTATGCAAAAGTTCTGGAAGTCGAAAATATCTTAAAAACACAATTCAAAGAGAAACTTACGCTGGCAGGTATTGCCGCTGAGGTTGGCTTGAATAATTTTAAAATTAAAAAGTATTTTAAATTAGTTTATAATACCACTGTTTTTAATTATCTGACAATGGTGAGAATGGAATATGCCAAACAATTGTTGGTCGAAAAAGACTATCCGATTTCTGCCGTTTCAGAAGAATTGGGATATAAAAATCAACATCATTTCACAGTAGCTTTTAAAAAGACATTCGGCTATTTGCCTAGTAAATTGAAGCAATAGCTTTTAACTTTAATAAAAAAACAAGCCTCGAAATCACTAATTGCATATAGGATTTCGAGGCTTTTTATTTAAATAGAAATGGATTAAAACTTATACGAGAAGCTTGCTACCAGATTTCTTGGTTTTTGTGGATTCACGGTAGACCAGCCACCGTTAAAGTAATCTTTGTTGGCCATATTATTAAGGTTTAAAGCCACACGGAATTTAGTCGAGCTGTAAAAAACAGAACTATTTACAACTGTATATTCAGGAAGTACAAATTTCCCTGTTTTTGGACTGTCCAGGATGGCATTTTCGCTAGCATAATTTCCTCCAAATCCTAAACCAAATCCATCAAGAGTACCGGAATCAAATTTGTAAGTAGCCCAAAGATTGATCAGGTTTTTTGGTCCGGCCCAGAAAGGTCTTTTTCCATTTTCCAACCAGACATCACCATCGTTTCCTTTGGTAATTTTACTGTCATTGTAGCTATATCCTGCTATGATGCTTAACCCTTTTATTGGAGCCGCATTCAAGTCAAGTTCAAAACCTTTACTTCTTGATTCACCTCCCTGTACAGTGAATGTATTGGAGCTTACTACTAAATTGGCAACATTAATATCATAAAAACTTACAGTTGCATTTAATTTATCAGAAAGAAGATTGGCTTTAACTCCAAATTCTAATTGATTGGCATGTTCAGGTTCAAAAGTTTTAGGCTGTATATCTCCGTTAGCATCAGTAGTACTGCCTGGGGCAACATTTCTAAAACCATTCATATAATTGGCAAATACAGCTAGTTTATCTTCAATAGGCTGATACAATAATCCGAATTTTGGAGATAAAGCCGTTTGGGTATAATCGTCTTTGTCATTTTTGATGTCGCCTTTTGTGTCAAAATAATCAATTCTCAAACTGGCCATTGCCAATAAAGTTGGCGTAATGTTAAGTACGTCTGAAGCATAAGCACTATAGGTCGCATCCTGTTGGTTAAAGTTTTGCGCTGCTTCCTTAGAAAGAACATTATCAACCGATGTTCTGGTCAGGTAATTTGGAGCTAAAGGATCAAATTGTCTGACTTCTCCTTGTGCGGTAATATTGTACAATTTTGCATATCCTGATCCTGCATAGGTTACATTTCTTTCAAAATAATCAAGACCGGCCACGATACGATTGCGCAGGTTTCCAATTTTAAAATCACCTACAAAATTCTGTTGTATGTCTGTTGTACTGGTTTGTGACTGTTGGTCGCTAATCCAGAAGGCAAAATCTCCTTTTCCATCTTCGTTATCATAAATATAAGAGTAGTATCCGTTTGATTTAGAAGAACCTCGTGATAAAACCGTTTGAGATGTCCATTGATCAGAGATTTTATAATTCATCTGTGCCTGTAAACTAAAACGAGGATTTTTTATCGATAAATCATTGCTGTAAAAAGAAAGATCGGTGTTGTAATTTAATTCCCCAAGGTTTGCAAATTGCAGCTGCTGGTCTCTTCCTAAAAACAACATGGACGGAGTTGTTTTTTCTTCCTGCATAAACTCGGTGTTGATAAGGAAAGACAATTTATCATTTACCTTATAAGAAAAGGAAGGAGCTACAAACAAAGCCGTACGAAAGCCCGCATCCTGAAAACTGTTTTCTGTTTGATACGAAGTATTGATGCGAAACAAAATGTTGTCGTTATCGTCCAGCGCTGTATTGACATCTGCCGTTACTCTGTTTAGTCCAAAACTTCCGCTTGTATACGAAACTTCGCCGGCGAAACCAACAAATGGTTTTTTGGTAACCGTATTAATAAGACCACCATAACTAACTAAGGAGCTTCCGAATAAAGTTCCGGATGGTCCTTTAATTACTTCTATTCGTTCTATATTGGCAGGATCAAGGCTTCCGTTTGTTAAGCCCGGCAATCCGTTTACAACATTGGCCTGAACTTCAAAACCACGTAAAGTATAGTAAGATCCTCCATCACCACCACGTCCGGTAGATTCCCAAAGTTTTTGAATTCCGGGAACATTTTTTAAGGCATCTTCATAATTGGTAATGGCTTGCTCTTTCATTATTTCAGAAGAAACAACATTATAAACTTGCGGATTCTCAATGTTTTTCAATGGCATTTTAGAAACGTAAGTACTTTGTTTTGGAAAAGCCTTTCCTTTATTACTGGTAATTACAACCTCTTTTAATTGTTTGTTAGAAACCGTTAACTGTAATTGTAGTGTAGTAACCTGATTTTCGGTAACGGTTATTTCTTGTGTCAGTTTTTCATAACCGGCCAATGAAATTTGTAAAGTATAACTTCCCGATTTTACTCGGTTTAGTTCAAATGCGCCATATTCATTGGAAGTTGTAGCGTATTTTGAATTTTTTAAGTTCAAATAAACATCTTCTGCCTTTTCGCCGTCAGAAGTTGTTATGGTTCCTTTAATACTTCCGAAAGATTGTTGGGCAGAAATAGTAGTTATAGAAAATAAGAAGGAGAAAAAAACAAAAAGAATTTGTTGTACTCTGAGGTTTAGATAATTCATGGTTATTTAAATTAATTAAAATATCTTTATTTGGAATAAATAAAAACTGCGCAAATTTAAAAATTAATATTATTTTAACAATTGTAATTCTTTAAAATTTGGTGATGAAATTGTTAAATGTTGATTTTGCAGTAATTAAAGTAAGAATCGTCTTTACAACTGCATTAGGCAGGGATTAAAAAAGTCTTATTTTTGCAACTTAATTAAGTGCAGATACAATCGATGATAAAAGCCTATTTTGATAAACTTCGCCATTCTCCTAAAGGATACAGACTGGCCAATACCGTATTTTTTTTCCTGTCCGGATTTGGATATTCTTCCTGGGCGTCCCGGATTCCACACATCAAAGCACAATTACATTTGACTGAAGCCCAATTTGGAGCTGTTTTATTTGCATTCCCAATTGGTTTAATGCTGACAATGCCTTTTACAGGAAAGTTATTAAACAAATACAGCAGTCGTTACATCATGCTTTTAGGAGCGGTGATGTTTAACCTTGTATTGGCTTTGCCTGGTTTTGCTGCTTTTGTGTGGCAGCTAATTATTATACTTTTAGTTTTTGGAGCGTCACGGAATATTTTCAATTTATCGATTAATGCGCAAGCTCTTGAAGTGCAAAAACTGTATCCAAAATCAATTATGACGCGTTTTCATGCGGTTTGGAGCCTAGCCGGATTTGCCGGTGCGGGTTTGGGTTATGTAATGGTAACGCAGCACATCGATCCGTCTCAGCATTTGTTGGGCGTTAGTATTTTGATGCTAGCCGTTACAGCTTGTTTTTACCCGCTGAGTATTCATACAGAACCGGTTCCGGAGAAAAAGAAATTCTTTTCTATGCCGGAAAAAAACCTGATTAAGTTTGCCATGATTTGCTTCGTCTCCATGGCATGCGAAAACACCATGTACGACTGGAGCGGGATTTATTTCCAGAATATATTACACGCTTCTCCCAAATTAACCACCGCAGCATTTGTGTTTTTTATGACCGCTGTTACGTTAGGACGTTTCTTGGGAGATTATGCCGTAACAAAATTCGGGATTAAGAATATCTTATTAAACAGCGGTGTTTTTATCACTGTGGGATTTTTAATCTGCTTTTTGCTACCTTATATCTATCCAACGATTTTTGGATATGTTTTAATCGGAGTGGGGGTTTCCTGCGTTGTGCCGCTGGTATTTAGTATCGCGGGAAGATCATCAAAATTAAGCAGCGGATCAGCCTTAACTTCAATATCAACAATAGGTTATCTCGGATTTCTACTTGTGCCGCCAATAGTTGGTTTTATCTCAGAATATCTAAGCATGAAATGGGCTTTTCTGATAATGGCCCTTCTAGGTGGACTTATGATTTTGATGGTTAATAAGATCGGAGAGGAAGAGGAGTAAAGGAGTAAAGTTGCTGAGGTACAAAGTTGCAAAGACACAAAGACACAAAGTTTTCTTTCCCCATATGTCAGGCTGAGCGAAGTCGAAGCCCCCTTTTATCTAACAAGCCTTCGACTCCGCTCAGGTTGACAATGGTACAGAAAAAAATATTTCACAAAAAAAAGAGCTACTTCTTAGTCATAATAAACCTTTCCGTAGTCAATTTCCCTTGTAGTTTCCCGGAAATCTCGGCTGTCATAGTATTATTGGCTCCTTTGGTATAAGTAATTTTTTGAGGATAATCGTGTTTTGGATTCTCAAAAACCAATTGTTTCTCGTTTGAAATCGTAGAAGGAAATGAAACCGCTTTACCGTCATTTTGCCCTTTTACAGTTGCTTTGTAGGTTAAGGTTTCGCCTAATTGCGCCAAAACGATGCTTTCAAAATGAATAGTATCTTTTCCTTTTATAAAATACGATGCAGCGCTAAAAGTGCTGTCGTTTAGTTTTTGCCAGTTTTCGGTAAGTACACCATCCGGATTTTTATTCTCCCAGTTTCCGATAAGCCAGTCGGCTACTTTGATTTTGTCTTTTTCTACAGTTGCTTTTTTCTGGCAGGAAACAGAGGCTAGAACAAGCGCTAAAAGAGTAATTTTCTGAAACATATTTAGAGATATTTAGTGTTAGATTAATGAGCTAAGTTAGTAAAAAAAAGATTGCTGCGAATTGCATAATTTTACACGAATTAATCATGAAAAAGAATGCCACAGATTACAGGATTAAAATGATTTTACCCGCACCATCATAGAAACAATTCGAGAAAACTAATGTAATTCGTGGCAAAAAGAAATCACTTTAATCCTTCTAATCTGTGGCAAAAAAATACTATTTGTATTAAACGCTTTCAGACAAGATAGAATAAACCAATTCTCTAGTTGGTTTATTGTCTCCGAGTTTGATTCTGACATCATCAAAAGTCACTTTAAAATCACAACCCAATTTATAGTCACCACAACCATAAGCGGTTTTTCCTTTTAGAATCGTCCCTTTTTTACATTTTGGACACGTCAAAGAATCTGCTGTGGTCTCTGATGTCGGCTTTGATGGTGTTTTCTTTGGTTCTAATTTGAGTTTGAAGTTCTCTTCAAAACGAATTAAACCCTCAACCGTTCCCGAATCGTCTTTAAATCCTTTTATGTTTACTGTTGAGCCTTTTTGAAGTAATCTCAAATATTGGCTTTCCGTTATTTTTTTTCCGGCAAAAACATTAGGCAATACAAAATCACAACCCGATTTGTATTCACTGCATCCAAAAGCCGTTTTTCCTTTTATAAGTGTCGCTTTTTTACATTTTGGACAAACTTCTGCCGCAATTCCGGCAGCTTTCTTTTTTTCTACTTTAGCAACTGGTTTGGGAACATTGGCGACATGCGAGATATTAGCATGTTTGGTTTCACTTCGGACTTCATAGACCAAAGCTTCCACCATACGTTTCATGTTTCGAATAAAAGCGGCAGCGGTAAAAGTGCCTTTTTCAATATCTTTCAGTTGTTTTTCCCAGGAACCGGTAAGTTCAGCCGACTTTATCAACTCATTTTGAATGGTTTCTATAAGCTGAATCCCTGTTGGTGTTGGTAAAACCTGTTTTTTATTTCGAACGATGTATTGACGTTTAAAAAGCGTTTCAATAATATTTGCCCGTGTTGACGGACGACCAATACCATTTTCTTTCATCAACTCGCGTAAATCCTCATCATCGACTTGTTTTCCGGCGGTTTCCATGGCACGCAGCAAAGTTGCTTCCGTAAACTGATTCGGCGGTTTGGTTTCTTTTTCCAGAAATGATGGTTCGTGTGGCCCTTTTTCACCCACAACAAAACTAGGTAACAGATCGGGTTCTTTTTCTTTACCGTTAGGATCTTCGAAAACAATTTTCCATCCTTTTTTTAAGATTTCTTTTCCGGTAGTTCTAAAAGTTACCTCGGCGGCTTTTCCGATTACTGTCGTATTGGCAACCAAACAATCATCATAAAACACCGCAATAAAACGCTTGGTAATAATGTCATAGACCTGTTGCTGATTGTATTGCAAATTGCTTTGAATCCCGGTTGGAATAATCGCATGGTGATCGGTTACTTTTTTATCGTTAAAAACCTTAGGTGATTTTTTGATTTTCTTTTCTAAAACGGGCTGAGTTAGTGCCGCATAATCCGTCAGTTTTTGCAAGATACCTTGCACTTTCGGGTAAATGTCATTCGGTAAAAATGTCGTATCCACTCTGGGATAGGTGATTACTTTTTGTTCATATAAGGTTTGGGCAATTTTCAGTGTTTCATCTGCCGAAAATCCAAACTTTGTATTGCAAAAAACCTGTAATCCTGTTAAGTCAAACAATTTGGGAGCGTATTCATTTCCGTTCTTTTTTTCAACAGAAACAATTTCAAATTCACTTTCTTTAACTTTATTCGCTAAATGTTCTCCATCTTCTTTTTTCAAAAAGCGACCTTCCTCATAGCTAAAAAGCACTTCTCGGTATAAAGTCTGAAGTTCCCAGTAGGGTTGAGGTTTAAAGTTTTCAATTTCTTTAAAACGATCTACAACCATTGCCAGTGTTGGGGTTTGCACACGTCCAATAGACAAAACCTGTTTGTAACCACCATGTTTTACGGTATACAAACGGGTCGCATTCATACCCAATAACCAGTCACCAATGGCTCTGGAAAATCCGGCGTAAAATAAATTATCGTAGTTGGCTGATGGCTTTAAGTTTTCAAAACCTTCTTTTATTGCTTCGGTTGTTAGGGACGAAATCCATAAACGTTGTACTTCACCTTTATAATGGGCTTCATTCATCACCCAACGCTGAATGAGTTCTCCTTCTTGCCCGGCATCCCCGCAGTTGATCACTACTTCGGCTTTGTCAAATAAGGTTTTTATGATTTTAAACTGCTTCTGAATTCCCGTATTCTGTACCACTTTGGTTTCAAATTTTTCAGGAAGCATCGGAAGATTGTTCAAATCCCAGCTTTTCCAATGGGGTTTGTAGTCGTTGGGTTCTTTCAAGGTGCATAAATGCCCAAAGGTGTAGGTCACCGCATAACCATTGCCTTCGTAATAGCCATCGTGTTTGGTATTGGCACCCAAAACGGATGCGATTTCTCGTGCTACACTTGGTTTTTCAGCAATACAGACCTTCATTTTCTCCTTCTAATTTGAAGGGGTAAAATTAGGGATTTAGAAATTGGTATTGAAGTTTTTTGCCATAAAGCCACAAAGGCTGTAAGTTTTTTTGTTTTTTGGCATGTGAGGAGCTGGACTTTAAAGTATTTATTGTTTTGCGTTAAAGAGACTTAGATACATAGTTCTTTTTCGAAGAGATACACTAAGTTTCTCGTATTTGGACTGTCTTTAGGTTGATGTGAAAGTCATCTTTGCTTTTAGTTTTCTCCTTTGAAAAAGTCTAACATTGTTTTTAAAGCGTCTTTCGAATGCATTTTTTCACCGTTTTCAAGGGACTCTTGTATTGCTTTTGCAGCTCTTTTGCGCATATTTTTTTCATAAAAAGAGAGTGCTTCCTGTACATTTTCATGTTGATCAGAGGTTAAACATTCACTTAATTCCAACGCATCCAGCATGGCCATATTAGCACCTTCACCTGCAAAGGGTGGCATAACATGGGCAGCGTCGCCAATTAAGGTGGCATTAGGCAAAGTTTCCCAAGTCTGATCTAAGGGCATGTAATTAATAGGACGAGGGATATATGGTACACTGACATTTTGAAATAATTCATACCAAATGCTGCTCCATTCCGGATATTCTTTTTTAAACCATTCCAGTATTTGTGTTTTGTTAGAAAAGTCCAATCCACTGGTTATTGACCAGTTTTCATCGGTTTTAAAACTGGCATAGAAACCAAGATTTCCGTCTCCTTTTTGTCCTAGTAATAGATTTTGAGTATCTCCAAAGGCCATTATTTTTCCGCCATTTAGGAGGGATGAAATATAAGGAGCGGTTTTTTGAGATTCGTAAATATTTCCTTCAAGCATTGTTATACCTGAATATAATGCTTTGATGTCAGTAATATAAGGGCGTATTTTTGAGTTGGCACCATCCGAACCAATTACAATATCGGTATAAACTGACAAACCGTTTTTGAAATGCAATAGCCAGCCTTTATTTTGTTTTTCCATTGCCATAAAATGACTGTCCCAGACTACCGTTTCCGGTTGTAAAGATTCCAGCAATATTTTTCTTAATGAACCCCGGTCGATTTCAGGACGAAAATGTTCATTGCCAAAATCCTCCTGACCATTTGTTTCGTGGTCACTGAAAAATATTTCAGCATGTTCGTTTACAATCAGTGTTTTGTCGGCACCGGGAAGAAAATTGGTTTTAAATTCGTTCAATAAACCGGCCTTTCTAATCGCTGCCAGCCCTGAATCGTCATGCAGATCCAGTGGTGATCCCTGCACTCGTGCTTCTTTATTAAAATCTCTTTCGTATACTTTTACATTTACGTTTTGCAATTGTAAAAGTCTTGCCAATGTAAGTCCGCCAGGACCGCCGCCAATGATCGCGACTTGTTCATTTTGTAGTATCATTTTGTATCGTATTCCGTTAATTTTATTCCGTTTGGCTTATCGGCCTCGGTCGGAACAAAATTATTGCTGTTTCAGAACGGATAATAGTACAAATCGGTCATCTTTATTTTTTAATAATTCACTGGGCACCACACCTGAGAATTTTTTGATCTCTTTGATAAAGTGGGTTTGATCCGCGAAGTTTAATTCGGGGTAAAGTTTGCCTTGTGCAATATGCGCTAAGGAGGCTTTAAAACGTAAAATTTTGCAGAATGCGTTTAAAGAAAGTCCAAACTGTTTATTGAAATAGCGATTGATTTCTCTGCTGCTCCAGGCTATTTTTTCAGAAAGTTCTTTGACTTTTATTTCGCCGTTTGATGCGTAAACCAATTCAAACAGCTTGCGTTTTCTTTCGTCAATTTTAGTTGGTAAAAGGGTTGTTATTTTTTGTACTGCTTTTTTATGAAAGGCATCAAAATCTTTCAAGTCAGCGGCATTAAATTCCCAAAAATCCGGAGGTAGATTTTGGGCACTGTTTAAAAAAGCAGCAATAGAAGTTTGTAAAATATATTCGACTCCCAACGGCTTAAAACTAATTTTGAAGGCAAGAGTCTGTGGAGGAATGGTTCTCTGCTCCGGTACTGTTTCCAAACCGATAAGCGTACTATGAAAAGAGTCTGATTGAGATTTCATAAAAAATAAATCAACTCTTCCATCAGGCATTAGAACAACTTCTTTTGCTTTATCAGACGGATTGTGAAACATTCCAATATTTTCTACAAAATCGCTAATGGATTGGTCCGGCAGAATGAATTTATAATAGAAGTCGTTGTTCATATGGTCTATTCTTTTAATAATGTGCCGTTCTGTAAAGTTGGAAAACTTTTGCTGGTATTCCAATTTTTTATGAAGATACATTTTTCCGGAGTGAGTTACCAACGAAATATTTTCGGGTGTATGGTAAGCTGTAAAGCAATTACATGTAATGGATTTAGTTATTATTTGAATATTAAAAGTAGAAAAAATAACAAGATAATTGCTTCAAAATAATAGGCTTTAACAGATTAAAAGAATTATATTCGTTGTTGCTAATTTAACCACAACCCATTACAATGAATATAAAACAAGCCACTACTATAGACGAGGTCATTCAGTTATTGGATGAGATAATAGAAATATCAAAAGTAGAACAAAGCGCTATAGGTTTGTTTACTATGTTGTATCGTGAAGTTACGGTAAGAATAAAAGAAGGCATCGCCGATCATTCTTTTCAGAACGGAGAGCGAATGGAAAAACTCGATGTCATTTTTGCCAATCGCTATATAAAGGCTTATTACCAATATAAAGCCAAAGAAAAGCCATCCGAATGTTGGGAATTTTCGTTTCAACAAGCAGAAAAATTTTGGCCCATAGTGGTTCAACACTTATTGCTTGGAATTAATGCCCATGTGAATCTGGATTTAGGAGTAGCCGCAGCTCAGGTCAGTACAGTAGATGACATCGGAGACTTAAAAGGTGATTTTGATAAAATAAACGGTATTCTGAGCAGTCTGGTAGGAAACGTCGAACAATGTTTAATTAAAATTTGGCCAACGCTGACGATCTTACTAAAATGGACCGGCAAAATGGACAACTTCTTTATTGATTTTAGTATGGAAGTCGCCAGAGATGGTGCCTGGAAATTTGCCAACGAATTTGTAGCACTTCCCGAAAATCAAACGGAAGCCTGTATCCAACTAAGAGATAAAAAAATCACAGAAATTGCTCGATTGGTTTCAAACCCCGGGTATTTTGTTAGTGCTATTTTCAAATTCATTCGTTTGTTCGAAAAAGGAACTGTGGCTCAGAAAATAATCGATTTGCAGATTGTCCAGCTAAAAAAGGTGGATTGTGCTGCTGGTTGATTTTAGTAAAAAACAGAAAGATTTTTAAGTTTTCTTGTGCTAGCGCGAGCGTCCCGCTCGTGACTATTTTTAATGTTTTATTGTGTTTACGAGTGGTATGCTGACGCTGGTGGTGAATTGAAATTATTTGTCTTTTATAAATCTTTAATGAAATCACTTGGACTTATTTTTAAAGCTTGAGCAATTTTAAATAGAGTACTTATCTTCATTTCTTGTGAACCTTTAATGTATTTCCTTAGATTTTCTACATCCATTTCAGCTTCATGAGCAACCTCTCTTTGTTTTAATTGATTGTCCTCTATTATATCCTTTATTCTGATTCCGAGTTGTTTTACAACTTCCGGAATTTCAGTTTTTCTTGTTCTTTTCATGGAAATGAAATTACAAGTAATAGATTGTTTTTATGGGATTGTAAAGAATCGGTTGTTTGTAACCGATTTTTTGTATATTTGTTTTTCAATTAGTAGAAATATAATTTAATTTAATCATGGAAGTACAAAATAATAAGCCAGTTACAGAATTTTCAGAATTGATGAATAAGACAAAATATTTCACGAAGTTAAAAGAGAATACGATTGATAATTCCTTTAGTGTACCAGTAAAAGTGTCCGGTTATGAGGAATTAAATCTAATAGCTTCAAATCTTCTTAAAGCAAGTATCTTTATGCTTAAAAATGATGGTGAATGTTTGTCAAACAGTTCTGATATTGATGTCATATCTTTACTTGAACTTGCATTGCAGCTTCTACCGGAGGATGAGATGGAGTTGTTGGATGAGTTAAATAAACGTCATTTGTAGTTGATACTATGCGATCGTAGTATTGGAAGAACACTTCGAAGAACTGAGGATTAAATATGCAAGTCTTTTCTCGAAGCATAAATTTTTCAAGCACATGCACTATCAAATACAGGACTTAAAATTTTATACATTTTTCTTTTTATTGATATCCCGAATTGTGAAAATCATTGCTAGTATTAATAACAAATTTGAAACAATACTTGCGTATCGATTTTCTTTTAAGTTGTCAAAGTTTAATTCACTTATGTTGAAAATGAGCAAAATTAAACTTGCAAATATTAAAAAGTAGGCTATGATTTTTCTATTCATATCTTTTCTGTTTTTTATTTCAATTTTTAGAAAACTTTTTTTTTCGTTGCAACGTAGCTGTTTGACAATTCCTTGTCCTACAGTCAGTTTTCGTTGGTTAACTAGTGGGTCATTTTATGCAATTCATTCAATAACCCGCTTTTTTGTCAAACGCCCGTTAGCAGCAGTTGTTTTGTCACTCTTGTGGTTTTATAGCTCTTGTCGCAATGAATGCAGGTAAAAATTCGTCCATTTTATTTTCTCCGCCCCAAGAGTCTTCAAACATTGCAGTTATTGTAAAACCAGCTTCTAGTTGTCCACCAATTTGATCTGTCAAACTGTGTCCAAATAGTAATGCTTCCTTGTTTTTTTTCAACTCTTCTAATTCTTCTGTCGGCAATGAATGCAGGTCTGAAAAGGGTTGCTTGTAAATTAACTTCAAGTTTTTTTCGTCAAGCTGAAGCGAAATTGGATTCATCAAACCCGTCATTAAAATTCCGTTGGGTTTTAAAACTCGAAAACATTCTTTCCAAACGGGCAAAACATCATCAACGAAGAGTATGGAGCAAGGATTAAAAATTAAGTCAAATGAGTTATCTGCAAACACAGAAAGGTCTTTCATATCTCCTTGAACAGTTTTTATGTCAAGGTCGAATTTGTCGCTTAGCGTTTTGTCTTGTAATAATTGCTTTTCGGAATTGTCAAAAATGGTTACGTCTGCACCCAAGGTCGCAAGGATTGGACCTTGTTGTCCACCACCGGAGGCAAGTCCTAATATTTTTAAACCTTTTAAAGTAGGAAACCAATTTTTAGGTACCGCTTTTTTAGGTGTCAAAACGATACTCCAATTTCCGTTTTTTACGTTTTCCAATTCTTGGTCTGAAACAGGAATTGTCCAACGGTCTTTTTTGTCAACGTAATTGTCCCAAGCTAATTTATTATGTTTTACTATGTCCATTTATTTGTCGTTTTACAATTGATGCTAACTAGTATATATGTCTTATAAAACTAGACCGCTGCTGCATGATTTTAATAAAAATAGCACAAAAGACTAAAGATATCATTTTTTATTTAGCCTCTTCTGCTTCAATTTCTTTTATAATTTCTTTTGCTTCCTTAATTGCGTTTTGATAAGGTTCTTGACTATATTGGGTGAATTTACTAAGTCCCGATAAAACAATTTTTGTCTTCTTTTTCAATACAGTTGTATTAATATCTTCATCTTCTTTTCCGGATATTAATAAATCTACATATCTTGAAATAAGTCTTTCGTATGAAACTTCGACAATTGCTATTTGTGGAATAGTTTGCTGATAATAACTCAAAATCTTATTTCTTACCTTTTGATTTTCAATAGTATTTATTTTTCCACTAGATTTGAAGCCTTCATAGCTACCATTATTTATTAAGGTATTAATGAAATTTGTACCTGAATTAATCTCTTTATGATTCGCTTCAATACTGTCTATTTTTTTTGGTGTAAGATGTAAAACAAAATCTATTTGTTTTTGCGTTTTACTTAATAACTTTTTTGTGTTTTCCAGGTTCGAAATGTCATTTTGTAAATCTCCTTTCAATCCCACTAAAAATTTTTGTGCATCTTTCTGTTGATGCTTTTCTTCGCTCCAAGAGTGAAGCCATATTGAAAGTGAAACTGCAAATACAATAATTAAAATTTCAGTAAGTATTTCTTTTACTTTTTCTTTGAAGGAATGTTTTTTATTGTTCATCTCTGAGTATATTTTTTTTGTGTGTTTTATTATTTCGTCTTGCATCTTTGTAGTTTTGTAATTTTAAATGTTTATTCGTTATTCTGCTGCTGTAAAGTGACGCACAACATTTTGCCACTTTGAAACGACTGAGAATTCGTATACGCTCCGTTTTCGGCTGAACGAAAATTGGATAAGAAACAGTAATTCCACTAAATTGTAACTCGTTTAAAAGGGCTGTTCGCGACTTTATTTTAATACGTCCTTAAGTTCCACAACATCAAAGTTATCGTTGTTTTCTAAAAAGTGTTTTATTATTGGAATGTGCCCTTGTCCAAAAATTAAAATGACATATTTGTCCGAAGGTTCAACTTGATTTATAATATTTGAATAAATAGCAAGATTTCTTAAATACCATTCTGATACATATTGTGCTCCTGCATAATTTTTACCTCCACCAATCTTTGCTAAAAACTTTAGATAAATGGATAAATTTCTTTTTAACTCTTCGGGTTTATTTACGTATTTTATGACTTCGGTTATGGTGCTTTTTTTTACTTTATTATTATAATCATTTAGCATTGCATTTGCTTGAGTCCCTAAATCTTTTAGTATATAAAGTTGATTATTTTCTTTTGCGGTCGCAGCCATTAAACTATCGTGTAACCCATAAAATTTGTCTATACAGTTTACTTGATTTAATTTTAATTTTTTTGCTAGCCTAAAGCCAATTTGTTCTCTTTCTGAAACGGTAAGTTTATAATGATCGGTTAAATATAAATGATACAAACTGTCGCTGGAACGTTGATTTTCAAATGGTCTTTCAATCATCACTTTAGTCGCTTTTGTCTGAGATAGAACATTTGTTAAGTCTTCTAATTCATTTTGTCGCTTAGCACTAAAAAAATCGTCCACTTTTAGTTCAAAACTATCTTTATGTGGGGTTTCAAAATGGATAGTTCCAATTAATAAAATTTTTGTTTTCTGAGTTTGTCCGAATGTGATAAGTCCAAAATTTAAAGCAAAAATTAACGGTAATAGTTTCATAGATTTTATTCTGTTTTGGTTGTTTTTTTTGGTTGTTGAGGTATTAATAGCCGCTAACGTTCTGACGCTAGACGAGGTTTGGAATCAAAGATGCGAGTTTTTTCCATTATGCACAAATTTTGTAAGTACAAAACACAGCTGAGTTGTAACGGCAGTTCGAGACTGTTTTTTGTTAGATATTTTTCTTCTAAATTTATTCTGTTGGAAAAACATTCAACATTTGGATTTTTGTAAACATATTTCTTCTATGGTATTGTGTAAAGTGAGTCAATAAGATTTCTTTCGGCTAGATCTTGCGTACTGTCATTAAGTTTTAAAATTTTTTCACGTAGATTCTGCGGATTTTGCGGATTTTTTTTATTCTATCCCGCTAAAATCTGCATGAGACTTTTTTGATAATCCTTAATTTAATGACGTTGAGCCATTGTGCCCCGCTCGTGACTTTTTTTAATGTTAGCCTTTATTTTAACTGTATTCACGAGCGGAACGCGAATATTATTATTTAGTAATTTTTTCGATGTAATTTTTTAAACCCGTTGTTTCAACCTGAATATCTGGAGCAATTCCTTTTCCAATTTCACGATATTCTGTTTTGTTTCGATCCATTAGAATACCCGTTGTTATTTTTAAAATTGCATTATCGATAAGTCTGAATTCTGAGTTATCGGAAGTTAATCCTTGTGTGTTGCAGCCAATTATTTTTACGTTTTTTTGTCCTTTGAAACTGGCAACAATAAATTCTCCCGAACTCGCTGTTTTTTTACTCGTTAAAATGTATATAGGTCTGTTCTTTTTTTTGATTTTTATATCCGGTGTTTGAAAGGTCGCAATTACAGTTTTGTTAAAATTGATGTTCGAATTGGTGTTGCTATAGTAACCAATTTCTCCCGAATTATCTATTGAACCCACCACATTTACAGCATCTAAAAAAGGATAAATGGATTTAAACATGGGCGAAAACATTCCTCCATCATTTTCTCTTACATCAATTATCCAGGCTTTTGGATTTATCTTTTCCAGTTTTTTAATCTTTTTGTAAAAAGAACTCACATATTCTTCCCAATCTTCCTGGTTTAGATTTCCAATGGCTGGAATGGTAATATAGGCATATTTGTCGTTTATTATACTGTCTTTTGCATAAGGAAAAGGCAAACCGCTGTCCTTGTATCTTTTTAAATAGAATTCCACCACTTGAGGTTCATAAAAGCCCGAATGTTGGTCGCCCAATTCATTCAAAATATTCTTGATAATTGGATACGTGTCTTGTATTGAATTCGATTTGTTATTTTCAAGCTTGGCCTCAGTTCTTATTTTTGCCCAATCTATTTTCTTTTTGTTGACCGAGTTTTGTTCCATTATAGCAATAGCTTTTTCTAAATAAGAATCCGGTTTTGATTGGGAGAAAGTTTTAGTGGTGAATGTTAACAAAGCTAATAGTCCTAGTAGTGTTACTCTTTTCATTTTGGTTTTTTTGTTATTCTTTTAGTGTTAGTTTTTATCTAGATTGCGTTCACGAGCGGGACGTTCGCGTTCGCGGTGGTTTGAATCAAAGATGCGGGTTTTTTCAATTATGCACAAATTATTCAATTATAAAACCATCTTTAAATTCGGACTAAGGCTCTGCTTTGGGAAGTCAGGTTGTGTACACGATTGGAATGCTCGTACTAGCGGAGTTGGTATATCTGCATGATTAGACTTTTTTTGTTTTGAAAAGTATTAATCTATATTTGTTCGAGTTTGTCGTGAGTATGTCGATTGTGATTACTTTTTCCGTTGCGAAAAGTAAAATGATTCAAATACTGTGTTTACGAACGTTGCCTTTGCAATAGCGGGCGGTATTTTATCGTTTATAGAATTTATTTTAAAAATAAAAAATGAGTACAAAAGTAGAATATAAGGACTCTTTTGGTTCAATAATAACAGAACAACAAAAAGACAATTTATCAGAACATTTTAAATTAGTCTATGATTCAAATACGGATAAGTTAAAAACAAGATTCCACTATTTTAGCAAAGGGGTCATTAATGAAGGAGTATATTATATGAATCCTTCTGAGGATATTCTTAATGTAATTTCACAAATAGATCCATCACATCGTTGGGGAATTATGAATGACTTACAAGTAATAAATGAATATAATGTTTGGAGAAGAAATTATTTTAAAAATGGAGAATTAAGTAATCTGTATAGTAAAGAAGTTTTCAATAAGAATGGAGATTATATTGCAGGTATCGGGTATGATAACAATGATCAACCGACTAGAGGTTGCTCTAAAAAATTTGATTTGAGTAATAAAAAGATGATTGATGAAGATGGTGACATTATCGGGAGATTTGAAAAGGGAGATTTTATTCTTTTTGGTCATGGTAGTGACGGTTCTTTTAGTGCACATTCATCAAACTCAGATATATTTTTTAAACCTTATAAAACCCTTCAAAGCTTTTTAGATAATGAGCAAGATAGTTTTATTATGAACCTTATGACACAAGAAATGAAAGACTATTATTTAAATTTTCATCCATTAGTACCACCATTTTTGACATAAAAACATTATTAAATTTTTAAATAGACCTCTGCTGTGCGAAGTCTCCCGACGTCGTACCCCCTCCAATGAGCGAAAAAAAGGTGTAGTGTAATATAGCAGTGTGTGCGAATTCAGGAGACTTTGAATAGCGATTGCAATATTTAAAGAACATTTTGAAAAGCTGGTGCAGGTATTAGTTTTTATTTTAATTGTTCTGTAATTATTTTTAAAATGTCAGTTGCAATTTTCTCATTTTCAATTTTATGTTTTGCTTTTTCTTGTTCCCAATTTTTCTTGATCCATATTATTTCATAATCATTATTTAGTTTTTCAACTTCAATAACTGTTCCGCCTCTTGTTCTTGTTGCGCATAAAATAATATCGCATTTTAATTTTGCAAATATTGGTAGTGAAAAAAATATTCTTGAATTTGGGTCGCCTTGACTTTCAATTCCAATTATTTTGTTATTTATTATTACGATAACTGAAATATCTCCGTTTTCGTGGGTTATTTGTTCAAAGTCTTCATGAAAGATAAAGCCTTGAAATTTTTCATGAAGTTTTTTATAAACCAATTTGATTGTTTGAGATTTTCCGACATTTGAAGTTCCGTAAAGGCCAATAAGTTTTTTCATATTTTTTATCTTAATTTTAAAAAGTACCTTTTAGGAATAGTTACACTAATAAAGCTATTTAACGCTGCTGTGCGAAGTCTCCCGACTTCGTACCTCTTCCAATGAGCAAAAAAAGGTGTAGTGTAATATAGCAGTGTGTGCGAAGTCAGGAGACTTCGCACAGCTGACTGGTTTTATTCAGTTGGTATTCCCGCATTTTTAGCGTCTTCTTTTTCTATAGCTTTCCATTTATTATAATTGACTTCATCTTTTGCTTGTAAATATGCTGCAGCTACCAAACTTGCTTGTACATAAGTTTGCATTTTATCACCTCCATTTTTTGCTATTTCATATTGTTGTTCAGCATCCAAAGCAACTTGATTCTCTATTTTTTGCATATCGTTAGCAACTTGTTTATCCATTCCGCCTCCAAAAAAATACCATATAACTCCGATAAAAATTATTGCTGAAATGATTGTTTTCGCTTTACTTGTTTTTTTAGGTGTTTCCATTTTTGTTTCCATAATTTTAATTTTTACAATCTTTAGTTAATTCTCGTTTATTTATGTGGTTTCTGAACTCCACTTTTATTTTCTATAGCTATTGTTTGGAAAGAGTGTCCGGTTTTCGATATTAGACCAAATTAGTTTCTGTTTTATATTCTTAAAAATGAATTTCCCCCACTATGCATACCCGAGCAATAGCGCACTGACAAAGTAAGTTTTGCAAGTAGAAAACAAAGCTGAGGACGTTTATGAGGAAAGAAAATAAGTTCGTATTCAATCTGAACTTTGCGAAATCTATTTGTTCGCTGAAATCCCAATTGAATCAAATTATTTTGGTAGATGCGCAATCAATTCAACTTCTAATTTTGCATTTGGTAGGTACAATTGTACTATTTGAACCCATGTAGCAGCAGGAAAATCACCATTATAGAATTTTTTTCTAACGTTATTGTATTTTTTCATTGTCTCTATATCTGTTGTATATAAATTTTCTTTTACAACATTTTCAAATGTGGCACCATAACTTGATAGTGACGCTTTTAAATCGTTATAGACAGCTGTGATTCCTTCAGGAGTTAATTCGGTTGTTACAGCACCGGAAATGTAAAGAACATTGTCAACTTTTAAAACTTGAGTATAACCAATATCGGTATCTTGTTTTGCCTCATTGTTCCAATGCCATTTTTCTTTTTTTATTTTAGCTTCTTGTGCAAAGTTTTTGGTGAAAATTAATAGAAAAGGAAGTAAAAGGAAATATTTCATAATGGTTTGTTTTTTAATTGAAGTTTGTTTTAAGGTTTTATTTGGTTAACTCAAGCTGTTAGAAGTCTCCCTACTTTGTACCAGTCGTCACAATGAGCGAAAAAAGTTGTAGTGGAATATAACAGTATGTGCGAAGTCGGGAGACTTCGCACAGCGATCACAGTATTGGAAGAACATTTCGAAGAGTTGGAAGCTTGTTAAATTGTCCTAGAACGTCTAGCCTTTCTGTTTATAGAAATTAAATAATCCTGTATTTCGTAAAGCCTTGAAAAGTTCTTTTCAAATTCTTCGTCAATGCTTTTATTTTCAGATTTATAATAATTTATCATCTCTCTCAATCTTGATATAGAATGTTCCATATCTTTCAATACCATTGCCTGGTCTTTATAAAAATCTTGTGTTCTGTCTGAATCTTTAGCTTTATTTATAGCATAGTCTAAATAATTTAAGGGTAAAATCGATTCAGGAGAAGTCAATAATCTTTGATTTGATCTTGATAATTCAAGTATTTCTTCTAAAATTTCTTGATTTTTATTATCTAGAGGATTAGTTGTTTCTTTTTCAACCTCTATTGTTTTTATTTTTGATAATTCTTCTTCTAATTTTGGAAACCAAACATCAAAGGCTTTTTCTAATCTATCATCTTTTAGATTTTCTTCTCCACAAGCTTTATTTATTGTTTTCACTAACTTTAGTATATCAGATCTATCTATTATTGTTGATTGAAATTGTAAAATAGGACCTTTAATTTCAGAACGTTTAATATCAAATAAAAATGGACTAACATATGATTTGTCAAGTTTTTTAGATAACGCTCCAGCTTCAAATTGTAACCAGGGAGCATTTATGTTTTCTTTTGTTACACATAATATTCCAAATGCGGAATCTTCAAGCTCTTTTGAAATATCAGTACTCCATCTTGCTCCTTTATCTATATCTTCAGAAGATACATAAGGTTCAACAACTTGTATTACAGAAGGTAACCAGTCTCTTAGTTTCATGGCAACTTGATGACTTGTGCTTCCTGACCAACTTAAAAATATTTTCATAATTAATGCTTTATTTTTTCGATAATGTTAAATTAAAAAACCAATATATTATTACTAAAGAAGATATATAATTAAGCTTGTAATCTATATCGCAAAGATTAGACGGAATAATTTATTTACAATATTTTGATTTAATTATAAAAACAAACATCGCCTTTAATTCAAATTAATCACCACGTATAAATACCTGATTTTAGTAAAAAAAAGAAAATGAAATCTGACTATAGGATTTAATCTCCCTTTTTAAATTCTTTAATATTTTGCGAATTGTCATCGAAGGTTTGAATAATATGTACTTTGTTTTCTTTTTCGGCAAAAGTTATTTTTTCATCATATTTTGAATTTCTCCATCGTCCATCAAGATTAGCCCAAAGAATTTTGTTTCCGTCAAACTTTATTTTGTAATCGAATTTTTGATCGTCAGATTTTCTAATGTAGGACACGAAATACAATTCGTCTTTTTTTATTACTTTAATTGTCTTCGTTGGTCGTCCCATAATCGAAGCCATTGTATATCTGGCAATATCTTCATAAGTGAAATTTTTTAAGAGTACTTTTTCAACTTTTTTAATTTCTTGAACTTGAGTTTTTATTTCTAAATCCGTTTCTTTTTGTTCTTCGTGTTTACAGCCAATGATTAGAATAATAAGAAGTGAAAAATATAAGATTGATTTCATACTGATTTAATTTTTAGTTCTGGTTTATAATTGTTTTTTAAAAGTAATTCCTTTTAATTTCAATACTTTACGGAAAACCATAAGTCTCTAAAAAAAAGATTATACCGATCTTAGATGGAGACGGTCTTTTTTTAGGTGATCAGAAATTTCTATTTTCTTAAAAACTACTGCAATAAAACTACCAGTCCTGATAACGATCGAGATAGGAAAAATTTCGTAAAAAACACACACAAATCAGCGAAAAGACCGATTTTATATTGTCTCAATTAGAACGGCCTTTTTAGAACCATTTGTCACCGCAATCACCAGCGCAATACCACAAAATAGCAACGCAATAATGGTACGAACAATTTCATTTCCGTCTTCTGTTGAGGGGTTTGCAATGGCGTAAGGCACATGGAAGAGGAGGAAAAAAAGAAACAGCATGATTGCCAGAAGAAAGGCAATTGGTCTGATTGCTATTTTAGAAATAATTGAAATGGCGGAACAGATTAGAGCAACGCCTGTAAAATAAGTCCAAAACATTGGTACCGGTAGCCATTTAGGGATCATGGTAGCGATAAAGTCAGCAAAAAGAAAATGACTGCATCCAAATAAAAGTATAAGAAGAGAATAAAAAATCCGTCCGCAGGGGATTAGTTTTTCTAAAAATGAGGTAAAGGAGCTTGTTTGGTTTTTATTAGAACCGTTCGTTGGAAATGAGCTTGCCATGACAAATGCGCCACCGCTATAGGCTAGTTCTTCGAAGGCGCTAATCAAAATTTGTGGTCCTGAAACTTTAGGGCTGAGTATGAATATATACGGAAGATGAGAAATTAGTACGAGGGCAAGAAAACAAAATCCTAAATAGAGACATGTTTTTTTGGTGTCAACAAATTTGATTTTAAATAATCCTGAAATGATAATTCCTGTCAGTATTAAGGCTATTCCGGTAAGAATAGGGAAGATGTTATAGTGATGTGCCCATTCCGGAAACGGAGATAAAATTTCGGAACGAAAATCTTTGATAATAAGTTGATGTATACCCAGAGCAACAATGCCGATGCCATAAAACAGACGACCGATTTTAATAAGTTCTTTCATTAGTAGTAGCGTTAGAAAAAATAATTAAAAAATAGTTTTTTGGTAAGAATCAAATATATAAATTGATACAGAAAATACGGACAGAATAAAGTTTGCTTTTTATTCTTTTTTGTTAAAATAATATCCTCTTATTCTGAGTTTTATGGGGAAGTGTAGAAGCTTTTTGAAAATATTTTTTTTATCCCAGATAGGAGCTGCATCCTTTTTAGGTAAAGAAAAAAGAGTAATTTAAACGTAAATAACCTGCTTAAAGAGATATAGTGTATGGCGACTTCACAGTGCGATCACAGTATTGAAAGAACACTTCGAAGAGCTCGGCCTTTAAACAGTACTTTGAGTAACTATCTATAAAATACTTTTTTTGTATAACTCAAGAACTTCTTTAGCATCCTCTGCAATATCTTTTCCAACATTATTTTTTACAATTTTATCTATAGTTGGTATTGCTTCTTGCACATTTTCGCCTATTAAAATTTCTTCCCTAATGTAATTGATAATAGCAAGAGAGTTTAAATATGTTAGTTTTTCTTCATTAGAAATTTTAATTGCTTCTGCATAATATTTTCGACCAAGATCATGAAAACCTTTTCTAAAATATAAAAGACCTGTAGTGGCAGTTAGGCAGATTCCTACATAATTGCGTGAATTTAAATCCTCTTTTTTAATTTTCTTTAAAAAGTGATCGGCTTCGTTAAGTTTGTTTTGTAAAGACAAAGCATAAATAATATTATTTAATAAGTGAGGATCGTGTGGATGTGAAATTAGACCAAGTTTCGCAATTTCAACAGCTTGATTATTATCTCTCAACTTTCTGGAAGCTACTTCATTTCCAAAAAGTACTCCTAGTTTAGAAAATGGTTGATCAAAAAACCATTTTTTTGAATAGTTTATTGATTCTTGCCAATTTCCTTCGTCAAAAAATTCTCTTGCTGACGCCTCAAAAGAATTGACCAAATTAAATTTGTTAGGATCAACATTCATAAGACTTCGGTCTTCTTGGGATGCCCATTCTGCTTGAGCTAGAGAATTATCATTTGGGCAGATTAGTGATTGTTGAAATAATTTTTTACTCTTTGCTACACTTGCATTTTTTAATTCAACACTTGCAACAGAACTCGCTAGTTCACTTACGTTGAAAGGATGAAAATTATTTGAATTTACTAGTTGAATTCCAGTTTTTGTAAATATTGAATTTCTTTCTCTTAAAGTGGCTAATGCTATTTCCGTTGCCATAAGCCAAGGATCTATTTTTGTCAAATTGCTTTTTCGAATTATATCATGCGCTAAATCAAAATCTCCAATATGAACATAAAATCTTGAAATACTGCGAAGAATGTAGCGATTTTCAGGTGCTAAATATAATGCATTTAATAAAGCTTTTTCAGCTCTTTTATCTTGTCCTAGAATTGAATAAAATCGAGCTATTTCAACCCACAGAACTGGATTGTAGGGACTGTTGGTTATTTTCTTTTTTAAATTATTTATTTTTATATGTATTTCTAATAAGTTAGTTTTAATTCCAAATTCGTTTGGGTTAGAGATATCCAAATTCAATTGAATTTCTTCCTTTTTAGGTTTTAAAATATTGTTTGCAGCTTCAATTATTGCTTTAGAAGCTATTTCCTGATTTTGCAGTACAAATTTTGATATATTTTTAACTGTTTGATTGTCTGATTGATTACAAACAAGGGCTACTCCTAAAATATCTCCTGCAATTCCAATAGATTGTGAATCGTTCCATCCATCTAATAAATCTGAAATATCAGGTTTAAAAGATGAATCTAATTTTATACTTTTACTACCATTTAATTCACCAAGTTTTGCTGTGTTGTCAAAACTTCTCCAGTTTGGAATTAAATGTCTATCCTTTTTTTCAAAAAAATCTGCCATCTTTATTTAGTAATTTTGTATTCGGCTTTTTTAGCTAAAAGATTAAACAATTCAACAAATCTTTCCATTTGAAAATTATTTCCTATTTGTTTGATATTCTTAAAATGTCCTCTTTTATTTGGATCTGGATAACACAACATCTTTATTGCTTCGATTAATTTATCTTGTCCATCAATATCTTGGGTATGATCTTTTATCACTTCTAAAGCTTCATCAAAAGCAGCTATCCAATAAGGTAAGGCATTTTCAAAATTAAGAGAGAGGATATTTATCGAGGAATTAATTTTTTGAGATAGAAGAGCCGTCATGTTTTGTCCAGTGAAATAAAAAGAAGCCATACTTCCTAGTAAATAACAATCTATAGCAAAAACTTTATCTTTCCATTCAGGTATTACGTAACTGTGAAATACTTCTGGTGGTGCATATCGCGTATCACCTGAAAAATTTAATTCAGAGTGTGGTGCAATTATTGTATCACTTAAGGCTCTTCCTAAATCTCCTACCTTCGAAATTCCATCTTCAAATATGAAAACATTTGAAGGCTTAACATCTTGGTGAGAAATATTTATAGTATGGAGTTGTTTAATTCCTGTGGCAACATTGTGAAGAGATTTTAATTTCCATGCATTATCAATTAATGAGGAGAAATTCAAATGATTCCTAACATCACTATCAGCTTTTTCGAAAATCATATAATATACGTTAGGAACAAGAAAACCTTCAAAATTTTCAAATGAAGCTTCTAATAATTTAGAAACCTTGGATAAATTTTTATTTTTACAGCGACTCAAAATTTCCTTTTCAAAATTATAGGTGTTTAACATTTCAGTCATAGAAGCTAAAAGATCAATTTTCGAGTTTAGAAATGATAAAATATTTATAGCTTTTAAAAAACCAATTTGCCCATCTTTTTCAACAAGATAACAAACTGAAAAATTTCCTCCAGTTGAGCCAGGTTTAGACTTGGCTTTTTCTATTACTGTCCAGCCTGTTTGTAGAATTTTTCCTTTGAGTGAATGAACAGCACTTAATTGATCTTCGGGAATATGTTGAAATGGATTTGACATGTTTAGAATTTATTGGTTGCTTCTTTAGTTAAATGAGTGATGCGAAATAATGGTTTGATAATCAAATATATAAAATTAACAATAGAAAGTTGATTTAATATATTTCAAAACTAAAACCTTAGATTTCAATAATATTACGGAAATCCATAAAAGCCAATATAAAATCCGAAATCCCTAGCCCTGATAGCAGCGGCATCCTTTTTAGGCAGTCAAAAACGTCTAATTCAACCATAAAATCTCTGCCTGAAAAGATACAGCGGATAGCAGGAAATAGCTCCTGAAAAAGAATATAAGTCTCCTAATGTTAAGTGAGAATAGGCTTCTAAAAAACTTGAAACATGAAACATACAACTATAAACAAAAATTTCGTAATTTTGCACTCCAAATAAAAGGGATTATAAAATGTTAGATAGACTTCAAATAGTAAAACAACGTTTTGACGAGATTTCGGATTTGATTATCCAGCCGGATGTTATTTCGGATCAGAAACGTTATGTGCAATTGAATCAAGAGTACAAAAACTTGAAAGCATTGGCTGAAAAGCGTGATGAATATGTGCTGTTGATGGCTAATATAGAAGAGGCAAACGAAATTATTGCTGATGGAAGTGATGCAGATATGACCGAAATGGCCAAGATGCAATTGGATGAAGCAAAAGAAAGACTGCCTGAACTTGAGGAAGAAATTAAATTTATGTTGATTCCTAAAGATCCTGAAGATGCTAAAAACGTGATGGTCGAGATTCGTGCTGGTACGGGTGGAGATGAAGCGAGTATCTTTGCAGGGGATTTGTTCAGAATGTATACAAAATACTGTGAAAATCAAGGTTGGAGAACTTCGGTTGTAGATATGAACGAAGGAACTTCTGGTGGTTTTAAAGAGGTTATTTTTGAGGTTACAGGTGAAGATGTTTACGGAACTTTGAAGTTTGAAGCTGGTGTACACCGTGTACAACGTGTTCCTCAAACGGAAACTCAGGGTCGTGTGCATACCTCGGCAGCTACCGTTATGGTTTTACCGGAAGCGGAAGAGTTTGATGTACAGATTGATATGAACGATGTTCGTGTGGATTTCTTCTGTTCGTCAGGACCTGGTGGACAGTCTGTAAATACTACGAAATCTGCGGTACGTTTAACACACATTCCAACAGGATTGGTGGCGCAATGTCAGGATCAGAAATCGCAACATAAAAATAAAGACAAAGCGTTAACGGTTTTACGTTCTCGTTTATACGAACAAGAATTGGCTAAGAAAGAGGCTGAGGATGCTACAAAACGTACTTCTCAGGTAAGTTCAGGTGACCGTTCGGCTAAGATTCGTACTTACAACTACGCACAAGGTCGTGTAACGGATCACAGAGTTGGATTGACTTTATACGATTTAGGAAATATAATGAATGGTGATATTCAGAAAATTGTGGCTGAGCTGCAATTGGTGAATAATATGGAGAAATTGAAGGAAGCTTCGGAGGTTTTCTAAGGGACTGAGGTTCTGAGTTACTGAGATGCTAAGATTTATAGAAAAGGCTGTTTCACTTTGTGAAACGGTCTTTTTTTTGGTTATTTGTGTTCTTTCGAACGAAGTCGAGAAATCACACAAGAAACTCCGTATAGTTTGTCATCCTGAGGAACGAAGGACCTTCGTTTGCTGAATCGATAGCGTTGCGCTTTACTTTGCGGAATTACTTGTGAAGATACTTCGTTCCTCAGTATGACAAAATTGTGGAAAATAGAAACGGAGCGCCTTGTGTGATTTCTCATTTGAAATGACAAGATTGTGGTTACGTCGCTGAAAAACAAAGAAAAAGCCTTTCCTTTTTCTAGTAACAAAAAAAACAAAAAACCCGATAGATTTTTTAAAATCCATCGGGGTCTTATTTTAAATTTCAAATTTGAACCTTTGCAACTCTGAGCCTTTGCAACTAAGCAAAGAACCTAGACTCCAAAAAATACTCTCGTAAATTCAAAACATTTATATAGATTAGAGTAGAGTTGCACACCGTTTTTTATAAGTACTTCATTGAACTTTTCCATACTATAAGATTTAAGTTAGACAATTACTCCTTTGATGATTCGTGCGGCTTAGAAACGATATTGGTTACGGCAAACTGTAAGAGTGTACCAAAGATATTTTTGATTTTAGAATCACTTTTTCCGACTACGAATTTTTTGGCCAGATAGCCAATGGCGATGCTAACCGCAGATTGTGCTAAATTGCTTTTAAAACCGACTGTTTCGTTGATTTCTTCAACGGTATTCCGAATGAGGTTAAGAGGTTTTAGATTGTCTCTGATCTCATCGATTTCCTCTTTTATGGCACACCATTCTCTGTCCTGTCGGTTTTCGAGTAGTCGAATCCTCTGATTTAAGGTATCAATAGTATAAGTTTCCATAACAGTCTTTTTTGATTTAACGTTACTTTAAATCAGGATCGATTTCTGTATTTTCGTCTTTTAAAATACTGGAAATAATCATATTCCCAATCGGAGTCTTGATTAGTTTGTGTTGCATTTTATGCAATACGATGGCCGCAATCAGATAAACCAGTGCCATGATAAAGAAACCGTAATAATACTGTCCCAGTTCGCTCCCAATCCATAAACTAAGTCCAATATTCAGGAACAAGGTAAAGAATGCAACAACAGCGCCAACCGCTATTCTGGATGTTAAGGTCGACAGCGCGTCTGCAGACGACGACACTGTTTTGAGTTTGATTAATTCAAAACTCGTTTTGGTATAATTTTCAGCCTTTTCATAAAGATTAAGGTTCTCGTTTGTTGTTGCATTCGGTTCCATTATATTTGGTTTTATGGTTTGAAAAATTCCCTTTTTCTAGTAGTTCGTTTTTACGGTTTTTGCTTCCTCCTTAATGGTATTGAAGTCTTCTTTGGCAGCATTGAATCTTGCTTTACCTTCTTCGATAATTTCTTTACCGTTTGAAGAGATGGTGTGCATGATATCATCAACTTTGCTTTTTAAATTATCTTTGTAATCTTTCGATTTATCTGAGATTTTTTTTCTTGTATTTGATCCTTTATCCGGTGCAAATAATACTCCTAAAAATGCTCCCGCCGCTGCGGCTCCTAAAATTCCTAAAACTGTGGTGCTCGTTTTCATAATATTTGATTTATTGGATTATTAATTAGTGTTGTTTTAAACTTCACGGCCTTTTATAAGCCTCAATAAAATAGCGATAATAGCAATGACTAATAAAATATGAATAATACTTCCCAGGCTGTAAACAAAAAATCCAAGGGCCCAAAGAATAACTAAAATCAATGCTACTGTGTATAGTAAGTTTGACATGGCTTTTATATTTAGGGTTAATATTCAGTTATTGTTTTTAATTTAACTTATACGAGAGGTATAAAGTCAAATTGCTGTTTTTGGCATCAGGAAAAGTATAGGTTGTTCCTAGTACTGTTCGTTCTTTACCAATTGTAGTAAGACCATAATTGTAACGTAATCCGATACTTAGAGGGTTGAAATCAACTCCTACACCTGCTGACAGACCGGCGTCAAATTTGTTCAGATCATCGGTGTCTATGTCTTGGTTAAAGTTAATATCCCCTTCACCGCTTACTTTGGAGCTTACCAGATAGGAAGCATAACCACCGGCATGAACATTAAAATTTTTGGTAATATTTACGCGTACTAACAAGGGAACTTCGATATAGCTTAATTTAAACTTCGCACTTCCACTTCCAGTTCCGATAAAGTCATTGTAGTCTAGTTTTGAACCCTTTGTGGTAAACAGAATCTCGGGCTGAATAGCGATAAAGTCCGAAATGGGTAATGTTGCATAAAGACCGGCATTAAAGCCGTACAATATATTCTCATCGTCAGCGTCGTTGCTGTATAAGTTAGACATGTTGAATCCTCCTTTTACACCAAACTCTGTATTCACATTATTGTTTTGAGCGTGCAACATTCCAAATGAGGCTGTTAAAAAAAGGGTCAAGGCGAGTAAAAAATTGGTTTGCATTTTCATAGTTAAATAATTTAGTTAATAGTAGATAGATTAATTAAAGGCGTTTAGTTTATTTGTTCTCTGATTTGCGCAGTTTCTCTTAAAAACTGATAATTTTCCGGTAGATACTGTAATACAAATTTTAAAATCACTCTGTCGTTTGTGTCTTTAGAAATGGATTCAAATAACTTGATTTGCTGTTCTAATAATTTTGCAATCGAATTAAGATAAGCTTCATCAAAGTCAACGTCATTTTTATCAATTAGTTCTCGTAAACCTGGCGTGTTGTTGGCGTTTATATCGGTAACGATTACAAGCCTGTTATTGGCCATTTTGTTTATGTCTTCTAACAAAAGATTCTGATGACTTTCTATTCTTTTACTGATTTCCCGGATACTACTTTGTGAACTCTTTTGTTCGGCAATCTGACTTTTAGAAATAATAGACTTACCAATATTTGCCGTCGCAATTAGAAAATAAGCTTCAGTATGTTCTTTGTCACTTTTAATAAAAACCTCATTTTTTAAAGTCGTTTCTATTGAATCACTTTCTTTGCATGATGAAATGCACAGGGTCATAATCAATAAAAAAAAGACTCTTAAAATAGATGCTTTTACGTCAGGTTTTGCTTTCATTTAGAACTTCATAAAGTATTACATTACAAAGATGCCACCGAAATGATTATTTTATTTTACAGCATAAAAAAGAAACGTTATATAATTCCCATAATGGGCTTATATAACGTCTTATAGGTCGGTTTTTTGAGTTTTAATCCGGTAGAAAAACAGTAAATAAAGAGCCCTCGTCGGGAGTACTGTCGGCTATAATATAACCTTTATGGTTGTCGGCTATTTTCTTACAGATGGCTAAGCCAATTCCGGTTCCGGGATAATCTGTTTTGGAGTGTAAACGTTGAAAGAGCACAAAAATAGTTTCTTTAAACTGTGGGTCAAATCCCATTCCGTTATCCTTAAAAGTGATTTTGTGGTACTTTTTGACGTTTTGATCTAACAAATTATGATAGTCGGCTGAGTTTACTTTTTCACTTTCAACCTGAATTTCAGGCGCAATACCCGGACGGTTGTATTTTAGTGAATTTCCAATTAAATTAATAAAAAGCTGTTCGATCTGGTAGGGAATTACAGATAGCTTAGGCAATTTAGAAACGGTGATCGTTGCCTTTTTCTCGTCAATAACTTCTGTTAGTTCCGATTTGGCATTTTCGAAAATATCATTCAGATTGGTTTTAATGAACTCTTTTTTGGTGGTATTGGTTCTTGAAAACAATAGTAAGTCATCGATTAAAACGCGCATTCTCTTGGCTGAGGCCTCAATTTTATTGAGGTATTCTTTAGCGCTGTCGGATAAAACGGCTTTATCGGCATCAGAAACTCTGGATATAAACGTTTGAATTTTTCGAAGCGGTTCCTGCAAATCGTGACTGGCAACATGATTAAAAGAAGCCAGCTCTTTGTTGCTTTTTTCCAATTCGTCATTTCGCTCCTGAAGTTCTATATTTAGCAAATGCTCGTCTGTGATGTCAAAATTAATTCCGAGTAAAATTTTTCCGCCCTGTTGATCCGTCAGTAGTTTTCCGGTCGATTTAAAATGTCTTATTTCATGATCGGCACGTAAAACTTTATAATAGATAAACGGCAATTGTTTTTTGTTTAAAATACCGTCCATAGAATTTGCAATAGCGTCTCTGTCATCAGGATGGACATATTCTAAAAAGGTCTCTTTTTCGGGAACAAATGAATGTGGTTTAACGCCAAGTAAACGATATTGATTGTCGGAATAATCAATTTTTTGAGTGTCTAAGTCCCATTGCCAGGTGCTAAATTTACCTGTTATTTCAGACTCTGCCATTAAACGGGACGAGATCAGGAGTTTTTTGTTGTAGACCATCAAACGATGAATGTCTCTGCTGATTTGTCTGTAAGCCAGTATGATGAAGGTTAAGGCAGTCAGGAATAAGGAGATCGAAAAAACAGGCCCCAAAGAAATTTCCTCATCGTAAATTTTCAAGCGTTTTTGCAAATACTCTTTTTCAATATCATTCATTTTGTCTACCTGAAAGCGAATGTTCTCCATTAGAATTCGGCCTCCGAACATATAATTGTCTAGTCTTCTTTTGTCGTATGTTTTTGGATCGCTGTATTTAAAACAATTTTCGAACGAAGTAAAACGCTGAATAATTAATTTAAATAGTTTTCGAAGGTTTTGTTGTTGCCTCGCATTATCTGCGGTGAGTTTTTTTAAGGTAATAAAGGAAGTATTTACCTTGTCCCGGGAATAAAGATAGGGGCTCAGGAAGCGATTATTGCGCGTTATGATGTAACCGCGCTGTCCGGTTTCGGCATCTTTTATAGCCGACATTAACCGCTCCAGCTGAATGTTTATTTCATATGTATGCATAACCAACTTACTGGATTCGTTTAGATCCTGGTTGTGTTTGTATGCAATAGAGGAAAGAAATAACAGAATGAAAACTGCAATTACAAAAATAACTCTCAATGAGTTTGAAGAATTAAACTTGGGTAGCCATTTCATGGAATGTTATTATTTTAGGCGTAACAAAAAATTATCACGGTTAAGACCAGACGTGTGGTAGTGCCAATTTAAAGTAACGACTTCATTAATAATTTTTTTCAGTGTACTAAAATCACTTGGTTTTTTGATGTAAATATTAGCCCCTTCAATAAAGGTATCTTCGATGTCTTCTTCTGAAGACGAAGTAGAATATATAGCGATAATGATGTTTTTAAGATGCTCGGTTTTTTTGATTTCCTTCAAACATTCTTTACCTGTTTTTTTCGGCATATTTAAATCCAGAAATAAAATATCAGGTATTTTGATGTCCGGTGTTTTCAAATGTTCCATCAATTGAAGACCATCATGAACGAAGGTTACATCGGTTTGAACTCTTACTTCTTCAAAGGCATCCTTAAAAAAAAGTCTGTCATCTTCATCGTCATCAGCGAGTAAAATGTGTAATGCGTTTTTTTGCATCTATTTTATGGTATTTGTATTTATTGTAAATTTTCTCGTCTCTTTTTTATAATCCTCTGAAAAGCGGATGGCGTAATTCCGGTCGTGTTTTTAAATTGTGTACTCAAATGGGCAACACTCGAATAATTCAATAAAAAAGCAATTTCGGTCAGACTCATCTCATTGACTAACATCAACTGTTTGGCTCTTTCTATTTTTTGTATAATGATGAAATTTTCAATCGAAGAATAGGTTACTTCCGAAAACACATTCGATAAATAGCCATAACTATGATTTAATTTCTCCGCCAAAAAAACAGAACTTTTCAGGTTGTTGTTATCATCTACATAAACCAGTTCAATAATTGCATCTTTGATTTTCTGAACCAAGACACTTTTTTGATTCTCAACAACTTCAAACCCATATGGACTTAGTGAATTTTTTAAGTTTTCAAGTCCTTCTGCATCAAGCATTTTAGTAAGTTCAATTTCACCAAAACCCAGGGTGCTAAAGTCTATATTTTGTTCGTCCAGCTTTTCTTGTAAAAAAAGGGAACAAATCGCATTGATATCGAACTTTATAAATAGTTTCATAGGATTAAAATAGGGTTAAAGATAATTATTTTTTTCATGCTTACTGTTGGCTTATAGATTTAATTAAGATTTTGGGGCTTGAAAATTTATGGTTTGTCGTAACGAAAAAAATACCGTCTAAGTTTAAAATTCAGACGGTATTCTCTCTGGGCCAAAAAAGGTTTATAAATCAGATAACATTTGCTTAAATTCCTCCTTCGTTTTGCCTAATTTTTGCTGAAGTTTTCCATACATTTCTTCTTCTTTTCCCTCAGCATACATTAAGTCATCATCTGTCAGTTCGGCAAATTTTTGTTTCAGTTTCCCTTTTAGCTCATTCCAGTTTCCTTTTATTTCTGTAGTATTCATAATAGTTTTCTTTAATGATTAATAGTATTGTAAAATTGCAAATTAATCATCGTTTATCTCTTACATCGATTTTTAGGAATGTTACATTATTCACAGTTATGGTATTTTAAATCTGATAACGACGAAGAATCCAGGCCATTTTTTCGTGTTGTTGTAATAATCCCGTAATAAAATCAGCAGAACCCACATCGTGATTGTCATTTTCGAAAGTCGGAATAAAAGCTCTGAATTCAGTAATCAGTTGTTCGTGATTATCGAGTAATTCCTGTAACATATGTTTCTGTGAAGCATATACTTTGGGAGATTCTTTTAAGGTTGAATTTTCGATAAATTCGTGCATCGTTCCAATTGTTTTTTCACCCAATTGACTAATGCGTTCTGCCACTTCATCGATGTTATTTTCTAAAATTCGATACTGTTCTTCAAACAATTTATGCAATTCCATGAAGCTGTTTCCTGAAATATTCCAGTGAAATTTCCTGGTTTTTACATATAATGTCATTTCATTCGATAAAATTGTGGCTAATATATTCGTGCTTTTCTTTAAATTTTTTGTGGTAATACCAATATTTGGAATCATAATCGCTTGATTTTCGGTTCATTCCAAATTTAACATAAAGAGCTGTTTTATTTTTTATAGAATTTGACAAAGATGTTACAGGAATTCAATGTTTTGGTAACCTCCGAATGAATCCTTTATTGTAGTTTTGCCGCCGAATTAACTTAAACCCCGATTTGAATGAAAAAACAAATACTTATTCTATTAACTTTCAGCGCCTCTTTTACAGTCAAAGCCCAATCTTATTCCGGTTATTTTCATGATAATTATGCTGGTGTACAAAGTGTACTTTTTAACCCGGCTTCTATAGCTGATTCTCGTTTTAAAACCGATATCAATATATTCTCAGTGAGCGGATCGGTACAAAACGATTTGTACGGGGTACGTCTTTTTGATGTTTACAAGGATGGTTATGATTTTGATAAACAAGCAAAAATGACGCCTTCTGGCTCAAATAGTGGTCTTGCCAATTTTGATATTATGGGGCCGTCTTTTATGTTTAACATCGCTCCGAAGCATACTTTGGCAGTTTTTACAAGAGCCAGATCAGTATCTAATGTTAGAAATATTAACGGATATCTTGTAGATCAGGTTAAAGACGGATTGGACATGTCAGGCAATTTTAACTTCGATGCCGGGAATGTAAATGCAGCTTCAAACTCATGGGCTGAATTAGGGATTTCGTATGCAGCAGTTTTATACCAAAAGAACCAACATTTCTTAAAAGGAGGTTTAACAGCTAAGTATTTGCAAGGTGGTGTAAACGGTTATATACAAGGAAAAGATGTAAAAGTAGCGTATGTTGAAAATACAACTAATCCGCAAGCTGGCGTTCTGGCATCTACAGGAGAAATTACGATTGGTGCAAGTCAGGATTTTGAAGCCAATGACGATTACAAATTTGATTCCGGTTCAAGAGGATTCGGTTTTGATTTTGGACTTGTTTACGAATGGAGACCGGATTATGAGCAATATGATTTGAGTAATGCAAAACCGGCAGACAATAATTTCAGAGATTTAAATAAATACAAACTTCGCTTTGGATTGTCTGTTACAGATATTGGATCTATAGATTACAGAAACGCAAAACAGGATACCTATAATGTAACTGGTGTTGTGACAGAAAAGATGATCGATGACATGAGTAATTTATACGATTTTCTAAACGAACATTATACGAAAACGTCAACTTCAAAAGGAGCAAAAACAAATTTGCCAACTGCACTTCATGCTGATGTGGATTGGAATATGTACAGAAAATTCTATTTGAATTTGAACGGAGATATCAATATGGTTTCGGCTAATAAACTAAACGGTTACGGAATCGCGGACCGAGTAAGCTTAACTCCTCGTTACGAAAGCAGATGGTTTAGTTTTTACATGCCGGTTACCTGGATGGAATACAGCGGAATGCAGGTTGGTTCCGGAATTCGCGTGGGTGCTTTCTTTATTGGTTCAGGATCTGTGTTGACTAATTTAGTTTCTAAAGAATCAAAAGGAGCCGATTTTCATTTGGGTATGAAGATTCCGGTTTACCAAAAGAAATTTAAAGATACAGACGAAGACGGTGTTATCGATAAAGAAGATGCTTGTAGAAAAGTAGCCGGACCGGCAGAAAATAATGGTTGCCCTTGGCCGGATACAGATGGTGATAACGTTTTTGATAAAGATGATGCTTGTCCGGATGTGAAAGGTCCAATCGAAAACAAAGGTTGTCCATGGAAAGATTCAGATGGTGATACTTTATTAGACAATGTTGATGCTTGTCCAAAAGTGGCCGGTCCTGTAGAAAACAAAGGATGTCCTTGGCCAGATACGGATAAAGACGGCGTTTTAGATAAAGATGATGCTTGTGTTGATGTTCCTGGTTTGGTTGAAAACAAAGGCTGTCCGGTTTTAGATGCGGATAAAGACGGTATTCCGGATAATGAAGATAATTGCCCATTGATTGCGGGACCAAAAGAAAATAAAGGTTGCCCGGAAGTTTCTAAAGCGACATTAGAGCAATTAAAAGTAGAAGCAAAATCGATCTTTTTTACAACAGGTAAAGCAACGTTGAATGATGCCAGAAAAGGAGAAACATCAGGAAGATTAGACGCGATCAAAGAAATCCTGAAAAATTATCCAAATGCTAAATTTGCGATTAACGGTCACACGGATAATGTTGGTAATGCTAAAGCCAATCAAAAATTATCGGAAGCCAGAGCCAAAGCAATTATGGATCTTTTAATTAGTAAAGGAGTAAATCCTGCTAATTTGACTTCTCAGGGATTTGGATCTTCAAAACCGGTAAAATCAAATAAAACCGCAGTAGGAAGAGCTGAAAACAGAAGAACAGAAATTGTTTATTTAGGCAATTTATAAGCCAAATTGAATATAATACCAAAAAGCCATTCTTAATTGAGTGGCTTTTTTTATTTTTGCATACTTCTAAAAAAGAATTATTTCTTGCGAATTGGAAGGATTAAAAAAACAAGAATGACAACACAACAACTACACGAACAAATTCTTCAGAAAAAATCATTTTTATGCGTTGGATTAGATCCTGATTTAACGAAGATTCCACCTCATTTATTAGAAACTGAAGATCCTATTTTCGAATTCAATAAAGCCATAATCGATGCAACACACGATTTAACGGTAGGGTATAAGCCCAATACGGCTTTCTTTGAAGCGTATGGAATCAAAGGATGGCTTTCGCTTCAGAAAACGATCAATTATATCAATGCCAATTATCCGGATATTTTTACCATTGCCGATGCAAAACGCGGTGATATCGGAAATACATCGAGCATGTACGCCAAAGCTTTTTTCGAAGATTTAAATTTTGACAGTGTGACCGTTGCACCGTATATGGGAAAAGATTCTGTTGAACCCTTTTTGGCTTTTGAAAACAAACATACTATTATGTTGGCCTTGACGTCAAATGAAGGTGCTTTCGACTTTCAAACGTTAACTACAAATGGAAAAGAGTTGTACAAACAAGTTTTGGAAACGTCTAAAACATGGAAAAACAGCGAAAACCTAATGTACGTGGTGGGCGCTACAAAAGCAGAGTACTTTGCAGACATCAGAAAAATTGTTCCGGATAGTTTCTTGTTAGTTCCCGGAATTGGTGCGCAAGGCGGTAGTTTATCTGAAGTATGCAAATACGGAATGAATGATAAAATCGGTCTATTGGTAAATTCTGCCAGAGCTATTATCTACGCCTCAAAAGGAACTGATTTTGCCGAAAAAGCAAGAGAAGAAGCTTTGAAAGTACAGCAGGAAATGGAATCGATTATTAATAATAAATAAGTTTGCAGTCTCGGTTTTCGGTCTCAGTCGGATCGGCTTTGTGAGTTTAACCGCAAGGTTCGCAAAGTTTTAAGCAAAGATCGCAAGAAAAAAACCTTTGCGAACCTTGCGTAGCCCCTTGCGCCCTTTGCGGTTAAGAAAACCTGAAACCTGAAACAAATAAAACAAATCTCCCCCTTTGAAACAATTCCCCGACCAGCTAGGAACTTTACACACCTTTGAAACGGCTCCAAAACGTATTATTTCGTTGGTCCCTTCTCAAACCGAATTATTATACGATTTAGGTTTAGAAGAAAAAATCATTGGGATAACCAAGTTTTGTGTACACCCATATCATTTAAAAGCGACCAAAAAAGTAGTTGGCGGAACAAAGAAGATTCATTTCGAAAAAATAAAACTATTACAACCCGATATTATCATTTGTAATAAAGAAGAAAACACGGCGGAAATTGTAGCACAATTAAGTGAGATTTGTCCGGTTTGGGTAACGAACATTGTTACTTTGGAAGACAATTTTCAAATGATTTCAGATTTCGGTCAAATTTTTAATTGCCGAACCGAAGCCCAAAAGTGGAATAACAAACTGGCTTTCGCCTTGAGCGATTTCAGAAAATATATTGAGGACATCCCGGTAAAAAAAGCAGCTTATTTTATCTGGAAGAATCCTCACATGGTGGCCGGAAAAGATACCTATATAAACGAATTACTGAAACTGAATCATTTTCAGAATATCTACGAAGACAAAGGGCGTTATCCTGAAGTCGAACTCAAAAAAATGCGCTTGGAAGGCGATCCCGATTTGGTTTTTCTTTCCTCAGAACCTTATCCTTTCAAAGAAGAAGATGCTTTCGAAATAGGACGTTTTACCCATCACGCCAAGACTGTTTTTGTTGACGGTGAGATGTTTTCGTGGCATGGCAGCAGATTGTTAAAGGCCTTTCCATACTTTAAGTTACTTCATGAAAGGTTGAAGAATTAATCTGTTTGAAGCTTAAAAGTTTCAAGTTTCAGGTTTCAAGTTTAACCGTAAGGATCGTTAAGTTTTTCACGCAAAGGCCGCAAAGTATTTATTAAAATCTTTGCGGCCTTTGCGTAACTCCTCGCGTACTTTGCGGTTAAATAAGCAAAGTCAAGCAACCTGAAACTTTAAACTTGAAACCTGAAACAATTCAAACCTGAAACAATTCAAACTTGAAACATTTCAAACCAGAAACATTTCAAACTTCTACCAAAAAAAGAATGCCGGCATCTCGAAGACGCCGGCATCATTTAACTAACCAAAACCAAAATAATAAATAACCAGTTTATTACATTACAAAGATCAGACATATATGAATCGTTTGCTGTTAAGGTTTTGTTATTACTTTGTTGAACATAAGTTAAGATTTTTTAATACACTGTTCTGAGCTTTCTGTAGCGTTAAATAACTTTTGGTTATTAAAATATAATAACAATCAATTTTGTTTATGAATATCGAAAGCTTTTGTTTGTATATTTGATAAAACGTTAAATATCAGTGTAATGTGGTTTTGTGAAAAAATTACCATTTCACAAAAAAACAGGCAGCTGTCTCAAAAAAAAACAAACAAAATGAGTGAATCAAATCAAAGTAAATGTCCTTTTCATAATGGACAAGTGAAAGAAACGGCCGGGTCAGGAACATCTAATAAAGATTGGTGGCCAAATCGCTTAAACGTTGATATATTACGTCAGCATTCTAATTTGTCAAATCCATTAGGAGAGGGTTTTGACTATGCGGCTGCGTTTAAAAGTTTAGATCTAAGTGAAATCAAAAAGGATATTTATGATCTAATGACAAACTCCCAAGACTGGTGGCCTGCAGATTATGGTCATTACGGGCCTTTGTTTATTCGTATGGCGTGGCATAGTGCAGGGACATATCGTATATCAGACGGTCGTGGTGGTGCAAGTTCGGGTAATCAACGATTTGCTCCGCTAAATAGCTGGCCGGATAATGGTAATTTAGATAAAGCTCGTTTTTTACTTTGGCCAATTAAACAAAAATATGGAAATAAAATCTCCTGGGCAGATTTGATGATTTTGACAGGAAACTGTGCTTTGGAATCCATGGGATTTAAAACCTTTGGATTTGCAGGAGGAAGAGAAGATATTTGGGAATCTGAGAAAGATGTAAATTGGGGTTCAGAAATAGAATGGTTAGCTACCAGTGATAAAGCGAATAGCAGGTATACTGGTGATCGAAATTTGGAGAACCCACTTGCTGCCGTACAAATGGGATTAATATATGTAAACCCTGAAGGCCCGGACGGTAATCCGGATCCACTTGGTTCAGGAAGAGATATCAGAGAAACATTTGCCCGTATGGCGATGGATGATGCAGAAACCGTAGCACTAGTTGCCGGTGGACATACTTTCGGAAAAGCGCATGGTGCTGGTGATGCTGCTTTAGTAGGAGCAGCTCCCGAAGGGGCAAGTATTGAAGAAATGGGACAGGGCTGGAAAAGTACGTATGGTACCGGTATTGCAGGTGATGCCATTACAAGTGGTATCGAAGGTGCCTGGAAACCAAATCCTACTACTTGGGATAATGGTTATTTCGAGACATTATTCAAATACGATTGGATATTAACAAAAAGCCCTGCCGGAGCACACCAATGGAAACCTTCCGATGAAAGTGCTGCCACTACAGTAGAAGATGCGCACGATCCGAACAAACGTCACGCTCCAATGATGACAACGGCTGATATGGCCTTAAAATTAGATCCTGTTTATGAGCCAATTTCAAGAGATTACTTTGAAAATTTTGACAAATTTGCGGATGCGTTTGCCAGAGCATGGTATAAGCTGACGCATAGAGATATGGGACCAATTGCGCGTTATTTAGGGCCTGAAGTTCCTAGTGAAATACTAATTTGGCAAGATCCGATTCCGGCGGCTAAAAGTGAATTGAATCAAAATGATATAGCTGTATTAAAAGATAAAATCCTTTCAAGCGGACTTTCAATAGCACAATTAGTTTCTACTGCTTGGGCTTCTGCTTCTACATTCCGTGGTTCGGATAAACGTGGAGGTGCTAATGGTGCACGTATCCGTTTTGAGCCTCAAATTAATTGGGAAGTCAACAATCCAAATCAATTAAAAAAGGTATTGGCTGTTTTAGAAGGGATACAAAATCAATTTGAAAATTCAGGAAAATCGGTTTCTTTAGCGGACTTAATTGTATTGGGAGGTTCTGCTGCAGTTGAAAAAGCGGCTGGTAATGCCGGTTTTAATTTCGAAGTTCCATTTGCACCGGGTAGAGGAGATGCTACTTTAGAGCAAACGGATGTACATTCCTTTAATGCATTAGAGCCCAAAGCAGATGGGTTCCGAAACTATAAAAATGCCAATAATAATTCGATTACAGAAGAACTATTACTGGACAGAGCGCAATTATTGACTTTGACTGCTCCAGAAATGACCGTTTTGATTGGTGGACTTAGAGTTTTAGAAGCTAATTATGACGGGTCTAAAAAAGGTGTTTTTACAAAAAATACAGATACACTAAGTAATGATTTCTTCGTTAACTTATTAGATCTAACAACAACATGGAAAGCAACAGACGAAACCGGAGAAACATTCGAAGGACGTAATCGTGCAACCGGAGAAACCAAATGGACTGCATCCCGAGCCGATCTTATCTTTGGTTCAAATTCAGAACTTCGCGCCGTAGCTGAAATTTATGGTTCAAACGACTCGAAAGAAAAATTTGCAAAAGATTTTGTTGCTGCCTGGACCAAAGTGATGAACTTAGATCGATTTGATTTGGTTTAGTTTTTTTGGGAGGTTCTGAGTTACTAAGTTTCTGAGGTTCTAAGTTTAGTTGCAAAGACTCAGAGTTGATTTAAAATAAAACCCGACAGGTTTCAAAAACCTGTCGGGTTTGTTATTTTTTTAAAGGTTCAGGGAGAAAACTCAGAGCCTCAGCAACTCAGACCCTTAGTACCTTTTTCAAGAAAACACCACCGTCTTATTGCTATAAACCATTGTCTTTCTTTCTGCATGAAGTTTTATCGCACGTGCCAGAACAATTCGTTCCAAATCACGTCCTTTCATTATAAAATCTTCGATGGAATGAATATGTGATACCGGTGCAATATCCTGCTCTATAATCGGGCCCTCGTCCAACTCCTCGGTTACATAATGACTTGTCGCTCCAATAATTTTTACACCACGTTTAAAAGCCGAATGATATGGTTTTGCACCCGGAAAAGCAGGTAAAAACGAATGATGAATATTGATTATTTTATTTTCGTAAAGCGAAATCAGTTTAGGCGTAATAATCTGCATATAACGTGCTAAAACAATAAAGTTGATCTGATATTTGTTTAACAGTTCAATTTGTTTTGCTTCCCCTTCTTCCTTATTGTCTTTTGTAAAAGGAACACAATGAAACGGAATGTCAAAACGCTCTGCTATCGATCGCAGATCATTATGGTTGCTTATAATTACAGGAATTTCAACATTCAATTCATCTGCACTGTAACGACCCAAAATATCAAACAAGCAATGATCGTATTTTGAAACAAAGAGTGCCATTCTGGGCTTTTGTTCCTGATTGTACAAATCCCACGACATTTGAAAATCGGTGGCAATCGTTTGACTGAATTCATTTTTTATGACTTCAATACTACTGTTGGGATTGGTAAATTCACACTCCAGACGCATAAAAAAAACATTTTGCTCCACGTCAACATGTTGATCAATATAGATAATATTTCCATCTACTTTTGCGATAAAAGTAGTTACTGCGGCGATAATTCCTTTTTGGTCTTTGCAGTGAATCAGAATGGTTATTTTTTGCATTTTTTCCGGGTTGTTTATAGTTTTTTGGTTTTAGATTTAAATATAAAGTCTGAAAAGGTTTATACTATGCTCTCAAACAATTAAAATCTTAGGATCTTAGTCACTCAGCAACTTAGAGCCTTGCGATTAAAAGTAATTATTTAGCATCCTGCATCGCAAAAACTTTTTGTAACAGAGGACTTGTTCTGGATTTGATATTTTCGCGGATCTCTTTTTCTTCTACGGCAATCATTTTAAAAACACCGGCTAAAGCCTGATTCGTTGTATAATCAGTTAAGTCAGGATTTACTTTTTTAACTAAGGGTAGTTTGTTGTATTTAGTAATGATTTTTGTCCAGATTGAATCGGCACCTACTTTTTCGAATGAACTTTTAACCACCGGATTAAATTTTCCGTATAAGTCTTTTGTGGTACTTCCCTGAAGATAGGTTGTAGCGGCACTTTCGTTTCCAAGCAGTATGTTTTTAGCATCTGTAATCGATATGTTTTTTACGGCAGAAACAAATATCGGAGTCGCTTCTTTAACCGCATCTTCTGCAGCACGATTCAATACTTTAACACCTTCATCTGCAAGAGAACCCAAACCGAATCTGCGTAAAGTAGCATCTACTTTTTGAAGTTCTTCGGGCATTAAAATTTTTACCGCTTCATTTTTATAAAAACCATCAACAGCTGTTAATTTACTTACTTGCTCTGTAATTCCTTTGTTTAGTGCTTCTTTTAACCCGGAAGCGATATCAATACCGCCAACCCCTAGAACTTTTGAAGATGATTTTGGAAGTTTATTTAGAATGTCTTTCACTTGGGCATTAGAACTAAGAGAAAAGACGAACATTAAAAGGATAATTTTTTTCATTAAATTTTATTTTTTATAAGTTTCAAAAATACTACTTATTCAAAAATAAAGCCACAATTTTATTGCAGGAGCAGAAACAATTTGTTTTAGAATTAACAGTAGTCCCGCTATCCGTTGCAATCTTTTGTGTCGAACTCCGACACAAAAGGATTTTCACTGCTATCGGGGCTATATTATGCGTTTTAGTTTTTTTGAGAATGTGTTTTTTATGCCAATTCTGGATTGGTAGTTATCATAAGAAAAATCTTTCGACCCTATTGTAAAGCAAAATGATTACAGATGTTTTATCGAAAAAAAGAGTTTATTTCTTAAATAATTTTAGTTAAAACCACCATTGATATTTCTTCGGTGTATTTGTTTAATTCCATTTTTTGTAAAAGAATAGGTAGATTCTTCCGTCCAGCTCCATCTTTGAGGTGTTTTTTCGTCAAAGCCTGCCGCAGTGTAAATAATTCTTATCGTATTGTTTAGGGTAGCCATTTTTAATACAATAAAAAAATCTTGACTTTTTTCTGAAGATTCCGTTTTACTGCAATATTGTAGGTTTTGCAGAACAGCTGCATCCTCTTTAAACCATTTCTTTAAAAAAGACAAATGCGTGTCAGAACATTGGTAGCCCAGATTAAGAGCCCATAGAAATTTACATTTTAGATTACTTTTGTCCGGTTTTTCATCCCCGTCCCAAGAACATTCGTTACCAATAGAAGTTGCAATATAGCCTAATGCCGCACGCTGTTGGTTTGTTATTGTTTTGATAAATTCATCGTTGAGTTGAAGGTTGCGATTTTTGTCCAGCCACAATACTGTCACATAATCCTCTTGCGATGCTGGATTGGTCGCTTCTTTATTAGTGGCTGAAGTACTTTTATTTTTGGTTTGAGAAAAAACGGAAAGACTTAAAATTAGAAGAAGCAGGGAGAAAACGACACGTAGGTTCATTAGTAAAGAGTTTTAAAATTGAGTTTTACTTCTTTAGTAAATCGATTTTTTCGTCTGTAGCTTTAATATAAACAGCCATTTCACGGTATTCCCAGGTTCCTCTTTTTTGGGCACTTACAAACAAAGTACCCGTACCTTTTGGACCTTTTATCGGAATTTCTAAATCACAATTTTCAGAATTGCCATTTATTTGAATGCTGCCGGAAGGTAGTCCGTCCATTTCGATAGGTTTTCCTAATTTTTGAATTACTACTTCATTATGGCGAACCTGATTCATTGCATTTTTATAAGCCTCTGATTCTTCCATCATTGAAGTAACTCCGAAAAAAATACCGGCAATAAACAAACCAAAAAGTACGATAAGGCTTAAACATCCGGTTGGTACAAACCATTTCCAGTTTCTGTCCCACCAATTTTTTTTAACTTCATTGTAATTTTCTTCCATAATAAAATAGGGTAATTTTAAATTTAAGTTTAACACTTGAAAGATATTCTTTTTCTCCCAAAATTTTAAACAAACTTAAAATTACCCCGCTTAAAAAATTTAAAAATCAGTTAGTTTTGAATTTAAATATTAGTTGTTAAATGCTACAGATTCCTGATACATAATTTTATTCAGATCATCATCTTTCTCATAAACATCTCTAAAGAAGCTTATTTCCCCGGATTCATTCACCCATGAAGTAAAATAACAGATGTAAATAGGTACTTTGTTCGCTAATTTAAAGGTAGTCTCTTCTTTCCCTTCCATAGCTTTGTTTATTCTGTCGGTAGTCCATTCAGGATAGTCTTTAAGCATGGCGATAGCCAGATTTTTTGCTTCTTTTACATTAATACAACCATGGCTGAAGGTTCTTTTTTCAAAATCGAATAACGTTTTTGCCGGTGTGTCGTGCATATAAATATCTTCAGGGTTAGGGAAAATAAATTTCACCAGTCCAAGAGAGTTTTCAGGGCCCGGTTTTTGTCTCACCTGACCATTTACCATTTCCATATTATGATCGGCCAGATAATTTTTATCAGCGGCCATTTTTAATTTTAATTCGTTGTCAACGATACTTTGTGGTACAGTCCAATACGGGCTGAAAACAATTCGGTCAATGTTACCGCTAAAAATTGATGTTTTAGTCAATGCTGAACCCACAAATACGCGGGATGCTAAGGCTGTTTTTCCGTTTTTTACATACACCAATTCAAAAGAAGGAACATTAACCATGATGTATTCTTTGTCTTTGATCAATTTTGGAGAAATCCAACGGCAACGTTCCATATTAACCGTCAATATTTTGATTTTATCGGCAATAGGCGTGTTCATGTCTTTAATATGTTCTTCGGCCAGAATGTAATTGGGTTTAAAACCGTTTCTTAATTTGTATTTCATTACAGCATCCATCAGTTCTCTGTCATACACATTACTTTTAGAATCCTGTTTTAAATCCCCCATAACCATCAATCGTGTTCTCACCTGAGCAATTGTATTCGAAACAGCATCAGGACGTAAATCTTTATAAGGAGTTTCTGTTCTAATTGGTGTCCATGTACCGTCTTTTTCGATTTGTCTGTATTTTTCCAGCGCGCCTTGTAATTTATAATACTGATCAAAAAGCAGTTCATCATTTTTCTCCAGTAAAGCAGGATTTACAATAAGAGAATCTAATAAAGTTTCATAAGACAATTGTTTTTTAGGTAGAAGCCAACCGGTTTTTTTTACCGTTTCTGCATCTAGTCCTTCATAAACCTGGCTCATATAGATAATGTAAGCAGCACTTAATAACAGATCAGAATCAGATTTCGAAGGTCTTTCTTTCACTTTTTTGTTGAAAATTTTATCAATTTCATTTTCGTAAGGAATTTCAATTTCTAATCCTTCCTCATGTGTTGATTTTAATTTTTGGTGTAACAACTGACCAAATTCATTGATTTTATTGTCTTCAAACCAAATCGATTCATACGATCTGTTTTTGTACAAGGCCACCACTTTGTTTTGGTATTTTTTTAAATCGGTATATCTTTTAAAAAAGTCATTTAGTACCTCATTATCTACTAAAGGATCAGAATTAGTTGAAAAGGCAGAAGGAAGATCCTGTGATTTCTTATTTTCTGTAGGGTCATTTTTTTTCAAATCAAAGGAAGAAGTTATTAAACCAGTGAATAGAATGATGGTGAAGAGATATATTGTTTTCATTGCATTAAATTTTTACGTTACTACTTAAGTTTGAAAAGTCGTGGTAAAAATTTGGGGTTTTTCTACACAGCTAAATTATGTATTATGTTGTTTTTCAAGTTGTTGTATTTCTTTTAAATGTTTCGAAATTACCATGTCCTGTAGGTTAATATACCTTATATACGTAGAAAGTTTAAATTGTTACCCCTCGATTAAAAAAAAACGATTTTTTTTGTTAACATAAAGCTATCAAAGTGATCAAATATTAAAATAATTTGTAAATTGCTCCTCTAAAATTATCATATTCATAAAATGGAACAACAAATACCATATATTCCTAAAAATAAAGTAAGAATTGTAACTGCAGCTTCACTTTTTGACGGACATGACGCTGCGATCAATATTATGCGACGTATTATTCAGTCAACCGGTGTTGAGGTGATTCATTTAGGTCACGACCGTAGTGTTGAAGAAGTTGTAAATACCGCCATTCAGGAAGATGCCAATGCGATCGCAATGACGTCTTATCAAGGAGGACACAATGAATATTTTAAATATATGTATGATTTGCTTCACGAAAAAGGAGCAGGACATATTAAGATTTTTGGTGGTGGTGGAGGTGTAATTCTGCCAAGTGAAATTTCAGAATTACATGAATATGGAATTACAAGAATCTATGCTCCGGATGATGGCCGTTCTTTGGGACTACAAGGAATGATTAATGATTTGGTGCAACAAGCAGATTTTCCGATTGGAGATAAACTAAACGGAGAAATTGATCATATCGAAAGCAAAAATCCAACCGCAATTGCGCGTTTGATTTCTGCCGCAGAAAATTTCCCTGAAATTGCAAAACCTGTTTTTGATCAGATTCATGAAAACAATGCCGATTCTAAGATTCCGGTTTTAGGAATTACGGGAACGGGTGGAGCAGGAAAGTCCTCTTTGGTTGACGAATTAGTACGTCGTTTTCTAATTGATTTCCCTGAAAAAACAATCGGATTAATATCAGTTGACCCTTCAAAAAGAAAAACCGGAGGAGCACTTTTAGGAGACAGAATCCGTATGAATGCCATTAATAACCCTCGTGTTTATATGCGTTCGTTGGCGACACGTCAGTCTAATTTGGCATTGTCTAAATATGTAGCCGAAGCGATTCAGGTTTTAAAAGCCGCAAAATACGATTTGATTATTCTGGAAACTTCCGGAATTGGACAATCGGATACCGAGATCATGGACCATTCTGATGTTTCTTTATATGTGATGACGCCTGAATTTGGTGCTGCAACACAATTAGAGAAAATCGACATGCTTGATTTTGCAGATTTAGTTGCCTTAAACAAATTTGACAAAAGAGGTGCACTTGATGCGATTCGTGATGTAAAAAAACAATACCAGCGCAATCATAATCTTTGGGATAAAAATCCGGATGATATGCCGGTTTTCGGAACCATTGCTTCTCAGTTTAATGATCCGGGAATGAACACGCTTTACAAAGCGATTATGGATAAAATTGTCGAAAAAACAGCTTCTGAGTTGCATTCGACTTTCGAAATCACACGTGAAATGAGTGAGAAAATCTTCGTGATTCCACCACACAGAACCCGTTATTTATCTGAAATTGCAGAAAGCAACAGAAGTTATGATGAATCGGCACTTTCACAACAAAAAGTAGCGCAAAAATTATACGGAATTTTTAAAACGCTGGAATCTGTTTCAGGAAAAGTTCCACAAATCAATAAAGCGGGAATCGATGATGCTACTGTTTTACCATCAGGAATTGCAGAACACGACGAAAACCGTATTTTCTTAAATCTTTTACTCAATCAGTTTGATAAAGTAAAAATGGATTTAGATCCGTACAACTGGGAAATTATCCTGAATTGGGAGGAGAAAGTAAACAAATACAAAAATCCGGTTTACTCGTTTAAAGTTCGTGATAAAGAAATCAAAATCGCAACACATACAGAGAGTTTATCACACCTTCAAATTCCGAAAATTGCTTTACCTAAATATGAGGCATGGGGTGATATTTTACGTTGGAGTTTGCAGGAAAATGTTCCGGGAGAATTTCCTTTTGCTTCAGGATTGTATCCGTTTAAACGTGAGGGCGAAGATCCGTCGAGAATGTTTGCGGGCGAAGGTGGACCGGAAAGAACGAACAAACGTTTTCACTATGTAAGTGCGGGATTGCCGGCAAAAAGGCTTTCGACTGCTTTTGATAGTGTGACTTTATATGGAAATGACCCTGATTTACGTCCCGATATTTACGGAAAAATTGGTAATGCAGGAGTTTCGATCTGTTGTTTAGACGATGCTAAAAAACTGTATTCCGGTTTCGATTTGGTTCACGCTATGACTTCGGTAAGTATGACAATCAATGGACCGGCACCAATGCTGTTAGGCTTTTTTATGAACGCGGCGATCGATCAGCAATGCGAACATTATATCAAAGCCAATGCTTTAGAAAAAGAAGTTGAAGCTAAAATCAATAAAATATATGCAGGAAAAGGAGTAGAGCGTCCTAAATACCAAGGCGATTTACCCGAAGGAAATAATGGTTTAGGATTAATGCTTTTGGGTGTGACCGGAGATCAGGTTTTGCCTTTGGAAGTATACAACGAAATCAAAGTTAAAACCCTGTCACAAGTTCGTGGAACAGTACAGGCCGATATCCTAAAAGAAGACCAGGCGCAAAACACCTGTATTTTCTCTACCGAATTTGCTTTGCGTTTAATGGGTGACGTTCAGGAATATTTTATTACCAAAAACGTCCGTAACTTTTACTCAGTATCTATTTCGGGTTATCATATTGCTGAGGCGGGTGCCAATCCAATTACGCAATTGGCTTTTACGCTTTCAAATGGTTTCACTTACGTGGAATATTATTTGAGTCGTGGAATGAATATCAATGATTTTGGGCCGAATTTATCGTTCTTCTTCTCTAACGGAGTTGATCCTGAATATGCTGTAATCGGACGTGTAGCGCGTAAAATCTGGGCGAAAGCCATGAAAAACAAATACGGTGCTAACGAAAGAGCGCAGATGTTGAAGTATCACATTCAGACTTCAGGACGTTCGTTGCACGCACAGGAAATTGATTTCAATGATATCCGTACGACATTGCAAGCTTTGTATGCCATTTACGACAACTGTAACTCGTTGCATACGAATGCGTACGATGAAGCGATTACAACGCCAACAGAAGAATCTGTTCGTCGTGCTATGGCTATTCAGCTGATTATTAATAAAGAATTAGGTTTAGCGAAAAACGAAAACCCGATTCAAGGTTCGTTCATCATCGAGGAATTAACCGATTTAGTGGAAGCAGCCGTTTTACAGGAATTCGACCGTATTACAGAACGTGGAGGCGTTTTAGGTGCTATGGAAACCATGTACCAACGTTCTAAAATTCAGGAAGAAAGTTTGTATTACGAAACCTTAAAACACAACGGAGATTTCCCAATTGTGGGTGTAAATACATTCTTAAGTTCAAAAGGTTCGCCAACCGTTATTCCGGCAGAAGTAATTCGTGCTACCGAAGAAGAAAAACAGTATCAAATCACGATGCTGGATAATTTGCATCAATTTCACGAAGCAAAAGTAAACGAGCATCTAAGTAAACTACAGGAAGCAGCCATTAAAAACGAAAACTTATTCGATCATTTAATGGAGGCTACAAAAGTTTGTTCTTTAGGTCAGATTACTTCGGCGTTGTTTGAAGTGGGCGGGCAGTATAGAAGGAATATGTAGATAGTTAAAGTATATAACAAAAGAGGACTAATTTCTTAATTAGTCCTCTTTTGTTTTATTATTAATATACATTTACGTACTAATTTTTCAGGGTTATTATTTAACCAAATTTTTAAAAACAAAAAGCAATGCAAAAAAAATTACTCTTATTATTTTTAACTTTTAACCTTACTGTAGTTAATGCACAGCAGGAAATCTATGATTTTGCTCCGGGTAATCCCAGAGGCCTTATACAATTTAATGATAAAATCTTTTTAGGAGGTCATCAAAAGAGTACTGGTGAAGAAATTTGGCAGAGTGATGGAACAATGTCAAATACTTCTTTACTAAAGGACATTAATCCAGGGGGAGGTACTGGATTAGCTGTTGCGTTACAGCAAGGTTCTACCGTTTTGAATAATAAACTTTACTTTCTGTCAAGAGATGAGAATTCGTTAGGAGAAATATGGAAAACAGACGGTACTGAAAACGGAACTGAGAAAGTAACTAATTTTATTAACGGAAGAGTTTTGAAATTAACAACAGTTGGGAATCTAATTTATTTTGTACTAAAAAAAGATGCAGAAAAAATTGAGGTTTGGAAAACTGACGGAACAACTATAGGAACAGTTTTAGTAAAAGATAATCTGCCTTCTTGGGGAGTTTCTTTTGAAGGAACCTGTAATACTACCTTTATATTTTCAAGTAGGCCGGTGAAGGCTAATAATGTAAGAATATGGAGAAGTGATGGAACAGCTGAAGGGACATTTCCAATAACTGACGAATACGATGGGAACGGTTCGGGTTCAAATAACGGGTCCGGGGGAACTCATATGCTAACACAATTTATTGAATCTAATGGTAAATTGTATTTTGCTACCAGATATTTTTTGTTTGAAACTGATGGAACTCTCGAAAATACAAAAAATGTTGCCCGGGTAAGAAGTCAAGGTGAATTACTTAATTATGATGATATTATTGCAGTGAATAACGATTTATATTTGGTACTTTTTACTGCCAGCGGTTTTAATAACTTAGTAATATTAAAATATAATACATTAGATAAGACCATTACTAAAGTTTATGAAAAAAATGCCAGCGCATATTTTTTTGCATCAAACTTAGTTAAGATAGATAATTCTCTTATTTTTACCACTTCAAATGCAACTGCAGGTACAGAATTAGTATCGTTAAATCTTACTGATAATACCATTTCAAATATTAAACAATTAGCTGCATCGGAAGATTTGAAAGCTATTCCCGCTTTATCTGTTGGGAATGCTTCCATTATGAAAATAAGGAACGATGAGTATTTTATTTTGACAGGAATAGATAAAGATTATAAAAGAAAAGGATGGATATTCAATTCTAGTACGAAAGCTACCCAAAATGTTAGTGCTTTAGATAATATTAGACAGCCTTTAGTTTATAAGGAAAATTTATATTATTTTAAAGACACTAAATTTTGTAGGTACGCTAATAATTTGAGTACAATTGATTTTGATAAAAAACAGTCAGTCGTTTTTTACCCAAATCCGTCATCTGATATCATGCAGTTAAATGTTGAGAATAGCAGTGAAGTAGAAAATATAAGTGTTTTTGACTTAAACGGGAAATTACTTCAAACCCTGTCAAACTCTTCTAAAATTGATATTTCTAAGTTACCCAAAGGAGTTTATACTGCTCAAATAAAATGGAATGGAACTTTGATTAATAAAAAGATCATTAAAAAATAACAATAGAGGAGTCTTCCTAAAAATGAAAATTCTATCCTTCAATGGAGGTTACAAAAGTTTGTTCTTTAGGTCAGATTACTTCGGCGTTGTTTGAAGTGGGCGGGCAGTATAGAAGGAATATGTAATTATTAAAGAGTATAGAAAAATAGAGGGTTAGTTCCATAATTAACCCTCTATTTTTTTATGCTTTTCAATTATTAGTATATATTTACGTACTAATTTTTCAGTGTTACTATACAATCAAATTTTTAAAATCAAAAAATCAATGAAAAGAAAATTACTCTTACTACTTTTAACTTTTATGTGTATCGGAGCTCATGCACAGCAAGAAATTTATAGTTTTACTTCAGCTCATCCAGGAGGCTTTGTACAATTTAATGATAAGATTTTTTTTGGAGGTAATCAAGAGAGTACAGGTAAAGAAGTTTGGCAGAGTGATGGAACGACATCAAATACTAATTTACTAAAGGATATTAATCCTGGTATTGGTAATGGATTAGTTGGTGTGTTAAAGCAAAGTTCTTCAGTTTTAAATAATAAGCTTTACTTTCTATCAAAAGATGAAAATTCATTAGGTGAAATATGGAAAACAGACGGTACTGAAAATGGGACAGAGAAAGTAACTAATTTTATTAATGGAAGAGTTTCGAAATTAACGACAGTCGGGAATCTAATTTATTTTTTGTTGAAAAAAGAAGATGATAAATTAGAGGTTTGGAAAACAGATGGAACAACTATAGGGACCGTTTTAGTAAAAGATAATCTACCTATTTGGAATCGGCCTTCTTTTGAGGGAAGCTGTAATAACACTTTTGTATTTGTATTTCAGCCATTTGGGACTAATAATTCAAGAGTATGGAGAAGCAATGGAACTACTGAGGGTACATTTCCGATAACGGAGGAATATGATGGTAATGGTTCAGGTTTTAATAACGGAGCTGGGGGAACTCCTATTCTAACACAATTTATTGAATCTAATGGTAAATTGTATTTTGCTACTAGATATTTTTTGTTTGAAACTGACGGAACTCTCGAAAACACAAAAAATGTTGCTAGGGTTAGAAATCAGGGTGATTTGGTTCAATATGACGATATTATTGCGGTAAATAACGACTTATATTTAATGTTTTTTACTGCCACAGGTTTTAGTAATAACTTAGTAATTTTAAAATATAATACATTAGATAAAATCATTACTACCATTTATGAAAAAAATACCAACGATTATTTTTTTGCATCAAACTTAGTTAAGATAGATAATTCTCTGGTTTTTACCACATCAAATGTAACAGCAGGTACAGAATTAGTATCATTAAATCTTACTGATAACACTGTTTCAAATATTAAACAATTAGCTGCATCGACAGATTTGACAACACCTCATTTTTTTGATGAAGTTGCGGTTGGTTCCATTATGAAAATAAAGAATAATGAATATTTTATTCTTTCAGGACTAGATAAAAATGATGCCAGAAAAGGGTGGATTTTCAACTCTAGTACACAAACGGTACAAAATATTAGTGCTTTAGAAAATATTCTGCAACCTTTTGTTTATAAGGACAATTTATATTATTCTAAAAATTTTAAATTCTGGAAGTACGCTAATAATTTAAGTACAATTGATTTTGATAAAAAACATTCAATTAGTTTTTACCCAAATCCATCATCTGATATCATGCAGTTAAATGTTGAGAATAGTAATGAAATAGAAAATATAAGTGTTTTCGACTTAAATGGGAGATTACTTCAAACCCTGTCAAATTCTTCTCAAATTGATATTTCTAAGTTACCTAAAGGAATTTATAGCGCTCAAATAAAGAGGAATGGAACTTTGATTAATAAAAAGATTATTAAAAACTAGAAATAGATGAAGCTTTCATAAAAAAACGAAAATTCGATCATTTAATGGAGGCTACAAAAGTTTGTTCTTTAGGTCAGATTACTTCGGCGTTGTTTGAAGTGGGCGGGCAGTATAGAAGGAATATGTAGTTATTTCAACCCGTTGAGAGTAACTATGTTTCTATGTGTTAAATAACATTTAGAAGAACTATCTTCAAAATAGTTATCTTTTTAATATTGGAAAACCTCTCAGAAATGAGAGGTTTTTTTTATTTTAGTGTTATGAAAAACACTATCTATTCTATTCTGTTTCTTTTTGTTACAGTTTTTGGATACACTCAGGATAAGCAATTGTTACCAACCGGAGCTATTATCGATTCGGTGAAAATTGCAACTGCTCCAACAGAATCGTATGCCCTCTATTTTCCTAAAAAATACGATGCTAAAACCCCATTGGCATTGGTTTTTATTTTTGAACCCGATGCGAGAGGTAAAATAGGGATTGAACCCTTTATTCTGGCTGCAGAAACATATCATTATATTTTGGTATGCTCTAATACGCTAAGAAATGGATCAATTCAAGATAATATCGCTGTTGCCAATAGATTATTTGAGGATGTATTGCAAAGCTATACTATTGATACTTCACAACTTTATATAGCAGGTTTTTCGGGTGGTGCAAGATTGGCCAGTTATTTCGGGATATCTACGGGGGCTTTTCAAGGGGTTATTGCTTGTGGCGCTTCTTTTAATAATATGGATAAGTTTATACCTCCTTCTAATAAATTCTCCTATGTAGGTATGGTTGGCGATCGGGATATGAATTATCAGGAAATGATAGGAAATAAACAATGGCTGGATAACGCAAAGATGGTGAACACCCTTTTTGTTTCTCATGAGGAACACGTTTGGCCCAAACAATCTGAAATGCTTCGCGCATTTGACTGGTTGGAAATTCAGGCTTATAGAAAAAATATAAGACCAAAGAACGATACTATTATTAAAAGAATTTATGATGTCAATGTGCGAATCGCCGATAGTTTAAAGACCAATAAAGAAATGGTCCCTTCGGTGAATGCCTATGAAAAAGGCATTACTTTTTTTAATACCAATGAAGACAATTTTCTAAGAGCTAAGATTGCCGAAATCAAAAAGTCCAGAGAATATAAAGAGGAAGTCACCAAAATGGAGAAGATAAATATTTTGGAAAATGAACTTTTAGATAAACTTTCGCTTCGTTTTGATCAGGAATTAAAATCGGCTAAGAGTAAGGCTAATTTTAAGTTTTGGAAATCTGAAATTAAAGATTTGAAGATGATGAAGTCAGACGACAAAAATCCTCTGTTACAGAATATGGTTATTAGGGTATTATATTGGTTTCAGGTTTCGGTTTATGAAACGGGGCAGGGAAGTAAAAGAAACCAACAAAAGGATAAGTTTGCCTATTGTGAAGAATTGTATAAAATTATTACTGAAGCTGATTAATATGAAAAGCCTGATCCTTGAAAAAGAATTAGAATAAACTTTAGAAAAGCATTCATTTATTAAGCGGTCAATTTTTGGTCATTAAATTCAAACGGTGTTATATTTACTGACGAATTAACGAAAACAAAGAGACTTGATATGAAGCATTTATTTACAATTTTATTTATTGGAATCTTATTTTTTTCCTGCAGCAGCAATGAAGATGACGCAGCGGATACTAACAGCGATCCATTGGTAAAACAAATAAAATTTGATGGGGCTACTAATACTGGTCTTGCGATTAATTCTCAGGAGATTAATTTTAATTTTGAATACGACAATAGCAAAAGATTAACCAAAAAAGTGGGTGGCTATTTAGCTATTTCTCCTAATACTGGTTTTGATAGAATTTTTTCAAATAAGGTATATACATCCTTTGTTTACAGCAATAATAAGGTTACTGTTGAAAATTTTTATGATTCAGATGTATATGCAGTTGCTAAAGGCACGATCTATTATACATTAAACAGTGCTAATCTCATTGTCGAAAAAGAAGTGCCAAATAGTATTGCCATTAATTCCAAAAAGCTAGTTTATAAATATTCAGACGGAAAACTTACAGAGGTCGTAACGAGTTATCCAAATATGACCTACTACCCGGATGATGAAACCGATTTTATATTGACATTTTCGGAGAAATTCTATTACGACGCCAAGAATAACCTGACGAAGACAGAATATACAGAGTTACATAATGGAAAGAGCGATGGAAGAAAAATCGTAAGGACTTTTGAAGAATATGATACCTCTTATAATCCGTTTAAGAGGATGCAATTAGTAGAAGAATATTTTTATCGTTCACTTTCCAAAAATAATTTTAGAAAGTATACAGAGACTTCCTATTACCATGACGATGTCTCAACAAAAGAAACAGGATGGAAATTTGTCTATGATACTCAGGGAAATATTATAGTCAATTAGTACCTAGCTCCACGAAGTGTTTGCAATCGCTACGCGAAGTCTTAAAAAAATCATTAAAATAATTCTCTCTTTGCCTCTGAATAGTCAGACGTTTGCACTGGCAGAGGATAAATTAAAAAGTTTCTCAATTAATGTTTTGAAACAAAAGAAGCTTCTAAATTTAGAAGCTTCTTTTTATATTGCTGGAACTACCCAAATACGCATTCTGCCTTTTGGCTTCCCAAACTTGTATTCTGTCCCAGTTATTTCTTTAAATAACAAATTTAATGCAGATTGTAAAATATAACAACTGAATTTGATATTTAATAACTATAGTAATTGCTTTGATTATAGTATTTTATGATGCTTCGAATTGGTCTATAAACATAATGTTGTTTCCATTCTTTAAGTTTAATGTTGACTGATTTTTATCAAATATTAATTCATATTGACCAACAGAAATTGTAAAATCCTCTTTTCGCATCGCAGTTACAACAGTAACTTCATAGATATTTGTATCAAAGAAATGATACTCAGCTATTATATTTAATGTTGTTTCATTATTAAATTGATCTTTTAAAACGACCCTCAAGGCTCTATGCCCTGGAGGTGGGTGGTTTATAAAATGAAATGATTTATGTTTTAATGAATAATATAGTAAATGAGGTAAAGCTTTTTGAATTAAGGGTTGAATGTGCAATAAACCAATATCCTCCCTTTTTGTTCCATCATCTTCACCATGTTGGTCTCGATCAGAATAGTGCTTGTCGACCCAAAAATTAATTATAATTTTTTCAGAATGACTTCCGACATGTTTTGCATTAGAAGAAGAACAATTTTCTTTATATTCTTCTATATCAATTACAATATCACCTTTAGAAGCAGGTTTAATATGAACTCTTTTTCTTCTTGATTTTTCTTCCATGATTTCTGTAAAAATGCAATGATAAAGAATATTTTGACCACTAAAAAGGAAACACATGAAAAAATACGAATTTTATTAATAAAATTAAATTATTAGCCACAATTTAAAAACTCAGCTCGCACGCAATGCCATTGAGTTAAGATCTTTTTTAACGCAGATTCTGCAATTTTTTTTTTTTCATTGCGCTAAAATCTGCGTGAGTTTTTTTGAAAACCCTTAACTCAATGGCATTGCGCACTAGCAGGGTTTAGAGTTGACTACAAATTGTAGTCAACTCTGAAAAACTACCCTGAAGAATATTGGTCAAGTTTGAAACCGTGACTATTTGTCACGATTTGGGATGTAAATCCCCATCAACCATCTCGCTAACATAACTCAAAAACTCCAACTCATCCAAAGGAAACAGAGAGAGCACGGTTTCTAAGAGCAGTGCAACATCAACAGATTCCTTTTCGTTATTTTCTGAAATTTTATGCCTGTTATGATGAAGTGCTAAAATGCATAACTTTAGCAGATCGGTAATAACACAACCCAATTCGAAATAGTTAAGAACTTTAATCTGTGCTGTGTAGGTTTGGGATTGGTCATTTGCAGGTTTTAAGGTCTGAAAATGCTCGGCAGCTAATTTTTTAAGATACTCTAAATTTTTAATTTCATTTGTTTCCATAAGGCATATATTTTTAGTTTATGTTTTGTTAAACGTTTTATTTTTTTTAAAGAAAAATCGTACATTTGTTTAACTTGGCGAAGAAAGAAAAAGATTCTACTGTATTAAATCATTTTTGGTCGTATTGTACATCACTAAATATGTTTTTTACATCTTACCAATTATTACACTTAATTATTATCTTTGAATTATGAGCACACTAACAAAACCAAATCATATAGGGCGCAAAATAAGCCGTATTCGTGAACTTCGTGATATGAAACAGGAAGCTTTGGCGCAAGCTTTAGGAACAAACCAACAAGCTATATCGGCTATTGAAAATAGCGAAACGATAGACGAAGAAAAACTGATTCAGGTTGCAAAAGCACTTGGTGTTTCGGTCGAAGCAATTAAAAACTTTTCTGAAGAAGGCATGATTAATTATTTCAATACTTTTAATGATTCAGGTAATAATACTTTTGGTGATTATAATGCCTGTACTTTCAATCCGTTAGACAAATTAATGGAAGCAGTAGAAGAAAATAAAAAGCTCTACGAACGTTTGCTTCAATCCGAAAAAGACAAAATCGAATATTTAGAAAAATTACTAAAAGGAAAATAATAATCTCTACTGAGATTTATTTATAAAAACAGCTTTTTCGGAAGCTGTTTTTTAGCTTTGCGACTCTGCGACTTCGCGAGATTTTTGTTTCTCCACAACTTTTAGAATTGATTCTAATTTTACTCAAAATTTTAATCTCATGAGAAAGAACAGATCCATATCATTGGACAGTTATTTTGAAAATTTCATAGAAGACAGCCTCTCTGATGGCAGATTTAAAAATGCAAGTGAAGTTGTCCGGGCAGGTTTACGTCTTTTGGAAGAAGAAGAAAGCAGGCTTTCAATTTTAAAAAATGCTATTCAGGAAGGAATAAATAGTGGAAGAGTGGAGGATTTCGATCCAAATGAACATTTAAAAATCTTTAAATCCAAATAGTAAGAATCCTTCATGGCAGAATGGATTTAAAAGCAAAACTTTAAAGAAAACAGTTAGCGCGAAGTCTAAAAGAAATATACTAAACCTTCTTTTTTATTGATGTTTTAGATTTACGATGCAGTTTTTCGATAATAGCATCGGCTTTTTCATTTTGACAAATAAACCTTAGAGATTCTGCATAACGGTAGTAATATTCAGCCTCTAAATCTGATGTCATGGCAAATAATTGATCGTACCACACCGCTGCTTTTTCTAATTTATTGCGAGAATAAGATGAGTCACCTAATTTCTGAAATAAGTCTATTGATTTATAGCCTTTTGCAGCGATTTTTTCATATGTTTTTATCACGTCAACATAAGCATATTTGTCGCTTACTTTATCTGTGATATAAACAGTTTGATTTTGTGCAGCAGCACGAAATGAAAATACAATTAATACTAGTAAAACAATAAGGTTTTTTTGCATAGTATTAATTTGAAATATTGGTTTTGATTCTCATTTTTTATTGAATATTTTTTTTGGTATTCTTATGTTTACAAATATATCTAAATCAGTAGTATAACTTGTTTTTTGGCTGATTTTTTTTCGTTTTATCGATTTTTTAAAGCGGTTATAAGAAATAATTTACAGTTAATTTCAGAACATTTTTTTTAAGGGAAGAATGTTTATGCGACTAATTTTTTATTTTTATAAAGTTAATTTATAGTATATTTCGACTTCTGTAATATAAAATCATGCGTAAAATAATCCTCTCTTTGCTAATTCTTATAATTGTGCTATTTGGTATAATATTATTTGTAAAGAATCCTAAAGAAGAGACAGTTTTTGATAAAAAAGCTGATAATAAATTTACCAAAAGAGTTAGTGCAGTAAAAAAACTAGTTGCGAGTGATTCTAAATACAGTAACAAAACTGCCTTTTTTATCGACATGAAAATTAGTTCGGGAAAGAACAGATTCTTTGTTTATGATTTACAAAATAATAGAGTAATTGATAAAGGTTTAGTGGCTCACGGTTCGGGATCTGAAACAAAAGTTGAAGGAGAATTGAAATTTAGCAATGTTAATAATTCACTTTCTACATCATTAGGAAAATATTACATTGGGTATAGTTATAACGGAGATTTCGGAAAGGCATACAAATTACATGGTTTAGACAAGACAAATGACAATGCCTTTTTAAGAAATATTGTTTTGCATAAGTATAGTAAGGTTCCGTATGAGGAACAAGATGCCCCGATTTGCAACAGTTACGGTTGTCCAATGGTCAATGAAAGGTTTTATAAACGAATCGAGAAGCTAATTGATGCTTCTGATAAAAAGATTGTTTTAGATATTTATTACTGATTTAAATGAATGCCTAATTTTTTCGGACATTAGAAACAATACACGAGCGTGACGCCCGCGCCAACGACAGATTGATACCAATAAAAATAATAATTGATGAGCGAAAAATATACCCTTACCGGAGGAGCAAGAATAGGTAAAGCAAACGCAAGCTATCCCCTTGCTAATTTGTATGTTGATAAAGATGTTTTAAAAATTAATGCTTCTATTGTGGGGAATTTGGTTTTTCTACCAAAAGATATCATTTCTATAGAAGCCTATACCTCGATTCCAATAATTGGAAATGGAATAAAAATTAAACACAGGGTCGAAAAATATAATTCAGAAGTTATATTCTGGACTTTTAAAAATCTAGAGACGGTACTTAATGAAATTAAGAAAACAGGATTTTTAGAAAACACAAACTCGGAGCTAAGCGAACATGATTTTGAAATTATAGAAAGACAAAATAAGGGAGGATTTCCAATAAAAAAAGGTGCTGTTCTATTTTTTGTTGTGACTTGGAATTTTCTTTTTTTATATGATATTGTTCCTTTTTTTCTGCAAGAGAAGTCAGAAGGTTTTCCAATTGGAATAGGTATGAACCTGGCTGTTGGTCTGGTTTTGATTAGCTCGATTTTGGTTTTAGTTTCAGAAAAATTCAGAAAATTAATTCTGAAAGAAGACAGAGGAATTAATGATATTAAGGGATTTATATATTTATTAATCGTGGTATGTGGATTGTTGTTTATTCAATTTACGATTGTAAATAGTAGTCGTTAATCTTCTATTGTTTTAAAAAAAAAGAAAGTTTTTTCTTTCAATTTAATTGTTATTACCAACAAATAACCTTAAATTTGAGAATTAAAATTTTGTAGATTCAGATTATGGAACATTCAGAAAATATTCAATTATTCGAAGAAAAGAAAGTGAGAGTAGTTTGGGATCAAGAGGAAGAAAAATGGTATTTTTCTATCGTTGATGTTATTGGTGTATTAACTGAAAGTGTTGATGCAAATGCTTACTAGCGAAAATTAAAACAGCGTTTAAAAGAAGAAGGAAATGAAACCGTGACGAATTGTCACAGTTTGAAGATGAAAGCTGCTGATGGTAAAATGCGCTTAGCTGACGTTGCCAATACAGAACAACTTTTCCGATTAATTCAGTCTATTTCGTCGCCAAAAGCGGAACTTTTTTTAATATACCTCGTCATGCATTTAGGTAATATTGTACTTTTTGAATTGCCGTTGGTTTTAACCAACGGATTAAGAAGTTACAGCTGCAAGGCTTTAGCCAAAACTTTACTCTTAGGTTTTTTGGCTAAAGCCGCTTGACTTAAACATACATGACCGTTGGTTGAAACCAACGGCTATTCAAATCTGGATTATTTCCCCACTTTTTTTATTTTCAAAAGAACACTTCTCTTTATCAAACGATCACTTAGATATTGGGTGTGGTTGATAATAAAAAATTAAGAGACCTTAAACTCGCACTAATAGCTCTTCGAGCCCCTTTGTTATGGATAGTTATGGATAATCAGATCTTTATAAAAGTGATCACTTATTTTCAAAAAAATATTCGTTTATGTTGCGGTAAGTTAAGTTTTATTAAAAAATAAAATTTAAAACAGCCAGAATGTGGAAAACCGTAAAAAAATTCCGAAGATAATACCTAGTTTAGCCAAAATAAGGGTGGAGTTCAGACACCACTTAAATAAACGGGGAGTAACTGAAAATCCTAAAGAGTAAGGAAATCAAAACAAAAAACAAAAGAATTATGTTAACAAAATTAGTTTACAAAGCAGCAATTTGCCTAGGTTTAATTTTAGTAATGCAACAAAACTGTTTTGCACAAGCCAAAACAAAAGACGAATTAAAAGCAGAACGTGAAGTTTTGAAATCAGAAATGAAATCAAAAGATGCTGAAGAACGTAAAGCTAAATTGGAAAAATTATCTGCACCAAAACCTTCAGGTATCTCAAGCGTTGATGGACTTGCAGCAAATTCATCACAAATGTTAACTTCTTCAAAAGAATTAAATGTATTGATTCCTGAAATGTACAAAAGAACAGTTGGAGAATCTGTTGACGGTGTTGCAGATGTAACCGTTAAAAAACCAACTTTAGACGAACTTAATGCTCTAGGATTAAATATTGCTACACAAATCAAAACAGTTTCAGAGGCATCAGCAACTGTTGCTACTGCTTCAACAGATTTAAAAGGAGCCGGAATGATGCAAGCACCAAAAGGAGCTAAATCATTAAACTTTTCAAAAGATGTAATGGCTTTGGTTTTACCGGAATTAAACTTAAACTTAAAAGTGGTAAACAATTTAATTTCTACTTTGAAATCATCAGGAAACTATTAATTATATGAGAAATTTATATTTTCTTTTAGTACTGCTTTTGAATAGCCTTGTGGGCTATTCACAAGCAGCAACGAAACCGGTTGTTGGTGTTGCTGCTTTTACTTCTGAAGTCGATTCTAAATATTCGGGTGCAGTTGCCGAAAAAGTAGTTCAGATTGTTACGAATACAAGACGTTTTACCGTTGTTGACAGAACAAGTTACGACAAAGTAAAAGAGGAATTGGAGTTTCAAAAAACGGAAGCTTTTCTTGATAGTAAAAACACTGCCAAACAAGATGTTGCTTTGGCTGCCCAAAATATGATTATTGGGAATATACTAAAAATGAGTGTTTACGCGATAAAAAATACAGACGGTAGTGTAAACGGTTACAAATCTAGTGTTGCTTTTACGCTAAAAGTAAACGAAGTAGAGACAGGACAAACTACTGAGGCTGAGAGTTTTCAAACCTCCGTTAGTCCGTTGATGTTATCACCTGAAAGTGCTGTGAACGAAGCTTTGAAGTCTATTGAGCCTAAATTGAGTGAGTATTTTATCAAAACCTTTCCTTTAACAACTAAAATCAGTAAAGTCCTGACTGTAAAAAAAGAATCAGCTGCTGTTGTTTTAATTTCAGGTGGTAAAGAATTTGGTTTTAAAGAAGGAGACAAATTAATCGTTGAAAAAAACGAATTGATTGACGGTAAGCCTTACCCATCTCAGATCGGAGAATTAAAAGTAGTTAAAGTAGCCGGAAATGATTTCTCTGAATGTGCTGTTTCTGACGGCGGAAAAGAAATTTTGTCAAGATTTAATGCGGCAGAAAAATTGACGTGTAAACTAATCGTAAAATAAGTACAACATGACTTTATCAAAAAGAATAGGTGTTTTAGTTCTTCTGATTTTAATTTCATTCACGTATAGCTGTAGTCAAAAAACACTTCCAACTTCTGAGGTTAATTATGTTTCAGGAAACGCAGGAACAATTACGATGCGAACAATTGGTAATGGTTCAAATGAGATGGAAGCAATTAGTGAAGCAGAAAAAAATGCGATTAATGTATTGCTTTTTAGAGGACTTCCGGAATCAGAGCAGAAGTCGGCCTTAGTTGGAACTAATGAGTCAGAAGAGATAGAAAAACATAAAACCTATTTTGAAAAATTTTATGCTCAAAAAAGGTATAAAACTTTCTTTATGTCGAGTATTCCGGTAAGTGATTTTGCAAAACAAAAGGGAGGGGCAAAAAGTCTGACTTTAGATGTCAAAGTTAATCTGGCGGCATTGCGAACAGACCTTGAACAAAACAACATAATCCGCAAGTTTGGATTTTAAAATAAAATTTATGAAATATAAATATATTAATTATATGATTTTATTTGTAACGTTATGCGTTACAAATTTTGCATTTAGTCAAAATCCTGCAACAAATAGCGGTGGGCAAGTAGTAACAGTTCAACCCAAAATAATGGTAATCCCTTATACAAGAGAAGGGGAAGATTTGAGAACTGTTTTAGAAGATGATCCAAACAAAAGAATTGCCATAACAAAAATAAAGGAAGGTTTTGACAGCAGAGGTTTTACAACTGTAGATTTTATTGCAAAATTAAAAGCTGCCAAAGACAATCACGTATTTACTTCAGATAATCAAACGGATATTAAGTCGCAGATTATTCAAATGTCCGGTGCAGATGTTTATGTGCAGGCAGAAGTTATTATTGACAATACAAGTTCGGGAAATTCAGTTAAGTTAATTTTGACGGCTTATGAAGCATCAACCGGAAATTCATTGGCCAATAAAGTTGGAGAAAGCGGAAGATTTTACACCGAAGATTACAACAAATTAGCCTCAAAAGCGGTTGAAAGTTGTATTCATGATTTTCTTAATGTTATGCAAGCCAAATTTACAGACATTGTAAATAATGGTAAGTCTGTAATTGTAGACATTAGTTTTGATGCAGGTTCACAGCACAATATGGCTTCAGAAATTGGTTCTGATGGTTTACCATTATCTGACCAAATCGAGGCCTGGATGGAAAAAAATGCCTTTAAAAACAACTATCATATTCAGGGAACAACTGACTTGAAAATGATACTTGACGATGTTAAAATCCCATTAAAGGATCAAGCAACGGGGAATAATTATAATCCAAATAAATTTGCGCTTGAGCTTTTTAAATTCTTCAAAGGATTAGGATTGCAACCGGCAAAAGATGTTAAAAGCAGTACTATTTACATCACAATTAAATAAATAGAGATGAAAAATATTTACTTTATACTAATTGTTTGGCTTTTTTCATTAGTGGCAAAAGCACAAACAACCAATGATATCGGAAAAATTTCTCTTTCGGTAGTGGTACCTGAATACATGGAGGATTTAGGTGATTCTCAACTCTCAAAATTAGATACAAAAATCTCTCAGATCGTGACAAGTTCAGGTTTGTCGGATTCGGGTTATGGTAATAATTTTGTGATTTATCCGAAATTTGCCGTTAACGAAACTAATGTTGTGGAAGGCGGAATGCAAAACATAACAGTTGTTACTATTGATTTTAGTTTGTTTGTGAAACAAGTAGACAGCAATATTTTGTTTTCGACTATTACCAAAGCAATCAAAGGGAGTGGAAGTAGTAAAGAATTGGCCATCACCAATGCGATTTCTAAAATTGCAACAAATGATCCGGGCTACAAAAAGTTTATTGAGGAGAGTAAAAAGAAAATTTTTCAATATTACGAAACCAAATGCACTGAGCTTATTAAAAAATCGGATGGATTTGTAAAAACGCAGCAATATGAACAGGCTTTAGGTTTACTGATGTCAATTCCTGACGCTGTAAGTTGTTATAGTCAAGTTCAGGTGAAAGCAATTGAAGCGTACAAAGGTTTTCAGAAAAATAATTGTGCGAAACAAATGCAATTAGCGAGAACCACAATCGCAACAAACGATTATGTTGGAGCATTGAATATTTTAGCTGAAATTGACCCTTCTTCCCCTTGTTTTAAAGAGTCACAAACTATGGCGAAAACCGTAGAAACAAAAGTGAACGCGGAGGAAAAGAAACAATGGGATTTTCAAATGAAACAATACAACGACGAAGTTAGTTTAGAAAAGCAAAGAGTAAATGCCATTAAGGATATCGCTGTTTCTTATTATAAAAGTCAAACAACAGACATTAATTATACTGTAATTGTAAAATAAAAATCTGTGGTAAACAAAAAAAGCAGCTCCGTAAAGAGCTGCTTTTGTTTTTTCAGGCAAAAAATTAACGACGGAATGCTGGACTTTTATTTACAGATTCGTCAAGTTTAACGGTTTTTGTTTTCTTTGTTGAAACCGTAATTTCATGCTTTGTGATTTTACCATTTTCAGTTACTTCCAAGGTATAAGTTCCAGCTGGATAAGCTTCTAAACTTAATGTTTTTGAAATTTCTAATTCATCTGTAGCAGAAGTTCCTGTATAGACTAAATTATTATTTACGTCGAAGATTGAAAAACTTGATTTCTCAACGGTGTTTATAGTAAAGCTTACTACCTTTCCATTTCCGGTTTTTATATACAAGATATAATCCCCTTTTCCATCAATTGCATAAGTAAATACAGTTGTTAAAAACACGGCTACAACCAAGCCTAATTTGATAAATCTTGTCATTTTTTTTAAATTTAAATCGTGAACCGCGCAAAACTACAAATAGAAATTGAATTTCATATAAAAAAAATATTTTTTTAAAAGACATAAGTAGTTGAATTAAAACGCTTTCGGTGTTTTGTACGAACTATGTACGTCATTACTGGATTTCCGGATGTTTTTGTAGGTGTTTTTTTTTAATGCAATACAAATCAGGATCTTAAAAATTATTAAGAATAATTTTTCAAATGAAAAAAAGCACTACGAATTATGTTTTAAAATTGTGTAATTTCTGACAAAAATAACTGCTCCGTTGATCGAATTGGTACGAATTATTTTCTGCCACAGATTAGAAAGATTCGCACAGATTATTGAATCATTTTAATGCTTTAATCTGTGGTGGGATACAAAAAGAACAGCGACATTTTTTTTAAACCATATAAGTTATAAAAGCTCATTTAAGATTGTTCTTTGTGTTTCTTGCGAAACCTTTGCGGACTTTGCGATTAGGAAGTTTAATCGCAAAGTCCGCAAAGGTTTTTATTTGTGTTGAACGTTAAGTGCGCAAGTGGTTAGGCTTTTGGGAATAGGCTTAGAGGTTCAGAGTTGCAAAGTTTTTCTTTTTCATGCAGATTTAGCAGATTGAACAGATTTTTTTAAGAGGTAAACAGATCAGCCTAATCTGCTAAATCTGTGTGAAAAAAAATAGGTACAAAATTTAAAAGGATCTACTATACCAAAATTAAACTTTGCACCCCTTGCGGTTAAAAAATGCAACACAAGATTGTGAAATATTCAATAAAGTTCTGCATAAAAAAAACAGCTCAATGATTAACAAGGAGCTGTTTCTTAAACAATCGTTTTATATAACTAACAATATAAAAACATTTTTATACCAGATAATAGGTATGTTTTTTAACGTACCGCTATGCTGCTGTTTTTGGCAGACAAACCGGTTTTGTAAACAGATGAAACTGCTTTTCGGGATAAAACAGATGTGTCATCTGTAATTGTAATTTCATGTCTTACTTTTTTTGCATTATCTTCCACTTCTAAGAAGTACGTTCCTTGTGGTAATTCTTCCAGGTTAAAAGTTCTCAAAATCCCAACTGTGCCCGAAGCATTTTCAGAATAAATAAGAGTATTCTCTTTGTCATAGATCGCCAGATGGGCTTTCTTAACCTGATTCAATGCAAACGTAATTTGTTTTCCGTTTGCTTTTAATACATGAAGATTAAAATCTTCATTCCCGTCGATTGCATAAGAGCTCATTCCTGTGAAAAGCACTGCACATACTAAACTTAATTTTAAAATCTTTTTCATGACTGTTGTTTTTTAGATTAATAGTTCTAATTCTATGGTGCTAAATTACTCCAGTCTTACATGATTTTTCACAACTCTATTGGCTAATTGTGATGCTGTATTCTCATTTACGAAACCGTTATAGGTTAAAATTTAAATTATTTTAGGTATTTTTGTTAATTATGGTGTTATTTTCTAATGTTTGTGTGTGGTGGAGTTATTTTTACTTTTTCTGTTCTTCTTACAAAAAGCGCTAGTGAAATAAAAGACGTTTTATTGTGTCACATAGTAGTTCGGGAAAATGCAGAGCCACTAAGTCTTTGCCTGCTTTTTTAACCTTTGTCCCTTTTTGACTTTTGAAGCTGATCCAAATAAGGCATAAAAAAACAGCTCAGTAACCACAAAGAGCTGTTTTGAAAAACAATTAAATGTTTTTAAACTTTACTAACTATCAAACCTCGTTTTATACTATGCAGTATAAACTCTACCAGCATGTTACCACGCTTGTATTTCTATTGCTAAAGTACTTCGATTTTAATTTTTTTTGCACAACTCTATTGACTGATTTATATGCTGTATTCTCATTTACGAAACCGTTATAGGTTAAAATTTAAAGTATTGTAGGTGTTTTGGCTGATTGAGTAATTATTTTTTAATTATTTATTGAATATAGTGTTTTGTTTTTCCTTCCGACTTTCTTACAAAAATTACCGTATTTGTATAAAATAAGCAGATTAAATACGATTTGTAAAAAAAAAGTAGTGATAAAAAATCAGATGCAAAAAAAATGACTATTTCTACGATTATTCAGTTTTAGCTATTTTTGATTTTTCGCACTATATTCTTGTTTACGAAACCGATATAGGTTAAAATATGAATTATGTTAGGCGTTTTTGTTAAATTTGTTATTATTTTTTAAAATCCTTAGCATGAAGACTATCGTTCCGACTCTTGAAATAATATCCAATTCATACGGAAGTTCTTTTACCTATACGAAACATGCTGAAAAGACCAATAGCAAAACACATTTGTGGCATTATCATCCTGAAATCGAATTGGTTTATATAAACGGAGGAGCAGGAAAAAGACAAATTGGGAGCCATATTTCATATTATACTAATGGAGATTTACTTTTAATCGGTTCGAATATGCCTCACTGTGGTTTTACTAATGAACAAACAGGAAATAAAAATGAAATCGTGATTCATCTTAAACCGGAATTTTTAGGGAATGATTTTTTTGTCGCTCCCGAAATGAAAAAGGTTTTAAGTGTCATTAATCAAGCCAACGCCGGAATCGCATTTGGAGGGGAGACTAAAAAAAATATCGGAAAAAAGATAGAAATGATGGGGGATCAGCTTCCTTTTGAACGTTTATTGACACTCCTGAGTATTTTGGATGAGTTAGAATCTTCAGAGGAATATACGGTGCTTAATGCTAATGGTTTCTCTCTTGAGTTAAATGCGCAAGACAGTGACCGGATAAATGTGGTTTTTAATTATGTCAAAGATCATTTCCAGGAATCGATTGCCATAGATGAAGTTTCGAGTTTAGTGAGTATGACTACACCTTCTTTCTGCAGGTATTTCAAGAAAATATCCAGCAAAACATTTACAGAATTTGTAAATGAATATCGTTTGGTTCACGCCTCAAAACTTTTGGCGGAAAAACCAATAACCATAAATGAAGTCTGCTACGAAAGTGGTTTTAATAATTTTAGTCACTTTAGTAAATCATTTAAGCAATATACGGGTAAAAGCGCCTCGCAGTACCGTAATGAGCATAAGATAATTATTAAGTAATGTCTTTTTAGATGCTTGATTTTTTTTTCACGCAGATCTGGCAGATTTGGCTGATTTTTTTGTTGCGTTGATAAAAGGTAAATAAATCTGCTTAATCTGCTCGCCAGAGAAAAAAACCTTACAATTCCACGAGCTAAAATTATGCTTTTGCTACCCTTGTAGTTTTAAAAAAAAGCAACCATTTCCAGAATAAAAAATCTCAGCCAACTTTACGTTAACCCTTTGCGACCCTTGCGGTTAAAAAAAACACACACAAATAATCTTTTACCTGGAAAAAGTTATATTTACAATCCCTAATCAAAAAAAACACCAATATGAAAAAGATCAGAGCTCTAGTAGTAGTATTTCTTGTAGGCATCACCTCAGTGAGTTATGCGGCAAAAGTAGATACTTTACAAATTGCAAGTACAGCGATGGGCAAGACCTACAAAGCCGCCGTTGTATTGCCAAATACCTATGCGAAAAGCAAATCGACCTATCCCGTTATGTATTTATTGCATGGTGCCTACGGTCATTTTAGTGACTGGTTGAAAAACACTCCGAACAAAAAGCTAGTCCAAAATTTGTCGGACCAATACAATATGATTATTGTAATGCCCGAAGGAGAAACATTTAGTTTCTATCTGGATAGTCCTATGAACAAAGAAAGTCAGTTTGAGACTTTTATCACGCAGGAAGTGATTCAGAAAGTAGATAAAACATACCGAACGATAAGCAACAGAAATGGTCGTGTCATTACAGGGCTTTCTATGGGCGGACACGGTGCTTTGTATCTCTCCGGCAGGCACCCTGATTTGTTTTGTGCAGCCGGAAGCATGAGTGGGGCAGTAGACATGAGCGCGATGCTCAACAGGGATTCTTCTACTCAGGTGATAAAATTGATGCAGCCAGTTTTTGGTGATAAAAGCAGTAATACGGAATTGTACGAGCAGAATTCTGTATTGGCGATGATAGATAAACTAAAAGCCAATAAACTACCTTTAATTATAGACTGTGGTGTTAACGATTTTCTGATTGAGCCCAATAGAGAATTGCACCGCAGATTGGTTTACAATAAAGTAGATCATGATTATACCGAACGCCCCGGAGCACACACTTGGGACTATTGGGAGAATTCATTGCCGTATCATGCGTTGTTTTTTAATAAAATACTACTTAAAAATCAAGTAGTTAGTAAGAAATAATGAGAAATAGCAAAAAATATTAAGGTAAAATACCCTCAATCGTTTTTTTTGGTTTGGTTTTTGGAATACCTTTATATATAGAAACTTAAAAATATATAAATTATGAAAAAGATACTTACCTTATTCGCAGTTGTTGGATTAATTGTGTTTTCTAGTTGTGAAGGACCTGAAGGGCCTCCGGGACAAGATGGATATGATGGTTTAGCACCATCCGCTTTTCAAATTAATAATGTGAACTTAACAAGGATTACTAATTTCAAGTACCAATTTGGCGCTAATTTTAATCCTGTTTTATTTAATGATGAAACTGTTTTGATTTATAGAAAGACAGATCAAACTAATTCTGGTGCTCCAGTTTGGCAGTTAATACCAAAAACAATAAATTTTGATAATGGAGATACTGCAGATTATTTCTTTGATTTCAGTAAAGAAGACTTTAATATTATAGTAATAGCTTCTTTTAATTTGGCTGAAGAACCAAGTCTAATAAATAGTCAAACTTTTAGAGTTGTTGTTATTCCTTCTACGTTAGCTAAAACTGTAAATAAAAATAGTTATTTGGAAGTGATGAAGGCAGCAAAATTAAACGAAAGCGAAATTCAAAAAATTAATTTTTAATTTTAATTTATATAAAAAAAAGGAAATCGTAAGATTTCCTTTTTTTTTAATTGCTTTTTAGAAAAGTTAGTTGGACCATGCCTGTGCCTCGTCTGCCAGTTCCAGGATCAACATTGATAAAATATGTTCCAATAGCTAAATTTGAAACATCTATACTTATTAAGTTTGGGCTTATTATTGAAAAATTATTTGAATTTACGATAGCCCCCATAGTGTTTGTTATACTTATTTTAGTATTAGATAAAATATAATCGGTAGCTTTGTTTTCAATATTTATAACTGATTTTGCAGGATTTGGATATGCAATTAATGTTGCAGGACCATAAACTCGTCCTGATTTCATATTTATTTCGTTACTGTAAGATTTTGTGCTAACATTTGTTAAGGCTCCATTGACTATATTCTCAATTACATAGTTTATTGTTGCAACTCGTCTGAAGTTGTAAGTGGTTTCAATTGTTAATCCTCGTCTGGGGTCAACTTTAAATTCTAAAGGACTTGGAAGATAGTCTTTAGATGTTGCACCAGTAATGTTTGACCAAGTACCGTATGTGTTTGGTCTACCAGTGCTAATTGATTGACTTTGCCATTGATAAGAAATGCTTGCAAGCTCAAGTTTTTTGCCGGGAAGATTTAGGTGTTCAATTGATGGAGTAGAGCCAGTAATTGTAGAAGGTTTTTCAATTGTTTTTAACGATGGGTCTTGACCTAATACTTGATCACAACAAATCATATTGTTGAAACTAACTTTTCGGGGTATTACGTTTAATAAATTGCTAACCCTACTAATGCCCTTGTACGTTGAAATTCTTCTGATACTAAAGTAGTTATCTGTGTCGTTTGAAATGTTTTTTGGGTAAAAGAAATTTAAGTATGAAGAGTTTTCATTTTCGATCGTGATCCATTTTTTATAACGGTAGCTATCTTTTTCGTCTGTTTCAGCATATTGCCATTCATATCGTTCGACATTGTCAAAACTATCTCCTCTTTGTGGGATATGATTTGAATTTTTTAAAATACTCAAATTAACATCCCTGCCACTTTCTGAACCTATTAGTTTTGGATTGGTGTCGATAATTTCTATAAATCCTTGACTATTTGGCCCTGATTCAAGGACAGAAATTTCATTTATTATTGGTGATGGGATTATTGTTAAGTAAACAGCATTACTGATATTATCAAAATAATAATTACCATATCTTCGTTTTATGGTTGTGTTTTTGGTTAAATAATCGACTAATAATATATTGTTTTCAGTTTTATAGTCAGAATCATTCCCTATGTAATTTCTTGTGCTTGGTGATTTACCGTCAGTAACATCGTGCCATTCGCCATAAGCTATCTTGGGGTCTAAATAAGATCCTACAATTGGAGCTGGTTTATCTCCGTATCTTACAATTTGATCGCAGCATATAGTGTTTTCTAAGTTTACAACAGGTGGAGTCACAGGTGGGGTTACAGGCGGAGTTACAGGTGGAGTTCCTTCTTTTACAACAGATACGTTATTACTTTTATAAGTTAAACCTGAATTCGTTTTGTATTGGGCGAATATATATCCTCCGGTAGTATTAAAATCGGTTAAATTCAGAATAATCTCAAAATTACTGGTTGAAGTTTTGCCTTGTATAAAACTTGTAATTCTTTCAGGTCCTCCTGAAACAACTTTAGGATTAATTGCAGGGTCTTTTGTGAAATAGATTGCGATAGTACCTTCAGCCCCGACTGGGACAGGAGATTCTATTTTTGCTGATAAGGATGCATTAGATTGGCTTTTGGATTCCAGATTTATTGGATTTGTACTGATTACATTTTTGCCGTTGACGACTAATGGTGTAAGCGTAACCTTCTGTGCCACTGCAAACGAACAGGAAAGAAGAAGAAAGACTAAAAAAGCGTAATTTTTTTTCATAATAAAAATTGTGTGTGATATTAATAATGTTGTAAAAATACAACTAAATAGTTTATTTTTCTTACTATTACTGTCTGTTGAATAAGTTTATTATGATTAAAATTATATTTTAAGATAAAATAAAAACTTTCAGAAATAAAAAAAGGAAATCATTGCGATTCCCTTTTGTATATATTTAAATAGAGATGTAAAGCTTATTTTTCTTTTTCTACAGCCTCCTTAGTTTTACCATACTTTAAAGAAACCAAAATTCCAACTAAAAGCGAGAGTGCGATAAACCCTAAAGAAGCCCACTCTGGAATGTAGATATAATGGTGTAGCAGCATTTTTAATCCCACAAAAGCTAAGATAGCCACCAAACTGTATTCTAAATAACTAAATTTTTCCAGCATATTGGCCAGGAAAAAGTACATTGAACGCAGTCCGAGAATCGCGAAGATATTAGAACTAAACACTAAAAACGGATCAGATGTAATGGCCAGGATTGCCGGAACACTGTCTACGGCAAAAAGCACGTCCATAACTTCAATGACGATCAAAGCAACGAATAGGGGGGTAGCGGCTTTTTTTCCTTTGTCGGTCAGAATGAAAAATCGCTCATGATCCATATGTGAGGTAATCGGAATAATTTTTCCTAAGGTTTTGTATACGAAAGAATCTTTGGGGTTGAAATCTTCCTCTTCACGCGAGAATAACATTTTGATGGCGGTAAAAAGCAAGAAAGCACCAAACAAATAAGTCGTCCAAGTGAATTTATTAATTAATAGTACACCAAAGAAAATCATTAGTCCGCGGAAGACAATCGCACCTAAAATTCCCCAGAACAAAACACGGTGTTGGTATTTTTGAGGTATTTTGAAAGAAGCAAAAATAATAGCAATCACAAAAATATTGTCAACACTCAAGGACAATTCAATTAAATATCCTGTGATGAATTTCATGGAAGCCACAGCAGGTTTCAGATTATCTGGATTTGAAATATAGTCGGTAGTGTATAACCAGTATATTACTCCGGAGAACAGAAAAGAAAGCGTTACCCAGATCAGGGTCCATTTGCTGGCTTCTTTGGTACTAATAATATGTGGTGTTTTATTGAAAACACCTAAATCTAGAGCTAAAATAAAAACTACGGCTAACAAGAAGAGAATCCAGACTATCATGATGCTATTTATTAGTGATTTACAAAGATAGTTTTTGATATTAAACTTAAAAAGTAATTATTCAAAAGTTATTTCTAAACCTAACAGGTTTTTAAAACCTGTTAGGTTTAAGATGAAAAGGTTCTCGATTTCGCTCAAACTGACAACGAATCGTTTTTAAAAACCTAACAGCTTTCTAAAACCTGTTAGGTTTAGACAATAAAAGCGGCTAAAAAAAAGTGCCATCAATTTTGATGGCACTTTTGAATATAATTTAAGCAATGAATTACAACGCTGACTTTACAGTTTTGATAATTCTTGCTGCAATTTTGTATGGATCTCCATTTGAAGCAGGTCTTCTGTCTTCTAACCAACCTTTCCAACCTTTTTGAACTGTAATTAAAGGGATTCTGATTGAAGCTCCTCTATCAGAAATTCCATAAGAGAAATCGTGAATAGAAGCTGTTTCATGTTTACCGGTTAAACGTAAGTCGTTGTAAGCTCCGTAAACCGCGATGTGCTCAGCAGTAACAGGTCTGAAAGCCTCACAGATTCTTTCGTAAGTAGCCTGATCTCCACATGTTCTTAAAACTTCGTTAGAGAAGTTAGCATGCATACCAGAACCATTCCAATCGGTGTCTCCAAGTGGTTTTGGATGGTATTCGATATAGTAACCGTATTTTTCAGTCAAACGATCCAGTAAGTATCTGGCAATCCAGATTTCGTCACCGGCTTTTTTAGCTCCTTTAGCGAATAATTGGAATTCCCATTGTCCACAAGCAACCTCTTGGTTAATACCTTCAAAGTTAATTCCCGCAGCAATACATAAATCAGCATGTTCTTCTACTAATTTTCTTCCGTGTGTGTTTTTTCCACCTACAGAACAGTAGTACATACCTTGTGGAGCAGGATAACCTCCAACAGGGAAACCTAATGGCAATAAAGTTTTAGTATCCATGATGAAATACTCTTGTTCAAAACCAAACCAAAAATCATCATTATCATCATCAATCGTAGCTCTACCGTTAGAAGGGTGTGGCTTTCCGTCAGCATACATTACTTCTGACATAACTAAGTATCCATTAATACGAGTTGGATCTGGATAAATGGCAACAGGAACCAAAAGACAATCTGAAGAACCTCCCTCAGCTTGTTTAGTTGACGAACCATCAAATGACCAGTTTCCAAGTTCTTCTAATGTTCCTTTGAAATTTTCGTGCTCTTCAACTTTAGTTTTACTTCTTAGATTTTGAGTTGGTTCATATCCATCTAACCAAATGTACTCTAACTTAATTTTAGCCATAATAATATAAATTTTTGTTTTTTTGTTTTTTCGCTGGGTCAAAGATATATTTATTTTTTTACTCCTGAAAATTAGGGGGCTATTTTGTTTGAATGACTATAATTTTTTAGAAAAGCATAATTTTGATAGGGGTGTATTTTGTAAAAAGCATTTTTAAAGGCTTAAAAAGGCAAATTCGTAAAAATTGAGGTTGTTTATTGAATTTTCTGTCTGCTGAATTGCGAAAAAATGTTTGTTTAATGAAGAATACTGCGGTGTTTTGTTATATTTATTCAATTCAAATTAATTATTCTTGGTAAAATGCTTTTTCTGTTGATAAATCGTTGGATAAAATTCTGTGATTTAAGTTTCAAACAGGGGGTTTAATTCGTTATATTTGTTTTTCTTTTTTTAGTGAAAATGAGTACGAATTTTTAAAATTATATACATGTCAACATTACGTTTCCAAGCTTTAAAAGAAGCTTCTACAAGAAAGCCGGTACATTTTGAGGAAATAGACAGAAAGTCTAACATTTTTGGTTCAAATGTGTTTAATGAGAAAGCAATGAAGCAATATTTAACTTCGGATGCTTTAAAAGGGGTACGAGACGCCGTTCAGCACGGAACTAAAATAGACAGAAAACTGGCAGATTATATTGCCATGGGAATGAAAGAATGGGCACTTGCCAAAGGAGTAACACATTATACACACTGGTTTCAGCCACTTACGGGGACAACTGCAGAAAAACACGACGCTTTTTTTGAAACTTCTTATGATGGCAGTGATCCGGTTGAAAAATTTGGAGGCGCACAATTGGTACAACAAGAACCTGATGCCTCAAGTTTTCCGAACGGAGGAATCAGAAATACATTTGAAGCCAGAGGGTATACTGCCTGGGATCCTACTTCTCCCGCTTTTATATATGGTACCACTTTATGTATTCCAACCGTTTTTATAGCCTATACAGGAGAAGCCTTAGATAATAAAATTCCGTTATTAAGAGCATTGTCTGTTATGGATGAGGCTGCAACAGAAGTATGTAAATATTTTGATAAAAATGTCAAAAAAGTAACCGCTACTTTAGGATGGGAACAAGAATACTTCCTTATCGATAAAGCATTGGCAAATTCCCGTCCGGATTTAATGATGACCGGAAGAACTTTGTTGGGACATACATCGGCAAAAGGACAACAATTAGACGATCATTATTTTGGTTCTATCCCGACTCGAGCCTTAACTTATATGAGAGATTTAGAGCAAGAATGTATGTTATTGGGAATTCCGGTAAAAACCCGTCACAATGAGGTAGCACCTAACCAATTTGAGTTAGCTCCAATTTTTGAAGAAACCAATCTTGCCGTAGACCATAACTCTTTATTGATGGACGTAATGCAAAAAGTGGCAGAGCGTCATGATTTTAAAGTATTATTTCACGAAAAACCATTTAAAGGAGTAAACGGTTCCGGAAAACACAACAACTGGTCATTAGCAACCGATACGGGAGTAAACTTATTAAGTCCGAGTAAGACGCCAATGAGTAATTTACAGTTTTTAACCTTCTTTATCAATACAATTAAAGCGGTAAATGATAATGAAACTTTGTTGAGAGCCTCAATCGCAACAGCAAGTAATGACCACAGATTAGGAGCCAATGAAGCACCGCCGGCCATTATCTCTGTTTTTATCGGAGCACAATTGACAAAGGTATTATCCGAATTAGAAAGTGTAACCACAGGAAAATTATCACCGGAAGAAAAAACCGATTTAAAACTGAATGTGGTAGGGAAAATTCCGGACGTTCTTTTAGACAATACCGATAGAAACCGAACATCACCATTTGCTTTTACAGGAAATAAATTTGAGTTCAGAGCAGTGGGTTCAACCGCCAATTGTTCGAACGCGATGACAACATTGAATGCTATTGTTGCCAAACAATTAATAGACTTTAAAAAAGAAGTAGATTCGTTGATCGATTCAAAAGACATGAAAAAAGACGATGCTATTTTTAATGTTTTAAGAGAATACATCAAACAGTCCAAAAAAATACTTTTTGAAGGGGACGGTTATAGCGAGGCCTGGGAAAAAGAAGCCAAAAAAAGAGGCTTAAGTAATTTTAAAACTACACCTGAAGCTATTAAAGCCAAAGTCTCTAAGCAGGCCTTAGATTTGTTTAGTGAATTGGGAATTTTAAATCACATCGAAGCAGAAGCACGTTACGAAATTGAATTGGAAGAATACACCAAAAAAATTCAGATTGAAGGAAGAGTTTTGGGCGATATTTCAAGAAACCACGTAATTCCTACTGCAATTCGTTATCAAAATACCTTGATTGAAAACGTAAAAGGATTAAAAGAAATCTTCGGAAAAGAATTTGAAACCATTGCAAAAGAGCAGATTGTTTTGATTAAAGAAATCTCCGGTCATATTGAAGGAATTAATTCTAAAGTTGAGGCGATGACCAACGAAAGAAAAACAGCCAATCAATTGACAGATGCGCAAAAAATGGCAGAAGCCTACTGCGATAAAGTAAAACCTTATTTTGAAGATATTCGTAATCACTGTGATAAATTAGAATTATTGGTAGATGATGAAAGCTGGACATTGACAAAATACAGAGAATTGTTGTTTACAAAATAACATTTGCTGAACATTTATTTAAAGCCTGTCTCAAAAAGACAGGCTTTTTTGTGATTATGTTAAAATTAAGTCAGTTATTTTTTAATTTTAACAAATGTTTTGGATTAAATGTAAGGAAATTGCAATAAGTAATTAATTTCTGACGACCCAAAATAACAAAAATAGTAGTTCGTCGAGATAGTGTTACATTTCATCGAAAAGATGTTAATGTATTGTGAAATAGGTATTTGTACTTGATTTTTGTTTGGGTAACTTTTTTTAATTTTGAATCAGAAAAGAGAAAATAAGTGCAAAAATTTGTTTTCAAATGATGTTAGATTCTTAAAGAATTTCACCCCAAGATTCGCTTTAGCCTACATAATAAGTTGTATTAATAACCAATTAAATATATTTATTATGAAAAAAGTAATTTTAAGCATCTCCGCGATGCTATTTGTGGGTGCAGCAGCTTTTGCTCAAGGAAACACTTCTTCTGTGAATCAGGTTGGTAACTCTGACCAAGGTATCGTAAATCAAAACGGACAAACGAATGCTTCTACAATTGATCAATTAGGAAATACCAATAAATCAGAAGTTTATCAAGGTATTATGCCGGGAGTTTACAATGCTAAAAGCAATATGGCAGATGTGAAACAAAAAGGAGACAACAATGGTGCATTTATTTCTCAAAGTAATCACGATAACAAAGCGTATCAAACTCAAACAGGAAACAGTAATGGCGCAACTATCTGGCAAGATCAGATAGCACCACCGGCTTCAGCTCTTGGAGGATGGGATAAAGCAACTCAAACTCAAACAGGAAACTATAATTCAGCTACCGTAGATCAGGGTACAACAGGAAACGAAAAACCAACCGGACTTCCTTTCAATGCTACTCAATTAGGGTATGCAGCAGCAGTTAGTGTTCCGTTTGCTCCTCATAGCCAAAACGAAGCAACCCAAACTCAAAATGGAGATAACAATGTAGCTTATGCTAGTCAAGGTGGAGTTAAAAACAAATCTTGGCAAACTCAAACTTCTCCAACCGGTACTTCTGCAGCTGATAAAAACGTTTCCAACCATTATCAATATGGAAATGAAAATGAAGCAAAAAGTACTCAAACCGGTACTAAATTGACTGAAAACACACTACAAATTGGAGATTACAACAAAGCAACTGTAACTCAAACAGGAGCTTCTCACAGTAGTATTTCTTTCTCAAAAGGAAATTCAAATACGATCTTGGTGACACAATCAGGAATGTAAGGAATGAAATAGATGAGATAGTCGTAGAACGACTATCTCATTTTTTAATTTTAAAAGAGTAAAGATGAAAACTTACATTTTAAATAGTGTCTTGCTTTTGCTTTTTTCGTCCGCATTTTATGCGCAGGAGAAAGAAGACAGTCCTTATTTCAGACCATACAGTTCTTCTGTGTTTAATACAAAAGAAGTGGCGCTGAGTGTGATTTCTTCTTTGGATAAAAAAGCGCAGAATGATTTATATGCAAGAATCCAATCGGGAGTTCAGATACAGCAGATTGGAGATTATAATACCGTAAACGCCAATCTAAAAGCAACAGAAGTAAAAGTTTCGGTTAATCAACAAGGGAATGGTAACGAATTGTTTTTAGACAAAAATGCAAAAACAATTACGCAGAATATTATCCAAAAAGGGAACGACAATGCTATTTCTGACTTCACTTTGCATACCAATTATAAGGTAAATACGCAGATGATTCAGAATGGAGATAATCAAAATATTAAAAGTATCGGAACCAATTCCATGTCAAAAAACATGAAGATTACCCAAACCGGAAATGGTGCCTCATTAATTCTTATAAATAAGTAAGTATGCATTTTTTATACAGACATATAACCCTTTTATTACTTGTTTTTACTGCGATATGCTATGGACAGGTTCCTCAGGATAAAATAAAGGCAAAAATAGAGATTGAAAAAATAGAAGGAAACGTAAAAATTACGGCCAGTGCTGAAAATCTCACAGAAGTAATTAGAAGTGCCAGTTATAGATTGTCTGCTATAAAAAATAATAATAAAAGTAATAATCAGTCTAATAATTCTCAGGAAGGGATTTTTACCCTCCAGCCAAGCGAAATTAAAAAATTGTCTACTGCCCAGGTAAATCTGGAACCCGATGATGAAGTAATAGTTTTGTTATTGTTTTATGATGAAAATAAACAAATCATAGCAAAAGATCGTGTGGTGATTGGGGATGAAAAAAAAAAGATGATGTGAAAGTTCTTCCTGTGGACGGGTTTGAGTTGAGAGGTATCATTACAGACGATACGAAAACTAAAATAGGAAAGGATTTTTACGATCGCTATTATTACAGATACAATGATATTGGAATAAATGCTGAAAAAATAGTAACAATAGGCGAAGAATATAGTTTTGCACGAAATACCTCCATATCAATTACCATTGATAATGAAGTTATTTATGAATTTTTAGCCAGACCCGATGATGATTTTTTAGATGCTGTCGCAGAAGAATCTGTAAACGCGACCTATGCCTATTTTAAAGAGAAAGAAAAACAAAGCAAATATTTCACTCAGTATTAACTTTATTATTAGCGATATGAAATTTATTTTAACCACCGCAATAGTAGTATTTCTGATCCCTCTGTCTATAAGAGCCCAGGCCTTGGTGTATAAACCTGTCAATCCGGCTTTTGGAGGAGATACCTTTAATTATCAATGGCTTTTAAGTAGTGCAGAAGCTCAAAATAAGCAAAAGGATAAGACAGTAGATACGACCCCACAAACCGATTTGGAGCGATTTAAAGCCAATTTAAATTCGCAATTATTGAGTCAGATTTCCAGTACACTCTACAAACAGCAATTTGGTACAGACGGAATCAAAGAAGGATCTTATACTTTTGGGAGCTTTTCAATAGATGTTTATCCGTCGGCAGATGGTTTAACACTTAATATTTTAGATACCAATACAGGAGAGCAGACTCAGGTAATTATCCCAAATCAATAACATGAGATCGCATCACTATTTATTTATCCTAGTCGGAATTCTTTTTACCGGTTGCGGTGCCTATTTCAATCAGCCTACAGGAGTAGAAAAAGCTACTTTGGGCGAGAGTACGCCGGCGACCTCATTGCTAAAAGAATTGCCTAAGCCAAAAGAACCAGTCATAGTAGGAGTCTATAAGTTCAGAGACCAGACCGGACAATATAAACCGCAGGAAAACGGAAGCAGTTTTAGTACGGCGGTCACTCAGGGTGCCACTTCAATTTTGATTAAAGCACTTGAAGATTCCAAATGGTTTATTCCTATCGAAAGGGAGAATATAGGCAACTTACTTCAGGAACGAAATCTAATTCGGGCAACTCGCCAGGAGTATATTAAAAATGCAAATCCAAATGAACCACAATTAACGCCTTTGCTGTATGCCGGAGTTTTATTGGAAGGCGGTATCGTTTCGTACGATTCGAATATTATTACCGGAGGTTTTGGAGCGCGTTATTTTGGAGCAGGAGGTTCGGTTAAATACCGTCAGGATCGGGTGACGGTTTATTTGCGTATGATCTCGACTTCCAATGGGAAAATTTTAAAATCAGTTTATGTTTCCAAAACTATTTTATCACAGGCAATTGATGAAAGTTTATTTAGATATGTGAATTTTAAAAGACTTTTGGAAGTAGAAACCGGTTATACTACTAATGAACCGGTTCATATGGCCGTGACAGAAGCAATAGAAAAAGCGGTAGAATCTTTGGTTTTAGAAGGAATTAAAGACAATATCTGGCAGGCCGATGCACCAAAAGAAAAAGTTGATGCACTGTTGGAAGCCTACAGTAAAGAAACCGAAACAGCAGAAGCAACGGCACTTTATGGAAGACTTTTAGAAGAACGCAGAAGTAAATTTGCTATGGAAATTTCCGGTGGAGGAACATTAATGGACGGTGATTATGCCAATCCAATTGTAAGACCTTTTGGTAGAGGAGCGTTGAAGTTTTTTATTTCTCCCAGTTTAGATATCAGTGCTTCTACAAACGTGGTAAATCTTGCGAATAAAAACTTACTCGACGTTGGTTACATCACCTTCGATCTTAATCTGGAATGGATCATACTGCCCCGGGACCGGTTTACGCCTTATGTTTACGGAGGTGGCGGATATGCGATGAATCGAAAATTTGAAAACGTTTACGGCAAATTTCAATACGGTTTAGGTCTTGAATATTTAGCATCGAGAAGAATCGGAATAAAAGTATTCGCAGAACAAAATGTAAATTTTAGCGACAATGTCGATTATATAAAAGCAGGAACCCGAGACGATTACTATTATAAATTCGGATTAGGTCTGACCTATTATTTTGCTAAAAATAAAAATAAAGCAAGTAAGAAAAACTAAAAGGATCTATGGAGTTGCATTCGAAAAAAGAGGGTACTCTATACGTTAAAATAAAGGAGGAGACAGCAGGAAGTTTAAACTTAAAAACAAATGAATAATGAAGTATTTATACAAAATAGCAAGCGTACTTTTTTTATTGTTTTTGACGGCATGCAGTGAAGAAAAAATAGACGAATCTCAGTTTGGAACAGTTTCAGGAAGAGTAGTTTCAGCAGATACTTTTACCCCTATGGAAAACGTAAAAGTATTTTCGAGTCCAACCTCTAGTATTGTATTTACAGGTGCTGACGGTAAATTTACTATACCTAATGTCAAAGTGGGTGAATATTCTTTTCAGGCTCAAAAAGACGGGTATATTGCCAAGTTTGAAGCTGTGACGGTTGGAGCTAATAAAGCGGCAGAAATTGTATTCGAACTTAAAAAATCAACAGCAAACAACAAACCGCCAACTGTTCCGGTATTGGCAGCACCAACAGATAATAGTACAGGGCAGGTGATTCCATTAGATTTGACTTGGACCGTAACCGATCCCGATGCAGACGAACTGACTTTTAAAATAACAGTAAGGAACAATAAAAACAGCGACGTAAAAGTCTATGATGCCGTAAAAGAGAAAAAACTAACCTTGACTGATCTGCTCTACGGTGTAAAATATTATTGGCAAGTTGAGGTAACAGATGGTGTAAATACCCCCGTTTTAAGTGCTTTAAGTAGCTTTACGACAATGGCATTTCCAACGGCACGCTATTTATTGGTTAAAAAAGTAAACGATAATAATGTAATTTATGCAGCCGATGATGCCGGGAAACAATACCAGTTAACCAGTTCCGACAAAAACAGCTGGCGTCCAAGGAGAAATAATCAGGCCAATAAAATCGCTTACATCGCAACAAATGGCTCTCAAAATGATATTTATACGATGAATTTAGACGGAACAGGAGCAAAAAAAGTAACCAGTTCGGTTCCAATTGCGGGTTTCAATTCAAATTATATAGGCTTCTCTTGGAATACTTCCGGCAGCGAACTGATTTACCCCAACTTCGACAAATTGTACAAAATAAGCAGTGACGGAAGTGGTCTCACAAAAATATACCAAACGCCAACAGGTAAGTTTATATCAGAATGTGATTGGAGTGCTGATGGAAAGAAAATTGCTTTGAAAGTAAATGATTCAGATGGTTACGGTGCTGAAATTTATGTCATTAATTTGTCGGGAGTACTAACAACATCGATTACTTCGGGAGAAGACGGAGCGTTGGGCAGCGTGAATTTTTCAGTTACCGGACAAAAGCTCGTTTATACCAAAGATGTTTCAGGATTTGAAAATTCGACCTACCGACAGTTAGATAGCAGAATTTTTGAATATAGTTTTCTAACGTCGACCTCCACCCAGATTGTAACGGAGAAGGTATCGGGAACAAATGATTTAGACGTTCGCTATTCGCCTAATGAATCCGAATTAATTTTCACGAACACGTCTAATGATGGTATTTCGGCGAAAAATATTTTAAAAACCAGTATCGGTATTGCCAATTCCAGACAGGTATTGTTTTCGGGAAGTTCAATGCCCGATTGGGAATGATTTAAGGAATGCTAAAAGTTTCAAAACCAGATTTAATAGCAGAATTCGGCATTGCCTAAAAACATGCCGAATTTTTTTGCGAATCAAGCAATTGAATCAACCAAAGAATTAAAAAAACTGATTATCTTTGCACCACATCAACACAAACTAATTTTCATGAGTTCAGATTCTAGCAAAAGGTACGCACAAAGAGGTGTTTCGGCATCAAAAGAAGACGTACACAACGCCATAAAAAATATTGATAAAGGTTTATTTCCACAAGCATTTTGTAAAATTGTTCCTGATTATTTAACCCAGGATTCAGATTATTGCCTAATCATGCACGCAGACGGAGCCGGTACAAAATCGTCTTTGGCCTATATGTATTGGAAAGAAACAGGAGATATTTCGGTTTGGAAAGGAATTGCTCAGGACGCTTTAATCATGAACATAGATGATTTATTATGTGTTGGTGCAACCGATAATATTTTACTTTCTTCCACAATTGGAAGAAACAAAAACTTAATTCCCGGTGAAGTGCTTTCAGCGATTATCAACGGAACAGAAGAATTAATCAACGAATTAAAATCTTTTGGCGTGACCATTCATTCAACAGGAGGAGAAACCGCAGATGTTGGTGATGTTGTTCGTACCATTATTGTAGATTCTACGGTAACGGCACGTATGAAACGCAGTGATGTTGTCGATAATGCAAACATCAAAGCGGGTGACGTAATTGTTGGTTTGGCTTCTTTTGGACAGGCCACTTACGAGAAAAGTTACAATGGCGGTATGGGAAGTAACGGACTTACTTCTGCACGTCACGATGTTTTCGGGAAATATTTGGCTGCCAAATATCCGGAAAGTTACGATGCTGCAGTTCCAGAAGAATTGATTTATTCCGGACAGGTTAACTTAACAGATGCGGTAGAAAACAGCCCGATAAACGCAGGTCAGTTGGTACTTTCTCCAACAAGAACTTACGCGCCAATTATCAAGAAAATTTTAGACACCTATACACCAAACGAAATTCACGGAATGGTGCATTGCAGTGGTGGAGCACAAACTAAAATTTTACATTTCGTTCAGAATTTACACATTATAAAAGACAATTTATTTCCGGTTCCACCATTGTTCAAGTTAATTCAGGAGCAATCAAAAACAGACTGGAAAGAAATGTATCAGGTTTTCAATTGCGGTCACCGTATGGAAATCTATGTACCGGAAGACATTGCACAGGATATCATCGCAATTTCAAAAGCATTCAATGTAGAAGCTCAAATTGTAGGTAGAGTAGAAGCCGCTGATGCTAAAAAATTGACGATCACCAGCGAGTACGGTACTTTCGAATATTAATTTTTTTAAGGTTCTGAGTTACAAAGTTTCTAAGTTTCTGAGATTTGTTCGCACAGATGAGACTGAAAACTGCGACTGTGAACTTTTGTAAAAGTTCTGAGTTGCAAAGTTTCTAAGTTTCTGAGATTTGTTCGCACAGATGAGACTAAAAACCGAGACTGCAAACTTTTGTAAAGGTTTTGAGTTACAAAGTTTCTAAGTTTCTGAGATTTGTTCGCAAAGATGAGACTGAAAACTGAGACTGCGAACTTTTGTAAAAGTTCTGAGTTACAAAGTTTCTAAGTTTCTGAGATTTGTTCGCAAAGATGAGACTGAAAACTGAGACTGAGACTGAGACCGAGAGCTTTCTAATTAAACAGCTACGCTTCTAATAGGAGCTAAAAAAAAATATTAATCCGATAAGCTATGTAAGTTCATCCAGGCACAACGCCAACAATTTAAATGAACTTACATAACTTATATGGTTTAAAAAAAACACTAGATTATGTACGAATTACTTTTTTGGAGATATTTAGACGAAATTTACCTGAACCATCATGAAGTTTATGAAGCTCTTGTGGAGAACGAAGAGGTAAATGGACTTGAAAAACTTCCGGTAGACGTAATTATGAACCGAATCAAATCGGTATTTTCTCAATGGGAAAAAGTCGATGAAAACAGTTGGAAAAACCCAAAAGGAAAAGGAGCATTTCAAGTAATCACCACTCCACAAAGCGTACGAATCGACTGTTACGGAACCGAAGGCAAAACAATGAATCAGTTGGTAAGCCTGATGGAAGAATTCAAATGCCCGTTGTACGACCCACAAGTACCGGAACGTTATGATGAAATGAGTGAGTAATCCGATTTCATTAAATTAAAAAAAGAACGATTTTCTAAAATAAATACTGCAATGAATTTTAGTTTTACCTCCACCATAATACTCGAAGACGACTCCGTTCTACTGCGTCCGCTACAGGAATCAGATGTAGAAAATCTATTGGAAATTTCTATTAATGAACCTGAAACCTGGAAATATTCTTTGGTAGGTGCCGATGGGAAAGAAAATCTGATTAACTATATTCAGTCTGCTATAAAAGCAAGAGAAAATCAAAAGGAATTTCCTTTTATTGTTTTCGATAAAAAGTCTCAGAAATATGCAGGTTCAACTCGTTTTTACGATATGAGTCTGGATTATAAAACCCTGCAATTAGGATATACCTGGTACGGTTCTGTCTTTAGAGGAACAGGACTTAACAAACATTGTAAATTTTTACTGCTACAATTCGCTTTCGAAACGCTGGGGATGGAACGCGTTGAATTTCGTGCCGATAATAATAACCAAAGAAGTATTGCCGCCATGAAAAGTATTGGCTGCAAAGTTGAAGGTGTTTTACGCAGCCACATGCCAACAGCCAATAGTGAAATCCGTCGTGATTCTATTGTTTTGAGTATTCTAAGAAACGAATGGTTTGATGAGGTAAAAGAAAATCTAAAGCAAAAATTGTAATTTTAGGTGCAATTAAAGTTGAACACGAATTACACGAATTTTCACGAATTAATTATTGAGATTCTTTGTGGGGAATTTTTTGCCACTGTTTAAAGGATTAAAATGATTAGGCAATGCTGTAGCTCACAAAGAAATTAGTGCAAATTGGTGTAATTCGTGGCGAAAAAAGGCTGGACACGAATTGCACGAATTTTCACGAATTAATTATTGAGATTCTTTGTGGGGAATTTTTTGCCACTGATTAAAGAATTAAAATGATTTGGCCAATGCTGTAGCTTACAAAGAAATTAGTGCAAATTGGTGCAATTCGTAGCGAAAAAAAACTACTTAACTTTTACTATTTGACTTGATGCTAAACCAAGATATTCAAAAGGAATTTAAATTACAGTCATTTTAATTTTTTAGAAACCAATTTTATTGTATTTTTCTACCCGGAAATTAAAACTTTAAGACTGAGTTACTAAATCGATTTTGTAATTGATTTTCAGTAGGTTAATGGATTGTTTTTTGGGCGTAAAATAGAGTGCAGTAATCGCATTTTAGGAACCGGTCGATTAATTAATTCTTTAATTGAAAGTGACTCTAATTAGTATTTCGAATATATGCACAAACAACCTCTATGGAGGAGTATTAACTTTCTAACGAATAATAAAACCAAAAGAATGATTAAACCAAGCATTTTAAAAGCTGTGAAGTATCGTAAAACCCTTTTGTTATCATCATTTTTGATGATTGCAGGTTCTTACACTATCGAAGCACAGCAAAAAAAGACAGATTTAAAAGATCTGATTCAGTATGTTGATCCAATGATTGGGACAGCCAAAATGGGGCATACCTATCCGGGTGCCACAGTTCCGTTTGGAAGTGTTCAGTTAAGTCCCGAAACCGATACAATTGCTTACGCTTCGAACGGGAAGTACAATGGCGAAGTTTATAAATATTGTGCCGGTTACCAATACGAAGACAAAACAATTGTAGGTTTCAGCCACACCCATTTTAGTGGAACAGGACATTCTGATTTGGGAGATTTTTTAATTATGCCCACAACCGGAAAATTGCAATTGAATCCCGGAACAGCCTCCAAGCCTTTGTCTGGCTATCGATCTGCCTTTTCGCATGCAACAGAAAAAGCAGAAGCGGCCTATTACAGTGTTCTTCTGGAAGATCATAATATCAAAGCAGAACTCACGGCTACAACGCGTGTCGGAATGCATCAGTATACTTTCCCTAAGTCAGATGAGGCACATATTATTCTCGATCTAACTTCAGGGATTTACAATTATGATAAAAAGAATGTGTGGACTTTTGTTCGCGTAGAAAACGATACATTAATAACAGGATATCGCCAAACCAGTGGATGGGCAAGAACCAGAACGGTTTATTTTGCCATGTCTTTCAGCAAACCTATTAAGAGTTACGGACAAGGTGCCCTTGAAAAAAGTGTGTACAGAGGTTTTTGGGGAAGATTTGATCAAACCAAAAATTTTCCTGAAATGGCCGGACGTGACCTGAAATTGTTTTTTGATTTTGATACTCAGGAGGGCGAAAAAATCAAAATTAAAATGGCTTTATCTCCTGTGAGTTCCGCCGGTGCTCTTGAAAATATGAAGAAAGAAATTCCGGACTGGGATTTCGAACGTGTTAAAAAACAAAGTCAGGAAGTTTGGAACAAAGAGTTGAATAAAATTCAAATCGAAGCCCTTCAAAAAGAAGATCTGGTTAATTTTTATACCGCGATGTACCATTCTTTCTTAGGGCCAACAGAATACATGGATCTTGATGGTACGTACAAAGGTTTGGATATGAATGTACACAAAGCCGATAATTTTCGTAATTATACCAGTTATTCTTTATGGGATACCTATAGAGCTTTGCACCCGTTGTTTAATATTGTACAACCGGCAAGAAATTCAGATATGATCAGTTCTATGCTGGCACATTCAGATCAAAGTGTACATAAAATGCTTCCGATCTGGTCACATTATGCCAACGAAAATTGGTGTATGATCGGTTATCATTCCGTTTCGGTAATTGCAGATGCTATTGTAAAAGGAAATACCAATTTTGATCGCGAAAAGGCACTTCAGGCTTGTGTGAATACCGCTAAAGTTCCGTATTACGACGGTTTAGAATTTTATATGAAAAAAGGGTACGTTCCGGAAGACAAAAACGGAGCTTCGGTTTCTAAAACTTTAGAATATGCTTATGACGACTGGGCAATTGCTCAGGCCGCTAAAAAACTAGGCAAAACCGAAATTTATAATGAATTTATTGAAAGGTCAAAAAACTATAAAAACGTGTATGATGCCAAAACAGGTTTCATGCGCCCGAAATTAAATGATGGAACTTTCAAAAAAGAATTTGATCCTTTAGATACACACGGACAAGGTTTTATTGAAGGAAATTCATGGAATTACAGTTTGTATGTACCGCACGACCCGGCTGAAATGATAAAATTAATGGGGGGTAATGATAAATTTAAGGTTCGTTTAGATTCTTTATTTAATATGCATCTGCCGGAGAAATACTTCGAAAATACAGAAGATATTACAAGAGAAGGAATCATCGGAAATTATGTTCACGGAAACGAGCCATCACACCACGTAGTTTATCTGTACAACTGGACCAATTCACCGTGGAAAGCACAAGACAAGATTAGAATGATTTTGAAAAAAATGTACCGTAACGGAGCTGACGGTTTAGGAGGAAATGATGATTTCGGACAAATGAGCGCCTGGTATATTTTTAGTAGTTTAGGATTCTACCCTGTTGCCCCTGGTTCTGACGAATATGCTTTAGGAAGTCCATTAGTAAAAAATGCGATTTTTAATCTGGAAAGCGGTAAAAATTTCGAAGTAGAAACGGTAAACCAATCAGATAAAAATGTGTTTGTGAGTAAAGTTCTTCTAAACGGAAAATTACTTTCAAAACCTTTCTTAAAACACTCAGATGTAATTAACGGAGGAAAAATCACTTTTTATATGAGTAGTAAGCCTAATAAGAATTATGGGTTATAAGTACCAAAACTAATAAAGAAGAATTTTTAATCTGACAGGTTTTTAAAACCTGTCAGATTTGTTATAAGTAATAAGTTAGTTAAATTTAAATTGTCCCCCTGAGCGAAGTCGAAGGGAGCTTTTAAAACAAACAGGGCTTCGACTTTGCTCAAGCCTGACAATCGGGTGGTATTGAAATTTGCGAAAATTATTGCAATTCGTGGCTAAAAAAACATTGCAAACAAAAAAGACAAACATAATGGAGTTTGCAAAAAACTTCACGAAATTTGCCTTTCAAATAAAATTACAATCACTATGAAAATAAATCTAAAATCGGGAATTGATAAATTGCTTTTCGGAATGAAGCAAAATGATGTAACGGCAGCTTTAGGAAAACCGGATAAAAATTACAACGACGAAGATGATAATGTAATTTTCGTATATAATGCCCAAAAAATCAGACTGACTTTTTATCAGGAAGAAGACATGAGATTAGGTTATTTAGTAGCTTCAGCCAATGATTTAGAAGTTTTTGGATTCAAACTAATCGGAAGAAAAATTGCTGATGTAAAGAAAGATTTGGCAACAAAAGGAATCACAAAATACAATCAGGAAACCTTTGATACTTTTGAGAATTACTTCAACGAAGACAACTGGTTTATTCTTCAAACCGAATTTGATGAAGTAGTAAAATTTGAAGTTGGAGCAATTATCAACGACAAAGACGAATTTGACTGGAAATTCCCGGTAAAAAAATAATTTTAAAACAAAGGCTTTTAGTAAAACTGAAAGCCTTTGTTGTTTTAGGGAAGGTTGTTATTCTAAAGGTGCAGCTCGTGAATTCGGTTGTTCTAGGGACGTTTTTGCCATTTTCGTTGTCCGAGAAATCACACGAGAAACTCCGCTAACTTTTTCCGCAATCTTGTCATTCTGAGGAACGAAGAATCCTCACAAGAAACTCCGTCCGCAATCTTTTCATTCTAAGGAACGAAGAATCCTCGCAAGAAACTCCGAAAAGCAAAATTCATGACAATCGATTCAGCGAACGAAGATTCTTCGTTTCTCAGAATGACGCACTAGGCGGTGGCTGCGTATATAATTTCTCATTTCAAATAACAGAAAAATCTGTAAATATAGTCTGTTATTTCAGGATCATCGTCAAAAAAAAACCGCAATCTTGTCATCCTTGACGAAGGAAGGATCTTCGTAAGTAACTCCACAAAGGATCATTTAAAGAGATGAGTATTATATTTTTTTATTTAAATAAGAAAAATCTTTCTTTTTAACTTCAAAAACAAATTAAAACTACTACTTTAGCTTTATGAAATTACAAGAAGGATATCATACTTACTACATTTATATAATTACGAACAAATCAAAGACTGTTTTATATACTGGAGTAACCAACAGTTTAAAGACTCGTTTGCATCAGCACAGTGAAAATTGCATAACGGGTAAAATAACTTTTGCGTCAAGATACAAAATAGAGTTTCTGCTTTACTATGAAAAATTTAATTGGATTCAAGAAGCGATTAGTCGGGAAAAAGAAATAAAAGGTTGGCGAAGGGATAAGAAAATGGAACTGATTAAAACAATTAATCCCGATTTGGATTTTTTGAATTATTTATTTGTTTAGAGCTGTAGAGATTTCGTGTTTTAATTCTTTGTAGAGCTACTTACGAAGATCCTTCCTTCGTCAGGATGACAAGATTGCGGTTAATCTTTGTCTTTTTTTCTTGTTTTGTAGCCTTAGATGATTCATACGTATGTTAGAAATCTTCTCAAAAAAGAGGTTATACATTCTTAAAATGTTGAGCTACTTGTAAAGATTCTTTATTCGAATGGCAATTTTTCCATAAAACATATTTTCATAAAAAAAACCGACAATCACTTGTCGGTTTTCATGGATTCAGATTAAAAAGATTACCCTTTTAACCAAGCATTTTTAAGTTTCTCTTTTGAAGCATCGGTAGCTTTAAAAGTTTCTGTTTCTTCGTATGGTAATTTTACAGTTCCTTTTATAGTTTGCGCTGCACCACCACGTTTAATTTGAAGCGTGATAGCATCATTTTCTTTCCAGTTTTCACTTTCTGTAATTAACTCATAGATGTTCGTTAATGAGTATGGTTTATTGTTTACTGATACAATGATATCACCACCTTTTAAGTTTAGATTTTTGAAAAAATCATTTGGCTCAATATCCGAACGAACCGCGATCTCTTTGGTTTGTTTGTCAATTGTGATATAAGGCGTTTGACCTTTTAAGAAAATTGAACCCGGTTTTTTCTCTGTTGCTTTTGTTACACCAACTTTAGCTAAATAGGTGTCATAAGGAATTGGAGTAGTACCTTGTACATATGTTTTCAGGAATTCACCCACTTCAGGATACGTCAATTCTGTGATTTTTGCAAAAAGTTCATTGTCGTTAAACGGTTTGTCTATACCATATTCATTAGATAATTTATGCATTAGATCAAGGATTCCTCTTTCTCCATTGCTTTTTTCTCTGATGATAATGTCAATACACATACCGATTAAAGCTCCTTTTTGATATACATTTAGGTATTGATCTTTATAAGGTTGCTCTAAAACATTCGCACTCATTACCGTAAAAGACATCGTATCGTTTAAACGTTTAGCTTGTTCGATTTTATCAGCAATACGAGTGTAGAATTCAGCTTCATCAATTAAACCTTGATTGATTTGAAAAAGATTCGCAAAATATTCTGTTACCCCTTCGTACATCCATAAATGCTCAGACATTTTTGGTGCGTTATAATCAAAATATTGAATTTCTTTTGAATGGATCGTTAATGGTGTTACGATATGAAAAAACTCGTGAGAAACCACATCTTTCATAGATTCTACCAACTTTTCTTTTGGCATAGATTCCGGTAAAACTACAGTCGTAGCAGTAGGATGCTCTAAAGCTCCAAAACCATGAGCGTCATCTTTAGCCATGCTTGATAAATACAATAAAACCGTGTATTTTTTTGTAGCATTTACTTTTCCTAAAAAGTTCTTCTGAGCGGTCATCATCGTTTTCATTTCCGGAGTGATACTTTCAGCCGTAAATTTTCCTGTTGGAGAATATACTGCGATCAAAATATCCATTCCGTTTACATTAAACGTAGTGTAATCCGGTTTAGAATACATAATCGGATTCTCAACCAAAACAGCATAACGTGGCGTAGAAAACACATCACTTGTTTTGCTTGCGTCTTCGTCTGTCATTGACGTTGCTCCCCAAAGTGCTTCAGGATGTGTGATGGTTACTTTATAAGGAACATCTAACTTATCTTTAAAATACCCAACAAAACCGTGTGTATTGACCATGAAGTTCACTCCCGCGTTGATATTAGTTCCGGCTGGTGAGAAAACATCGTCATTACCAAATCCGGTTCCTTTTTCAGTATCAAAAGTATCACCAACTAAATAGGTGATTTTTTTTAATGTTTTAGCATTTGAGATTGACCATGAATTATCGTCAATTCTTTTTACTGTTAATGCATTTCCTTTAGCGTCAAAAGCTTTGAAATCATCAGAATATTTACCGTAATTATCAGTAGAATAAGTTCCCGGTACTGTTTTAGGAATACTGTAAATTACCTCGTCTGTCTTGATTTGTGGAGGTGTAACGGTTACTAAAACCTTATCGTCTTTAACATCTGTAAGGTTAATGTTAACGTCGACCGTATTTGATTTTGCAGCTCCGGAAGAAGTACCGGTTTTACAGCTCCATAATGTTATGGCGAGCGCTAAAGTGTAAATTATTTTTTTCATTATGTTTGAGTTTAGTTATCTGTGTTGGACTGACAAAATGTAAAATTGTTACAGAATTGTCAGGAAACTTTTAAAAATAAAAAAAACTCCTGATTCACAGGAGCTTTATTTTAGTCTAGTTTGTTCTTTATATAATATTTGCCATCCAAATCTTCATCAAAATCATCAATTTTAACGGGTTTTGGTTTCGGTTTATTTGCTAAAGCTTTCTTTTTCCACATCTCAAATTTTTCAAGAGGCATCTTCTTCTTCAAGATTTCCAGTACTTCTTTTTCTGCCAATCCAAATTCTTTTTTGATAATTTCAAATGGATTCTTTTCTTCCAGGGCTAACGAAACAAGTTTTTCCGTTTGCTCCCAATTCAATTCTTTGCGGTTACTCTTTTTCATCTCGTGAAAATTAATTCAAAAATAGGGGTTAATGATTAGTAGATTGATTTTCAATTTATATATCAATATTAATAAAAAAAATAATTAGTTGGTTCGATCGAGTATATTTTTTTTGTGTTTTTAACTGTTTTTTGCTGATCTGGATTCCTGAAAGGGAATATGAAGTAGATTTTTTAATTTATTGTTTTCTTCAGGCTCCATATGAGTGTCTACGCCATAAACAATGTGTTCTTTCGGAAGCGAGGTAAAAGTTCCGAAAAGACGGTCCCAAATCGAGAATATATTTCCATAATTACTGTCTGTATAGGGCAAAACATAATGATGGTGCACTTTATGCATATTGGGAGAAACGAGAAAATAACTCAAAAAAGCATCTAGCTTTACAGGCAGCGAAATATTGGCATGATTGAACTGAGAAGCTATTACAGATAAGGATTGGTATAAAAACACCATCCACATCGGACTTCCAACCAGCAAAACCCCAAGTGTAGTAAACACAAAACGAATGACACTTTCTCCGGGATGATGTCTGTTGGCACTTGTGGTGTCTATCCAGGTATCGGTGTGATGTATTAAGTGAAAGCGCCACATGAATTTTACTTTGTGCTGTACAAAATGGGCCAAATAAGCGCCAATTAAGTCTAAAAGTAATAATCCGATAATGGTGTAGAATGCAATCGGGATTTCGGGTAGCCAATTTAAAATTCCAAAATGATGTTCCGTAGTCCAATTGGCAGTTTGAATCAAAATAAAAGCCAGAATAAAATTGACAATAATGGTAGTAAAGGTGAAAAAGAAATTGAGACCTGCGTGATTCCATTTTTTATATTTCATTTGAAATAGGGGAAAGGCATTCTCAATTAACCAAAAAAGGGTTATTCCTCCAATCAGAATTAAACTTCGGTGGGAAGAGGGAATCGTGCTAAAATAGGCTATTATTTCGTTCATGATTCTATAAAGGATTTTATCAAATTTAAGTAATTTAATGAAATGTAGGGACAAAAGAAGGGATTGTTTCGCTTTTACGATCTCGCAAAGTCGCCAAGCTGCTAAGTTTTTTCTACTTATTTTTAAGTTTTACCCTTTTGTTTTCCACTTTGAGTTTCTCTAAATGTCATGGAGTCTCAAAGTTTTTTTTCTGCTTTTTCATTAAAACTTTGCGATTTTGCGACTTTGCGAGATTTTTACGTCCTGTAACTTTTGAATTTGTGTCGCTTTATATGATGTTCGTTAGTAGTTAAACATAAAAAAAGAGAAAAGCGAAGGGGTTACTTCACTTTTCTCTTTTTTGCGATTGTAGTAGTACTGTATGTCTACTTATTTCGGGATTATGATTTTTTTATGAGGCTGATAATAAACAACAAAACCCATGCACCTCCAGCGGCTATAATAATCTGCCATAACAGTCCGCCACCGCCAATACCAAGTTTAGCTGCCAGCCATCCGCCAAAGATTCCACCAATTATTCCAACAATAATATTACCAAAAAGGCCAAAACCACCACCTTTCCATAATTGACCTGCTAGCCATCCTGAGATTGCTCCGATAAGTAAAAAATATAAAAAGCCCATAAGTTTATGTTTTATAAGTTATTAATTGATTTTGAATCTTCGTTTTACGCTTCGTCGTGATTCTGCAGTAAGGTTTTGTATATAAACCCTGCGACTATAGCCCCTAAGATCGGTGCTACCCAGAATAACCAAACTTGTGATAATGGTTCTCCGCCAGTGAAAACAGCCTGAGATAAAGATCTTGCAGGATTTACAGAAGTATTTGTGATTGGAATACTAATTAAATGAATTAAGGTCAATGCCAAACCAATTGCAACTCCGGCGAATTTTCCGTTGGCAAATTTATCTGTAGCACCCAAAATTACTAATAGGAAAAATAAAGTCAGAACAAATTCAGCTATAAAGGCAGATTGTAAAGAATAACCATCAGGAGAAAAAGCTCCGAATCCGTTTGAGGCAAAGGCTCCGGCTTTGGTATTGTCGATTGCAAAACCCGCTTTTCCGGATGCAATAGTAAACAAAGTACCAGCGGCTGCTATAGCTCCAACGCATTGTGCAATGATATAGGGAATCAGGTCTTTTGCAGGAAATCTGCCTCCGGCCCATAAACCAAATGATACAGCGGGATTAAAATGTCCGCCTGAGATATGCCCGACAGCGTAAGCCATTGTCAGAACCGTAAGACCAAAAGCAAGTGCTACACCGGCAAAACCAATTCCTAAATCAGGAATTCCTGCTGCAAAAATTGCACTACCACAACCTCCAAAAACTAGCCAATAAGTTCCAAAGAACTCTGCAAATAATTTTTTCATAGTAAATAATTTTAATTAATATTTAGTTGTTAACGGGTATATAGATACGCCCATAAAATCAATGCGACTTGTAAGGGCAAGCGTACTAATAGAATGATATTTAACAAAGAAAAACCCTTTTTGCTCTTTTGAAACATATACCAATTGGCAGGAAATACAGCAATCAACAAAGCTATAATTCCCCAAGCAGCAATAACTCTCGAAAAAGGAAGAGTGAGGAGGATGCCTAGAATAATTTCGGCAGCTCCACTTAAACTATTTAATAATTTGGGATTCTGAAAATAAGGGGGAATGATTCTGATGTACATTCCCGGGTTTTTAAAATGATTAATTCCGGCAATTATATATAGAAAAGCCATTAAATATAAATGCCAAGGTAAATTCATGATATCTTGTTTATCACGAATTTATAAAAAAATTAACAAATATTGTATTATTAAGCTCTTTTTTTTGGAACTATATAAAATAGATTATTTTTTGCCTTTAAAATTTACATTCATTATAATGATAGCCAGAATGATTAGGACAATTCCAACCCATTGTAAAAAGATTACTTTTTCATTCAGTAAAAAGTAAGCCATCATTACTGAAACCGGAAGTTCAAGTGCTGAAACGATACTTCCTAAACCAATTCCAGTTAGTGGAAAACCAGCATTCATAAGCATTGGCGGGATGATCGTTCCGAATAATGACAATACAATTCCCCATTTTAGGAAAATAGCAAGGTTAAAAGGCGTTACCTGAGTAAAAAAAGCAAAGGAAAACACAATTACTGCGCCACCCAATAGCATGTACAAGCTACGTTGTGCCGATGAAATTTCGGTTGCAACACGATTAGCAGTAAACATTGTTGTTGTAAAAGAAGCTGCAGCCATAACCCCCCAGGCGATACCTCTCCAATCAAGGACTACATCATTTTGAATGATATTGGTTGCCAGTACAGTTCCCACGAGTACAATAAATACGGCGATCACTTTTTGTTTAGAAGGTAATTTTTTCTCTAAAATCATTTCAAGTAAAACCCCCATCCAAACGGTTTGCATTAGTAAAACAATACCAATTGAAACCGGAATAAATTTTACAGCCAGGTAGTAGAACAAACTGGTCATTCCCAGAGAAGTTCCTGCTGTCATTAAGCTAATGATATTTTTAGGAGTAGCTTTTACTACTTGATTTTTATTTCTTATTTTCTGAAAGGCATTGATTAATAAAATCCCTGCAATTCCAAGTACAAATTGAGATGTTGTTACCTCGGCTGTGGTATATCCTTCTGAATAGGCCATTTTTACAAAAGTGGCTAACATTCCGAAAGTTGTAGCGCCTAAAGCAACTAAAAATACTCCTTTTAATACATTGTTTTGTGACATTCTGACTTGTTTAGTTTAAAAAATTAAAGCCGGCAAAGGTAAGCTATTTTGTTTAGGATTTAATGTTAAAACTGTGATAAACTTGTTAGTCCTTAAGTATCAGGGGCTAGTTCTTTCTCAATGTGATTTCTCGTTCGTTGAAATGGCGATGGAGAGAAAAAAAGAGCTTGCGGGAGATAAGAAGATGTGTTAAATGTTGGCAGACAAGTTTTAAGTTTTAGTCAATAAAAAAACCATCAGAAAACAATTCCTGATGGTTTAATTTTTATATAACAACCGAAGTCTGAAATACTTATTTCACAGGTTGCGTATTGTAAGTTTCGATTTCGAAAACTAAAGTTGCGTTTGGTGGAATCACTCCTCCGGCACCTTTTTCTCCATAGGCTAAATTAGAAGGAAGAAAGAAGATTGCTTTTTCTCCGTCGGTCATCATGTCTAATGCTTCGATAAAACCAGGAATCATTCCGTCTTTTTTACCAACTGCAAACGGAAAAGCCTGATATCCTTTTTGCGCATCTCTGTTCGCATCATATTTACCATATGCTTTTGCTACATTGGCAATGCTGCTGTCAAAAAGATTTCCATCTTCAAAATAACCGGCATAGTGGAAATAGATATTACTTCCTTCCGCTAATTTTACACCGGAACCTTTTTGAGTGATTTTATATTTTAAACCGGAAGCCGTTGCAGTTGCAGTAGCTTTAGTAGCGGCAAAGTAAGCTGCTTTTTCGGTGACCACTTTTTGACTTTCGGCTTTTTTAGCTTCTCCTTTTTTAGCATCATCACTGATTACTTTTAAAGCATCAAATTTCTTAGCAGCAGCACCTTTACGTGTGATCGTAATTTTGGTCATCACATCGTCCTGAACAATTTTATTCACAACATCCATTCCTGAAACTACGTGACCAAAAATAGTGTGTTTACCATTCAACCAAGGTGTATCTTTATGTGTGATGAAAAATTGACTTCCGTTGGTAGCCGGACCTGAATTGGCCATAGCTAAAACACCACCTTTTTCAAATTTTAAATCTGGTACAAATTCATCTTTAAAAGAGAATCCAGGACCTCCCGAACCGTTTCCGTCCGGATCACCACCCTGAATCATAAAATCATTGATAACTCTATGGAATTTTAATCCGTCATAAAATGGTTTCCCTTTTAGTTTTTCCACTTTTACATTAGGATTTTTTCCTTCAGCTAAAGTGATAAAGTTGGCTACTGTTACAGGCGCTTTTACATACTCTAAAGACAAAACAATGGTTCCTTTAGTTGTAGCAATTGTTGCAAAAATTCCTTCAGCAGGATTTGTTGCTTTCGGAGCTACTTTTGTTGTAGTTGTTTTTGCGGCCGGTTTTGCAGCCGGTTTTTTAGTTGCTTGTGCCTGAATATTGACTACTGCCAGGCAAAATAAGAATAGAAGTTTAAATTTCATTGTATTTAGAATTTAAGTCTATGTTAATTATTGTGGTTTCTCTAATAATTGAACTTCAAAAATGATATTCGCATTTGGTGGAATAACTCCTCCAGCTCCGGCTTCTCCGTAAGCTAAGTGTGCCGGAATAAAAAGAACGGCTTTGTCTCCAAAAGAAAGTTTCTCGATTCCTTCAATAAATCCCGGAATCATACCGTCTTTACGACCTGCTTGAAATGGAATTGGCTGGTAACCTTTTGCTTCAGCTCTTGCAGCATCAAATTTTCCGAAAGTTTTGCAAACCTCTTCGATACTACTGTCAAATAAAGTTCCGTCTTCTAAAAATCCTGCATAATGAATGTACAGTTGTGTTCCGATCGCCGGTTTTTTACCTGTACCTTTTTCAGTAATAACATATTCTAAACCAGTGCTTGTTTTGGTAGCTTTTGGTTTTAAAGAAGCATAATAAGCTACTTTTTCTTTCTGAACTTCTGCGTATTTACCTTTTTCTTTTGCTATTTCTGAAAAATAGTCGTGAAATACTTTTACAGCATCAAACTTTTTTGCAGCTTCACCATTTCTGATAATAGTAACAGTGGTGATATTATCGTTTTGAACTACTTTATTAACGACATCCATTCCTTTGTCCACTACATGACCAAAAATAGTATGTTTTCCGTCTAACCAAGGCGTTTCAACATGCGTGATGAAAAATTGACTGCTGTTTGTTCCCGGACCATTATTTGCCATGGCCAAAACACCACTTTTGTCAAATTTTAAATCAGTGAACTCGTCTTTAAATTTGTATCCGGTATCGCCAGAACCTGTACCTAAAGGATCTCCGGTCTGGATCATAAAATTCTCAATAACACGGTGGAATTTTAATCCATTAAAAAAAGGTTTCTTTTTTAGGTTTTCATCCGTTACAAATTCATTTTTGCCTTCTGCTAACGTTACAAAATTGGCAACCGTTATAGGTGCTTTTTTATAATCTAACTCAACAATAATGCTTCCTTTATTAGTTTCAATTTCAGCGTATAAACCATCCGGTAAGTCACTGTGTTTGTCTTTACAAGAATAAAACGAGGTAGCGGCTAATAGTAATATTAAAATACTCTTTTTCATTTTTTAAATGTTGTTTTATGGGTTTAAAGTGTCTTTTTTAGTCTGAACTACTGGCTTTGGAGCGACAGGTTTTGGAGTTTGTGTACTCGGTGTCGTTGCTTTTGGAGCTTCTTCAGGTGTGAAATTTTTAAGGGTAACGGTACAAATTAAGGATTGATTGGTTCCTATTTTTTTATTGTCTCCATGGTAACCATAGGCGATATGTGATGGAAATAAGAAGTTTACAGTTTCGTTTTTGCGCATCAATTTAATTCCATCACGCAATCCCATCATGATTTCTTGTTTGTCTACATGATAGATTTGCGGGCCAAGTTCAGCTTCGGGATAGATAATTTTACCTTGTATGTCTTTTATTTCCAGATTATAATAAGCTATATCTCCTCTTTTTGGACGTAACGTATCAATCAGATTTTGTTCCTCATAAGCATACCAATAGCCTTTTTGTGAAGCAAAATACTTTACTTTGGGATTGCTTTTGATTATTTTTTTGATGATATCTTCTTCACTGGCAACTAATTTTTTGTTCCGATCAGCTGATTTTTTCATGAAAGTACCCGAAGTTCTTGAAATAGGTCTTCTGGCTTCTTCGTGTTGTTTACAGCCTACCAATAAAACGGCAAAAAGTAGGGCACAGCTGCTTAGTTTTAAGTAGTTCATATGGGGTTATATTTTTAGTTTAGTTACTAAATCTTCAAATTTTTTGATGGTCTCTTCCATAGAAACATCAGATCTTCCACCAGCGGCATTGCTGTGACCTCCACCATTAAAATGATCTCTGGCAAACTGATTTACATCAAATCCTCCTTGCGAACGAAATGATATTTTGATGATTTTCTCGTCTCTGTTTTCTATAAAAATAGCCGTAAAATTAATTCCTTTGATGCTTAATCCATAATTAACGATTCCTTCTGTATCGCCTTTTATGTAGTTAAAAGAATCTAATTCGTCCTGTGTAAGCGTTGTATAAGAGGTTTTATGCTCTTCAAATACTTTCATGTTTTGCAAAGCACGACCTAACAATTGTAAACGGCTGTACGAGCTATTATCAAATAAAAGTACTGGAATCTGCGTATTTTCGACACCCAAATCAATTAATTCGGCTATAATGCGGTGTGTATTTCCAGTAGTTCCGGGAAAGCGAAAAGAACCTGAATCGGTTAGGATTCCGGTATAAATACAGGTAGCAATGGTTTGGTCTAAATCTTCTTTTTTATCTAAAAAGGAAATGAAATTGTAAACCATTTCACAAGTAGAACCAAAAGTAGTATCAGAGTACATATAAGTCGCATAATCATCAGGTCTTTGATGATGATCGATCATAATAAACGGAGCTTTTAGCTTGGCTAAAGTATGTTCCATTTCACCCGTGCGATGAAAAGCATTAAAATCAAGTGTAAATACGATCTCTGCTTCTTCTAATATTTTAGTACAGTTTTCGGTGTCTTTTTCAAATATTTTTACGGTTTCCGAACCTGGTAACCAAGCTAAGAAATCAGGGAAATCATTAGGTGCAATCACCGTTGGCTGATGATTGTTTTTTAATAAAAAATGGTATAAACCCAACGTAGATCCCATGGCATCACCATCTGGACCTCTATGCGGGATTATAGCGATTTTCTTTGGGGTTGCGAGCAACAATTGTATCGCTTGAATATCTTGTATTTTCATAGTGTGCGAATTTACATTTTTTTAATGTAATGCTGAAAAGATTTTAGAGATTCTTGGGTTTCAGTTTATAGCCGTGGTTTCAGTTCTTAGTTTTTAGTCTCAGTCCCAGTCTCAGTCTCAGTCCCAGTCTCAGTTTTCAATTCACATTTCACAATTCACATTTTTGATTTTGAACTACAAAAAACATCAAAGCCACTTCTGATACAACTTATATTTAGCACCCTTGACAATCTGCGATTTATAAATACCTACCGAGCCTGAAGAAAAATAAGCAATGGTACAGGCAATCGCAATAAATAACCCGGGTTGAATTCCAAATAGCTCCATTCCCATAATGGTGCAGGCAATGGGAGTATGGGTAGCACCCGAAAACACGGCTACAAAACCCATTCCGGCCAAAAGGGCTATTGGCATAGGGATGACAAGAGAAAGTGCGCTTCCTAAAGTAGCTCCGACAAAAAATAACGGAGTTACTTCTCCGCCTTTAAAACCAGCTCCTAACGTGAATCCCGTAAATAGAATTTTGAGTAAAAAGTCATACCACGGATTTGCATTTGAAAAGGAATCCACAATGACAGGGACACCCAAACCAGCAAATTTGGTAAATCCGAAACCTGCAATGGCAATGGCCAAAATGATTCCTCCAACAAACGGACGCAATGGCGGATACTTAATGTTTTTTGAAAATAAAGAACTCCAAAAATGAGTAGTTCTCGAGAACAGCAAAGCTGCAATGCCAAATAAGAGGCTAATGAGGACGGTGTAAAATAAGTTCGTAAGATTGATTTCGGGCACATCGGGAATACTGTAATGCGTGTGTTTGACCTGCCAGAATTCAACCGTAAAATAAGCGGCGTAAGCTACTAAGAAGGATAAAATAATACTTTTAAGTTTGATTTTACTAAAGTACAGTACTTCCAAAGCAAAAATTGCTCCCGCCAAAGGTGTTCCGAAAACAGATGCAAAACCCGCACTGATCCCGAGAATAATCAGAATTTTTCGCTCTGATTGCTCTAGTTTAAAAAGTTTTGTAAACTGATCGGCAATAGCGCCTCCCATTTGTACTGCTGTACCTTCGCGTCCGGCAGAACCACCAAATAAATGGGTGAGTAAGGTTCCCGCAAGGACCAAAGGAGCCATCTTGAACGGAATGGTTTTCTTTGGGGTTTCGTATTCTTCCAACAATAGATTATTGCCTTTTACAACAGATTCTCCCCAGTAATAGTAACTCAATCCAACAAGTAATCCACCAATGGGTAAAAACCAGATGATCCAGTTGTGGTGGATTCTAAATTGTGTAATCCATTCTAACGAAACTAAAAAAAATGCTGAAGCCGATCCTGAAAAAAAGCCTATTAGAAGACAAATGAGAATCCATTTAAGGACTGTCAGGAGTATAGTTTTAGAATCAGGTAGAGCCATTTGTAGTTTTAGTTTTTTTAAACGCGAATTTCACAAATGTACACGAATTTTATTTTTTTTGCCACAGATTAAAAAGATTAGCACAGATTATTTAATCATTTTAATCCTTATAATCTGTGGCAAGGAAATTAGTGCAATTAGCGTAATTCGTGGCAAAAAAAGCAGGATGTTTCTAGCCACGAATTTTACAAATGTGCACGAATTTTATTTTTTTGCCACAGATTAAAAAGATTTGCACAGATTGTAAAATCATTTTAATCATTTTAATCTGTGGCAAAAGTAATTAGCGCAATTAGTATAATCCGTGGTAAAAAAAAAGCAGGATGTTTCTAGCCACGAATTTCGCGAATGTACACGAATTTTGCTTTTTTGCCACAGATTAAAAAGATTTGCACAGATTATTTAATCATTTTAATCTGTGGCAAAAGTAATTGGCGCAATTCGTATAATTCATGACAAAAAAAAGTTACTGAACTACAGCCGTAAATTCAATTTCAACTAAATATTCTGGAGCAACTAATTTACTGATTTCATAAAAACCCGTCGTCGGTTTTACATCTTTGAAAAAAGAAGAATGCGCTCTGGCAACCTCTTCAAAAGTGGTAATATCGGTTGTGAAAATACGGGTTCTGATTACATCTTTCATTCCAACATTCAAATCTTCCAGCACTTTTTCTACACGTTCGAGGATGTTAAAAGTCTGTGCATACGCATCGTCAGCTTTTACTTTATCGCCATCAACAATTGCCACAGTTCCTGAAACTTCAATGATATTGCCAATGCGTACAGCGCGACAATATCCCATTTTGTCTTCCCAAGGTGATCCTGTTAAGATGTTTTCTCTTTTCATTTGGTAGTATTTTATTGAATTGTTTTATTCCTTTTTTAAAACAAATCCCGGTTAGTTAATTAGGCTGCAATTTATAAAATAGGAAACTGAAAAGCGCAAATTTTATTTGAAATCACTTTCAAAATCAAGCTTTTTTGTGATATTTTAAGAAATCGTTTTTTAAGATCTACTTGGTTTGCTGGTGTTCGAAAAGTCGAAGTTTATTTTGAGTTATCGTTAAGTTTTGTTGTAGCGTTTCGATTTTGTTTAATAAATGCGCTATGGCATCAATCCCTTCAAAATTAATTTTCAGATCATAATGCAACCGGATCATTTTTTCTATGGCAGGCAAGTGTTTAAGGTGCAGATATTCATCATCTTCCTGAACAATAATTTCTACCAATCCGTAATTATTTAGTTCGGTTATAAAGGTGTATTCAATTTCGTGATACGTACAAAATTGTTTAATTTGGATTAGGTTTTTACTGCTCATGATTGCTTATTTTAGATAATTCTTCAAATAATTCTTTTTCCTTCTGGGATAATTTTGTGGGGAGTTTTAAAGTATAAGTAATGTATAAATCTCCAAACTGACCTTCTTTTTTGTAGACCGGAAAACCTTTTCCTTTTAATTTGACTTTTGTTCCGGGTTGCGTTTCTTCAGGAACTTTTATTTTTACTTTTCCGTCAAAAGTGTTAACGAAAATCTCACCTCCCAGAATAGCGGTGTATAAATCGAGAGCAACATCGGCGTATAAATTATTGCCTTCGCGTTTAAAATTAGAATTGTTTTCTATGGTGAAGGTAATGTACAGATCACCGCCGGGGCCTCCATTTGCTCCAGGTCCGCCATGTCCCGGAATTTTTATGATTTGACCGTTTTCTACTCCTGCCGGAATCGTAATCCGGATATTTTTACCATTTACCGTCAGATTTTGTTTGTGCGTGGTGTACGCGGAATCTAAATCTAATTGTAGTTCGGCATTATAATCCTGGCCTCTGTATTTGGATTGCCTTTTGTTGCCGCCAGTTGAACCGTACATGGAATTGAAAAAATCAGAAAAATCACTACCGGAGAAATCACCTCCTGAAAAGTCATTATAACCAGAACTGCTTTGTTGCCTGGTTTGCTGTTGTTGATTGGGATTGTAACCTGCCTTTTCAAATTCGTCCGCATGTTTCCAGTCTTTTCCGTATTTGTCGTATTTTTTTCGGTTTTCGGGATTACTTAAGACTTCATTGGCTTCATTGATTTCTTTGAACTTTTTCTCCGCTTCTTTATCGTTTGGATTCAAGTCTGGATGATACTTTCGAGCGGCTTTTCGATAGGCTTTTTTTATTTCGGCATCAGTAGCAGACTTTGTGATTTCTAATGTTTTATAGTAGTCGATATAATCCATTTTTCTAGTTTTTAATAAAGGTAGATTAAAACATTGAAATTAGGAATAAGTTGTTAATTATCAAAATGATATATTTTTTTAAAAGAAGAATTTAACTAAGATGTAAAATAGCATCGGTATATTTTTGTGGTATTAAAAATTTAGTTTTTTGATTTTTTGGCAGGTTTTTTGTTTCCAAAAATTAGCCTAATATATTGTTATAAAAGTCTTAAAGTTGTAGTGCCTAATTAAATTATGCTATTTTTGTGAAGCTACACTTGATTTTATAAAAATTATAAAAGCCTATTCGATAATACTTTTTCAATGAAGCAAATTCTATTTTTCATATTATTTTTTACTGCTGTAACTGTATCAGCTCAAACTGAATTCAGTACAAAATTTAAGTCGATTCCGGCTCCAAAATTTAGTGCGAAACCTAAAAAGATCCCGTCTCCGGAAATCAAAAATCCTGCGGGAACTAACTTAGATATCCCAAGTATAAAAACACCTAACGTTTTTGATAATACCAGTATTACTCCTAAGTCTAAATTTCAAATAGGAGAACAGAAAAGTACTTTTACAATGTCAACCGAAACTGATTTTGCCAATCCCGGAGATCGTTATGTTGGGAAAATGGAAAAGGATTTGGATAAGGCCGTAAAAGAAGCGGGATTAAAAGAAGGCAGAGGACCATTAGTTAGAAAAAATCTTGAATTTGGTGATATTTATACAAGTTCTACTTATTTTATAATAAAATGTCGTGATGCCGGGGCGATCGATGGTGATATGATAAAGGCCGTTTTTAATGAAAACGTTATAGTGCAGAGAATGGTGTTAGAGTCCAACTATCAGGAATTTAAAATAACTTTTAATGAAGGTTTTAATACTTTCGAATTAGAAGCACTTAATATCGGAAGCCTTGGAGGAAATACAGGTGGATTTGAAATCTACGATGCCGAAGGTAATCTGATCTTATCTGATTATTGGAATAACCTGGATACAGGATTTAAAGCAAAATTTGTCATTGTGAAACAGAAAAAAGCTCTCATAAAATCTGTGAAATAATTTCAAAAAGACATAAAGTTTCAAAGATATGAAAGGAAAAATCAACTTATTATTTAATTTTTAAGACCTTTAAACCTTTGTAACTTCGAATCTTTGTAGCTAAAATCAGAACAATGAAAAAAATATTAGTTTTTTCATTGTTCTGATTTTTCAAATTCGAATATAAAAAGTATTTTTGCGCATGCAACACAACGTACTTATTTTAGATTTCGGATCGCAATATACTCAACTTATTGCGCGTAGAGTTCGCGAATTAAATATATTCTGCGAAATTTTCCCTTACAATCACTTTCCAAGTGATTTATCACCTTATAAAGCTGTAATTTTAGGAGGAAGCCCTTTTTCTGTTCGTGCAGAAGATGCTCCACATCCTGATTTGTCTCAAATTCGAGGTAAACTTCCAATGTTGGCAGTTTGTTACGGAGCACAATATTTAGCGCATTTTAGTGGTGGAGAAGTAGCTGCTTCTAATACCAGAGAATACGGTAGAGCTAATTTGTCTTATATTAAGGAGAATGAAGTTTTCTTTAACGGCGTTTCAGAAAACAGCCAGGTTTGGATGAGTCACAGCGATAGTATCAAAGCTTTGCCGACAAATGCAGTAAAATTGGCAAGTACTCATGATGTAGAATATGCAGCTTATAAAATTGAAGGCGAGACAACTTACGCGATTCAATACCATCCGGAGGTTTTTCACTCTACTGATGGATCAAAAATGTTAGAAAACTTTTTAGTTAACATTGCTGAAGTTCCTCAAAACTTTACACCAGGTGCTTTCGTAGAAGAAATGGTGGCAGAATTAAAAGAGAAATTAGGTGATGATAAAGTTGTTTTAGGATTGTCAGGAGGAGTAGATTCTACTGTAGCGGCAGTTTTATTACACCAGGCAATTGGTAAAAACCTGTACTGTATTTTCGTAAATAACGGTTTACTTCGTAAAAACGAATTCCAAAATGTATTAGATCAATACAAAGGAATGGGATTGAATGTAAAAGGAGTAGATGCAGGAGATCGTTTTCTTGGTGAATTAGCCGGAATCAGTGATCCTGAAACCAAACGTAAAACAATTGGTCGTGTATTCATTGAAGTTTTTGATGATGAATCACATTTAATCGAAGATGTAAAATGGTTGGCTCAGGGAACTATTTACCCTGACGTAATTGAGTCGGTTTCTGTAAAAGGACCATCGGCTACAATTAAATCACACCACAATGTTGGTGGATTACCGGACTATATGAAATTGAAAATTGTAGAACCACTTAGAATGCTTTTCAAAGATGAAGTAAGAAGAGTTGGGGCTACTTTAGGAATAGATCCTGAATTATTGGGAAGACACCCTTTCCCGGGACCAGGATTATCCATTAGAATTTTAGGAGATATCACTCCTGAGAAAGTTCAGATTTTACAAGATGTTGACGCTGTTTTCATCGATGGATTAAAATCTTGGGGATTATATGACAAAGTGTGGCAAGCCGGAGCGATCCTGCTTCCTGTAAATAGTGTTGGTGTAATGGGTGATGAGCGTACTTACGAAAAAGTAGTAGCGCTTAGAGCCGTAGAATCTACCGACGGTATGACTGCCGACTGGGTACATTTACCTTATGATTTCTTAATGAAAGTATCAAATGATATTATCAATAAAGTAAAAGGAGTGAATCGTGTGGTATACGATATAAGTTCTAAACCACCTGCAACAATTGAGTGGGAATAGTATTATTTTTATAGTAAGGCGTTACAATTTGTAACGCCTTATTTTCTTAACTCCGGTACGTATATCAAAAATACGGATGAATTTTTATGCGAATAAATGCAAGAAAAAGGAAGAACAGGAGTTATATAAGTAAAGGATTATTGTTAAGATCGGAATGGACTGAAGACAATAATCAAAAAAAAACAAGCTGTGCGAATCCTGCTTTAAGCAAAAATTAGTATCTTGTTTTTTGAATTAAAAATTAAATTGTTTTAAGCCCCATTATGAAATATTATTTTACATTATTGTCTCTCGTTTTTTTAGTAACCTGTTCTGCTTTTTCTCAGGAAAAGGTAGTAAAATATACAGTTTCGAGCGGAGAAACAATTAATCAGATTGCTCAAAAATTTAAGGTAACTCCTTACGATATTTATCAGTTAAATCCGGATGCCAGAAAAGCTTTAGCTCCTAAAACCGTACTGTTAATTCCGACTAAAGGAGATAAATCAACACCTGCTAAAACGGAAGTAACTCCAACGAAGCCAAGTACATCAGGAAAAACAATTGTGCATGAAGTACAACCTAAAGAAACACTTTTTGGGATCGAAAAAAAATATGGTATTTCAGATGAAGCATTAAAAGCCGCCAATCCATTTTTGGTGACTAATGGTTTGCAAATTGGTCAGACGCTTACTATTCCATCAAAAGGAGCTGCAGTTAAAACTACTGCCGCAGTAAGTCCTAAAGCCACTAAAACACCAGCTCCTGAAAAATACATATATCATGATGTTGTACCAAAAGAGACCAAATATTCTATTGCAAAACAATACAATACGACGGTTGAAGATTTAGAGAAACGTAATCCGGATATTGTAGCAAATTTAGAAGTTGGACACCGAGTAACGATTAAAGGAACCGCTCCAAAAACAGAAGTGGCTACCCCTGTTGTTGCTAAAGTTGCAAAACCGGTTGAAACTAAAAAAGTTGATGAGTCTTCAAAGAAAGGCACAACTTATATGGACTATCAAGTGAAACCAAAAGAAACACTTTATAGTTTGTCAAGAACATTTCAATTAACTCAAGCAGAATTAATAGAATTGAATCCTTCTCTTTCTGAAGGTGTGAAAGAAGGAATGGTTTTAAAAGTGCCATCCGGATTCCTTGCACCAACTCCAATTATTGTTCAGCACCAACCAACTGAAAAAGCGGTAGAAAAGCCAGTTGATAATTCCGGTTCAGGAGCAATAAAAATTGTTGAAAAAGTAAAATCGGAAACGACTTCTGCGAATCCTGAAATAGTCGAGTTGACTAAAAAAAGAGGACAAGGTGAGCGTAAAAAATTAGTTTTATTAATGCCTTTTAATTTGGCAAAAATGCAGACTGATACCGTAAGTACTACAAATAGAATTAAAAGCGATAAATTTTTGAACATGACTCTTGATTTTTATTCAGGAGCGATGATGGCAATTGACTCGGCGAAGACCTTAAAATTACCAATTGATGTGTCGATTTACGATTCGCAAGAAACAAAAAGTACTTCCAATGTATTGAGTTTAATTGCACAGAATAAATTGCAGGATGCCGATGCAGTGGTAGGACCTTTTTATCAAGGTAATGCAGAAAGTACCGCTAATGCATTGCATTCATACAATGTACCGGTAATTTCTCCACTATCAAAAGATGCGGCCAATCCAATTGATAATTTGTACCAGTCTATTCCAACAAACGATGTCGTTAAAAATGCAGTTTTTGACTATATGCGTGCTAAAAACGGAAACATTGTTGCGGTAGTAGATAAGAAAAAGGAATCGGTTGTTACCTATATTAAACAAAATCAAAAAGGAGTTGTTTTTGCTGCTTTAACAGAGACCGGAGGTTTAGATGCAGCAAACTTAAAAAGCTTGTTATTGCCTAACCGAATGAATTATGTGGTAATGGAAACGGCTAATACCGCTATGGTGAAAGCAACAATTAAAGCATTGATTGATGCGCAAAAAACTTGTCAGGTACAATTGGTGATTTTAGAACCAAACAGCACTTTAGATACAGACGAAATTAGTTTTGAAAATTTAGTGAAGTTAAAATTAATGTATCCGTCAGTAACCCGTGAAAGTGATGAATCTGGTGTTTCAATCTTTAAAAAAGAATATCGATTGAAAAACAAAATAAATCCAAATACGTATGCGACTCGTGGTTTCGATGTAACTTTTGATACAATGATGCGTTTGGTTCAGGGTAAAACTTATCAGGAAACAGCAGATTTAATGACGACTGAACAAGCGGACAATAAATTTCAATATTACAAAAAAGAAGATGGCGGACACGCAAACAAAGGTGTTTACATTTTATATTACGATTCAGATTTAACTTTAAAAGTAGCCAATTAATGACATCAAAAGTAACCTATTTAGGGGATTTAAGAACGAAATCAATCCACGTGCAATCCGGAAGCGAAATCATTTCGGATGCACCATTAGATAATAACGGAAAAGGAGAAGCGTTTTCTCCAACAGACACCGTAGCAAACGCTTTAGCAAGTTGTATGATGACGATTATGGGAATCAAAGCTCGTGATATGGAAATCAATATCAATGATTCTACAGCCGAAGTAACTAAAATAATGAACGCTGAACCAAGACGTATCGGAGCAATCGAAATTGTTTTTGAAATGAAAGGTACAACAGACGAAAAAAGCAAAACAATCTTAGAGCGTGCCGCGATGACTTGTCCGGTGTTTTTGAGTTTAAACAGTGAGATTGAAAAACGAATTACTTTTAATTGGAAGTAGTAATTTGTGTTTTTTAAAATAAAGAAAAAGAGGTCGTTGCACTAGTGTAGCTGCCTCTTTTTTTATTAATAAGTCCAATATTTTTTTTCTTATACTACGAGATTCCATATAACCCGGTTATCAGAAAAACGAAAATTACACTTTTTATCCAATCGAAAAAATCATTCAGCTTCACGATGAAAAGATTGCTCTCTATAAAGTATGTTGAAGGAAAAAGATGGGATGATGGCAAAGTTGGAGAAATTGATTGAAGGGAAATAAGATTTGCACGCAGATTAGGCAGATTAGGCAGATTTTTTCTGTGATCTTCCGTTAAAATCCGCCGAATCTGCGTGCATATTTTTTAAACCGTTTTATAGCATCCTTTGCAAGCCTTGTGTTTTTTCTCTACGTCCTTAGCGGTTAAATAAGCGCAACAATAATAAATATTAAAATTGAAAAAAGGGCATCTAATAAATTTAAGATGCCCTTTCTCACTAACTAACCAAGAAATATTTAATTTGAAAACTCTAATTTTTGTAGTTTGTTCCAACCCCCACGTGTGAAATCAGGAATTTCTACAGGAGCTGAATTGTTGTCAAGTGAAATTTCTGTTAACGGACCTAAGCAAGACCATTCTGCTAAATCGTAAACGTCCATATCTAATGGCAATCCTTTTTGAAGACAGTAAATCAATCGGTAGTCCATTACGAAATCCATTCCGCCGTGACCGCCTACTTTTTTAGCTTGCTCTTCGATATCTTTTACAATTGGGTGTTTGTATTTTTCCATCAACGCTTTTTTAACTTCTGCAGGAACAAAAGAGTGAGCGCTTAATTTTTCATGATTTGGTTTTACATCATCCCCTAATTCTTTACCGTCTAAAGCATAACCTTCCATTGGATATTTATTAGCAAAACCTTTAGTTCCGCTCAATTGATACATTCTGCTGTATGGACGAGGAGAAGTAACGTCGTGTTGAATTTGAATAGTTTTTCCGTTTTCAGTACGAATCATCGTCATCGTATGATCTCCATTTCTAAAATCTTTAATTTCCTTTCCAGATTTCTCTTTGATGTAAGCCGGGTTTCCAACAGCTTTTGTATCCATAGAAACTAAGAAATTCATTTTATCACCACGGTGAATATTAAGTGCCTGACAAGCCGGTCCCATACCATGAGTAGCATAAATATCACCACGATGTTTGATATTGTAATCCATTCTCCAGTTGTTCCAATACTCACCCCAGAAAGGTTGTAAACCATGAATATAAGATCCTTCTGCATGAAGAATTTCTCCAAATAAACCTTGTTGGGCCATGTTTAATGTCGTAAGTTCGAAGAAATCATACACACAGTTTTCAAGCTGCATACAGTGTTTACGTGTTTTTTCAGAAGTATCGATCAGTTCCCAGATTTCTTTCATTGTCATTGCTCCAGGAACTTCTATTGCAACGTGTTTACCATCTTTCATAGCCTGAACACCAATCATAGCGTGGTGTTTCCAGTCTGTTGCGATGTATACTAAATCTACATTTGGTAATGCTGTAACTTTTTTCCATGCATTTTCGTCACCATAAAATTCCTGTGCTTTTGCAAGTCCTTGTTTGGTTAAGATTTCGTTTGCTTTAGAAGTATTTTCCTGTGTCATATCACATAAAGCGACAATTTCAACACCGGGTATATGAGTCATGCGCTCTACTGCTCCGGGGCCGCGCATTCCAAGACCTATAAAGGCAACACGTACGGTTGGCAGTGGTGTTGCTGCCAAACGTAAAACGTCAGTTTGACCTTTTGCACGTGACGGGGTTTTGGTTTTGATCATTTGCGCCGATACAATTGCTCCACAAAACAAAATGCAAACGGTTAAAATGAATTTTAAATTACTAGTTTTCATAATTAATTTGATTTTAAATGATTTGATAATCTACTAGATCGATTATCGATAATATAAGTAGTTTTGTTTTTATTAAAGATTATCTACGGTAAAGTAGTGAAATTTATTTCCGGTTTTTTATTCGTTAATGGTCTTGTAAATGTAGTTTTTGGAGTTGTAAAATCATTAAAGAAACCACCATTTTTCAAGAAAAAAGAACCATTTTCTGCACCACCGGCAAAATCCATTCGGTATTCTTTTGCACCCGTATTGTCGTTTGTGAATCGAGCAGTATTAATTTCTGACCAAGCACCTTTATCATCGCAAATCCATTGATTGTTGAATAACACTTTACGCGAGAAATCTCCTTGTTCCGGAACGAAATTTTCTAAGAAAGAATGAAATCTTTTTAAATAAGTATTGGTTTCAGGACGATTAAAACTCGCAATTAACAACCATTTGTTTACTTCAGGAGCGAAGAAATAAGCAGTGTACGTAGTGGTATTATTTCCGGCTGGAAGTCCGTGTAGTAAAAACTTGTAGGTTGTACCTGCTTTCCAGTTGTATTTTAGGTAACTCTGTCCGCCTGAACCTTCATTTCCGAATTCTCCCGTATATACATTTTCTCCTTTTTTCAACATTTTAATTTTATGAGAATCAGGAATACTGTTTGGATCATCAGTAGTAAACGGACTCCATACAGAGAACAAAACTCTTCTTTCTGTCGATGAGTTTACCTGAATTCCGAAATAACCTTCACCAAAACCATTTGCCATAAAATAAGAACCGATTTTGTCTTCGTTTTCTGGAATTGTCAACTCGTTGTAATACCATTCGGCATTGATGCTTTCCTGTACTTGATAATTTAAGTGAACAGATGGACCACGTCTTCCCCAGTGATAGAAACTACCTTCGTTATTAGGGACATAGGCTATTTTACCATCATAATCAGCACTGGCAATCGTTAAGCGACTAATAGACGGAAAACGATCGCCTGTTTTGCTGATTCCTTTTATTTTGACAGCTACATAACCGGCTTGTTTAATCGTCCAGGTTCCCGCGATAACTGCTTTTTTTGTGGTGGTAAAATTTACTTTTTTTGACTCGTTGTTTATCGAAAATTCTACTTCTGATTTCCCATTCACTTCAACAGATTCTTCAACAGTAATTTGAAATGTTCCGGGATTCGAAATTTTAAAATAAGCAGTAAAAAATTCGTTGGAATCAGTCCAGTTTTCTATTCCATTGTCTGTAATCGTATTGTTTCCGTCTAAATGTTTAGAACTATAAGCATTTCCTCCAAGTGGCAGAGAAATTGTTGTTTTTGGGTTTTGAATTGTTTCATTTTTCGGTGGTGTATCCTGCTGGGTATCATCATTATTATTGCTGGCGCATGAAAATGATACTAAAGAAGCTGCAAAAAACAAGTAAAATATATTTTTCATAATTTGAGGTTATTGGATTAGAATTTATTCAACTATTTTTAAAACAACCTCTCTAATCCTTTTTAATTAGAGAGGTAATAAACAAACAAAAAACAAATATTTAAAATGATTACGGATTCTGGGTTAAAGTCCCCGGATATGCATTTATTTCTGATTGTGGAATATATTGTACTACACGTGGGCTGGAAGCCGGAACGTCTATCATTGGCAAATGTGGACCAGGATAACGACGTGTCATGGTTTGTCCGTTTCTGTAAACATCATACCCACGATGAGCTTCAAAAGCCAATTCTAACTGACGCTCTTCATCAATTCTTTGTACGGCATTTGTACTGTTTAAAGAAGTATAACCCCCACCAACAATGGCTCTTTCTCTAATGATGTTAAGGTTTGTCAATGCATTATTGTAATCTCCTTTTTTAGCATAAGCCTCAGCCATGTTCAGATACATTTCTGCTAATCTCGAAATAATAGGCGAGTGCAGGTGTGAATCATTATCCTGTAGCGAACATTTTGTAATGTAGAACATTGGATATACACGATTTAATAACATCATAAAATCTTTTTCACCTGTGTACGTTTTACCTTGATAAGAGATAGCATATTGGTTTTCTGCAACATTTACTTCGGTAAGATTGTAATCTGCATTTGAAATGGTGATATAGTATGACCCGTCTGCTTTTGTTTTTAAAGGTTGCTGGATATAATTGTATCCGGTTTGAGTACCGCTGGCATCCTTAACATCAACAATAAAACGGAATGCGTCTGTTTTATTCCCACTAGCGTCTTTGGTGTATTGCGGATCGATAAAGGCCCAACGTGCATCTTTCTTTAATCCGGCTTTACGCAACAAATCAAGATATTCTCCACTCGCGTACATTTCTCCCCATCCTTGTCCTTGAAGATTAGCATACATTCCGCCAATTCCGTAATAATGATCAAATCCGGAATATTCTGTAGCAACTCTTTTTACAGCAAAGATAGTTTCAGTTTGTTCGGCTGAATCCGGTGCATAAGTGTTGTACTTCATAAAGTTTGCACGACTTAGTAAACTGTATTTTCCGCTGGTAATAACCTTTTGTGCATAATCTATAGCAAGCGTTGCATACTCTTGATTTGGAGTTTCATACGTTCCGCTCATATACAAATACACTCGTGATAACATAGCCTGCGCAGCTTGTTTGGTTGCGTAACTTGCAGTTTTGCTTACCGTCATTAACGCTTCAGCTTTTTTCAAGTCATTGATCGCTTGATCGTAGGTTGTTTTTATTGTTGAACGATCCGGTAATTTCAGGTTGATTAAATCATCTGGCAAACCATTTACAATAGGCACACCTAAATTAGAATCAGGAGATTGTGCATAAGGCCTTCCGTAAGTACGAGCTAAGTAGAAATAAATCATACCTCTCAGATAATAAGCTTCTCCCAATTGTTGATCAACAGCAGGGCTTTCACCTTCTGAAATCAGTTTAATCAAATCACTGGATTGCGAAATGATTTTATAACCATTATTCCAGAAAGTAGATAATCTGCCATTGTCAGGAATATGTTGATAGGAGATAAAAGAGTAAAAAGAATCTGTCGAAGTTCCTCTAATCATGATATTATCTCCGGGATATTCTCCTACACGGTGCATAACATCTGACCAGCCTTTTAGCTGTGCATAACATCCGTTTAACAAAACTTCGATAGAAGCCTCTTTATCTTGTTGTATTTTTTCTTGTGTATAGGATGCAAATGGCTCTCTGTCTAACTCACATGAGGATAGAAAACTAATCGCGACACCTAATATTAATATCTTTTTCATGATTTTGTTTTTTAAAGTGTTAGGTTAAGTCCAAGTGTAATTCTACGCGTTTGAGGGTAAATTTGTGTAGCAGTACCTGAGATTACATATTGACCGGTTGCACTATTGTAATTTGGTGAAAGTTCCGGAGTTACCCCTGAAAAATGAGAGATTGTAAATAAATTTTCTCCCGCTATAAATAACCTTAGGCTATTAATATTTATACTTTTTAGTGGTAAATTATAGCCAATTGAAACACTTCTCATTTTTAGATAAGTACCAGTTTCCAGAAAACGGGAGGATGCTTTGTTTGATTGACTGGTATTGTCATAAATTGCCTGTGGGTGTGTAGCGATGTCGCCTGGTTTTTCCCAACGGCTCCATCCACTGTGCAGATTCATTTGATTTCTATCTGTATAAGCTCCATCTGAGTCAAATTCCGATCTGGCATAGTTGTAAATTTGTCCTCCAACAGAATAACTGAAGATGGCTGAAAAATCAAAGTTTTTATAATTCAAAGTAGTCGAAAATCCTCCAAAGAAATCAGGCGTATAAGAACCGATTGTTTTTCTGTTTTTTGAAGCGTCTGCGTAATTATAAGTTTTTACACGTTCTCCACTAGCGTTTGTTGTATACCACTGTGGTTTTCCGTTTTCAGGATCAACACCTGCCCATTCGGTTAAGAACCAGCTGTCTACATCTTTACCCGGTTTTAATAGTTTATTAGCAGAACCTGCAACACCACTACCGTCTCCAGCAATAATTTCCTGGCGATCACCGTAAAGTTTTGTTACTTTGTTTTTATTTGTACCAATATTAGCATCAACAGTCCATTTCAGGTTTTCGTTTTTAATGATATCTACACTAATAGAAGCTTCGAAACCTCTGTTGTTTACTGCTCCAACATTTCTCCAGATACTGGTTACACCGATCACACCCGGAAGCGGAACTGCATACAACAAATCGGAAGTATTTTTATCATAATAATCAAAAGTAAGGTTTACTTTATTGAACAAGCTTACATCCAAACCTACACCGGCTGTATATGTTTTTTCCCAGCTTAAATCAGGATTTGCTATTTGAGAAATCAAAGCTCCCGGATTTGTATTGTAGCTTTCAGAGAAAGAATACAGTGGCAAGTGTCCGTAAAGACTGTTTGGACGATTTCCTACTGAACCATAACTGGCTCTTAATTTTAAGGTGTTAACCCATTTGGCTTTAAAGAAAGCTTCATTATGAATGTTCCATCCACCACTGATAGAGAAGAAATTACCATATTGTGCATTTTTTCCAAAATTAGATGCTCCATCACGACGGAAAGAGAATTGTGCTAAATACCTATTGTCATAAGAATAGTTTATATTAGACAGTAGCGATTGTACAGCCCATTCAGAACGGTTTCCATCTACTTTTTCCGGGATAGCGGCAGGGTCTGCTACGATAATTCCGGGAGGGATTCCTGTTGCAATAGCATTACTAAATTTAGAACTGTATTCATTCCACTCATAACCCGCAATAGCGTTTATCTGATGTTTATCAAATGAGGTGTTGAATTTTAATAATTGATTGGTATATAATCTGTTAAAAGTGCTGTAGTAGTTACTAACTCTACCTTTTACTGATAAAGCAGAAGATGATCTCGGATCCTCATAAGAAGAGAAATTAGAGTTGCCAAAAATATAATTGTTTACTGAGGCAAAAGTCAACCATTTAGTAAGTCTAACGTCAAAATCAAGATTGGAACGTACGTTGTATTCTTCAGATTCAGAAAAATTCCATTGTAAATCATACAAATAGTTTGATCCTGTAGTATTTACCCACGTTGGGTTAGGAGCATTTCCTACTAAGGTCCCGTCCGGTAAGTAAGGACTGTCCCATGGGAGGTTGCGATACATGTCACTAACAGAGTGCTGTTGGTCGTAACTTGTTTGTCGGGTTAAATTTACCTGAGGTCTGATGGTCAACCAGCTGTTTGGTTTGTATTCAAATTTCAACAGACCATTATATCTTTTGTAATCATAACCTTTTACAGCTCCTGATTCGTCATAAAGACCCAGCGAAACATAACTTTTAAAGTTTTCTCCTCCACCGCTAATAGACAAGTTATAATCTTCTGCAAGACCCGTTTTGGTGGCATTATCCCACCAATCGTAGTTTTTGTTTTTTAATTCAGGTGTCCACCATGAAGCATTTTGAAAAATCTGCTTGTTTGGGAAAGAATTGTAAAGATCATATAATTCAGCTCCATTCATGATTTTAAAATTCCCTGAATCTAACGTAGCCAAAGAGGTTTTAGCAGAGAAATTTATAGTTGCTTTACCACCTTTACCGCTTTTTGTGGTAACTACAATTACACCATTAGCACCCTGAGAACCATAAACTGCTGTAGAGGCAGCATCTTTAAGAACAGTTAAGCTCTCAATATCTGAAGGATTCATTGGAGGAGAACTGTTTCCAACAATAACACCATCAACAACCCAAAGTGGGTCTGTACTACCATTTACGGTACTACGTCCTCTAATTACCACTTTTGATGCACCTCCGGGTTGACCACCGCTGGTACTTACAAAAACACCACTTGCTTTTCCTGCCAAAAGATTTTCGACAGAAGGAGTGGTAACGTCAAGTAGTTTTTTACTATTTAAAGTCTGTAAGGACCCGGTTAAACTCTCTTTCTTAATTTTACTGTATCCTACAACAACAACTTCATCCATTTGTTGTCCGGCTTCTTTCATAGTTATTTTTAGACCACCGTTTCCTGCAGGGGCTTCTATTTCTTGCATTCCCAGAAAAGAGAATACTAATATTGTAGAAGCATTTGGCACATCTATAGCAAAACTACCGTCCATATCAGTCTGAACACCTGTTTTGGACCCTTTTATAATAACATTTACGCCGGGGATTGGAACCCCTTTTTCGTCTACAACTTTTCCTTTTACTATTTTTTGGAATGCTAATAAACTGATTTTGTTCAAAGCTTTTTCATTAGCAGGAGCAGCAGCATCGGCTGTCTGAAAGCTTAATGACAAAAGTGAAACTAAAGTCGCTTTTAAGCTTTTTTCAAGTACACTATGCAGACCTGAATTTCCAGGTTTTTTTGCAAATACTTTTTTCATACTCTGGTTTGGTTTTGATTAATAAATTGAATCTTTTGTTTAGTAGGTTTTTCTTTTTTACAGTCAAAATTTAGTTTTTAATAAGGTCTTTAGGATCGTTTTAATTCACAAAAAAAAGAGTGAAATTGAACTGAAAAAAGACCACTAAATTTTAATTATTCGACGAAACTATCGATTATATTTTTATTAAACAAGAAAAAATGTGAAAAATGTGCTCGAACACACAAAATTCGTGTTCTCGAGCACATGAAAATGCAATAAATGTTTTTTTTGACATAAAAAGATGACAATTTTTCAAAATATAATACAAAATACAGAGTTCTTTTATTTAACAGGAATCTTAAGCTGAATATTTTGTTTTTAGTGAATAACCGTTATTTGATTTTATTAAATAAGAATATATTAATTTTTTGATATTTATATTGCCAATAAATTGATTATTCGTTCGCAAAGTGAGATTCCGTATTTTTGTTATTTTTTGATTTTAAAGCTAAAAATAACGTAAAAAACAGTGTTCGTTTTAAGGAAAGTTTACCTTATATTAGTGTTTTAAAAACGAAATAAAACAGTCTTTTTTTTGAGGCTGAAATTTCGAAAAAACAGAAGCCAATTTGGGTTAATGAACCGTTGAAAATCTAAAAAAATATGAGCACAATTTTAAAAGAATATCAAGTAAAATTTACCGATCAAAACGCAAAAATAAATGCTTCAGATTTGGATTTTCAGTGTTGGGAAAAAGCCAATTGTTTAACCGATTTTTGTTCACCCTGGAATACAGATCCCTTTTCAAAAATCGAATTTCGAGCGCTTTGGGATTTCGATAATCTGTATTTTAATTTTAAGGTTTTTGATGGTAATATCCATATCGATCAAAAAGATGATAGTATCGATAGTATTGGAAATTCGGATAGGGTAGAGCTATTTTTTAGGAAAAATGAAGCGATGAGCCCGTATTATTGTTTGGAGATGGATACAGCGGCCAGAATAATGGATTTTGAGGCCTTTCCCAATCACAATTTTGATTTTAAGTGGAATTGGCCTAAAACTGATTTAAAGCTCGAAGCATCAAAAGAGGATGGTTTTTTTACCGTGCAGGGTAAGATCAGTATGGCGTCTTTGAAAGCTTTAGATTTAATTCATAATAATACAATTGAAACTGGTGTTTTTAGAGCTAAATTTTCTGAAAAAGCGGATTCACAATATGAAGCTACCTGGATTTCGTGGGTGAATCCTAATACTGAAACGCCTAATTTTCATATTGCTTCTTCTTTTGGGAGGTTTGTTTTGATCGAGTAAGGGGTGGATTGTTTTAAGTTTCAGGTTTCAGGTTTCAAGTTTAACCGAAAGGGTGTTGGGGCTTGCGCAATGTTCGCGAGTTTTTTTCGCGAAAGGGAGAACAAATGGTTGTGTTCTTTTGCGGTTAAAGGCATTTGCTAAAGAATATCGTTTTTATACTACTCTCTTTTCTGTACTATTGTCACCCTGAGCGAAGTCGAAGGCTGGATAGGTAAAGGGGGCTTCGGCTTCGCTCAGCCTGACAGATGGGAAATTTGCTCAGCCTGACACATGGGAAATTCGCTCAGTCTGACAGGTGGGGGAAAAACTTTATAAAAAAAGAGATTATCTCACGGATTGCGAGATAATCTCTTCAAAAACAAACAATACTAAATAAGATCGCTTACTTAGGTTTTAATTTCTTTTTTGTCGTTTTTTAGTATTTCTGACTGTTAAACCTTTTGATTAGCGGAGTTACATGGTTTTTGGTATCCTCATCTAAAGAATTTAGTGCTTTATCTGCCTCATCAGCTGAGAATTTAGTTAGTCCGCAGATACCGGCTGCAATTACGTTGTAGGATTGATTTTTGATGCTTTCCTGCATCAATCCTTTGTATTCGGGATTAGCTGTGCTGGCAAGTTTTATAATCGCAGCAGCTCTGGCAATTGTCTTTTTGTCGTTTTTGGCAATATTAAGAAGGCTTTTTAAGGCTGCATTTTTAGTCTGATTATCTTCTAAACTAATTGCTTTAATACTTAAAACGCGCACATCGTCTTGCTGGTCTTCTAATCCTGCCAACAGAACAAGTTGAGCGTCCTGACTTTTATCTGTAGCAGCAAATTTTACGGCTTCGATTCTGTTAAAATAGGAGGGAGCATTTTTATATTGAAAAAGATAATCGGCTATTTTTTTGTTGTCAATGATTTTGCCTACTAAGATTTTATCCGGATCCAGGTCTGTAAAATTGGGCTGTGCCGGCACATCAAAACTAAAATTTTGTTCTCTTTTGTCGATTAAAATTTCTTTTCTAATTTTAGTTCCATTTACATAAAAATCCACTTTTAGCGGTAAGCTGAATGTCTGAACTGCGTTGTCTTGTATTTGTTTTACGGCAATGGTAGCTTTTCCGTCAGCATATCCGTATTCAACATTTAAAATTGGGTTTCCGCCTTGGTAATACCATTGATTAAAATAAGGACTCCAGTCTTTTCCGGTAACCTCTTCCATAGCTAAACGAAGTTGGTGTGATTCTCCCGATTTATAAGCATTTGTCGTTAAATAATGATTTAAGGATTTAAAAAAGGCTTCATCACCCATTTGATTTTTTAGCGCATACAAGATAATCGATCCTTTAGAATAGCTGATATTATCAAACATATCGTCTTGGTTTTGATAATGAAAACGAGCTAAAACTGGACTGTCTCCATTTTTTTGAGAGCGCAGGTAATTTTGTAATTTTTCATAACGAGATTTATCTTCTGCGTCTTGTCCTGCATCATGTCCGTGCCAAAGTACCTCACCAAAAGTGGCGAAAGATTCATTCATGGTTAAGTTTGACCAGGATTCAGCGGTAACATAATCTCCAAACCATTGGTGAAAAAGTTCATGAGCAATGGTACTCTCCTGGTTATCGTCTAATAATTCTCTTTCTGTTTTTTGTACGTATTCGCCATGTAAAGTGGCAGATGTATTTTCCATTGCTCCCGAAACAAAATCTCTGGCTACTACTTGTGAATATTTCACCCAAGGATATTCCACGCCCAACATTTTGCTGTAAAACGCCATCATATCAGGTGTTTTTCCAAAAATTTGTTTGGCGTAAGGCGCATACTTTGGCTCCAGATAATAACTTACTTCTTTTCCTTTATAGGGAGTGTCTTTATAAACTTTAAAATCACCAACAGCCATCATAAATAAATAAGGAGAATGCGGTAATTCCATTTTCCAGGTGTCGGTACGCGTTCCGTCTTTATTTACTTTTTGCGCGGTTAATTTCCCGTTGGATAAGGTGGTGTATTTGCCCTCAACCGTCATAGCGATTTCAGAAGTTGTTTTCTGATTGGGTTTGTCAATAGTAGGAAACCAAGCTGAAGAGGCTTCTGTTTCGCCCTGTGTCCAGATTTGAACGGGTTTGTCTCCTTTTCCGTCCGGATTTATAAAGTACAATCCTCTTGCATCTGTGATGGCATTGCTTCCTTTGGCTTTCAATTGATCCGGTTTCGCCGTATAATCGATGTAAATAGTATAATTTTCTGTGCTTTTGTATTTTCTGTTTAGCGTAATAAAAAGCTGTTCGTTATCATAGCTGTATTTTAAAGGAATACTTTTTTTTCCGTCCATAACGGCAATTTCTTTGATGTCCATTCCTTTGGCATCTAGCGTAAGCGCATCGGTTTCGTAAAAATGAGGTTTCAGCGTAAGCCATTCTTTTCCATACAAAAAACGTTTTCCATAATCAAAAGACACTTCTAGTTTGGTATGCAATATATCATGAACTTTTAACGGTGTAACTCTGTAAATCGACAGATCGCTTTTGTTTTGATCTGCATTTTGTGCCTCTATATTTTGGTAGCCCAACAAGACAATGCTAAAAAAGGTGTATTTTAAAAAATGTTTATTCATAATATTTTAATTTATATGGGTAGTTTTTATAGTTTTTCAATAATTCGAACCTCACCGTCTTTTTCATCCTCGGTCAAAGGAGTCGATTGCTTTTTAGTATATACTTGTAAGGTCCATTGAATAATTTTGTTGGAAGGATATAACGAAGCTTGATTTTTTAACCATGCTGTTGCTTTTTCTGCTGAAGAAGTTTTTTCAATAGCCCAAGCGGACACAAGCTGATTTGCGGGTAAAAAATTCATAACGGTATTGTCTATTTTTGGATTAAAAGTAACAATTTTTTCTAAGGATTGTTTTGCTGAATCTAAATTATTAAGGCTGGTATAACAGTGATAATCTAACCAGTTTTCAAGTCTTTCGTCAATATCTTCCTCATATGGTTTTCCAACACCCAGATTTTGAGGCCACAACTTGGCATCGGCGATAAACTGTAAGGCTTTTTTGTACTGTTTGTTTTTTATTTGGGTTAATGCCTGCATGAGTTTGGCTTCGTGATAAAGTTGTCGTCCTATAGTTGCTCCTTCAAACGGAAGAATTTCTAATTTGGTTAAGAAGGTATCTGCTTCTGCATATTTTTTGTTTAACAATAAAGTTTTGGCGTATAACATTCCCATGATATAATTCGTGGAATGTTGCTTGTAAAAAGGAGCTGCAATGGCCAGCGCTTTATCATATTGTTTTTGATTGATATAATGCTCTGCCAGTAATTTAGGATATCTCCAGCTCTGATTATCTAATTTAGCAGCCTGTTGCAGGCTCGATACGACCAATTGAGCGTCTTCTTTCATTAAAGCCGCTTTTGCCGCATAAAAAGCCGGATCTGCTGGTTGGCTGCCGCATTGCAGAAACAATTCTTTAGCTTTTGAAAGCGTATTGCGATTCCATTCTATTAAAGCCAAATGATATTTCAATTGCCATTGCCCGTTGGTTTGAATTAATTTCTCTAAAATTTCTGCAGTTTCGGGACGGAAAGGAAAACTGGTTCCGGGTTGTGTTTTACTTAAATCAACAGTTTTATTTTCTAAGAAAGCCATCCAATAGATAATTTCAGCATTTGGAACAGCAAGAGCAAAAACTTTTAAAGCTTCCTCTTTGCGATTCAATTGTTGATACCAAATCCCTAATTCCAAATAAGTTTGTTCCGGCATTTCATTTCGAATGAGTGAAGTAAAATGCACTTTTGAAGCCGCTGATTTTTCCCAAAGATATTTTTCAAACCCTGCGAAATGATTCAAAGGGTCAATGGAGTTTATTTGATTTAATAAAGCGGTGGCTTTTTCGGAATTGTTTTGCAAGCGGTAAATCACAGCTAACAATTGTAAACCTTCTAAATTATATGGATTGTTTAGCAGACTTTTTTCTGCGTATTCGATTGCTTTTGCTTGTTGATTTTCGTTGAAATAAAGTTTACTCAATTGCGTGTAAGCGGCAGAGCGGTATTCGACACTTGAGGCTGCAATGTCAAAACCATCCTTAGCATCCGTATTATTTCCTAAATGTAAGTTGGCTAAAGCGTAATAATAGTTTGCAGCAGGATCGTAAGTGTTTATTGCCAAAGCCTTACTTGCGGTTGCAACTGCTTCCTTGTATTGCAGTTTTCTAATTTGTAAAGAAGCCAAGTCTGACAGAGCAGGAGCGTAGTTCGGGTCTATTTTCAGACAAGCCGACAATTTCTCTTCTGCTTTTATGTAATCTTTAAAACTAATGTAATTTTTTCCTTGAAGGTACAATCCGTAAAGAGAATTGTTGTCAAAATCTTTTGGTATTTCTAAAGGACGACTTAGATTTCCGTCTTGAGGATCTGAATTCCAGACTAATTTATTTTCGCCAAGCGTAAGTCTTATTTTATTTGGATTAACCGAAACTTGAACAGAATCTTTGAAGGTTTCTAAGGTCGAAAGCGAAATGTCTTTAGAATAAATTTTCTTTTCATTATCAAAAACTTCGAGTTTGTCTTTTATTTTTTGAAGTGGCGAAAAATAAATTTTCAGCCAGCCGTTTTCATTTTTTACATTTACAGAACCATAGTTGTTTGCTTTTACGAAACCTTTGGTCTGCTTTACAGGAAACCAGTATTCGGTCCAGGAATCTGTTTGGTAGGGTGCAAAAGAGCGTTGTTTAAAAGGAGTTAGGCTACTGTTTTCGCTTGCCTGATTGAACAATCTTCCGCTTTGTACTTCTACATATTGTCCATCGGTATCGGTCAATAATTTTTCCCAGATCATTCCTTGCTGTGAAAGCCCCCAAATCCATATTTTTTTACCTGCTTTATCATCGTGATTGCTGTATCTTCCCATTCCAAAGTCTTCGTCATGCCAATAACCACCAAAGAAATCCGTGTATTTTCCAAAAACATGATAGGATTTATAACCGCCAAAATCATTATTTTTATAGAAAGAGACCTCCTTGCCATTTTGTTTGTTGATAGGCCAGGCATTGTGCTCACCGTCATGCCCCAAATAGGTCGTGCCCGGATAAATAAACTGCAGATTTCCGGCAGCTTTGATTCCCGTATTCATCCAGGTGTAATAAGGCTGTTCGAATTCGGTTGAATTAAACCAAAACGAATTGGTAGTAAAATAAGCCTTGTCTTTTGGCAGATTAATATCCAGTTTCCAGGACGTACGGGTCAGTAAATCTAAAACCTGAATCACACAACTCACACTTCCGTCTGCTCGGTTAATAGTTATAAAATCAACGGGAGTAGCACAATTGGGAGTATGTCCAATAATTCCATAATTGCCTTCTACGCCACCGCTTGTCCAGGGTCCACGCATGGCGATATCTCTGAATTTGATTACATGGTTGTTGTAAACGAAGTCTTTTCCGGTAGCTTTTTCTACGGCTGACCAAACTTTTCCGCCTACTTCGGGCAGAATCATTAATTTGATATAGTCATTCTCCAATTCAATGACCTTCCATTCTTTTTGAATCGGTTTATCAGTAAAACCATCAAAACGGAAGTACGGATAAATTTTGGTATCCGGTTTCGGAATCGGATCCGGATCTGAGAATGGATAAGTAGTGAATACTTTTTGGTACTCTTTTATTGTTGGTTGGTTTTGAGCATTTGAAAAAAGGCTTCCGAAGAGCAGAAAGGGAACGAATAGTTTAAGTTTCATAGGGAGCGATTTATTGTTTCGTGTTTTTTTTGCCACAGATTAAAAGGATTAGGAAAGATTTTTTTCTTTTTTGTTTTTCACGCAGATTTAGCAGATTTTTTTTAGCATCTGCAAAATCTGCGTGTTATTTTATCTTTACATCTGTGTTAAAAACGATTTTACTTTTGCCACAGATTTCACAGATTAAAAAAGACTTTTTGCAATCTTGTCAATTTCTACGGGTGAGAAATCTCCGAAAGAAACTCCACAATCTTTGTCGAGCTGCTTGTGAAGATTCTTCGTTCCTCAGAATGACAAACTGGGCGGTCAATCTGTGAAATCAGTGGCAAGAAAACATTTTCAATTTGTGTTAATTCGTGCAATTCGTGTTTAAATCTGGATAAAGCATTACTTAACAATAAGCAACCACCCTTTACCTTTAGCGACCGGAATTTCATCCTTTGCCGTAAAAGTTTGCGCAGGCTGAAAATTAGCCACTTCCAACGCTGTAATTGTCGCTTTGGCAGGATTGATTCCCAGTTTTTTCCAGTCGATGTTTAATTTTATTTTTACATCAGTATCTGCCCAGCTTGCGATTGAAATTAAGGCTGTACCGTTCTTTTTGTAAACCGTTGCCAATACTTTTTCGTTAGTTGTTTTTACCGGACAGTTTTCGCTCCAATAACCAATCATTTCAGAACCTTTAATGCCGAAAGTATCCCATAATTTCCAAATTGGTCTTGGGTCAGCATTGTGACTCCAAGGCATTCTGTTGGTCATTCCGTAAACCATTCCTCTCCATGGATTTCCTCCATCTTGAAGCATTTCTCCCATTAATCCAAAAGGAATACCGCTCACTTCGGTTAAGAAAAAGTCAGGATTGTTTTTTTCATAGTCAAAATACTCTCCAAACCATAGTTTATTGATGTATGGAAAGTGTTCCATATACAAATTAGCACTATTGTTAAAACCATCACTTTTGTTGTATTGATTGGCACTATGTAAATCGATGATTCCGGGGTGACCGTCTTTGGTAAGCACTCTTTTGATACGTTTCATGGTAATTCTGTCAAAAGCCACATCGTCAAGATAAACACCATCGATGCCAACGTTTTGAGTCAGCCAATTCATTCCTTCCACATAATAATTATGCCAACGATTCATACCGCTGTTTACAATGGCAGCATCTTTTATTTCGGGAACAAACCAAGCCGCGATATAATCATCACCCACATGTTCTTGAAGCCAAGAGAATCCGCCTCCTTTACCTGGGGAATAAATTTCGTGACCCAAACTTCTTAAAGCAAAAGTTTCATAAGCTTTATTAGAAACCTCTCTTACGGTGTTGTAAATTTTTACTTTTAATCCTTTTTGATGTGCTTCATCAATGTACTCTTTCATTTTTTTGAATTCAATAAAAGGATAATTAATGTACGGATTAATGGCATTGGCATGGTGTATATTGACTACCGTTGCTCCCGTTTGGGCGATAGTGTCGAGGTTACTGTATTTATGATAAAACTTCGTGTTCCATTGGAAATCAGTATCTATTTTACGAAACGGCGTAATTAGTAAATTAAAGTTGTAGTATAAAATATCCCCTTTTTTCATTGTGCGATTGCCGCTGTAGGCATTGACCAAAATTGTTTTTTGGTTTGGCGTTATTGTGATTCCACCTTTGTTTTCGTTGCCCCATGAAGAAGGTAATAATAAAGGTTTTTGCAAATAAAAATTAGTGTTTAACGGACGGCTGTATTTTTCATCTCTTAATGAAAATTGCAATCCTGCATTCACATTTCCGATCCAGGCACCGTCCTGATTTTTATGTGCCACATCCCATTTCCAATCAAAGGTCTGAGGACGATCACCCCCTTTTTGACCTAATCCCATCATGTATTTTGAAGCAGAAGATTGCAATGGCATATGAAAATTAATATCATTGAAAACAGCATCTTCCAAAGCGGTAATTTTTACAGCATACGATACAAATCCATCAAATTCGATGCTTCCCGTCACATCCATTTGAAGGGCTTGTGAAGTAGAACTACTTTCCCACGAAACGGTTCCGGCTTCTTTTTTCAGGAATTTAAGGCTTGAGTTTTTCCATTGTAAAGATTCTTTTCCTGCTGCATCTATAAAATGAAATGCTGCCGGAGCAGTCAAAATATCATTTGGTTTTGTACCGATAGAAGTCATTTCGGGCGTAAAGAAAGTTTGGATTTGGGTTGGAAATCCATTTGAACCTAAGACTAATTTTCTCCCCAATAAAGAGATTTCAGTATCTTTTACAACTAATGGAATGTAAGGGGCAATAACCGTATTTTCCTGAGCCAAAGTTGAGTTTAGCCATTTTAAACGCGTCATTTTTTCCGGAAAATCGATTCCTCCGTTTTGGGTCACTTCGTTCGTTACTTTTATCTGAAGGGTGATTTCTTTTGTTTTTCCATCACAATTCACGACTGCTTTTCCGGTATAGGTTCCCGCGGCAGTAGTTTGCGGAATGTCAATGCCACACCACATTGCCTGTACTTTTCCTTTTGAAACTGAAACGGTATTGGCAAATACAGATCCGTCATATCTGGTTCCGTCGGTATTGATGCAGTTTAAATATTTTGCTTCAATGATCGCTCCGTTGTTGCTGATTAAATTGGAGAAAGTAACTTTTAAATTAGTAATATCCTGCAAGGCGTAAACCCCCAATTGAAAAGCTAAATACTCCCCTTTTAATGCGGTGTCAGCAAAGGTGTTTTGAGCTCCTTTTTGGATCCAGCGTTGTGGCAGATCATTTTTCATTCGGATTGAATTTAAACGGTCTTCGGGAAAAACGATAAAAGAACTACCACTGTTTTTAGCAATGATGTCCTGTGTTTCTGCGGCTGTAGCAATAACTTCCATTGGGTAGTAACTGTTAAAAGCATTTACACTCTGGATTTCCTGAACAGTAGTATTGTCCGCCGCAGCTGTTTTTATTTTGGCCAGCCATTGTGCATTGGTTTTGTATTCGGGTTTGGCATACACTCCTTTTGGATAGTTTGCATCACCTTCATCAATATAGGGCATATAGTACACATAATAAGTCGTCTGACCCGAAACCGGCTCAAAGAAAATAGTACCGCTTTCTCTCGTGATGTTAACTGTTTTCAGATTTGTAATTTCTTTTCCGGTGGCATCCTGAACAATAATTCTCTTTTGATCGGGATTTGTATCTCTTCGGCGCCATTCGATAGTCGTTTTGGCAACGGTGCCAGTACCGGAAAAGACCACCACAGCGCGATGATTTCCTAATTGATTTGGATTCCAACCGTCATTACCGTCGGTATATTTTATTTGTTGTGCGCTTAATGGAATACTGATAATGAAAAAACACATTAGCACTATTCGACTTAAAATTGGGTTGTTTTTTAGGTTTGGCTTCATTTTTTTGTTCAAGTTAAAGGGAGATATTGATATAAAAGTTAATAAACGGCTTTCCATCCATTTTGTTTCCAATAAGCAATAATGGGTTTGTATGGACCGTATTTATGTTGTTCTTCAGAAAAAGTATCACTAAAAGGACTGTGGGCATAATCGATTGGTTTGCCCATTTTATTTGGATAGTCAAATGTTTTGGGATTTGGTCTCGTGTGTATGGCATCATCATTTACATAAGCGGCAATGTCCAGTGCTTCTGTGTCCGTAAGATAAGGTTTTCCGGGTGTTACTTTATCATATGGCATATTGCTTTTTAGCCACTGTGCTTGTTTGATAACTCTGTGCATGCTTGAACCCGGCTGGTAGCCGTATTGTCCCCAAAGCGGAGGATACACATAACCGGATTTGTCTTCGTTGTATTTTCCTTCTCCATCAGCTCCGTGGCAACGAACACAGTTTTCGATAAATAGTGTTTTTCCTCTTTCAGGGCTGGCAGCTACATCGGGAAAATCGATTTCCAGATTTTTAGCCCCTTTAAATTGCCCATCTTTAGGAACAAATTTGCTAATCCATTTAAAGTAAGATAAAAAAGCGACCATTTCTTTTCCGTCAAGCGGAAGGGGTTTACCGGAATGAGGACGCATGATGCAATTGTTAACCCGTTCAGCAAGTGTGAGTACTTTATTTTCGCGTCCGCGATATTGCGGATAATTGTCATGCGAAGACATCAGGTTGAAAGCATGCGGTTTTGTACCGGCATCCTGATGGCAATTGGTACAGTTCATTTTATTACCCAAATATTTTCCTTTAATGCCGTTTGGCCCAATATAATAAGCTGTTTTTAGCATTAATTCTCTTCCATATCGAACGGATTCACCAAATGGATCGTCCGGAATTTTTGAGGTATCTATGGTAATGTAACCTTCATCGTCTGAGGTTTCTTTTGCTAATGTTTGAGAATTAGAGGTATTGCACGAATTGAACACTACAATTGGCAGCACTAAAAAGAAACCAATAAGAATTATTTTTTTCATGTTTACTAGTTTTAATCTGATACTCGAATACTAAAAAAGTGAATCGCTTACGTCATTATTATTAATCCATTGGTTATAGTTTAGCTAAATGTTTTTTAACACATTAGGAACATAGATTTGGAATTTTACAATTGGAGAAATTTCAAGAAAATCACAATTTTTTCACCTCGTCTCCTGTGATTTATTTAAAGTAAAACGCCTTTTTTTAAGCTTTGTCAGCTATGCCTCTATGTGTTAAAAATTAATTGTGACTAAAGTTTTTTTTAATTGAAAAGAAACGGTTTTAATTTTTCTTCCGGAATAAACTCAACGCGATAAGGAGGAATTTCGGACTCTAAAGCCCAAAGTAAAACTCCTTTTTTATTCGTCAGAACCGTTATATGTCTTTTTGAACAACAGCACAATAGCGTTTCTTTATCAATCATATAAGCACTTCCCATTCTGTCATTATAAATTTCTTTGGGCAATTTGATCTGAAAATCCAATTGCGCGGAATTGTCTTTTTCATTTATTTTCAAAGCAAATACCGAGGATTGTTTTTTATCAACACCATTATCAAAAAAAAGTAGACTGCCTTCGGGGTTAATGTGTGCGGCATGTGCTTGCGAGAAACTGGAATTTTCTTTTTGTGATAGTGTACCTCCTTTTCCTAATTTCCAGATCACTTTTCCGGTTTTGGCATCTACTTTCCAAATTTGACCGTTATTGTAAAAAGAGATCAGAAAGTTTCCATCCTTATCATAATTCAGACTGTTGGCGTGCATCCAGTCTTTTTTTGTTTTCAATAATGCTTTATCTTTCATTGGATCTAAGTTGTCAAAAACACTCCATTTCCAGAGCTGTTTTCCTTTTTTATTCAAAATAAGAATACCATCTCCATTGATTGTATCACGTTTTTTGCCACCAATAGCCGTTAAATCGGTTATTCTTTCATCAACAAACAAGGTTACAATTTCATTAGTCGATTTTTTGATAATTTCATGATGAATGACTTGTTTAAAATCACCTTGTCCTTTTTTAATATGTGTTAAAGTGTCTCCCTGTAAATTGATTTCCAGAATTTCACTGCCGTAGCTTGTCGGTTCATTGTTTTTTCCTAAAATAGCAATAATACTTTGGTCTTTAGTAAAATGTGTAACCTTAAAACCGGTTCCTTCTACAGTGTGATACCATCTCAAATTACCTTTATAATCAACAATGTAAGCGGTACCCGGCGTTTCTCTTTTGCCCATTAGCAGAAAACCTTTTTTGAAATTTTGAGGCAAAAGTTCCGGTTTCTGAAAATTGGCTTTAAATTGTTTTTGTAACCATTCTGGTAATTTTCTGGATTTAAAATGATATATTTTGCTTGTCTTTTTTTCTCCGTCTGCAACCGTAACCACCTGAAAACTATAACTAGTTTCGGGACTAACGCTGCAAAGTATCAAAGAATGTGAAAGCCCTGTTTTTGAAATTGGAGTAGCTACTTTGTTTTTAATTCCTTTTGTATCAGCCCAATATTCTGCATAAACCGAAAGGTTGTCACTCGTAGTAACATCGATCTGAATCTTCAATTCGTTGTTGCTATGAGTTCCAATGGCAATATTTAGAATGCGATTCTGATTTTTGGAACAGCTTGCCAATACAAGCAATGCCAAAATAAAACTCCATTTTACAATTAATTTTTTGATCATAGGAAAAGCTTCTTTTGTGAAACAGAAAGGTACTTCTTTTGTATGAAATCGGGAACAGACAACGCTGAAAACGTTGTCTACTCCTGATTTTCCTGCTCTTATTTATCTATTAGCATTGCTTAAATTGGGGTTTAGATCAACCTGGCTTTGCGGATAGGTATAATATTTATTTTGTGGCATTTTGATTTGTGCCGTTTCTCCAACTCTGAGGTGATAGGCATTTACAAGAACGTCGAATTTATTCATTCGGATTAAATCCTGACGGCGTTTACCTTCATAGAAAAGTTCCCATCCTCTTTCTTGTAGAATAGCATCTCTCAAAGTACTTTGATTGTAATCTGCTAAAACCAATAATTTGGCATGAGATCTTCCTTTCACCTGATTGATAAGATCTATAGCTTCAATGGTCGGACCACTGATCTCGTTTAGTGCTTCGGCTCTGCTTAACAATACATCTGCATAACGTAAAATGTTGACACTGTGACCGTCATAATAGGTGGTAGTTTCATCATCTGCGTATTTTCTGGTCGATACATCGGGCATGTAAAATACGCCTGCCGGTGGCTCTGCACCCAAAGATGGTGCTTGTTTGTGCAGCAATTTATCTGTTCCCATAAATTCTGGAAAAAAGCATTGTTTTCTGTCATCTTCATTACCAAAGGTGTTGTAAAAATCCCAGTTTACCGTATAATACTGCCATCTGTTTTCAACAACAGGATGATCAATTGGTCCAAAATGGTTCAATAGCTCCGTTCCGTTTGTATTGGCATCGCTAAGAGAAGAAAAAATGTTTTCGCTGCACCATTTGTTACTTTCTTTGAACAATCCTGAATAACTAGGATAAAGACTGTATTGACCTAAATTCATTACTTGTTGTGTAAGTGTAGCGACTTTTTGCCAGTCGTGGGCACGCAAATACAATTTTGCTAATAAAGTTAAAGCAGCACCTTTTGTAGCGCGTCCTACATCATTACCACCATAGATGGGATTGTCCTGATAATTTACAGGAAGTACAGCAGCAGCATCGTTGAGTTCTTTGATCAGAAAAGCATCAATTGCCTCAACCGATGTTGGAGGGGTTTGTGCCAAGTAATCCGGATTAGTTAAATCAGCTTCCGTAATTAAAATTACAGGTCCCCAGGAATCTGTTAAGTCCATATAGCCCGAAGCTCTTAGAAATCGGGCCTCGGCTATAAATTGCGCTTTATCTGAACTTGAAATTTCCTGCATTTGATTGATGTAGAAAATGGCATTATTGGCATTGGCAATCAATTTGTACATGGCATTCCAGTCTTCTAAAAGCAATCCATTAGTAGAACTCCAGGTCCCTAAAGATAATTGACCCGGATCCCCGCCGTACTGACAATGTCCCAAATCTGTTGCAATATCCGTTAAAGCAAAATGTCGTGTTGCCCAGTACGAAAAGTTGTCACCTACAGACGGACCTTTCAATCTGCCGTAAATTCCGTTTATAGCCGCTATGGCATCCGATTTTGTTTGATAGCCATTCGCAGTTGTTAAACTACTGTATATGGTGGGGTCTAGATCTTCATTACACGAAAAATGTGTACCTGCGACAAGTAAAAGTAAGAGTACTGTATATTTTTTCATTTTAATAAATTTAATGTTACTAAAAAGCCTTTAGACTAATGAATTGCAACTTTAATACCTAGAATAAACGTTCTGGAAGCCGGGAAGGAGTTAAAATCAATTCCTCCGCCTAAGTTCTGTTTGGTATTATCAGTGGTAAAATGTCCATTTACTTCCGGATCATTTCCGGAATAATTTGTAATAGTCAGCAAATTTTGTCCAATAGCATACAATCTGATACTATCTATAAATTTAACTTCTTTTAATACGCTTTGCGGAATAGAATAACCGATAGAAACATTTTTCAGACGCAGGTAGGAAGCTTCTTCAACAAATTTCGAATTGACATAACTGCCATATTTACTTTTGTAATAACCATCTCTCGGAATATCCGTATTTTCATTTGTATTGGCAACCCAGCGATTTAAAGCATCAGTACTTGTAGTAGACTCACCAACCATTGCAGTCATATTATAAACGGAATAGTCGAAAGCACCCTGAAAGAAGATATTCAAATCAAAATCTCCATATTTAAAATCATTATTAAACCCGAGAATAAAATGCGGCGTAGAATTTCCTAAATAAGTTCTGTCGGCAGCTGTAATGGTTCCGTCACCATTTAGATCTTCATATTTTGGATCTCCGGGTACAGAAAGCGGCTGCGGAGCATACGTTTCTCCTGATTTTATAACCCCTGCATACTTATAACCGAATAAAACGCCCATTTCCTTACCTGGCTCCAGTCTTGTAAATTCTTGTCCGGAAACAGTTCCGCTTGGGTTAGAAGTACTGTTACTGATTATTTTAACATTATCAGCAAGGGATACAATTTCTTGTTTGTTGTAAGCAAAATTTAGAGAAGTACTCCAGGTAAATTTATCATTGCTAAAGTTTACAGTGTTAATGCCTAACTCGATTCCTTTGTTATCAATAACCCCGGAATTGAATCTTAGGGTACCAAAGCCCCACCATCCACCAACAGGAACATTCAAAAGAGCATCAGTTGTTCTTTTTTTGTACGCATCGATAGTGATGTTCAATCTGCTGTTAAAGAAACCCATATCCAATCCGATATTGGTTTGGGCTGTTTCTTCCCATTTCAGATCAGGGTTTGCTAAATTGGCAGGCTCGTTACCACCCGAAAGACCGCCTTGTCCAATTACTGTTCCCCATGGAGTCAGTCTGCTCAGGTAGGCATAGTCTCCAATACCATCACTTCCTGTAATACCGTAACTCACTCTTAATTTAAGCTCAGAGAATGTATTTAGTTTTTCTATAAAAGGTTCGTTGGAAAGCTTCCAGGCAACGGCTCCGGATGGAAAAATTCCGAATTTGTTATTTGGGCCAAATCGGGAAGAACCGTCTTTTCTTATTGTAAAGGAGGCTAAATATTTATCTGAATAAGAATAGTTTAATCGGCCAAAATAAGAGGTAAGTTTCGTTTCTGTTTTTTCTGTTTCCGGTCTTAGGTATACTTCAGCACTTTCGAGTTTATGATAGGTCAATAAATCATTAGAAAAACCGGAACCGGAAGCTTTTAGACGTTCGTAAGTATCTTTTTGATTAGAAGTTCCAATCATTGCTGTTATGGAATGTTCTTTTATTGAAAATTTATAAGTCAGATACTGATCTGTACTCCATCTGAAATAGGTTTTATTTTCTTCAGATCCGGTACCATGCAGGGCAGCTCCGGCAATTAACGTACTAGGCGTATATTTTCCTTGGATATTTTCCTGCCATTCTGCTCCGGCACCAAAATGGAACGTAAGGTTTTTAATAATTTCATAGTCCATAAACATACTTCCGTTTACCAATCTGTTGATGACGTGGTCTGTAGGTTCCAATAACAAGGCCAAAGCATTGTCTTTTCCCTGATATTTGTAGTAAGAACCATCAGGATTGTAAATAGGAATAGTTGGAATAGCGGTCTGAATCGTAAACATAGGAGATAGGATATTGTCGCCAAAATCGCTGTTGTTCCCTTCACTTGCCGCACCATAAATATTAGTGCCGACATTTAATTTGTCGTTGAATTTTTTCTCGCCACCCATTCTTACACTATATCTTTTAAAATCAGTGTTTTCAATAGCTCCGGTTTGTTTCAGGTAATTTCCGGAAAGAAAAAATTTAGAGGTTTTATCGCTTCCGCTAAAACTAATTGTTCTGTTAATCACTTCTCCCGGACGTGTTGCAGCTTCAAACCAATTGGTATTGGCGATTGGGAAACTTGCAGGAAAAACGGGAGGTCTTCCATTTTCCTTTGCAATCGCATTTTGGATATTGGCATATTGCTGTCCGCTTAATAAAGAAGGCTCATTGATAATGTTTTGAAAACCATCCGAAATTTCGGCCTCAATTTGCATTTTTCCTGATTTTCCTTTTTTAGTTGTAATGATGATAACTCCATTTCCTCCTCTGGCACCATAAATAGCTGTAGAGGAAGCATCTTTAAGAATTTGGATGTTTTCAATATCATTAGGACTGATAGAAGCACCTGTGCTGGTAATAAATCCGTCTACAACATATAATGGAGCGTTGGAAGTATTAATAGAATTTCCTCCTCTGATTACCACTGACGGGTTTGTTCCGGGTGCGTAGCTGTTCTGCTGTACCTGAACTCCTGAAGCACGTCCTTGTAGCGCTTGACCAACATTGGCAATCGTACCTCCTAAATTTAAATTGTCTTTGCTGATCGAACTGATAGAACCCGTAAGGTCTTTTTTCTTTTGTTTTCCGTATCCAATAACAACTTCATCTAATTTTTGTCCTGCTTCTTTCAGCATAATTTTCAGAGGAGCATTTGTTATGGTAATTTCCTGGTCTTCCATACCAACATACGTTACAATAAGTTTCGCGGCATTGTCCGGTACTGTGATTGCAAAGTTTCCGTCAAAATCAGTTTGTACGCCTTTTGAACTTCCTTTTACTACAACGTTGGCACCCGCCAAAGGAACACCATTTTGATCGGTGACAGTTCCTTTTACTATTTTTTCAAAAAGAATGACTATAGTATTTTCGTCTGAAGTAGTTATCGAGGAAGCAGCCGAAGCCTGAAACGCAAAAACTAATAACGAGAGAACTGTTAATTGGACCTTTTTATCGGATAGAATGTTAATCCGAAAATCTCTAGGCTTTTTTTGGGTTAAAAATTTCATACTTTAATCGAGTTTGGTTAATTAATAATCTGTTTTTTATTATTTGTAGGTTTTGGATTTCTTTTCTGATTGGGAATAATATGGTATTCTTTAATCGAATCTTTTTTTTCAATAAATCACTGCTTCATTTTTCAACCTTAATGTTGGTTTACTTAATCCATTTTACTCGCTTTAAACCTTATAAAACGCTTTAAAAATTTCACCTATTAACTTAATTTTAAGAATAGTACCTAACGAAATTATAGATTATATTTTTATTAAACAAGAAAAAACATGAAAAATGTGCTCGAACACATTAAATTAATGTTCTCGAACACATAAATAGTTGCAAATTGTAATTATTAACTTAAAATGATGTGATTTGTATAAAATGTTTTGATTTTAAAAAGATTTATTAGTTTGAGTATTTCTAATGTTAAATTGCTATAACTTATTATATCATTAGTGTTTGTGTGAAAATGCTGAATATTTTATATTGTATAGTCTTGTGTTATGCACGATAAAGAGACTTGTGTTTTTGCAAAAAAGGGGTTTCAAAAAAGCTTTTTTACGTTTAAATTTCTAGTTTAGAAAACTATGTTGGAATTGATATAAATAAGGGATCATTTTTGATGCTATTTTCAATTTTTAGAAAAGTGAAAATTAACAAAAAATTAAGAATTAAGTTTTTGGAAGAATATCAAGTGGTTTTGGCAAAAAAAGAATAGAAAATTTCTAAGGAGTTTACGGGATTAATATTCTTTTAAAGAGATGAAGTTGAAGTGATGTGAAATGTAGAATGTTGTAGTGTGAAATGTAAAGTGTAAGATAATGAAAGAGGATGTGTTGATTTAGGGTAATGAAGAGCCGTTGTTTTTTATTAAACCATAAAAGTGTTTAAGAAAACAGAAGTATCGCTTAAATGGACTTACATTACCTCATAACTTCTGTCATCTCGAGCGAAGTCGAGAAATCGCACCAGAAACTCCGCACAGTTTGTCATCCTGAGGAGGCGTAATCAAGCGAGAAACTCCGTCCAGTTTATCATCCTGAGGAACGAAGGATCTACATTTGCTGAATCGATACCGTTGAGCTTGACTTTACGGAATTACTTGTGAAGATACTTCGTTCCTCCGTATGACAAAATTGTGGAAAATAGAAGCGGAGCACTTAGTGTGATTTCTCATTCTTCGAAATGACAAAAAAACAGAAGTACGATGTTATTATGGTTTTAAATTTTGCGCGTAACAATATTTAAGAAAATGTAGATACTGCTAAAATGGACTTACATTACCCCACAACTTCTGTCCTTTCGAGCGAAGTCGAGAAATCGCACCAGAAACTCCGTACAGTTTGTCATCCTGAGGAGGCGTAATCAAGCGAGAAACTCCGTACAGTTTGTCATCCTGAGGAACGAAGGATCTACGTTTGCTGAATCCATACCGTTGAGCTTCAGTTTATTGAATTACTTATAAAGATACTTCGTTCCTCACTATGACAAAATTGTGGAAAATAGAAGCGGAGCACCTAGTATGATTTCTCGACTTCGCTCGATATGACAAAAAACAGAAGTACGATGTTAATATGGTTTTAGATTTTGCGCGTAACAATATTTAAGAAAATGTAGATACTACTAAAATGAACTTACATTACTTATATGGTTTAAAACTTAACATCATGTATTTTTTATGAAATATAAAAACCGGCATTTTCGACATTGATAATGTCAATTGGTAGTAATACCGTTTCAGGAATTTCTTTGCTGTATAAAAAATGTTCTACTAAGGTGCTTACACCCAAATAGGCTTGTCTCTTTTGATTTTGATGAATTAAAAAGTGAACCAATCCCTGATTTAAGAAACTGACATTTTTTTCAACTAAATCGTATCCGATTAAGGCAATTTTTTTATTCTTTTGTTCGGCGAGTATCGAAGCAATTTCGTAAGCTTTGGAAGTGGTGATAAAAATTCCTTTCAGATTAGGATGTTCTTCTGTGAAATTTAAAAACTTACTTTCTACATTCGCATGTTTTAATTTTAAAGTGGTTAAGGAAAAGTTGGTTAGTTTTTTTTCATCAAAATAATTCCGGAAACCTTTTTCCTTTTCCTGCATGTGAACGGCATTTTTTAGACTCTCATCAATGTGCACAATCGCGATATGACCGTCTTCTAAAATCAAATTCATTAAACTGGCTGCAACACGACCGCTCTTGTATAAATCCTGCCCGACAAAACTTTTAATGGTATCAGACTCCACCTGGTTGTTAAACGTATTGACCATGATGTTTAACTCATCATATTGTTTTACAGCTTCTAAAGTCTCTTTGTGAAATAGGGGTGCTATCAAAACCGCTTCAGGTGCAATTTTGATCACCACATCATTGGTATTGATAAATGATTTTTTGCTTTCCGGATTAAAATAATGGATAGTGATATTGACATTGTAAGCTTTATACTCCTTTACCGCATCCTGGATTCCGTTTACGCACGGAAGCCAATAGGAATCTATTTTAGGATCAGGTAGTAAAACACAGATGCGATAAATTTTATTATTTTTTAAATTTCTCGCAATAAGGTTGGGTTCATAGTCAATTACCTTTAAGACTTCGTTTATCTTTTCAAGTGCTGCAGGAGAGACCTTTCCTCTTTTGTGTAATACACGATCAACAGTTCCTTTAGAAACTCCGGCCATGTTTGCAATATCCTTAATAGTGTATTTCTTATCCATATTAGCAAATATATAAATTTGATTTAATTATTTGAGTATATAGTTTAAGGAAATATTAAAATGTGCTCGAGAACATTTTTAAGTGTGTTCGAGCACATTTTTTTGTTTTTTCTTGTTTTATCAAAAAATAATCTATAGTTTCGTAGAATCAAAACCCGAAATCAGAGCCGAATTTATAATCAAGTAATACTGTATTTTTTTGAAATTCAGTATTTTAATATCATATATGTAAGTGAAAAGAATCATATCATCAGCACCAGGAAGAACATGTCTTTTTGGAGACCATCAGGATTATTTAGGATTACCTGTTATAGCCTGCGCCATCAATAGAAAAATTAGCCTAACGGCAGAACAAAACGGTAGAGAAACATTTGTTCTTAATATGGTTGATATTGACGAAGTTAGAGTGATTGCTATAGATGCCGCTTTTACGACGTTGGAACCACGTGATTATTTTGCTTCCTCGCTGCGGGTCTTGCGCAGATACGGCTGTATACCAACAGTTGGTTACGATATCACGATAACAGGAGATATTCCGATCAATTCGGGAACGTCAAGTTCATCGGCTTTGTTGATGGCTTGGATTCGTTTTTTAATTGCAGCTTTCGGAGTTGATGATGAGGTTACTCCTGAGTTTATCTCAAAAATCGGATACGAATCAGAAGTATTGGAGCACAGAGAGCCGGGTGGAATGATGGATCATTTTAGCATTGGTGTTGGCAATATAGTGTATATCAATACAAAAGATCCTTTTTCTTATAAAGTTATCGGGGCTGAATTAAAAGGTCTGATTACCGGAGTTTCCGGGGTTCCAAAAGAGACCATCGGTTTGTTAGGGGACTTAAAAGGGAATGCTTTAATGGCTATTGATGTGGTGAAGCAAAATTTTCCCGATTTTGATTTATATACTGCTGAAATTGAAGATATAGACCGATACAGAAATTGTCTTCCCGATCGGTTAATTCCGTTTTTTGAAGCGGCGATTAAAAATTATCATTATACCAAAGAAGCCTTAAAAGAGTTCGAAAAACCTGTTTTGGATCTTAAAAAGATAGGTTCTTTAATGAATGATCATCATGCCGTTTTGCGTGATTTATTGAAAATTACTGTTCCAAGAATTGATGACATGGTAAATGCAGCTTTGAAAGCAGGTGCATACGGAGCTAAAATCGTTGGTTCAGGCGGTGGCGGAAGTATTGTAGTTATTGCCGATCCTAAAGTGGAAAATCTGGTTATTGAGGCCATTTTAAAAGCCGGAGCAGAGGAGGCTTACGCTGTAAATGTAGATGCTGGCGTAAGAATTTTAGAAAATATTGAAATTTAAAAAAATAAGATGCACAACAATTTAGTTATTCTTGCCGGAGGAGCTTCTTCCCGCATGAAAAAAGAAGCGATTACCACTAATTTATCGCCGGAAGAAATAGCACAGGCAAACGAAAGAAGTAAAGGTTTGATCGGAGTAGGAGCCAGTGGAAGACCGCTATTGGATTATCTTTTGTTGAATGCAAAAAAAGCAGGGTACCAAAATATTTACATTATTATCGGAGAACAGGGAGGTTTGTTTAAAGAGTTTTACGGAAGTGAAATGAAGAATAATGATTTTCATGGACTCAACATCTCATTCGCTGTACAGTATATTCCGGAAGGAAGAGAAAAACCGTTTGGTACTGCTGATGCTTTGTTTCAGGCTGTTGAGCAATATCCGGAATTAAATACACAACAGTATTCCGTTTGTAACAGTGATAACCTGTATTCAGCTGCCGCTTTATTGGCACTTCGTGAAACCGAAAGTCCAAATGCTTTTATTAGTTACGATCGTGATGCTTTGGCGTTTCCAATAGAACGAATTTCACGTTTTGCGATCGCGAAACTGGATAAAAACAATCAATTGTTGGATATTTTAGAAAAACCTACGGCTGATGTTTTAGAAGAATATAAAGATGTTGACGGGAAAATCAGAGTGAGTATGAATGCTTTTAAATTTAATGGCGCAACCTTATATACGCATCTTAAAAACTGTCCGGTTCATCCCGAAAGAGACGAGAAAGAATTGCCAACGGTACTTTTGAACTCCGTTAAAGAAAATCCGGGTACAACAATTGGTATCGCATTTTCTGAGCATGTACCTGATTTAACCGCAAAAGAAGATATTGCAGACGTAAAGGAATACCTTCAAAAATATTACCCTGACCTAAATTGGGAAACAAAAAATTAACAAAATTTTCATATCTGAATTAGGAATAAGACCAACTTATTGTATTACTTTTGTTTTGCAAAAAAAATGCAAAACATTTGCGTAAAAACCGCAATAAGTAATTTAGTGTTGATTCTACTTTAGATTTGAAATCAAAATCTTTTTAACAATCAACCAAAAATAGTATGTCAAACATTGAAAATGCAGTCCGTTTAGAGAGAGGGAATCCGGTTATTCCGATGGTTATTTTAACCTTATTGTTTTTTATTCTAGGTTTTGTTACCTGGCTTAACGGGCCTTTAATTCCATTTTTCGAATTGGCCTGTGAGTTATCCTCTTCACAAGCTTATTTTGTGACTTTTGCTTTTTATATTGCCTATTTTGTGATGGCAATTCCATCCTCTTGGATTATCGAAAAAGTAGGGTATAAAAATGGTATTTCTTTAGGATTATTGATCATTGCAGCCGGTGCATTTATGTTTTATCCCGCTGCGTCAAGCCGTACTTTTTTGCTGTTTTTAATTGCATTATTTGTGATGGGAACAGGCTTAGCTGTTTTGCAAACTGCCTCTAATCCGTATGTTGTCGTTATAGGTCCTCGTGAAAGTGCTGCGGCAAGAATCAGTGTTCTGGGAATTGCAAACAAACTGGCCGGATTTGTGGCTCCGATTGTATTAACAGCCTTGGTTTTATCAAACATGCAGGATTTTACTGCCGATAAGATTGCGTTGTTAGATGAAGCATCAAAAACTGCTGCCTTAAATTCACTTGCACTACAATTGCAAAGACCTTATCTTTATATGGGGTTGATCATTATGGTTTTAGCGTTGTTGGTTAAGTTTTCTCCGCTTCCTGAGATTGATTTGGATGAAGACGGAAATGTAACAAATTTGAGTATTTTTCAGCAAATAAAAAACGCATTTAAGTACCCGCAATTGGTTTTAGGTGTTGTAACTTTGATGCTGTACATATCAGCGGAAGTTTTGGCCGGTGATTCAATAGGTGGTTTCGGAAAACAATTAGGAGTTTATGGCGATGAAGGGAACTTTTATTTGAAATTAACCTCATTCACTATGTCATTTATGGTAGTGGGTTATGTATTGGGAATCACATTAATTCCAAAATATCTTTCGCAGGTTACAGCTTTAAAAGCTTCGGGATTTTTAGGTTTAATTTTGGTTTTAGCGATTGTATTAATCTCTCCAAAGTTAATGATTCAGTTGCCCGGAATTCCAAATTTACCGATTGTAATTCTTTTGGTAGCCTTACTTGGATTGGCAAATGCACTTTGTTGGCCGGCAATTTGGCCAATGGCCCTTCAGGATTTAGGAGGTTATACTAAAATTGCAAGTGCAATTTTGATTATGGGAATTATTGGTGGTGCTGTTTTTCCGCTGTTTTATGGGATGATTGTGGAGCACGTAAATACATCAAATATTGAAAATGGAGTAGCGTTAACTTCAAAAAGCGGGAATCAAATTGCTTATTTAATATTATTGCCTTCGTATTTAATGATTCTTTTTTATGCAATAAAAGGTCATAAATACAGAAGTTGGAAGATTTAGAATCAGGAATAAAAAAAGATATATATCATGTTAAAAAGTAAAATAGACAAAGCAACAGGCTTCGAAAAACGATTTGAAAACATCAATACAGTAGTTTTTGAAAATTCTAATGAGGCTTCTAAAGCGGTTGCTCAGGAAATTGCAGCTTTAATTCAATCCAAACAAAAAGAAAACAAACCTTGTATTTTAGGTCTGGCAACCGGTTCTTCTCCAAAAGGATTGTATGCAGAGTTAGTACGTCTTCATAAAGAGGAAGGTTTGAGTTTTAAAAACGTAATTAGTTTTAATTTGGATGAATATTATCCAATGGAACCTAATTCTATCAACAGTTATGTTCGTTTTATGAAAGAATTACTGTTTGACCATGTCGATATTTTACCTGAAAACTTCCACGTTCCCGATGGACTTTTAACCAAAGAACAAATTGCAGATTACTGCCACGATTACGAAGCTAAAATTGAAGCTTTAGGTGGAATCGATTTACAGATTCTTGGAATTGGAGGAAACGGACATATTGGTTTTAACGAATCGGGTTCACTTCAAAACTCTAAAACGCGTTTGGTAGCTTTAGACCATATTACAAGAGTTGCCGCAAGTAAAGATTTTTCCGGTTTAAGTAATACACCTAGAACTGCAATCACACTTGGAGTTAAAAAAATCATGGAAGCCAAACAAGTTATTTTGATGGCTTGGGGTGAAGGAAAATCCAATGTGATCAAAAAATCAGTTGAAGATGAGGTGACCAATCAGATTCCGGCTTCGTTTTTACAGGAGCACAATAATGCTGTTTTTGTTTTAGACAAAGAAGCGTCTTCAAAACTAACCCGAATCAACAGACCTTGGTTGGTAGAAAAAGTAACCTGGAGTGATAAACTAATCCGCAAAGCCGTTTTAGGATTGGCACTTGATCTTAAAAAACCAATTTTAATGCTTACCGATGCCGATTATATCGAAAACGGTATGAGTGATTTATTGGCCGATTCAGGTCCTGCTTATGATATTAACATTAAGATTTTCAATAAATTACAAAATACAATTACAGGTTGGCCAGGTGGAAAACCAAATGCGGATGATGCTAACCGTCCTGAAAGAGCGGAACCAGCCAGAAAACGTGTATTGCTTTTCAGTCCACACCCTGATGATGATATTATCAGTATGGGAGGAACGTTTATGCGTTTGCAAGAGCAAGGTCATGAAGTGCACGTAGCCTACCAGACTTCAGGAAATATTGCCGTTGCCGATGATGAAGCCTTGCGTTTTGCAAGTTTCGTAATTGATTACAATGAGAAATTCGGAATCAAAAGCCCGGAAGCTGATGCGATTTATGAAAAAGCAGTTAACTTCTTAAAAAATAAAAAGAACAGCGAAATTGACATCCCTGAAGTACGTTATATCAAAGGACTAATCAGAAAAGGAGAAGCAAGAGCAACAAGTCATTTTGTTGGTTTAACAGACGATCAGATTCATTTTATGGAGCTTCCATTTTATGAAACGGGTACTATCGAGAAAAAACCAATCGGACAAGAAGACATTCAATTGACGATGGATTTAATTGAAAAAATTAAACCACATCAAATCTATGCTGCAGGAGATTTAGCAGATCCGCACGGAACACACAAAGTATGTTTAGATGCTATTTTTGAAGCCGTGAAAGCCCTAAAACCAAAATCATTTATGGACGACTGTTGGTTATGGCTATACCGTGGTGCTTGGCAGGAATGGGGTATTGACGAAGTAGAAATGGCGGTACCTATGAGCCCGGATCAGGTTTTGGCAAAACGCCATGGAATCTTCAAACACCAATCACAAAAAGACGGTGTTGTTTTTCAGGGAACCGATGCCAGAGAATTTTGGCAAAGAGCTGAAGACCGAAACCACGAAACAGCAGCTTTGTATCAGCAATTAGGTCTAGCGACTTATGCGGCGATGGAAGCGTTTGTGAGATGGCATTACTAGGTAGAAGGTGCTAAGATTCTGAGCTGCTAAGGTTCTGAGTTTAGGAAAATTTTTAGCCACGGATTACACGAATTTTCGCGAATTTATTTTCGGGATAATTGGTGTGATTCGTGGCTTTTTTTTGCCACAGATTAAAAGGATTCTCACAGATTAAAAAAATCATTTTAATCCTTTTAATCTGTGGCAAAAAAATAAAAAATAAAAGTAACTTTGCACAATTAGAAGCAAGAAAAGAGAATGAGTCTATTCTTTTTTTCTTGCTTTTTTTTCTAGAAAAATGCAACAAGACAGTAAACTTCTCATAAAATTAGCCCATACCAAAATGCCTTTCGGAAAATACGAGGGACGTTACTTAATAGACTTGCCCGAGTATTATGTTGTTTGGTATCAAAATAAAGGTTTCCCGAAAGGAGAGCTGGGGCAACAACTACAACTGATCTATGAGCTAAAACTAAACGGATTAGAAGAGTTGATCCGTAATATCAAAAAGCAGTATCCTAAGCCTTTGAAGTAGTTTATGGGTTAGCTGCTAGAGCTATACTTGTATTTGTTTTTCAATTATCGAAGTTTTTTTAACGGAATTAATATACCACGATTTTGCTTACGCGAAGCGGTTAATTTATGCCTTGGTTTTGCTTTGTAGCGTTAGCGTTGTGAAAAATAAATAAAACAGGCTATTATAGAAAAATAATAGCACAATTGTTTCTTTTTGGTAACAGTCTTATTCGTAAAAACTTCATTATAATGTGAAGGAGGAAGATTATCAAGGTTTTAAAAGTGGTCTTCAGACGCATAAGAGAGTTTTTTTGAAATGTAAAGACTACAAAATTTTTAAATAAATTTTATTATTTGTAAGAAATATTTTATATATTTGAATAAATATTGAAATATCTCTATTATGAAAAATCTTAAAAAAATGAAATTTTCTGACATTACAGGAATGTTAGAGGCAGATGAAGCAAAGGGAATTTTGGGAGGAGGACCTATAAAGTATACTAACGACCAAGAAGCCCCAGGTGAAGCGGATAATATTGGAGGAAACGGTGGTTTTGGCTTGACAGGTTTTGGCCAAGGTGGTTTTGTTAGCGGGAGTGCTAATAATTTTTCTCAATTAGGCAGTTATGGTAATACTTCCTTTGGTGGGAATTACTCTAATTCAGGGGCTGGTGCAAATTCTGGTTCAGGAACAAATAATTTAAATTCTTCTACTTCTAATACCAATTATAATAATGATTGGTTTGTCAATGCTCAAGGCAATCTAAGTACTACAAGTGCAATTGCTATAGATCGTTATTTTCAATTTATTCGCGCAAATAATGGGATTGTAAATGCGAATCAAATAAATGCCTTCGTAAATAACGAAAAAACGGCAAGCGGACAGCAGCAAAATTTTATTCAGTATAATATTCAATTGCCGGGCACACGATTAGATAATGTTACTGTAGTGAATTATTACAAAGGGCCAAGTACAATAAAACAAGGTACTGTAATTGATAATATGACATTGCAAATTAATCTTTCCAATGGTCCAAGAAGCACAAGTACAACCAATACGACAAATTCAAATGCGTCTTGGTATGTAATGCCTATACATGGTAGTTCTTCAAAACCTTCACCTTTAGAAGCTGCATTACTATCGAAATCAGTTTATGGCGGTAAGGACACGGTTGGGCCTGATAAGCTTTTCGGATGGAAAGTTTCCAATGAAGTAAAAGGTATTAAATATAATGACCCTTCCTCAGGTTTTAAATCGCAATTATATGAAAGAATTACAGCTGGCAAAAAAGAATATTGCTATGTAACTGCTGGTACAGAATCTGAGATAGGAGATTATGCTGCGGACGTCTTACAAACAGCGGGGATTTCTCTGCAATATAAAGAATCTGTGGATAATGCTAAGGCATTAAAGGCTCTGTTTGGTGATGCATTATCTTTTTCAGGGCATTCTTTAGGCGGAGGTATGGCAGAAGCCAATGCCCGCGCTACGGGAGGAAGTGCTGTGACAATTAATGCGGCAGGATTGAGTTATTCAACAGCTTTACTTTTAGGAATAGGGTTCGTGTCAGATACGCATTCTTATATTATGACAAATGATCCTTTAAATATAGCGCAAATGGTGATACCGGGACTAACAACAGCGGGAGGGCAAAAACACTTTATTACACCAACCAGAACATCAGGGGGACACGGTGTAAATGAAATGGCAATAGAACTGGGTATAAAATCAAAGTGAGATGAAAAATATAATTATGTTATTTGTTATTGTCGCGTTTATACTAAGTTCATGCAATTGCAAGTGTACTAAAACTCATTTATCTAAAGACGAAAAAGAGTGGTTTTCGGCTTACAAAAAAGGGCAGCAAATAATTTTTAAAAGCAATCTGGGGAAATTGGACACGCTTTTTGTAGCGGATAAATATGAAACATATGATAATAAAGAATGTAATTGTTACGAAGTAGGTAATTTACAATACAATATGATGCATATTGACTTTAAGTCTAAAATTTGCCACAATGATTCCTATTGTGTTAGCGGAGTATCAATTAGTAAAGACGAAATAAATAAAAAGTCTTTTCCTACTTTTAATGTTTTTGGTCTATTTTATCCCGATGTTCAAGTAAAACCTATACCGACAGAAAGTTGGGTTGTCCTGAGAACATCTTTAAAAAAGTATACACATGTGTATGTTTTTGAAGACGGTATCAATGCAAAAAACTTTGGTAATAACTATCTAAAATCTTTTTACTGGGATAAAAGAGAAGGTTTAATACGTTACGATACAGGTGAAGGTGAGATATTCGAGCTGCTAAAAAAATAAACCACTTATGATTAATTTCCCCCACGAGTTTCAGCTCGATGCTAAAGATTGTGGTCCTGCCTGTATAAAAATTATTGCAAAATATTATGGCAGGTTTTATAGCCTGCCTTTTTTACGTGATTTATGTGGTATCACGCGCGAAGGGGTCAGTTTTTTAGATCTTAGCGATGCTTGTGAAGCAATTAGTTTGCGTACTAAAAGTGTTAAAGTTGATTTTAGTGTTTTGCAGACAATTCCATTGCCATGTATTGTACATTGGCAGGAGAGTCACTTTATTGTGGTTTATAAAATAACACAGAAACAAGTATATGTTTCAGATCCCGCAAAAGGGTTGTGTGAATATTCTTACGAGAGTTTTCAGGAAGACTGGTTAGAAGAATCAAAAGTGGGTGCTGTTTTAGCTATAGAGCCCATGGCGGATTTTAAACAACGCTCTATAAATGATAAATTGGAACGCAGAAAAACATTGGAGAATTTTCTGGGGTACTTTACACCTTACAAAAAGAGTTTTGTAAACCTGTTTGTGGTGATGCTTATAGTAACATTGTTACAGGCCTTTTTACCCTTTATTTCAAAATCAGTTATCGATGTTGGAATTCAGACCAATGATTTAGATTTTATTGATCTTGTTTTAATCGCCAATATTACCATTATAGTGAGTATCTTATTGAGCAACATGATTCGCGATTGGATTTTGCTGCATCTTACTTCGCGAATAAACATCTCTTTGATATCAGATTATCTGATAAAATTAATGAAACTGCCTATTACTTTTTTTGAGAATAAGTTGATTGGAGATATTTTACAGCGAGCCCAAGATCATGAGCGTATTCGGGATTTTATAATGAACAATTCGCTCAATTTTATCTTCTCTATTCTTACCTTTTTTATATTCGGGATCATTCTGTTTGTTTACAGTCCGGTCTTGTGTTTGATTTATTTGATTGGCAGTACTTTATTTATCGGTTGGGTGGTCTTTTTTTTAAGATTCAGGAAAAAACTGGATTGGGAATATTTTGACGTCCACACAAAAAATCAGAGTTACTGGGTGGAGACCATTGGAAGTATTCAGGATATAAAAATCAATAATTACGAAAAGCAAAAAAGATGGAAATGGGAGGCTTTGCAAGTTCAGTTATTTAAGATTGACCAAAAAATACTGCGAATTACCAATGCACAAAATCTGGGAGCGCAATTTATTAATCAATTAACCAATTTAATGATTACGTTTTATTGTGCAAAAGCAGTGATAAAAGGTGACATTACATTTGGTGTAATGATTTCGACACAATTTATAATAGGGATGCTTAATGGTCCGATTATGCAGTTCATTTCTTTTGTTCAATCTGCTCAATATGCAAAAATTAGTTTTTTAAGGCTTAACGAAATACATGAATTAGAGGAAGAAGAAGAAAACGAGATTAATAACAGTATCAAACTTCCGGAAGATAAAAGCTTGCTCTTGCGAAATGTTAGTTTTCAGTACAGTAGAAATAGTCCTTATATTTTGACTAATATTTCAATATTGATTCCGGAGGGAAAAGTAACGGCGATTGTAGGAGATAGCGGTAGCGGTAAGACCACTTTGTTAAAACTTATTTTAAGATTGTATAAACCGACCCATGGTGAACTTTCTATGGGGAATCTTAATATTCAGAACGTTAATCTAAAACAATGGAGAGCAAGTTGCGGAGCGGTGATGCAGGACGGCAAAATTTTTAGCGATACGATTCAAAATAACATTGTCTTGGACGATGAGAATATTGATTATACAAGGTTGAAAAAAGCGGTAATGGTAGCCAATATAGCAGCAGAAATAGAAGCTATGCCCAAAGGATATCAAACGATGATGGGAGAAAACGGCAGAGGTTTAAGCGGAGGTCAGAAACAACGTGTTCTGATAGCAAGGGCTTTGTACAAAGATCCCGACTATTTGTTTTTTGATGAGGCAACGAATTCACTGGATGTTATAAATGAGCAAAAAATTGTGACAGCATTAGAAGAGATTTTTAAGAACAAAACAGTAATTGTGGTGGCACATCGATTGAGTACGATTCGTAAAGCAGATCAGATTATAGTGCTTAAAAATGGATTTATTAGTGAAATTGGAAATCACGATATGTTGATGACAAAAGAAGGTGGGCATTATTATGAATTGGTTAAAACGCAGACAGGAGATACTGTAAATGGATAATAAAGGATTTCATAAAACACTAAACTCAAATCGAACCGAAGAGGTAGCTTGGATTATTGAAAAAATGCCGACTAAATTCGGAATTTTAATCAGCTCAGTTGCTATAGGTTTGGTATTGCTATTGTTGCTTTTTGGCTGGTTTATAAAATATCCGGAAGTATTAATGGGTCAAATTGTAATAAATACAAGACAGGCTCCGGTCAAATTAGTTGCATCGACTCAAGGGAATATTATATTGTTAGAACATGCTTCCGGTGCTAATGTACATGCCGGAGAATACATTGCCTACATAAAAAATGAAGCCAATTTAGACGATGTTAAACTGTTGAAAAAAACACTCGATGATATAAATATTCATGAAGTCGATTTTCAAAAACACCGTCATTTATTTCCTGAAAATTTATCTTTAGGAGATGTAAATAATAAATACTATAACTTTTTAAATGCGCTGTATCAATATTTAGATTATACGAATCAACAGCCTTATGAGGTTCAAAAACAAATTAATAAAAAATTACTCGAGCTGCAGACAAAGAAATTTGAGCAGTTAAAAAATGATTTTAAAAGCCAAAAAATAAAACACGAAGTTTCACAGAGTCTTTTTCATAAAGATTCGACACTATATAGTAAAAATGTCACTTCCAAAGCAGATATAGAACGTTCTATTATAGCAAAAGCAAATAGTGAACTGGATTATAAAGCAATTGATAAAGAGATTAATAATACAGATTATCAAATCAATGAAGCTCATAATAAATCACAAGTAATTGCAATTGAAAAAACAGCTAAAGAAAGGGAATTGATTATTGGGTTATTTAATAGCTATTATGATTTAATCGATGCCATAAAAAAATGGGAACGGACGTATGTTTTTCTTTCCCCGATAAAAGGAAAAGTAGATTTTTTGAATTTTCTTAAAGACAACGATTATATTCAGTCCGGAGAAGAATTATTTAAAATAGTACCGGATAATAACCAAATAATAGGACAGGTTAATCTGCCTGAAAATGGCTCCGGTAAAGTGAAAATTGGACAAAGTGTTATAATTAAACTGAATAATTATCCTTATAATGAATATGGCTCGATTAAAGGTAAGGTAGTAAGGATATCACTTGCAACAAACCAGCAGGTTCTTTCTGATAATCAAAAGAAAATGAGTTCCTATCTGGTTGATGTAAATCTGCCCTACGGATTAAAAACGAATTATGATGTTGTATTAAACTTTCATGCTGAAGCTAAAGGGACAGCCGAAATCATAACAGAAGACAGGAGACTGATCGAACGTTTCTTTGATAATTTGAGATATAAATTAGAATAGAATTTCTCCCGAATAGTAGGAGCAATGTTTTTAACTTTAAATAAAAATAAGGGTTACTTATTCCGTATTTTAGATTTATAGTAAAGCAGGATTTAAGTGAGACCAATAAATTATTCAAAAATAAGTCGCTATAACATCTAAAATTAGGGATTACGGAAACAAGTAAACGATCTGTTTATAAATTTGCAAATTATCTCATTCGCTATTTGCCAAAATGTCCAATTAAATTTGTACTTTTGCCAAGTTTTTTACACAACTACAATACAAACAACAACAGAATGAATCAGACAAAATATATTTTTGTTACAGGTGGTGTGACTTCATCTTTAGGAAAAGGAATTATCGCGGCATCTTTGGCAAAATTGTTACAAGGAAGAGGGTATCGTACAACTATTCAGAAATTTGATCCATATATTAATGTGGATCCGGGTACGTTAAATCCATATGAGCATGGGGAATGTTATGTGACTGATGATGGTGCTGAAACCGATTTAGATTTAGGTCATTATGAGCGTTTTCTTAATGTTCCTACTTCTCAGGCGAATAATGTGACAACAGGAAGAGTATATCTTTCGGTTATTGAAAAAGAAAGAAGAGGAGAATTTTTAGGAAAAACAGTTCAGGTTGTTCCTCATATTACCAACGAAATCAAAGACAGAATGCAATTGCTGGGTAAATCCGGTGATTATGATATTGTTATTACTGAAATTGGTGGAACAGTTGGTGATATTGAATCACTACCTTATATAGAGTCTGTTCGTCAGTTGGTTTGGGAATTAGGTGAAAATAACGGAATCGTGATTCATTTAACATTAGTTCCATTTTTAGCTGCTGCAGGGGAGTTAAAGACAAAACCAACACAACACTCGGTAAAAACATTAATGGAGAGTGGTATCAAAGCCGATATCCTGGTTTGTAGAACCGAGCATGAATTGTCTCAGGAACTACGTCAAAAATTGGCATTGTTCTGTAATGTGAAAAAAGAAGCGGTTATTCAGTCTATTGATGCTTCAACGATATACGAAGTACCTAATTTAATGCTTGAAGAAGGATTAGATGTAGTGGCTTTGAAAAAATTAGATTTACCTAAAAAAGCACTGCCGGACCTTAAAAACTGGAATACTTTTTTACGCAGATTAAAAAATCCAAAACATACCGTAAACATCGGTTTGGTTGGGAAATATGTAGAAATGCAGGATTGTTACAAATCGATCTTAGAGGCGTTCATTCATGCCGGTGCTGCTAATGAAACCAAAGTAAATGTAATTTCTATTCATTCAGAACACATTAATGCGGACAATATTATAGAAAAACTAAAAGATCTTGATGGTGTTTTAGTTGCTCCTGGTTTTGGAGAAAGAGGTATAGAAGGAAAAATCGAAGCCGTTCGTTACGTACGTGAAAATAATATTCCGTTTTTTGGAATTTGTTTAGGTATGCAAATGTCAGTAATCGAATATTCAAGAAATATTTTAGGATACAAAGATGCGAATTCTACAGAGATGAACGATAAAACGTCACATCCTGTTGTAGATTTAATGGAAGAACAAAAAACAATTACAGATAAAGGTGGAACAATGCGTTTGGGAGCCTGGAAATGTGATATTAAACCAAATACGCTTGCACATAAAATTTACGGAGAAAAAACGATTTCAGAGCGTCACCGTCACCGTTATGAGTACAACAATAAATATGCTGAAGAATTACAAAAAGCAGGTTTATTGGCTTCAGGAGTTAATCCGGATACCGGTTTAGTGGAGATTGTGGAACTTGAAAATCACCCGTTTTTTATTGGGGTTCAATACCATCCGGAGTACAAAAGTACGGTTGCCAATCCACATCCGATTTTTGTAAACTTTGTAGCTGCTGCTGTAAATTCACATAAAAAACAATAATTAATATTCTGTAAGGTTGTAACGTTTGGATTAAACTCAAGACAAATAGCCTTTAACGAATAACCTTTTTTAAACTATAATGGAAGAAAAAAAATTTGACCTTAATTCAATCATTGGTTTTGTATTGATATTTGGAATTTTGATTTGGATTATGTACCAAAATCAACCTTCTGATAAGGAAATTGCTGCTGAAAAAGCCAAGAAAGAATTAGTTGCGAAACAAGAAGCTCAAGCTAAATCGGATAAAACTAAAACGGCAGTTTTGCCAGTTGCAGCAACAACTCCGGGCGATACAGTTCAATTAGCACAATTGCAAAAAACCTTAGGTAGTTTTGCTTACTCAGCGACACTTCCTTCTGCAAAGGAATCTTTTACAACAATCGAAAATGAGAAGATTAAACTAAAAATCGCTAATAAAGGGGGTTATATTGTTGAAGCTACTCTTAAAGAATTTGAAAAATTTCAAAAAGGTTCAAAACAATTAGTGGAATTAATCAAAGACAATAATTCTAATTTAAACATTCAGTTACAAACAACAGATAACAGAACTTTAAATTCGAAAGATTTGTTTTTTGAGCCAACACTAACTAAAGTTGGAGCAGATCAGATTTTAACAATGCGTTTGAAAGCTGGAGCGAACGAATTTTTAGAATACAAATACATTTTAAAACCAAACGAATATTTAGTTGGTTTTGATGTTCGTTCACAAGGTTTGAATAAGATTTTAAATTCGTCTAAGCCATTAGATTTAGTTTGGGATTTAAAATCATACAGAAACGAGAAAAGTATTTCTATCGAGAAGCGTTATGCGCAACTTGAATACGAATATGGAGATGAAAAATACAGTTCGGTAAGCGACGGTACAGCAAAAGAAGATACTCCTGAAAAAGTGAGTTATGTAGCTTTTAAGCAACACTTTTTTACGGCTATTTTGGAGAGTGATAAACCATTTGAGAAATCTAAATTACAATCTGATGCTTTAGTAAAAGATGAAAAAATAGATACTACTTTTATCAAACAATTTAAAGCAACAGTTCCTTTAGCTTTTTCTAATGGAGAAGTGGATTATAAAATGAGTTGGTATTTTGGACCAGCTGATTATAAAGTTTTAAAAGCATATGATAAAAACTTCGAAAAAATTATTCCACTAGGATGGGGGATTTTCGGATGGATTAATCAATGGATTTTCATTCCATTATTCGGATTCTTAAGCTCTTATATTGCTTATGGAATTGCGATTATCATTTTTACAATTATCATCAAATTGGCAATGTCGCCAATTACCTATAAGTCATTTTTGTCTCAGGCTAAGATGAAAGTTTTACGTCCGGAGATTACAGAGTTGGGAGAAAAATTCAAAAAAGACCCAATGAAGAAACAACAGGAAACGATGAAATTGTACAATAAAGCAGGGGTGAACCCAATGGCAGGATGTATTCCGGCATTGATTCAGCTTCCGTTTATGTATGCGTCATTCCAGTTCTTCCCATCTGCTTTTGAGTTAAGACAAAAAAGTTTCCTTTGGGCAGACGATTTATCATCATTTGATGCGGTTGTAAACTTACCATTCCACATTCCTTTATATGGAGATCATATCAGTTTGTTTCCAATTTTGGCTGCAATTGCGATTTTCTTCTATATGAAAATGACTTCAGGTGACCAACAAATGGCAGCTCCTCAACAAGAAGGTATGCCGGATATGGCGAAAATGATGAAAATCATGATTTACGTTTCGCCATTAATGATGTTAATTTTCTTCAATAGTTATGGTGCAGGATTGAGTTTGTATAACTTTATCTCTAACTTAATTACAATCGGAATTATGTTTGTAATTAAAAACTATATTGTGGATACAGATAAAATTCATGCTCAGATTCAGGAGAACAAGTTGAAAGAGCCTAAAAAGCAAAGTAAATTTCAACAACGTCTTCAGGAGGTAATGGAGCAACAAGAGGCCGCAAAAGGTCAGAATAAAAAGAAATAAGTACTAAAAAAAATCTCGATTTATCGGGATTTTTTTTTACGACAGATATACTTTATAAAGTGTAATTTCGTTAAAGTTTAAAAGGAATTAAAAGATGATTTTAAGAAGAATACTACTTGGCTTAGCCTTACTGAATGTTATAGTAATAAATGCTCAAACAGATTTTAATAAGTTAGACGCAAACGGAAAAAAAGAAGGTTTGTGGAAAGGAACTTATGAAGTTTCCAAACGCCCGAGATACGAAGGGACTTTTAACCACGGAAAAGAAACCGGAGTATTTAAGTTCTTTGATGACACGAAAAAAGGAGATGTTGTCGCAACACGTGATTTTAGTGCCAATGATGGAAGTGCTTATAATATCTTTTATGATCAGAAGAAAAATAAAGTAAGTGAAGGAAAAGTGATCGGGAAAAATTACGAAGGGCAATGGACATACTACCATAAAGCTTCAGCTATAGTAATGACCACCGAAAATTATAAAAATGGGAAATTGGAAGGTGCAAGGACCGTTTTTTACCCAAATGCTAAAGTCGCAGAAAAAATGACTTATGTGAATGGTCAGAAAGAAGGGATCTACGAAAAGTACGGGCAGAACGGAATTATTCTGGAGAAAAGTACCTATAAGAATGACGAATATAACGGAGACGCTGTTTTCTATGATTCTGATGGGGTTGTGGCTTCTGAAGGAAAATTTTTGAAAGGGAAAAAAGCCGGAATGTGGAAGTTTTACTTAAAAGGAAAACTGACGAAAGAAGTAAATATGAGTGACCCGAAAAGTAATTATCAGTCTGACTCAAAACCTAAAATGGAATAGAACTTTTTGGTGGCAGTTCAAATTTGAGGCTTTTTTTATGCCAAAATTTTTAGGCTTCTATTTCGGACTAAAGTAAAATAGATGCTAAGGATTTTTTTTTGATTGGTAATTTGTAACTGTGATTTCGGATTATAGCTCGACTCAATGAAAATTACTTTATATTCTATTTTGTCTAGATTGAGTTGTTTATATGTGGAGTTTTTTTGATAGTATTTTTTTTAATTTTTAATAAAAAAATGGAGTGATGTTCTTTTTTGGTAAGTAAATATCTATATTCGCCGCTTAATCGCAATTTTGCATTTTAATTAAAGAAGTGTTTTATTAGACTTCTTTTTGTATGAAAAAAAAGGAATATATATGAGGAAAAACTACGATTTTTTATTGATTTTATTAGTAATGTTTTTTTTTAATAATGTCGCTATCTCTCAAACTTCTCTAGGGACATGTACAAGCTTTATGAATAGCTTAAAGAAGGAGTTTATTGTTTCAAAGGGAAAAAGGGACGTGAAAAGTGTTTTACTTCAGACTGTCGATTCAAAAAAGTTTAATGGAAAAATAAATTACAAAGAATCAACTCCTTCGAGTGAATTTTTGATTGGAGAAATTAAAGATATTTCAGAGTCTTCTTTTTATATTAAAGTAATTGGGCAGTCATTGGAAGGGCATATTATTTTAAGAAAAACAAAAGAAGCATATAAGTATTCTTCTGATGCTCATGGAAATGCTTATGTTTCAAAAGTAGACATAAATTCTTTGATTTGTGTGGAATATAGTAAACTGCCACAAAAAAAGACCACAACTACAAAGTATAATGTTGCAGAGTTGAGTGCTAACATATTTACTTTAGAAAGCTTGCCAGGCGGAAAAGGTTGTGTACTGTTGGATTTTGACGGTTACAATATGCTTGCTGGAAATTATTGGAATGAAGGGAAAGCAATTAATGCAGCTCCGGCTGGATTGAGAAGCGCTTATATAATGGAACTTTTTGAAATTGTTGCAGAAGATTTCAGACCATTTAATCTGAATATAACAACAAATGAAGCCGTTTTTAATAAGTATCCTAAATCGAAAAGGATGCGTATAGTGCTGACCACAACAAAAACTGCAAGTCCAAAAGCGGGTGGAGTAGCTTATATGGGGTCCTTTGGCTGGGATAATGATGTTCCGGCCTGGTGTTTTAATCTTAATAATGGTAAGGATGCTGGAGATACCTGTTCTCATGAAATAGGGCATACTTTTGGGTTAGAACATGATGGCCGTACTTTGCCGACGGAAGAATATTTTTACGGATTAGAGAATACTTCCTGGGCGCCAATTATGGGGTTTAGTTATTACAGACCAGTTACGCAATGGAGCAAGGGAGAATACAATAGCGCAAATAATAAAGAGAGTGATGTTGATATTATTTCCGGACGGGAATATGGAGTGGGGTACAGAATGGATGATTATGGTAATGATGTATCTTCAGCACTTAGTTTAACTCACGATGATACAGGATTGATTATTAAAAAAGAGGGCGTAATCGAAAAAGAAAGTGATCGTGATTTCTTTGCATTTACCACCAAAGGAGGAAATGTAATAATCAACGCTAATGCAATAAACGGATCTGGTAAAGGGAATCTCCATCTTGCAATTACGTTGCATAATTCGACTGGTGCTGAAATAGAAAAATTTTGGAATCCGAACCCTTATTCGCTCAATGCGTCAATGAGTATAGACCTGCCGGCAGGTAAATATTTTATCAGCGTGAGTGGAATTGGAGCTGGCGATATTTTATATGGCGGTTATTCTGCATACGGTTCGGTTGGGGGGTATTCTATTTCAGGGTTTATTTCGATCTCGGACACCCCTGTTTCGGATATCTTTATTTCCGGAGTACAAACAAACGTAAGTTGTTATGGGGAAGCTGACGGAGTTGTTCGTGCAAGCGTTGTGGGAGGATCCGGTAATTACACTTATGCTTGGACGCCTTTCGGAGGAACAACTGCCACCGCATCCGATTTAAAAGCAGGTATTTATAGCCTAATAGTTAAGGATGATAAAGGGGGAAGTAAAACGAGAACCTTTAATATAACAGAACCTCCGGCTTTAAATTCAAATGTAACGGTTGGAACTGAAGTTTTAATTGCAGATCAATCCGGTGCGACTTACCAATGGTACGAATGTCCTATATCATCAATCGATGGAGAAACAGGTCAATTCTTTGAACCAAAGATAGATGGCTCCTATAAAGTTGTAATGACTTTAAATGGTTGTACTGTTTCTTCCGATTGTATAAACTTTAACAATCTTAGTACAGTATCGTTCGATAAAGCTGTAAAGTTTATGTTACATCCAAACCCAAGTAATAAAATTATAACGATCAAGTCAGATCATGATGCGGATTTAAATCTTATTAACTCATTGGGAGGAATTATTAAAACATTTAAAGTAGTAGCAGAGGTAGATAAAATAGTAAATGTCGAAAATTTAGCTAATGGTATTTATTTTATTTGTGAAATAAGGGAAGGAAAATTAATCACTCATAAATTTGTGAAAAACTAGTATTTAGAAAATATTTTTTTATCTGTCATTACACCTGATTTTTGCCTGTAGTAAGACCTGAATGGTTTGGTAAAATCAGGTGTAATGATTTTGATTCAGAAAAAAATACATCCCAAAATTTTTTGGACAGAAAAATAAAAAGTATAATTTCATCTTTAGTAGTAAAGTTTAAATAGTGGTGAGCGTATTTAAGTTTTATCCAAAAAACGACTTAGAGAAATTCCTGAAGAAATTTAAAGAACTTCACATTCTTTAAGAAAAAAAATAGGTGCCTTGCATTGACTTTGGTGATTTTTGCGGGCAAACAAAAAATACAATAAGTTTTATCTACCGCAGCATTATATAAAGTAATCAAAAGAATTACAATTATCTATAATTTGGCTTACCTTTGCACCCTTGTAAAAATATAAACGAGTTAAAATGAAACGTGTAGTTGTTGGACTTTCCGGTGGTGTTGATTCTAGTGTTGCAGCTTATTTGTTGCAAAAACAAGGGTACGAAGTTATTGGCCTTTTTATGAAAAACTGGCACGATGATTCGGTTACTATTTCTAACGAATGTCCTTGGTTAGAAGATAGTAATGATGCTTTATTGGTAGCCGAAAAACTTGGAATACCGTTTCAAACCGTAGATTTAAGCGAAGAATACAAAGAAAAAATCGTTGATTATATGTTCAACGAATACGAAAAAGGAAGAACGCCAAATCCGGATGTACTTTGTAACCGTGAGATCAAATTTGATGTTTTTATGAAAATTGCTTTAAGTCTTGGGGCTGATTTTGTGGCCACAGGACATTACTGTCAAAAAAGCGAAATTGAAGTAGATGGAAAGCCGGTTTATCAATTAATAGCAGGTGCAGATACAAACAAAGACCAGTCTTACTTTTTATGCCAGTTGTCACAAGAGCAATTAGCTAAATCATTGTTTCCAATTGGGGCTTTAACCAAACCCGAGGTTCGCGAAATTGCTGCCGAAATGGATTTGATAACAGCAGAGAAAAAAGATTCCCAAGGATTATGTTTTATCGGAAAAGTGCGTTTACCGGAGTTTTTACAACAAAAACTACAACCAAAAGAGGGTAAAATTGTACAGATTGATAAAAATGATCCGATTTATACAATCGAAAAACCAACTGGTTTATCTATTGAAGAAGAATTAAAATTAGAGTCTCAGAAACGAAATTACCTTCCTACAATGGGGAAAGTAGTGGGTAAACATCAAGGCGCACATTATTTTACAATCGGACAAAGAAAAGGCCTTAATGTAGGCGGAACGACTGATCCGTTATTTATTATTGCCACCAATGTTGAAACCAATACAATCTATACAGGTTTAACAAGTCAACATCCGGGATTGTTTAAGAAAGCTTTGTTTATCGAAAAGTCTGAGGTACATTGGATTCGTACTGATTTGGCTTTAAAAGTCGGAGAAACGATGGAAGTAATGGCTAGAATTCGTTACCGTCAACCTTTACAAAAAGTAACTTTGCATCAATTTGAAGAGGGGATGTATGTTTCTTTTGAAGAACCTCAATCTGCTATAACAGAAGGTCAATTTACAGCTTGGTATTTTGAGAATGAATTAGTTGGTTCGGGAGTAATTTCTTAGCTTTATACTTTTTAAGAAGGTTTTGCCTTTAAAAAAGTATACTATGAAAAACAACTACCTATTTTTTCTATTGTTATTTTCTTCTGCCCTGTTTGCGCAAGAAGATGCGTGGGTGTATTTTAATGCAAAGCCCAATGCACAGTTCTATCTGGATAACCCACTGCAAATGCTTTCACAACGAGCATTAGATCGACGAACCAATCAGAATATTGCCTTAAGCAGTACTGATGTTCCTGTAGAGACTACCTTTGTTACTCAGGTAAAACAAAGTACCGGAATTACGGTAATGGCACAATCCAAGTGGTTAAACGCACTTCATATCAGGGGGAGTCAGGCCGATATTAATGCTTTGAAAAACTTTACTTTCGTTGACAAAGTAGTTTTTGCCAATAAGATTTTAAATACGACTTCAAAAAAAGATACGCAGAATAAAATAGCGAAAACAAAGGATAAGTTTAAAGCTACCGTTAACTATGCTTACGGAGCTTCCGCAAATCAAATTCAGATGTTGAATGGTCAGGTTTTGCACCAGCAGAACTATACCGGATCGGGAAAAATAATTGCTGTTTTAGATGCCGGTTTTCCGGGAGTAGATGTGGCGCAACCTTTTCAAAGACTGATAAATAATAACCAAATTTTAGGCGGTTATGATTTTACAACCCGTAATGCCAATTTTTATGCCGGAGACGAGCATGGTACGATGGTGCTTTCAACAATGGGTGGCTACAAAGAGAATTCTTTAGTAGGAACAGCTCCGGATGCTTCTTATTATTTGTTCATTACAGAAATTGATGCTACAGAAAATCCGGTGGAAGAATCACTTTGGGTTGAAGCGGCAGAAAAAGCAGATGAGTTTGGAGTTGATATCATTACGACCTCATTGGGATATTTTGGTTTTGATAATGCGAATTACAGTCATACCTATAGTGATATGAATGGAACTACGAATTTTATTTCTCGTGGTGCCGAAATGGCGTTTAGTAAAGGTATTGTGGTGCTTGCTTCAGCAGGAAATGAAGGAAATACAACAGAACGACATATTGGTGGGCCGGCAGATGCTGTTTCCGTTATAGCAGTGGGTTCCGTTACCGCTTCAAAGGTTAGATCAAGTTTTAGTTCAATAGGGCCAAGTTTTGATAGTCGAATTAAGCCGGAAGTTATGGCACAAGGAAGCTCAGCAGTTGTTTCAAGCCCTGCCGGTACTATTACTACGATTGATGGGACTTCATTTTCGTGTCCTATTATGGCGGGAATGGTCGCTTGTTTGTGGCAGGCTTTCCCTTCCAAAACGAATCAGGAAATTAGACAAATGATTCTGAAATCTTCAGATCGATATACCGTTCCAAATAATGATTATGGTTACGGAATCCCTAATTTCGGGTCGACTTTAGGTGTTGATGATTTTCAGATCTCCTCTTTTTCGGTATATCCAAATCCGACTCAGGCCACAGTTACATTTGCCCTTTCAGATCAAAATACAGCTTCCATAACGATTTATTCTGTTTTGGGGCAAAAAGTTTTGGAGAAACAAATTACAAATGAAAATTCAACTCTTTCTTTACAAACCTTAAAAAGCGGTCTCTATTTTTATACTTTTGATGCCGAAGGTTTACATAAAACAGGAAAGATTATCAAACAATAACAGTATTTTTGAATGAATAAAATCACACAACTTTTTAAAATAAAATATCCAATAATTCAAGGAGGAATGATTTGGAACAGCGGTTATAAATTAGCAAGTGCAGTTAGTAATGCGGGAGGTTTAGGACTTATTGGCGCCGGCTCTATGTATCCGGAAGTATTACGCGAACACATTCAGAAATGTAAAAAAGCTACGGACAAACCTTTTGGAGTCAATATACCGATGTTGTATCCCAACATTGAAGAAATTATGAATATCGTTGTAGAAGAAGGCGTGAAGATCGTTTTTACTTCAGCAGGAAATCCTAAAACATGGACTTCTTTTTTGAAAGAAAAAGGTATTACAGTAGTGCATGTGGTCAGTAGCAGTGTTTTTGCCTTAAAAGCGGAACAAGCAGGTGTAGATGCTATTGTGGCGGAAGGTTTTGAAGCCGGTGGACACAACGGACGAGATGAAACCACAACGCTGACGTTGATTCCCATGGTGAAAGAAAAAGTTCAGATTCCGCTTATCGCTGCCGGAGGTATTGCAACCGGAAGAGGAATGATGGCCGCTATGATTTTAGGTGCCGATGGTGTTCAGGTTGGAAGCCGTTTTGCAGCTTCTGTAGAATCTTCTTCTCATGATAATTTCAAACAGACCATTTTGAATGTGAAAGAAGGGGATACCCAACTAACATTAAAAGAATTGGCACCGGTACGATTGATTAAAAATAAATTCTACCAGGATGTTCAGGACTTATATGAAAGATGTCCGTCAAAAGAAGAATTGGTACAGCTTTTAGGCAGAGCACGAGCTAAAAAGGGAATGTTTGAAGGAGATTTAGAAGAAGGAGAACTTGAAATAGGTCAAATTGCCGGAATTATTCATGAAATTTTGCCTGTAGAAAAAATTATTCAACAAATGATGGCCGATTTTGAAATTGCAAGCAAGGAAAAAGCTAAATTTGAGTTTTAATAGCCCTAAATTACATCATGAATACTTTACGTACCTACATATTATTCCTTTTCCTTGGACTTGGTTTGCAGCAGTCCTATAGTCAGTCTTATCGTTTTAAAACATCCGGATTTAGTGTGTTAGAAAAAAATGAAAGAGGAAAATGGGGAGAGTGGTCCACACTTGATCTGGTCAATCTTTCTGTAATTCTGGATACTGATAAACACCGAATCGTGGTGTATTCTCAGGAAATTCAGTTGTACACGATTACCAATTATATCGAACGCGAAGAAAACGACACCGACATAGTGTATTCATTTTTATGTAAAGATAATAACGGAAACGACTGTAAACTCTCTATAATTACACGGAAAAAACAAGACTATCGCAAACAGCTTTACATTAATTACGATAATCAGATTATAGTTTATAATATTGTTACGGTCTAAAAGCCTAAAAAAAATTAAAAATAAATCCGACAGGTTTCAAAAACCTGTCGGATTTATTTTTAATTAGCTACTCAATATCCTTAATGAATTCATCATATTCAAGATAGAACATTTCAAGAGCGTGCATTTTTTCGTTGAAAAAATCAAAAATAGCATCCCAATTAGTACGATTACTAAAACCAACGCCTGTTATTTCTACCCAGATTCGGCTTATGGTTTTGCCGCTTTCAAGGGTATATTCCTTTTCGAAAACCAAATCTTTGATAAATTCTTCTTCCAGAATATTTTTTAGGGCTTCCAGTTTTTCAAAATAAGCAATTCGTTTCTCATCGTTTCGTTGCTCGATATCAATTAAAACCTGTGCTTTTTTATTGTCTACATAAAATTTAAAAGAGAAGTCTTTAATTTTGGTATCATAAAGTACCCATTTACGCGGGTATTTTTCGGCGAAAGCCACCCAAAATTCTCTTTTTATTCGCTGTGATTCTTCTTTACTGTACATTTTTAAAAATTGGTATAGTCGGAACTATTTTAATATTTAAGTTCAAAATTATTTACGAATAACGTACTGTTTACACCCCCCTCATACAAGATTCCGTCAGCACTGGAGGCAAAAACAACGATGATGTGTGTTGGTTTATCATTAGAGTTTCCATAAATTCCGTTGCCAGGCTTCTGATAATCAGGGAATGTTGCGTTTAACGTTCCGTAGGTCAAAGCTACATTAATATTTTGAAGATTCACACCTGTTGTTGTCCCGGTTCTGTACCAACCTGTTGCAATACGTTTGATCGCATTAAGATCCTCTCTGTTTTCAAGAATAACATAAATATCCGCTTGGTCGGTTTTGTCTAAAACATTGCCTTTGCCATCCTGATATGGTGTTCCGGCCGTGTACTTAATTTCGGCAGAGAAACTTTTGGGTTTGGCGGTAAACGGAATTCCAAATTGTGCCGAAGCAGGCGGATTTGCAACATTCAAAACAAATTTTCCGGTAAATAAAGTACCCGATCCCATACGTTGCCCAACAATTCCGGAGACACTGCCCAAATCTTTGGTAATAATTTGAGCTACATAATCAGTGCCCGTATTCAGATAAGGATAAGTGGTTACATTGGCGCTGCTGGTAGTGGTGGTTCCGTCATTGGCGGTAGCCCAAATGGTATTATCATTGGTTCCGGGTTGTTTGTATGATTTTCCCGAAGGTTGATACCAGGCATCAAAAGTGCTGTTGTCTAATTGCGGGTTAGCATCTTCTTGCGTAATAGTAACAAGGTAGGCTGCCTGATCTCCATTTTCGGCGGTTACTATATAAGTCTGAGGAGTGGTAAAATCTCGTATCGTTTCTTTAACTGGTGAAATTGTAGCAAAAGTTGATAAAGCAAGTGAATCGATTGTTAGTTTTGTGATATCAGCTTCAGAATTCACCGTGATCTGAATCGTTTTTGTTGCGATGTTGATGGTAGAAAAACCCGACTGTCCTGCGACTGTAAAATAGCTAATAGCGTTTTTGTCGGATTTACCAAAATAAGTATCGTTTACGCAAGCAGCGGTAAGCAGAAACAAACAAAAGCTGAAAATTTTAAAGATTATATTTTTCATTTTGAGTGTTTTTTAATGGGGAAATAATAATAAAAACCAATATTCAACCGTAATAAATTGATACTGAAATCGGCATCGGTTGCATGTGATTTCTCTGTAACTTCATTATTGAGTGTAGTCTTTGACCAAGTTGAGCTAAAACCGGCAATTTGAGCGCCTACTTCAATAGAAAACCCCTTTACAACATTGACCATAATTCCCGGATTAATCTGCAATTCAAGAGCGACATCTTTGGTATAACTTCTTTTTAGCAAATCGTTTGTAGTTCGTTCTTCAATTATATGTTTAAAACTGGTTCCCAAAAGAACCAAATTGTACAAATAAAAGCGTCTTTTTGAATCAAGTGGAATGAAATTTTTCATTCCGCCATAAATTCCATAAGAATCCTTGGCATATTGCACTGCTGTTTTTGTGCCTTGTTGATCCGTTTCGGTTTGATTATGACGATCATTTTCGAAACTAATTAAGGCTCCTAAAGCAAAATTATCTTTGATAAAATAACCCGCATCGACGCTCATTTTAAACTGATTTCGTGATTGATCACTAACGTCTACAAGCAAGCCTTGCTTAACATCGGTATCTTTTGTTGAGAAATTAAAAGTTATCCCACTGTACATATTGCCTTTTGAGGTGAGCCTGTTTTTTAAAATCAAAGTTTCTTTAACGATTTGATTTTGAGCGTTAATCCTTTGGCTAGAAATAAGTAAAATAAACAGAAAAGAAAAGAGGAGTAAGGTTTTCTTAATCATAAATTAGTTTTTTGTGACTTTATTATTCATTTAAAAAATTGCCTTTTATAAAAGTACACTTTTTATTTACGCATTAAGATTTTCAGAAGTAGTTTGCATTAAAATTTGTGGGGCGATGAATTCTAAACTATCTTTAGATATTATTTAAAAGTATTCGCAACGCTATAATATGGATTTTAAAGATTTCTTGCATTATGTTCCTAATATAATTCCGGTAGAGTTGCCGGCTATACTGGCTCATTTGAAAATGGCTCCAAAAGAGCGGGCAGAGGCATTAAAGAACTTAAATGCAGAAGCGATAAATCCCAGAATAGCAGCTGTTATGATGTTGTTTTATCCTAAAAAGGGAAAAACACATTTGGTTTTAATAGTCCGAAATGCCTACAACGGAGTTCATTCTTCGCAAATTGCTTTTCCGGGTGGAAAATACGAAACGACTGATGCCGGATTTGCAGCAACCGCTTTAAGAGAGACACATGAAGAAGTAGGGATTTTACCGGAGAAAATAAAGGTAATTAAGGAATTTACGCCCATGTTTATACCGCCGAGTAATTTTATGGTGCATCCTTTTTTGGGAGTTTCTTTAGAAGAACTTTCTTTTTATCCGGATGTCAGAGAAGTTGCGGACATTATAGAATTGCCTCTTTCTGTTTTTTTGAATGACGAAATTATAATCGAGGCCACATTGTCAACTTCTTACGGATCAAATATTCTTGTTCCGGCATTTAATATTCAAAATCATATCGTTTGGGGAGCAACAGCGATGATATTAAGTGAATTAAGAGATGTGCTAAAATTGACTTTTGCAGAAAATTCGTAAAAACAATAAATTAACAATTTGATATTCATTACGATAAGCATTTGTCTTAGAAATTGCTTAATACTATAGGTAAAAGAATAATTTTTGTATGTTTGCGAACTTAACTAAAAAATACAATACACAGCTATGGGATTGTTTAAACGAAATCCTTTCGGACATATATTATTCATCAAGAAATGGTTAATCCGTGTTTTGGGTGCCATGACGCACCGAAGATATAGAGGTTTTAATGAATTACAGATTGAGGGATCTGAAATCATAAAAAACTTACCGGATACTAATGTTTTGTTTATATCCAATCACCAAACTTATTTTGCTGACGTTGTAGCGATGTTTCATGTTTTTAATGCAAGTTTATCAGGTCGTCAGGATACGATCAAGAATATTGGTTATTTGTGGCAACCTAAAATGAATCTGTATTATGTTGCTGCCAAAGAAACGATGCAAGCTGGTTTATTGCCAAGAATTTTGGCTTATGTTGGTGCAATTACAGTAGAAAGAACCTGGCGTGCAAAAGGGGTTGATGTTACCGAAAAAAGAGACGTGAATCCTAATGATACCGAAAATATTAGAATCGCACTGGAAGACGGCTGGGTAATCACATTCCCGCAAGGAACTACAAAATCGTTTAAACCCGTTCGAAAAGGAACCGCTCATATTATAAAACAGCATAAACCAGTTGTAATTCCAATTGTCATTGACGGTTTTCGTCGTTCATTTGATAAAAAAGGATTGCGAATGAAAAAGAAAGGGATTCTACAGTCCTTTATAATCAAAGAACCTCTTGATATTGATTACGAAAACGATACGATCGACGAAATCGTAGAAAAGGTAGAATATGCAATCGAACAACATCCATCATTCTTAAAAGTAATTCCCGCAGAAGAATTAAAAGTGCAGGAAGAACTGAACCAAATGAGAAGATGGGGGTATTAGAATTTTAGATTTCTGATTTTAGAGTGTAAATTTTAGATTTTAGATTTTGGAGTGTAGATTTTGGAGTGTAGATTTTTGATTGAAAATTTTTAAGTTTTTTTGGTTTGCGGACAGCAGACCCGGTATTCTAAAGTTTGTTGGTCTATTGTTTAGATTTAGTACCACAATAGGCATTGTAACTCAAAGAAACCTTTGCAACTCTAAACCTTTGCGCCTAAGAAAAAAACTCAGAAGCTTAGCAACTCAGCACCTCAGAACCTTTTTTAAAACTACAGATCAATCTTCTTCAACTCCTTATAGTTAGCGTACAATCTGCGTAAAAGTGTTCCGTACAACAATCTGTAAAAGCACCAGAATATCCCTAAGAAAGCTAATGTAACCAAAAGTAAAATCCCACCGGTAACAAACATTGCTTTACCGTTTGTGGCTAATTTATCTCTTAAAAAGCTCATATCCGGATTGTATACAAAGGCAATAAAGAAACTTATTATCGAGCTGATTACGGCCATTCCCAAATTATACCACACATAATATTGAACTGTTCTTCGGGTTTTCAAAATACTACTCATTAATAGTTTAGTAGACCCCGTAGTCGATATTGTTTTGTAATTTTTATAGAAAAAATAGACAAAAATAAGCACAACTACATAGTTGAAGTAGGTTAAAACAGCAAGATAAAAAATCATTTCAGGATGTTTTATCTTAATTAACATTTCATCAGTACTGAAAAATAAATTTGAAACGGTCCAGAATAAAATTTCCAAAATGCTGATAATCAAAATCCACTTCACGATCGAAGAAGATTTTTTGTGTATCATTTTGTAGATTTCATTTTCTGAAATTTGCTCAAAAGAATCGGCATTCTTTTTCCAGTCTTTTTTTAATAAATCCAGTTCTTTCATAATAATTTTTAAGGATTTAATATTTTTTTAAGTTTCCCCTTTATTCTGTTCATTTTCACACGTGCATTCACTTCGCTGATTCCTAAGGTCTCTGCTATTTCTTGATAATCTTTGTCTTCTAAATACATAAAAACTAATGCTTTTTCGATGTCATTAAGCTGATAAACGGCTTTGTACATCAGTTTAATTTGTTCCTCCTCTTCATAGTTGTAATCAACGTCTTTTACAAAATGCTGATGACTTTCATAATCTACAGTAGATATGGTTCTTTTGGTTTTTCGATATAAGGTAATGGCGGTATTTAAAGCAACGCGATACGTCCAGGTCGAAAATTTACTGTCGCCTCTAAATTTAGGATAAGCTTTCCATAATTGAATAGTAATTTCCTGAAACAAGTCTTTATGAGCGTCTTCGCCAGCAGTATATAATCTACAAATCTTGTGGATTATATTCTGATTTGCCTGCAATTGCACAACAAATGACTGTTCTAAATTTTCGCTCATAATCTATTAGTAGTACTGTTTTAATTTTTGTTACACTTCAATTAAAATTCTTTTCCTTTATAATAATTAACCATTAGATCGACAAATTTGCTGTAACTCTCCATGCCGTCTTTTTGCTGGTTTATTTTTAAGAAATTATCATAAAAAATATGAAAACCAGTTTCGATCGGGGTCTCATATTGTTTCCAAAAATCCTGACTTTCCTGATAGTTTTTTAAAATCCCAACATGAACCGTTTTCTTTAATTGATTAAAAAGGGGTTCGTTTTTTGCCTGCCAAATGCCAAGACAATAACGCAAAGCAAAACTATAACCGGAATATTGGTAATATAAATTATCGTTTTTAACGGTTGCCAAAACGCCAATAAAATTACATTCGCTTTCGCTGGCAAACCCGATTTGATGTGCCATTTCATGACAACTTGTTGCTGGGAAATTATACATAGGCAATAAGTCATTGACCTGCGCTTCATTGGTAAACGGATTCAGGTAACCTCCAAATCCCATATAAGTCAATGGCAGACTGAAAAGAGATTTTTTGATACTCAGATTTTGATAAGCAAAATAAGGATGTTCTTTTGCAAGATTTTGATATCCGTTTAAATTCATCTGTAAAGCTTGCTGCTGTGAATACGGGAAAACGACTTTTGAACTGTCTTTTTTTGTTATTTGAAATTGAATTTCATTCGTTTTTGCAATTAGCTTTTTGGTAAAAACCAATAGTTCGGCATCCGTGTATTCTCTTTTAATCTTCATTTTTTCAAAAAGAGGTTCACGATAATAATTAAGAGCCCAAAGCAGGTGAAAGAAAAAGTAAAATATAGAAATTACGCTTAGTGTTCTTAAAAGATGGTCTTTCCAATTTGATTTCCAGGTCTTACGGTTTTTCCAAAACCAACGAATTAAAAGGAGAATTAAGACCGAATATATACAATCGCCTATAGAAAACGGAATCCAGCCTAGAATAATTCTCGAGAAATGAGAGATTTTCAAATACATTCCATTGCTATAAAAGCGTTCGATGAATTCCGGAAAAAAGGGAAGAATCTTTAAAAGAATAATCTGCAGGAGAAGTAATAAAGGTAGAATGTATTTTCGTTTCACAATGTAAATTTTGGTTACGTAAATATAAATACAATTATTAATTTTTTATAAGACATTCTTGATATTCTGGCAGATCGTAAATGGGGGACATACATTTATGGCGATGCGAAGTATTAAAAAACAGAAAAACCGAAGAGACTTCGGTTTTTGGTTGTATTTTTTAAGTGTTATTTTTTGATGAGCTTACATTGCAATGATATCATTTTTCATAACTGTTTTGTTTTAAGTTTAATATTGTAAATGTATGTATTTATTATTGATCTAAAAAGTTAATTAACATTGTAAGATTTCTTTGAAGTTTCCTTCTTTAAATTTTCCTTCACGGATCGCGGCTTTATTGACAAATTCATGTGTAAATATGTTGTTTAGCCCCGTTAGACTATGACGGGCGGTAATTTGAAATTGTATATGTGTAGGGGAATATTTCATTTTTTCAGGTAAATCTTCATAAGTGAAGAACTGAATACAGTTATGACCGTAATTCTTTTTAAAAGGAATATAACCGGGTATGTAATTGATTGTATCTGTTTTAAGTTCAATTCTGGAAAAGATCTTATTAATAATGCCATTTTCGCCTTGTATGATGTAATAATAATTGGTTCTGGCTTCAATGTTATAAGCACCAAAGAGTGATTTGTTTATAATTTTGAACGAATAACAAATTTGGTCAATATTATCAAATGGACTATTGTTTTTTGCTATTAAGGGTACTATTTCAAATTTGGGTTTGAAAAAAATTAAAAGCGTAAAGATAAAAAAGAACGAAGCAAAGAAGCTGCAAATAATATTGAATAATAGAGTGGAAACTGTAAATTCTGAAAGGAGAGATTCCATAAAATGATTTTTAGTTTAAAAATTAAAACAATAACTAAAAGTAAGAAAAATTTTATAATTTTAAATAGATTTTTACTTTTTATAACCTTCCTTATTTGTTAATTGGAAGTAATATCCAACGATTCGTTTTATTTGTTGATTGAATGGTAGATACTTTTTTTTAAGAGGTAATACTTTCTTAACTTTGATGCTCTTAATTGTTAAACTTCAAACACAAAATAATGAGTCAGGAAATAAGAAATCTGGAACCTAAAGCGCTATGGAATAAATTCGCTGATCTGAATGCCGTTCCACGTCCGTCAAAGAAAGAAGAACGAGTGATCGAGTTTATGAAGAACTTTGGAAATAGCTTAGGTTTAGAAACTTTTGAAGACGATATCCGCAACGTTATAATTAGAAAACCGGCAACTGCTGGAATGGAAAATCGTAAGGCAATTGTAATGCAAGGGCATCTTGATATGGTGCACCAAAAAAATGCAGATACTGTTTTTGATTTCGATACGCAAGGAATTGATATGTATGTTGATGGTGACTGGGTTCGTGCGCGTGGTACTACACTTGGTGCAGATAACGGGTTAGGGGTAGCTACTATTATGGCTATTTTAGAAAGTAAAGATATTCCGCATCCTGCGATTGAAGCTTTGTTTACAATTGATGAGGAAACTGGAATGACAGGGGCCTTAAACCTAAAAGGAGGAATTCTTCAGGGGCAGATTTTATTGAATTTAGATACTGAAGAGGATGATGAAATTGATATTGGTTGTGCAGGAGGAATTGATGTAACGGCTACAAGAAGCTATCATGAAGAAGAAGTTCCGGAAGGTTCTGTTGGACATATTATTACCGTAAAAGGGCTTAAGGGAGGTCACTCGGGAATGGATATTCATAAAGGTCTGGGGAATGCGAATAAAATCATGAACCGTTTGTTATTTGATGCCTTTGAAAACTTTGGTTTACAAGTGGTTGAAATAAACGGAGGTAGTTTGCGAAATGCAATTCCAAGAGAAAGTGTTGCTAAAGTAATCATTTCTGAAATGTTTGATGAAGCTTACATTTTTGATATGCAAGAAATCATCAACGATATTAAAGCGGAGTATAAAACGACTGAACCTAATCTTTCTATTGAAATCGTGAAATGTGATTTACCGGAAAAAGTAATGGATTTAGGGGTTCAGGAAGGTATTATTCGTGCTATTTATGCAGCTCATAATGGCGTTTACAGAATGAGTGCTGATATGGAGGACTTAGTTGAAACCTCAAATAATATTGCCAGAGTAATAATAAAAGACGGTGAAATCACAATTGGATGTTTAACACGTTCTTCTGTAGAAACTTCAAAATTTGATTTGGCAAATGCATTGCGTTCTGCTTTTGAATTAGTAGGTTGTGAAGTAGAACTTTCAGGTTCTTACCCGGGTTGGACACCAAATGTAAACTCAGAAATACTAGAAGTATTAAAAGAGATTTACGAAAAGCAAAATAACGAGAAACCAAAAGTAGTGGCTTGTCATGCTGGTTTGGAATGTGGAATTTTAGGAACAAATTATCCGGATATGGATATGATTTCTTTTGGGCCAACCATTCATGGAGCGCATTCTCCGGACGAAAGAGCAAGTATCTCTTCTGCTAAGAAATATTGGAAATTTGTATTAGAAATTCTATCAAATATTCCGGTTAAATAAGTAATTAGTCTCAGTTTGCAGTCACAGTTTTCGGTAATAACTGAAAACTGCGACTGCGACTGAATACTGCTATCAATCTCGTTTAGGATTGTTTTTCTTCTCTCTTTTCTCTTCTTTCTTTTCTTTAGCCGTTTTTAACGGTTCTTTTTTTACCGTTTTTTTTGCATCTTGACTTTTTGACATAATATTTATTTTTTTAGGGTTTTTATTTCGGGTACACTTTGTCTATAAACTTCTATAGAGTCTTTTTGTAGTCTCACTTTTAGCCAGGACTTTAGTTTTTCTTTGGTTTCTGAAGTGATGTCTTTTTTACTTTGAAAAAGGATTATCGGGATAATTTTGGTCTTACTGTCTTTGTGTTCAGACGAATAATTTCCGATAGACAGTGAGGTTACAAATGGAAACAGAATTTTGGCTTCGCTTCCTATCTGAAGGTTTTTGAATTGATATTGTGACAATTGATTTCTTAAATCGTTAATCAGGACATCTTTTTGATCGACTAAGTTTTTGCTGCTGTTGATTTTATTCATGATGTCTTTTGACAGATTAAAAGTATCTTGTTTGATAATCAATCGGGTATTTTTCAGATCGTATTCCGTTAATTTTTTATTTAAATTGATAATCTCGGCATCGTTAAATTTCTTTGTTAAAAATGCAAGCTCTATTCTTTTTGGATTAGTATTGTATTCGATGTTTTTGTAGATAATAGGATAATCGTTATCCAGAAATTCTTTTCGGATAAAAGTTTCTGTTTTAAAGGTATAATTTTTTTGAATGAATAATTGGTAAGCAAAATAGATGCTGGGAACTATTAAAAATAAAATCAGAATCGTAATAATGTATTTAACACGTTTTTGATGTACAGTATCAAGCTGTCTGGTTATAGGGTATTTCAGGTAGTTAACAATTACAAAAGTAGCGATACAGATAAAAACACAATTGATGGTATATAAGTACATGGCACCTAAGAAAAACTTAAAATTACCTAAAGCAAGACCATAACCCGCGGTACATAAAGGAGGCATTAAAGCCGTAGCAATAGCAACACCCGGAATTGGATTTCCTTTTTCGACTCTGGTTACGGCTATCACACCAACCAAACCTCCGAAAAAGGCAATTAAGATGTCGTAGATATTAGGAGATGTTCTGGCTAGTAATTCAGATTGTGCTTCTTTAAAAGGGCTAATGTAAAAGTAAATAGTAGAAGTTGCTAAACTTGCGATTGTTGCAATTAAAAGATTCTTAATAGACTTTTTTAGTAATTCAAAATCATACATTCCTAAGCCAAATCCTGCGCCAACGATTGGTCCCATTAAAGGAGAGATAAGCATGGCGCCAATTATCACAGCGGTAGAGTTGACATTTAGTCCTACAGATGCAATGATGATAGCGCATACTAAGATCCAGAGATTTGATCCTCTAAAAGATACCGTGCTGCTAATGTTTTGTATTACTGTTTTTTTGTCTTCTTCCCCTTTATGCAGATCTATAAAATTTAGAATCTTATCGGTTATGTTTATCATTTTAAATTGATTTTTAAAATCGATGACGATTTTAAGAGATGTATAATGACTAATTTAATCAATTATTTGTTGAAATACCATTATTTTGAAAGAATAATGCCGTAAATAAAAAAATCCCCAATTAGACAATTGAGGATTGATTTTTATAATGTAGCAATTAATTTCGTTTTAATACTTTATATTGTTCATAACAAGCACTTATGGCATCCATGATTTGCAGATCGTTTGCAGTCTGAATAAAAGAATCAGAATAGTTACAACGGTGCATAATCTCCGGAATTTCATCTTTACTGATACCTAATAGTACAGAAACTGTTTCGCGGTCGTATTTCGACTCTAAAAGATTTCGAACCGTATCGTCTTTTTTCATCTCTTTAAGCTTCTTGAGTTCTTTACCATTTTTTCCGAAGAAATTATAAAGCATATCTGCAGGATTAAAGATCGAACCGAGTACTTTTCCAAAGGCATTTGGTGAATATTCACCGGCTTCATACCCTTGTGTAAGACCTGAAATGCTATAACGATAGTTTTCTTTAGTCGGAATTAATTTAGAATCAACTTCAAGGTAACCCGTTAAGCTAAAGGGAGCAATAATAACTTCTTCAAGCGCAATTGCTTTTTCAGTAAGCTGAATTCTGGTTACTTTATTTTTTATCCAGTCATTGGTTACTCTGATACGCAGCGATTGAAATCCTAAAATCGAAAAATGAAGGGTATCATTGACTTGTACATCGATTTCGAAATATCCTTTTTCATCAGATTTTGCACCTCTCACCTTGTTGGTGTTGATGATGTTAACTCCTGAAAGAGGTTGTTTGCTGTTGTCATTAATAATGTAGCCCGAAACTCTTTGTGGTATTGTAGACGGGGTGTCTTGTGCAAAAGCAATAGTAGATAGTAATGTAAAAAAGAAAACTGCGAAATATTTCATATCCTGATTTAAAGCACTAAAAGTAGTGAATCAAGATTAAATATTTCGCAGTATCCAAATATAATTATCAGAAAATTAACAAAGAGAATTAATCTCTTCTTGGTCTTCTTGGTCTTGGCGAATCACCAAAGCTTTCAGAACGTCTTGGGGCTCTGTCAGAACCACCTTCAGTTCTTGGAGTTGAACTTCTGAAACCACCTTCTCTTTTTGGAGCAGATGAATTTCTGTCGCTTCTGAAACCACCTTCTCTAGGAGCAGAGTTTCTGTCGCTTCTGAATCCACCACCACCAGAACCTTCACGTCTTGGAGCAAAACTTCCTTCTCTTCTTGGTCCTCCAGAGCTTCTTCCGCCACCAGAACGTCCGTTATGATCACGTCTTCCGCCACCGTCATTTTTAGAAATCTCAACATTAATACGACGTCCTTCTAATTGTACGTTGTTTAATACTTCCATTACTTTTTCTGTGTGCTCAGGATCCGTGTTGAAGAAAGAGAAACCTTCTTTAACATCTACTTTGAAAACGTCATCACGACCTAAGTCTAATGTTTCTTTCAAGTAATCTTTAAGTGACATCCAATCGAAGTTGTCTCTTGAACCAATGTTTACGAAATAACGAACTGCTCCGTTATTATTGAATTCTCTTGGTTCAGAATCACTTCTTTCGCGTCTTTCTCCAGCTTGAGATGAAATATCTCTGTTTTTTTTGTAGTAAGCGATAAAACGATTAAATTCTACAGATACCATTTTTTTGATCAACTCTTCTTTAGATAACTCTTCAAGAACGTTGTTGATAGCCGGTAGGTAGTTGTCAATTTCGTGATCTACCTCAGTATCTTTAATTTTATTAGCTAAGTGTAATAATTGAATTTCGCAGATTTCGATTCCGGATGGAATAACTTTCTCTTCGAATTTTTGTTTGATAATTCTTTCGATAGAAGAAATCTTACGCAATTCACTTTTAGTAACAATTACGATAGAAGTTCCTAATCTTCCAGCTCTACCTGTACGTCCTGAACGGTGATTGTAAGTTTCAATCTCGTCAGGTAATTGATAGTTTACTACGTGAGTAATATTATCAACGTCAATTCCACGTGCAGCAACGTCAGTAGCAACAAGCATCTGAATTTGTCTTCCACGGAAAGATTTCATTACACCATCACGTTGCGCTTGAGATAAATCTCCGTGCAATGCAGCAGCGCTGTATCCATCTTCGATTAATTTTTCAGCTACCGCTTGTGTATCACGTTTTGTTCTACAGAAAACTACTGAGAAAATGTCCGGATTAGCATCAGCGATACGTTTTAAAGCTTCGTAACGGTCACGTGCATTTACTAGGTAAAATTCGTGAGAAACAGTTGCAGAACCTGAGTTTTTAGCACCTACTGTAATTTCTACAGGCTCGCTCATGAATTGTTTTGCAATTCTGGCTACCTCTTGTGGCATAGTTGCAGAGAACAACCATGTACTTTTTTCGTCTGGAGTATCGGATAAAATAGATACGATATCCTCATAAAATCCCATGTTCAACATTTCGTCAGCCTCATCAAGAATACAGTAATCTATATTTTTAATGTTAACTAAACCTCTGTTGATCATGTCTTGCATTCTCCCCGGAGTAGCTACAATAATCTGAGCTCCTCTTTTAATTTCTCTGGCTTGCTCTGTAATACTAGCCCCGCCGTAAACTGCTACCACATTAATACCTTTTTCGTATTTTGAGTAGTTTTTAAGTTCGTTGGTAATCTGTAAACAAAGTTCTCGTGTTGGCGATAAAACTAATGCTTGTGTATTTCTGTTGTCAGCATCAATTTTTTGAATTAGCGGAAAACCGAAAGCTGCCGTTTTCCCTGTCCCTGTCTGAGCCAACGCAACCATATCTGTGTCTTTTTCCAATAATAGGGGAATCGCCTTTTCCTGTACCTCTGACGGATTTTCAAATCCTAGATCTAAAATCGCCTTCAGTAACGATTCATTCAATCCTAATTGTTCAAATTTATTCATATGTATTTTTAAAATAGGGTGCAAAATTACTGTTAATTATTCAGATAAACTAATGCTTATTTAAGAATTATGGATTTGTTATGATTTGATTATCAAAAAGTTATAAATATTGTAAAATCATTTTGAGTAAGAAATCGTTAAAAAAGAAAAAAAATACGTCGTGAAATATAATTTTTTGAGTTTAAAATGTTGTATTTTAAACGATTATTTTGCTGAATTCAGAAAATCAATTAGTTGCTGTGTTGCTTTTCCGCGATGACCGATTTTATTTTTGATCTCTAAAGGCAGTTGCGCAAAAGTTTCCGTATAGTTTTCGGGCTGAAAAATCGGATCGTATCCAAAACCCTCATTTCCTGCTTTGGTAAGTGTGATAGTTCCTTTTACGATTCCCGTAAAAAGATGTTGCTCTCCTTTTATGTTTAAGGTTATAACGGTCTTGAACTGGGCGCTGCGATCTGATTGATCTGATAGCGCATCTAAAAGTTTGTCCATGTTATCATTTGCATCACGGTGTTCGCCTGCATAACGGGCGGAGTATACACCCGGAACGCCATTCAAAGCAGTAACTTCAAGGCCTGTGTCATCTGCAAAACAATCGTAGCCATAGTTTTTAGTTACATAATCGGCTTTTAAAATTGCATTTCCTTCTATGGTATCGGCAGTTTCGGCAATATCTTCGTGACAGCCAATTTCTTCAAGACTTAATATTTTGATAGAATCCGGAAGGATGCTTTGTATTTCTTTGATTTTATTTTTGTTGTTTGAAGCGAAAACGAGATTCATAAGTAGTATAGTTTAAGGTAAGTTTTTCTATTGTATAGGCAATTGCAATTCCAAAAGTATAAGCTAGGAGATCACTCCATAAAAATCCCTGTCCTAAAACATATCTTCCAAAGAGCGTTTTTCTCAGAGCGATAATCCATTCTTGCTGACAGAGTTGAAAAATTTCAATACTATAACAAATCAATAAAGAAATTAGTATAATAAAGTATGCTTTTTTATTAATGAATACAATTCTAACTAAAGTATACATCATTATAGCGTATAATACATCTCCAAAACATAGCGGAATTAGTGTGATTTTTCTGGAGAGTATTCCAAGACAGATTACCAAAAGAAATACGAGAGTATAGTAGATTCTTGATTTTTTCAATTTCTGTATTAATTTAGGTCTTGGTAGTCTTTTAATTAAACAAAGATATAAAAAGGGGCTTAAAGTAGTGTGATTTTAGCGTGTCTAAAAAAAAGGCAACAGATTAGGTTTCTTTTTTGACTTTATAAATTAGACGGATTATTATTATCTTGAGACACTTTTAAGAGTAAAGCGATTAATGTAAAAATTCTAAAAATTATGAGGAAGAAAATAAGTCTGATTTTGTTTGCAGTTAGTATCATGGTACTGTTGGTAAGTTGTAAAAACACTAAACAAAAACTTCAGGAGTATGTGGTTGAATATAACAATACGGCTAAAGGTTTTAAAGCGGAAAATGTAACATTAACTACTGCAAGAGGATATGTTAATGATAATAAGATTGAACTGCGATTTGAGACCAACTTAGAGCAAAACGAACCTAATAAAGTAGCTGCCAATGCATCATTTCCTAAATTATTGAAAGAAATGATCCATAAAAATCAAATTGCCAAAGAGCTAATCGAAGAAGGAGTGCGATTTGACGTATATTTTTTAGCCAATGATAATACGGTTCTGGTAAAAGAGATTCTGGATAAGGAAGCTGTTGCTGTTTTGTTGAAAAAATAGTTTTATCAAAGGGGTCTAGAGGGGTGAGAAGGTTTTTTTTAGTTTAAGGTTTTGAGGTTTCAAGTTTCAGGTTGGGACTGAGACTGTAAACTGAGACTGTTTCAAGTTTCAAGTTTCAAGTTGTGACTGAGACTGTAAACTGCGACTGTAAACTGCGACTGAAAACTAAAAATAAAAGCTACTTTTCGGTTGAATATAACCGCAAAGTAGCTTTTGTTGTTTTAATGTTTGGTGACATTCGTTAGGTTATCAGGGAAATAACTGTCTGATAAATTGCTGAATTCATCACCACGCATGAATATATTAATGTCTACATCGGCGAAGCTTTTTTTACCGGCTGCGGCTAGAAGTTCATTTGCGGCATGTAAAGTGTTTTTATGAAAATGGTAGACACGATCTGATTTATCGGTTACTACCAAACCTTTCATGAGCATTTTGTTTTGAGTTGCTACTCCGGTAGGACATTCGTTATTGTGACAACGTAATGCTTGGATACAACCTAGAGAAAACATAAATCCACGGGCACTATTGCACATGTCGGCGCCCAAAGCAACGGCATGTAGGATAGAATAGCCCGAAATAATTTTTCCGCTGCCAATAATGCGTATTTTGTCACGAATATTTAAACCAACCAATGTTTTGTTTACAAAGATCAAAGCGGGTTCAAAAGGCATTCCGACACCATCAGAAAACTCCAGAGGTGCTGCTCCCGTACCACCTTCTGCACCATCTACTGTAATGAAATCCGGGAAGATGTTTTCTGCGATCATTTCGTGACAAATGGCTTCGAATTCGGCAGTGTTTCCGATACATAATTTAAAACCGATTGGTTTTCCGTTCGACAATTCACGTAAGTGTGCTATAAAATGAACTAAGCCTTTTGCATCAGAAAAAGCACTGTGGCTAGGAGGGGAGAGGATCAGCGTATGTGGAATAACTCCTCTTATTTTTGCAATTTGAACGGTGTTTTTTGCTGCCGGAAGAACACCACCATGACCTGGTTTTGCACCTTGCGAAAGTTTAATCTCAATCATTTTTACATTTGGATGATTGGCTTTTTCTTTAAAGTTTTCCGAACTAAAATTTCCTTCAGCGTCACGACAGCCAAAATAACCGGTTCCAATTTGCCAGGTAATATCTCCGCCTCCGGCAAGGTGAAATTCTGTTAATCCTCCTTCACCGGTATTTTGATAAAATTTTCCTTTTTGTGCGCCAATGTTTAATGCACGAACAGCATTTTCGCTTAGAGAGCCAAAACTCATGGCCGAAACATTAAAGAGAGAGGCAGAATAAGGTTGTTTGCAGTCTTTTCCTCCAACTAATACACGTGGTAGTTCGTCATTTACTTTTGCAGGAAAAATAGAATGTTTGATTCCTTCGTAGCTGTCTTGGTTTAAATTGAGTTGTGTTCCAAAAGGGGTATTTGAATCAATATTTTTGGCTCTTTGATAGACTAAGGAGCGTTGATTTCTGGAAAAAGGTTTTCCATCTGTAGATCTTTCGATAAAGTATTGTTGAATTTCCGGAGCGATCATTTCAAATAAATACCTGAAATAGCCTAAAACCGGAAAGTTTCTCAGAATGGCATGTTTGGTTTGAACAGCGTTATAGATTCCGACAACCAATAGAATCGGCAGAATGATAACGAGTAAAAAACCACGATCTGTATAATAATAGACGGCAGCAACAATTAGAAACAATAAGAATCCGTAAATAAAGAATTTTTTTCTCATGTTTTTTTGAAATTAAAATGGAATAGTTTGGTAATTAGTTGAAGCGTAAACGAACGTATACGTGTTTAATGCCTTTTTTGTCTGATTCTCTTTCGTCAATTTCAAGAATATCAGTTAAGGATTTCAACATGGGCGTAAGTTTTGAGAAACCATAGTTTCTAGGGTCAAATTCGGGTTTTTTCTTTACAATCAGATTTCCGACATCACCAAGGAATGCCCAGCCGTCATCGTCTTCGATGTCTTCAATTGTAGCTTCGATAAGTTCGATAGTTTGTTTGTCGATTTTGTGAAGGGCTTTTTCGGCGGGTTTTTCGACCGGTTTTTTAATATCGGCTACGGCGGTTTTTGTTTTCTTTTTCTGAATGGCTCCGTCTAAAACTTCAATATAAATAAATCGATCACAGGCGACAATAAAAGAGTTTGGTGTTTTCTTTTCCCCAATACCAATCACTTTCATGCCGGATTCCCGAAGACGAATTGCTAAACGTGTGAAATCGCTATCGCTGGAAACAATGCAAAAACCATCCAATTTACCGGAGTAGAGCAAGTCCATGGCATCGATTATAAGTGCTGAATCGGAGGAGTTTTTACCGACCGTATAACTGTATTGTTGTATGGGAGTGATGGCATGCTCGAGTAAAACCCCTTTCCATCCGTTAGCGTTTGGTTTGGTCCAGTCGGCATAAATACGTTTGGTGGTTGGTGTTCCAAATTTGGTTATCTCTTCCATCATACCCTTTACATTACTATAAGGAACGTTGTCGGCATCAATAAGAACGGCTAGTTTTAAATCTTTTGAGGTGCTTAAAGCCATTATTTAGATATTAGAATTTATAATGTTCATTTTGTAAAATGCTTTTAAAATTAATAAAAAATAAAACAATTTCGTTCGTTTATGCGGAATTTATAACAGGTATAAATTACGGTTTTTGTTGTTGGTTATATTTTTTTAAAGGAAAAACACTACAAATAAAAAGGTTTTTACTCTTAAAGTATATTAAAGTATTGCCTTGAATCCGATTCATTTTTAAATTATTATGATAACATAGAATAAATATTTATTTTTGCTCGCGTTTAAAATTAAAAATATTACTTCATTATATTATGGTAAAAGATTTATTCGAAAGAATTCAAAACAATAAAGGGCCGTTAGGAAAATGGGCTTCACAAGCTGAAGGGTATTTTGTATTCCCTAAATTAGAAGGAGAACTTGGTCCAAGAATGCAATTTGGTGGGAAAAATATTTTGAACTGGAGTATAAACGACTATTTAGGTTTGGCAAATCATCCTGAAGTACGTCAGGCAGATATTGATGCTGCTGCAGAATATGGTGCTGCTTATCCTATGGGAGCACGTATGATGTCTGGTCACACTAAATACCACGAACAATTAGAAAATGAATTGGCTGCTTTTGTAATGAAAGAATCGGCTTATTTATTGAACTTTGGTTACCAGGGAATGGTATCTACTATTGATGCTTTGGTTACTAAAAATGATATTATTGTGTATGATGTAGATTCTCATGCTTGTATCATTGACGGAGTTCGTTTGCATATGGGGAAACGTTTTACTTACAAACACAATGATCTTGAAAGTATAGAGAAAAACCTGCAGCGTGCTACTAAAATGGCATTAGAGACTGGTGGTGGAATCTTACTTGTTACAGAAGGTGTTTTTGGAATGCGTGGCCAACAAGGAAAATTGAAAGAAATTGTTGCACTTAAAGAGCAATACAACTTCAGATTATTAGTGGATGATGCACACGGTTTTGGAACTCTTGGTAAAACTGGAGCCGGAGCAGGTGAGGAGCAAGGAGTTCAGGACGGTATTGATGTTTACTTTTCTACTTTTGCAAAATCAATGGCTAATATTGGAGCTTTTTTAGCTGCAGATAAAGATATTATCGATTATTTAAAATACAATTTACGTTCTCAGATGTTCGCTAAGGCGTTACCAATGATTCAGACTATTGGATCTTTGAAACGTTTGGAATTATTGCGTAACCACCCGGAATTGAAAGATAAACTTTGGGAAAACGTAAATGCATTACAAAACGGATTACGTTCAAAAAATTTCAATATTGGAGATACTAATACTTGTGTAACACCGGTTTATTTAGAAGGAAGTGTTCCTGAAGCAATGGTTATGGTGAATGATTTAAGAGAAAACTACGGTATTTTCTTGTCTATTGTAATCTATCCGGTAATTCCAAAAGGAATTATTTTGTTGAGAATGATTCCAACAACTTCACATACTTTAGCTGATATCGATGAAACGTTAGTTGCTTTTGAAGCAATTCGTGAGAAATTAGAAAACGGTACCTACAAAGAAATAGCAAGTAAAACAAAGGTTGATTTAGATGCTTAATTGCTAAAAATGATAGATTCCTCAAATAGTGGGAATTATGTAAAAAAATCCATTCTGTATAAGAATGGATTTTTTTTATTTCAGCTAAATTTATAATAGTAAAACATAAAAATTATTATTATGAAAAAAATACTCGCACTAACAATAGTTGCTTTGGCTGTTTTAACATCCTGTAAAAAAGCACCTGAACCGGTAGAGATTACACCAAGTCCGCCAAAAGAGGCAGAGATTGCAGAGCCTTCCGGAGATCAATGTTATGCTTCGATTGCGAATAACAGTATTGTGCAACTTAGTTTTAATGTAAATTCACATCAGGAAGTTAACGGAAAATTGAGTTATGCTTTATCGGGAAAGGATAAGAATGACGGAACTATTATCGGAAATATGAAGGGAGATACGCTGATTGCAGATTATACCTTTATGTCGGAAGGACTTTCGTCTGTCAGAGAAGTTGTTTTTCTTCAAAAAGACGGTGCATTTATTGAAGGATATGGAGATATTGTCGAGGTAAATGATAAAGCAACCTTTAAGGATAAAACAAAACTGAAGTTTGATCAGAAAAATGCGTTGACGAAGGTCGATTGCAAGGTCGAATAAAATAATAAAATCAAACCCGACAGGTTTTTGAAACCTGTCGGGTTTAGTTTATTTTAAAGCTCCTTTTTATACGTTTTTCTTCGACAGTGTACTTTTGGGTCGAAATTTTTCCAAAGTAAATGAATGGCCGTATTTTCGGCTAATTCCGGAGTTCTGATGCAGTTTACGATTCCTTTTTCAGAAAAAGTTTTAAAATATTCGTCAAAGATAATCGCTGTAACTCCTTTGTTTTGATAGTCGGGATGTACGCCAATTAAATAGAAAACAACATCTTTACTGTGTTTTCTGGCTTTTAACAGATGGTAAAAACCAAATGGGAAAAGTTTTCCTTTTGCTTTTTGTAAAGCTTCAGAAAAACTAGGCATTACAATACTAAACGCTACTAATTTATCCTCCTTGTCAACTACAAATTTGATGTATTCCGGATTGATAAAACTGATGTATTTCTTTTTGAAATATTCTTTCTGCACATCAGAAATGGCAACAAAGGAAGCCAGGTTTGCATAAGAATCATTAAACAAATCAAACATTTTATCCACGTGCGGCATAATGTCTTTTGTTTTGGTAAAGGTAAGCGATCTTAAACCGTATCTTTTTTTGATTAATTCCTGTGCTTTCAGGAAAAATTCAGGTTTTACGTTAGAAAATGGGAAGATGCTTTCGAGATATTCTTTCTCGACCTGAAAACCTAATTGTTCAAAATGGGTTACATAATAAGGATTGTTGTACCAGGTAATCATAGTTCCCATCTGATCGTATCCTTCTGTAAGTACTCCAACTTTATCCAAGTTAGAAAAGCCCATTGGACCTTCAACATGTTCCAGATTGTTTTGTTTTCCTAATTCGTATACTTTTTCTAATAAAGCTTTGGTCACTTCAATATCATCAATAACATCAAACCAGCCAAAACGAACTTTCTTTTTGTGCTGATTGTTTACTTCCGACCAGTTGATGATGGCCGTTATTCTCCCAACAATTTCATCATTTTTGTAAGCCAGATAAAAATAAGCTTCGGCATTTTCAAAAGCAGGGTTTTTGGTTTTATCAAAAGACTCCAGTTCGTCAGCAATTATAGGCGGAACCCAATACGGGTTGTCTTTGTATAGTGAAAACGGGAATTTGATATAATCTGTTAATTCTTTTTTGCTTTTGGCTTCTTTAATTGTAATCATTAAGATCGTATTGTGAAATATCTCTTTGTTTAGAGATTTAGGTTATTAAATTTTTATTCGTATTTAGATTTACGTTTTCTCTCTTGTGCCTGATAATCTGTTTCCTTCTTAGATTTAGCATCTTTAGGATTGTTTTTTTCTTTTCGGGACTGTCTCTTGGATTCTATTTGTTTCTCTTTATATTTTCCATCATAACGCCACGAAACCCCAACTCCTCCGTATAATATAGACGGTGTGTTTTTAAAATTGGTGCTTACAGAAGCATCAACCTGTAAGTTTGGGTTAATCAGATAGGCTGCCCCACCGCGCACGATGGCATCGCTGTAAAAATCACTTTTATAACCCTGATTTTCAACAAAACCAGACCATTTGTTGTTGAAACCGTGCGTTAAAGTTAATACATAACCATAACTTGGGTAATCTGTTGTGATATAATCGGCAATAATATTAGTTACAAATACCCATTTCCCGCCACCAAACTGATTTTGTGTAATCAATACTACTTTTGGAGAAATACTGGACTCCGGAGAAAAAGAGTACGGATTGTTTGCGCCAACAAAATTGGCTCCAGCAAAAAGAGATACGGCAGGTATTAACTGATGCCAGTCAAAACTATGATTGGCTTTGTAACTGTATATGTTTTTTGTTTTTTCGTAGTTTTTAAAAGGATCGTAGATTAAATATTTCGCTCCCAAAACGGTTTGTCTGAAATTATTTCTCTTAGAATTGTTGTAGGGTGTATTAAAAGCTTCCATTTGATATTGCAAATCAAGTACAAATTCAAGTTTTTCTAAAAATGCACCATAACGGAATGTTAAATCGGTACCAAAGCCATTCGCATCATAATTTAATAAATCATGTTTTTCTTTTATTCCATAGATGCCAATTTCGGCCTGAATAACAGTTTTTCCAACAGCAAAGGCAGACATTGTCTCCCCTGGACGGTTAGAATTAATGATATCAGTGTATTGTGCGAAAAAGAATTGTGGTGTAAAAAAAAGAGTAGCAATAAATAAGTTTTTAACTTTTAACATAAACGTAATTTTTGATTAAAAAGTAATAACGCATTTCAAATGTACATATTTTATTATTTATTTAAGATTGATATTTTAATTTTAAACAACAGATTTCTTAATTTTGAAAAAAAAATATACAATTATGCAAGAAGCATCTTTTTCAGGTTTAATAAAAGCTATTTTTTACATCTTGGCTTTTTATTATATTTTTAAATTTTTAGCTAGAATCTTTTTGCCTGTGTTGGTTAAAAAGGCTGTAGAAAAAGCAGGAGAGAATTTTCAGAGACAACAACAATATAGTCAGGGTAACTCATGGCAAAATACGCAACGCAATAAAGATGAGATAATTATCGATACTGCGAATGCGAAAAATCCCCGTGAAACCAAAAAAGTGGGAGATTATGTTGATTACGAAGAAATAGATTAAGTTTGTGTCCTGAAAAAACAGGATTCATCATTTAACCAAACTTGCCTAAATTGAAAATAGTAAATAAGTTCTATCCGCACGCCCTAGTAGTTTTGGGCTTTATTCTCGTTTCCCTAATTTATTTTTACCCGGTTTTACAGGGAAAACAAATTTTCCAGTCTGATATTGCTCAATATACCGGAATGGCAAAGGAACAAAATGATTTTAGAGCTACAGAACATGCCGAGCCTTATTGGACAAATTCTGCTTTTGGAGGGATGCCGACATACCAGCTTGGTGCCAATTATCCGAACGATTATGTTGGGAAATTAGACGATGCATTGCGTTTTTTACCTCGTCCTGCTGATTATTTATTTTTATACTTTTTAGGTTTCTACGGTTTGTTGTTGGTTTTAAAAACAGATCCTTTAAAAGCTTTTATCGGGGCATTGGCATTTGGTTTTTCGACGTATTTAATTATTATCTTGGGAGTAGGGCACAATGCAAAAGCACATGCGATTGCTTATATGCCATTGGTTATTGCCGGATTTATATTGGTTTTTCAGAAAAAATACGTTTGGGGAGGTTTGCTCACCATGTTTGCGGTGGCTTTAGAGGTTAATGCCAACCACTTCCAGATGACCTATTATTTATTGATTTTTCTGCTGATACTTTCGGGTTATTATGCTTTCAATTTCATTAAAGATAAAGAATACAAGCCACTTTTAATTTCGTTTGGTGTTTTGGTAGCTGCAGGAATTTTGGCTATTGGAGCCAATGCAACTAATTTATTGGCGACTAGCGAATATGCTAAATTTAGTACACGAAGCAATAGCGAATTGACTTTTAATCCAGATGGAACTAAAAAGACAAATGAGAATGCGTTAAGCCGTGAATATATCACAGAATACAGTTATGGAATTGCGGAGAGTTTGAATCTAATTGCGCCAAGACTTTTTGGAGGTTCAAATCATGAAAATGTAGGGACAGACAGTCGTATGTATTCTTTCATGATCGAAAAAGGAGTTCCATCAGAACAAGCACAAGATTTTGTATCGGGGATGCCTACTTATTGGGGAGACCAGCCTATTGTTGCGGCTCCGGCTTATATTGGGGTTGTAGTTTTCTTTTTAGCCGTTTTGGCATTGTTTATTGATGATAGAAAAATAAAATACGTTTTTCTTTCGGGAGCATTAGTTTCACTTATACTTTCATGGGGGAAAAACTTCTCTCTTTTAACAGACTTTTTTATCGATTACGTACCAATGTACGATAAATTCAGAGCCGTTTCCTCTATTCAGGTGATACTCGAATTGTGTTTCCCTGTTTTGGCTGTTATGGGCTTACAATCGTTTTTTAAAGCGAAAGAAGAACCAAAATCACAACAGAAAGCATTGGTGCAAACCGGAGTTTTTGGTCTTGGAATTTTGTTGATTTTAGTAATTACCAAAAGCATGTTTCATTTTTCAGGAAGCAGCGATAGTTATTACTTAGAAAGTTACGGACCTGATTTTGTTGACGCTTTAAAAGAAGACAGAATGAGTTTGTATTCGGCAGATTTATTGCGATCAGGCTTTTTTATTGTAGTGACTTTTGGAATTCTGTGGTTGTTCATTAAAAACAAATTTTCGCAAAGTACAACTTTAGTCATTGTTGGTGTTTTAATGATTTTTGATTTGTTCTTTGTAGATAAAAAATACGTTTCAGCCAAAGATTTCGTGAGTCCGGTGCAAATTGCAGCTCCATTTCAGGAAACGCCATCTGATGCTCAGATTTTAAAAGATACCACACATTACAGAGTTTTTGAAGTAAACGGAAATATGTCGAGTGCACGTGCTTCTTATTTTCATCATTCATTGGGAGGATACCACGCAGCAAAACCAAGAAGAATTCAACAGTTGTTTGATTACCAAATTGCAAAAAACAATATGGAAGTACTGGACATGTTGAATGTGAAATATATTATCCAGACCGATAAAGAAGGAAAAGAATTCCCGACCGTAAACCCGAATACCAATGGTAATGCCTGGTTTGTAAGTTCGGTTAGACTGGTAAACAAACCGGATGATGTCATGAAAGCATTAGACAATATCGATACCAAAAGGGTCGCTGTTTTTAATGTCCGTGAACACGAAGGTAAATTCAGAAATGCACGCTTAAAAAAGCAATGGGATACAACCGGAACAATCAAAACGGTAGTATACAAACCAAATTATATTAAATACGAATCAGATAATAAGAAAGACGGTTTGGCTGTTTTCTCTGAAATGTATTATAAAAATGGTTGGAATGCCTATATCGATGGACAATTGACAGATCATTTCCCTGTCGATTATGTCTTAAGAGCGATGGAGATTCCGGGTGGTCAACACACTATTGAGTTTAAATTTGAACCTCAGGTTGTAAAAACCGGAAGTACGATTACCTTGATAAGTTCAATCGGAATGTTATTATTGTTGATTGGTGGGATTTATTTTGAGAGAAAGAATTATAGCAAGGTTAAAAACTAACAAACTATTTTTAGCCTTTTTGTAATTTACTATAAAAGAATCATTTAGTATATTTGCTGTAGTAATTTAAAACTTAAATTATGAAGACAACTGTTTTAAATTTTGGTACTCCAAAAGAGTTAGAAGAGAGAAGAATAGCTGAAATCAAAGGACTTTCTTATTTGGAAAGATTAGAACGATTAATGGCTATTCTTGAGCTTTCTTACATGCTTAAAACAGCAAAAAAAATACAACCTAAAAATAGATGAACGAACAAATAGTTGCTATTTGGAATAGTTTTTTTGAAAACAAAGTTAAATACATAACTATTGGTGGTTTTGCGGTAAATATTTACGGATATAATCGTGGTACTGGTGACATTGATATTTATTTAGAGGATACTCTGGAGAATAGAGTGAATTTAAGGAAAGCATTGAAGTCAATTAATTTAGGTGATTTTGAAACTATTGAAACCATGCAGTTTATTCCGGGCTGGACTGATTTTAGTTTGAGTTATGGTTTACGACTGGATGTAATGACGACCGTTAAAGGGTTGGAGGACAAAAGTTTTTCGTCACTTTTAGATAAGGCAACAATAGTAATGATAGGAGAAACGCCTGTTTACTTTATTGATTACAATAATTTAATCATTGCGAAGAAAGCTTCAAACCGACCAAAAGATATCTTAGATATTGAAGAATTAAACAAATTAAATAGAGATACAGAAGACGAAGTTTAGTCAAACGATCCTTAGTTTTTGTGTTAGAAATAAAATAAATTGGAACAAAAAAAGCTCTTAATCATTACCTATTATTTCCCACCTGCCGGAGGGCCTGGTGTACAACGTTGGTTGAAATTTGTAAAGTACTTACCTGACTTTAATGTTCAGCCTATCGTTTATGTTCCTGAAAACCCAACTTATCCAATCGTTGATGAAGCTTTGGTTAATGAAGTGTCGGATCAGGTAATTGTTCTTAAAAATAAAATTATGGAGCCTTACCAACTGGCGGCTCTTTTTTCTAAAAATAAAACAAAGAAAATCAGTTCGGGAATCTTTCCGCAAAAGAAAAAGCAAACTTTTCTGGATAAACTTTTTCTTTGGGTCAGAGGGAATCTTTTTATTCCGGATGCCCGTGTTTTATGGGTAAAACCTTCTGTTTCTTATCTTGAAAAGTATATAAAAGAAAACAATATAGATACGATTGTAACTTCCGGTCCGCCGCACAGTTTGCATTTAATCGGATTAGAATTAAAAGAAAAACTAAATGTAAAATGGTTTGCTGATTTTCGCGATCCGTGGACTACAATTGGCTATCATAAAGCATTGCGTTTATCTGCTTACGCTGCGAAAAAACATAAAAAATTAGAACATAAAGTGCTTAATTCGGCAGATACGATTATTGTAACCAGTAAAACGACGAAAACGGAGTTTCAGGCGATCACCAGTAAACCAATTTCGGTAATTACAAACGGTTATGACATAGAAAATGTTGAAAAACAAACGCTGGATACCAAGTTTACTCTGGCTCATATCGGATCCTTTCTTTCAGATCGTAACCCGCGTTTTTTATGGGAAAGTCTGATCGAATTACTTCAGGAAGTTCCGGATTTTAAGACACATTTAGAAATAAAATTAATTGGTGCCGTAAGTCAGGAAGTATTAGATGCTATTAAAGAGTTTAATCTGGAGGGATATTTAAACCTGTTGGGTTACGTTTCGCATCATGAAGCTATTGTGCATCAAAAAAAATCACAGGTTTTGCTGCTGATCGAAATTAATTCAGAAGATACCAGAAGTATTATTCCGGGTAAATTGTTTGAATATATGGTGTCAAACAGGCCTATAATTGCAATTGGACCACAAGGTTCTGATTTCGCGGATATTATAAAGGAAACAAATACAGGCGTATTTTTTGATTATTCTGAAAAAGCGAAACTAAAAAGTGTAATTTTGGACTTTTATAATCAATATTTGGAAGGGAAATTACAAGCGAATGGCGTTGGTTTACAACAATATTCGAGAAAAAACTTAACCAAACAGTTAGCACAGTTGATTAGCGAATAAACGATCAGAACACTACAATCTAAAATTACAAATGGGCATTGTCTTAAATCAGTCTTTCAAAAATACCATAATTACTTATATAGGCTTCGGAATTGGAGCCATCAATACCCTTTATTTGTATCCTGTTTTTTTAGGTGCTACCTATTATGCTTTAACCAATTATGTTCTTTCTGCGGCCAATGTAATCATGCCCTTGTTTGCCATCGGAATGCAAAACACACTGGTTAAATTTTATTCCCAGTATAAAACAGAAAAAGAAAGAGAGCAGTTTCTGTCGTTTACGGCATTGTTTCCTATTATAATGTGTATTCCGTTAGGGATTATTGGTTTGCTCTTCTTTGACGATATTACGGCCTTTGTTTCTAAAGAAAATCCTGTTGTAAAGGAGTTTATGCTTCTGATTCCTTTTATCGGAATTTGTATGGCTTATTTTGAGATTTTTTATGCCTGGGCAAGAGTACACATGCATTCGGTTTTTGGAAATTTCATTAAAGAAGTAGGATTGAGATTGTTTTCTTCGTTTGCATTGGTTGGTTTGTATTTTCATTGGATTACCTTGGTGCAATTTGTTTACGTGACCGCAGTAATTTATTTTATTGGCTTTCTGGTGACCATGTTTTATGCGTTTTACATAAAAAGGCCCAATTTTCAGATTACAATTCCGGCGAATGTAAAAAGTGTAATGGAATATACTTTCTTTATTATTCTATCAGGAAGTGTAGCAAATTTACTTTTGGACGGGGATAAACTGATGCTGAATCAATACATGAAAATTGAGAATATTGCCTATTACTCTGTTGCAACATATATTGCGTTGGTAATTTCGGTTCCAAGTCGGGCGATGCATCAGATTGTATATCCAATTACGGCAAAATTGATGCATGAAAATAAACATGATGAACTGAATGTTTTGTATAAAAAAACTTCAATAAACCTACAGTTCGTGGGTGGTTTTGTAATGTTGTGTATTTTTGTAAACATCAATCAATTGTACGAATTGGTTCCTAAAGAATACAGTGGGGGAATTCCTGTAGTGTTTATGATTGGATTGTCGAAGTACTTCGATTTGATTTTAGGAAACAATAATGCCATTATTTTTAATACCAAATACTACCGAATGGTTTTGTATTTAGGATTACTGCTGGTGTTTTTGACTTTTGTTTTAAACATGATCTTTATTCCGTATTGGGGAATATTCGGTTCTGCATTCGCGACTTTATTGTCTATTACTTTATACAGCTTAGCTAAATTGCAATTTGTGGTTAAGAGACTGCATCTGTATCCGTTTACAAAACAGACGATACATTCTATTTTAATAACAGCTGCTTTGTTTTTAGTGTTTTATTTTTGGGAATTTCCTTTTTATCAATTGATTAGCATTGCATTAAAATCCGCTATAGTAACTGTTTTTTATGTTTATTTCAATTATAAGTTCAATATCTCACCTGAAATTAATCAGGTTATTAAGAATCTTTTAAAAAGGATCGGAATTAGCATTTAATAAGATTTTACAGAAAATAAAAAGAAATGTTAAAAGGAAACTTAATTGTTTTTATATTTGTTAGAAAGGATAATTAATTTATTTCTAATAGCTTATGAAAAAAAGATTAGTTTGTTTTTTAGTGCTCTTTATTGCACTGTCTTCTTCTGTCAGTTTTGCTCAGAAAAAAGAGCCGCAAGAGCCAGCAAAAGCTATAGATTCAGTTAAGTTAAAAGGTTATCCTGTAAGCCCTTTTAAAGATACACTTTTTTACGTTTATAATAAAGTAGGCTCTTTTTCTGCCGAGAATAGGGCGAATGCTATTACAGAAAAAATCAAAAAACTATACGAAGAGGCTTTTTTTGATGCCGATTCAATCCGAATTGTTCCGTCAGATATTACTCAGGATATCATGTACAAAGGCGATTTTGTCATTATGTCTATTTTAGAGATTGATGCCAAAGTCGAAAAACAGTCCGCAGCTTATCTTGCAAAACGCAATTTAAACCTGATTAAGAAAGCAATTGTTAATCAGAACGAAAACCATTCCCAGCTTCCAAAAAGATTGGGTTATACGGTTCTGCTGATTCTGATTGTTGGTTTTATACTGTTTTTTGTCGGCAAGATTTTTAATAGAGTTAAACTTTACATTTTAAAGAACAGCGACAAACACTTTAAAGGGTTTGTTTATAATAATATCACGATGCTTTCGCCGCAAAGACAGCAATTTGTCGTGATGCGTTTATACGGATTCATCAAGATTATTGCGCTGATTCTGATCGTTTATTTCTCTTTGCCTTTATTGTTTAGTATTTTTCCGGCTACAGAAGATTACACCACAACATTGCTTCGTTGGGTGCTTTCTCCGGCAAAACTTGCTTTTTTAGGATTTGTTGGTTTTCTGCCAAGTTTATTTGCTATTATAGTCATCATTGTAATATTCAAATACGCACTTAAAATTATCAAATTCTTTTTCGATGAGATAAAAAAGGAGAACATAAAAATCGATGGTTTTTACAGCGATTGGGCAATGCCGACCTTTAATATTATTCGGTTTTTAATGATGGCCTTTATGTTGGTTATTATTTTCCCGTATCTGCCGGGTTCCGATTCTCCGATTTTCAAAGGAGTTTCCGTATTTGTGGGGGTTTTGTTTTCATTGGGTTCTTCAAACGCCATTGCGAATATGGTGGCAGGATTAGTTATTACTTATATGCGCCCTTTTAAGATTGGTGATTTTATAAAGATTGGTGATGTAAGCGGGGAAGTGATCGAAAAAACAGCTTTAGTAACCCGTGTAAGAACTCCGAAGTTTGAAGACATTACGATTCCAAATGCGACCGTATTATCGAGTACATCGACGAACTTCTCGGCGAATACAAAAAATGCCTCAAATGGCTTGTTAATCCACACTACAGTGACAATTGGATACGATGTTCCGTGGAAAGATATTCATAAAGCTTTGATTGAAGCAGCACTAAAAACAGACATGATAGAACAAACTCCGGCTCCTTTTGTATTGCAAACGAGTCTGGATGATTTTTACGTTTCTTATCAGGTAAACGTTTATACTAAAGAACCTACAAAACAACCGAGGATTTATTCGTCGTTGCATCAAAATATTCAGGACTCTTTTAATGCTGCCGGGATAGAGATCATGTCTCCACATTATAAAGCGTTAAGGGACGGAAACACAACAACAATTCCTGAAAATTATTTAAAAACAGACTATGAAGCACCAACTTTTAATGTAAAGAACAAGAGTTAAGTCGCTGATAGGCAGATATAAGTATTGAAATTTTAACAGTTTTTTATTTTGTTGTTCGCTTAATAAAAACTAACTTTAGGTGAGAATTTAATAGCAGTTTAATTAGTATGATTAAAAAAATCTAATAAAATGCAATAAATATAAAGTAATGGTGTTTTAGTAGATTGAAATAATTGATAGTAATTAAGAAAAATTAACAATGAGAGTGGAAGTATTGGGATTAATTTAATTTGGTAATTATGAAGCACAATCAACTTAGTCAGGAACAAAGCTTACAAGTATTTTCTAATATGATATCGAATAAAGTTCATAATGGATTTACACTGGAAGAAAGAAATGATGAATTGCTTTTTGCAGTTCTTTCAAAAGGGGGAAAAGTGGTCAATCACAGTTTGAATTTTACAATTTTTTGTCTGACTTTGGGGTTATGGTCATTTGCATGGCTTTATCTTACTCTGGAAGCGTCTAAACAGAAAAAAATATTAGTCGCAATAGATGAAGACGGGTTTCCTTTTGAAGAGAAATGTTTAGTAGCTTAAAAGTAACAGCTAACAGTAAGTAAAACGGCCAGAAATAGGATTTCTGGCCGTTTTATTTTTTGAGTTATTTAGTTACGTATTAAACGCAATTTATTTATTTTTTTCACGCAGATTTTGCAGATTTTTTTTCATTGTTTTTTGAAAAAATCTGTTAAATCTGCAAAATCTGCGTGCTATTCTACTTTTGTATTTCCTATCCCAAAAATGTACTTTCTAGAAATCTGTGGTACAAAAATAAGTACGCTCGTTCAGAGTGATAGCAATACAAAGAAAAGCTGGCCACGAATTACACTAATTTACACGAATTAATTATTGAGATTCTTATAAAATTTTTTTTCTACTGATTGAAGGATCCAATCTATTCAATTGACAAAGAAATTAGTGTAAATTAGTGTAATTCGTGGCTATTCCTTTTTATTTTGCCACAGATTAAACGAATTAAAAGGATGTGATCTAAGGTTTGTGATTTCTCCTTTTACTATTTCGTCATTCTTGCACTGACTAAACGAAATAGTATTCGTAAAGCTTTGTGCAAAACCTACAGTTTGTCTTTTAAATATATTCCAGTAACCGATTCTTTTACTTTTACAATGTCTTCCGGAGTTCCTACCGCTAGTAAATGACCTCCATTTTCTCCACCTTCCGGGCCTAAATCAATGATCCAGTCAGCACATTTGATGAGATCCAGATTGTGTTCAATAACAATTATCGAATGACCTTTATCTATCAATGCTTCAAACGAAGCAAGTAATTTTTTGATATCGTGAAAATGCAAACCGGTAGTAGGCTCATCAAATACAAACAGAGCTTTGTCTTTTGTAGCTCCTTTTACCAAAAAGGAAGCCAGTTTAATACGTTGCGCTTCACCACCTGAGAGAGTAGAAGAAGATTGCCCTAATTGCACATACCCTAAACCTACATCCTGAAGCGGTTGTAATTTTTGAGTGATCTTAGTTTGTTTGTTTTTTTCGAAAAAAGCAATAGCATCATCGATCGTCATCGTAAGGATATCGTTGATGTTTTTATCATCGAAAGTAATTTCTAAGACTTCTTTTTTAAAGCGTTTGCCCCCACAAGTTTCGCAGGGTAGCTGCACATCGGCCATGAAGACCATTTCAACATTAATAGAACCTTCTCCTTTACAGGTTTCACATCGGCCTCCATCAACATTAAAAGAAAAATGTTTGGCCTGATATCCTCTTATTTTAGATAGTTTTTCTTTGGAGTACAAATCACGTATATCATCATAAGCTTTGATATACGTAACAGGATTAGATCTCGAACTTCTTCCAATCGGATTCTGATCGACATACTCAATATGTTTTATTTGCGAAAAAGAACCTTTTATTTCGCTAAACTGACCCGCTTTTTCAGAAGCACTTTCCAGCATTTTTTGCATGGCCGGAAATAAAATTTTCTTTATCAGGGTACTTTTTCCACTTCCGGATACACCGGTAACGACTGTTAAAACGTCTAAAGGAAAAGTAACATTGATATTTTTTAAGTTGTTTTCTCTGGCGCCAACAATGTCAATATGATTTTTGAATTTTCGTCTTTTTTTCGGAACGGTGATTTCCAGATCTCCATTTAAATACTTTGCAGTCAGAGATTCTGATTGCAGGATTTCAGGATAAGTACCTTGCGCGACTAGATGTCCACCAAAAGTACCGGCTTCTGGACCAATATCGATAATCATATCGGCTGCCTTCATGATATCTTCGTCGTGCTCTACAACAATAACGGTATTGCCTAAATCACGCAGAGAGAGTAAAACTTTTATTAAGCGTTCCGAATCTTTTGGATGCAAACCAATACTTGGCTCATCTAAAATGTACATAGATCCAACCAAACTACTTCCTAGAGAAGTAGCCAGATTAATTCTTTGTGATTCTCCTCCCGAAAGCGTTGCTGAATTTCGGTTTAAGGTAAGGTAATCCAAACCTACTTCGGTTAGGAATGACAAACGATTATTGATTTCGATCATCAGACGTTTTGCGATTTGATGTTCGTAAACGTTTAGTTCTATATTTTTGAAAAAAGTAACCAGATGTTTAATCGGTAAATCGACTAAGTCAGAAACCGTTTTTCCATTGATTTTTACATAGGACGCTTCTTCGCGTAGGCGTTTACCACGACAAACATGGCATTTTGTTTTTCCACGGTAACGGGATAACATTACCCTGTTTTGGATTTTATAATTTTTTTCTTCTAATTCTTTGAAGAAATCATTTAGCCCTTGAAAATATTGATTTCCGCTCCAAATCAACTCTTTTTGTTCTTCTGACAGTTCAAAATAAGGTTTATGAATGGGAAGATCAAATTTATAAGCATGTTTAACCAATTCATCTTTGTACCAGCTCATGCTATCACCTCTCCAGGGATAGATGGCGCTTTCGAAAATAGATAAAGAAGTATTTGGAACTACCAGATCGGCATCTATTCCGATAATGTTTCCATAACCTTCACAAACCGGACAAGCACCGTAGGGATTATTGAAACTGAATAAATGAACATTCGGTTCTAAAAACGTAATGCCATCCAATTCAAAATTATTAGAATAAGAAAATCTTCGTTCTGAGTTTAATTCCTGTAGATAACAAATCCCTTTTCCTTCAAAAAAAGCAGTCTGTATCGCATCTGCCAAACGATTATAGAATTCTTCTTCCTCTTTTACAACGATTCGGTCAATAATAAGCAGTATGTCTTTATTGTCAAATTGATGTAACTCTGCCTCAGCAAATTCATCCAGACGAACCATTTCATTATTCACAAGAATACGGGCAAAACCTTGTTGAAGCAGTACTTTTAGTTTGTCTTCCAATTGTCTTCCTTCTTCCAGATGGATCGGAGCCAATAAAAGCCATTTGCTGTCTAATTCCAATGTTTTTACATCTGAAACAACATCAGTAACGGTATTTTTCTTTACTTCCTGACTTGAAACCGGAGAGTACGTACGACCAATTCGGGCATACAGCAGTTTCATATAATCGTAAATCTCAGTCGATGTTCCTACAGTAGATCGGGCATTGGTGGTATTTACCTTTTGTTCAATCGCAATTGCCGGCGCAATCCCTTTGATATATTCAACTTTTGGTTTGTCTAAACGACCTAAAAACTGACGCGCATAAGAAGACAAACTCTCTACATAACGACGCTGCCCTTCGGCATACAAGGTATCAAAGGCTAAACTAGATTTTCCGGAACCTGAAAGTCCTGTAATAACCACGAGTTTGTTTCTGGGAATAGCTACATCTACATTTTTTAAGTTATGTACTTGTGCGCCTTTAATGATGATATTATGTTTTGGGTCGAGTGTAGAAAGGTCGATTTGCATAAAAAAAGTCAATTTCTACAAAAGTAATCAATTTTGACTTGAGTTTAGTTAATGAGATTGATCCAAATCTTAACAATTTACAGCTTGGTTTCTCATTTTTTAATATTGGTTTTTTTATTAAAAAGTTATTGTATCAGTATAAAATAAGCTATTTTAGAGCAGTTTTTATAGTAAATTAATACCATTCCAGTTTGAAATCAAAATTACATCTGCTATTTGTTTTGGTGAGCTTTACGGTGTTTTCGCAAGAGCTGCCGCCAATTGTAAAATATCCGCCTATCGTTTATGGTGCCGGAAATCAAAGTTGGATGATCTCTCAGAACGAGCAAAATTACCTGTATTTTGCCAACAACGAGGGCCTTCTGGAGTTTAATGGTACCAATTGGAAATTATATCCGACGCCAAACGAAACCATAATGCGTTCTGTAAAAGTAATCGACAATAAGATCTACACAGGTTGTTATATGAATTTTGGCTATTGGACAAGACAGCCAAACGGAAAATTGACGTATACATCGCTAAGTGATACCATTAAATCAAAAATTCTGGATGATGAACAGTTTTGGAACATTCTAAAATACGATCAATGGATTTTGTTTCAGTCCTTAAACAGAATTTATATTTACGATACAAAAACAAAAAATTTCAAAATCATTTCGCCCGAAAAAGGGGTTATAAAATCGTTCAGTACCAAAAACTCGATTTATTATCAAACCGCAAACGAAGGTCTTTTTGAAATTGAAGCCGGAAAAGGAAAACTAATTTCAGATCATCCCGTTTTTAAAAAATATACTATTGTTAATGTTTTTACACTTGACGATGGTTTATTAGTTCAAACCCAATTAGACGGATTTTATAAGTTAACCGGAACTGCATTAACACCATTTAAAACCGCTGTAGATGCAGATTTGAAATCAAGTTTTGTATACAGCAGTCAGCGCTTGCAGGATGGAGGATATGCTTTAGGGACCGTTTCAAATGGGATTTATATTCTGTCAAAAGAAGGACAATTAAGATACCATATTTCGCAAAGTAAAGGTTTGAGTAACAATACCGCTCTGTCTTTGTTTGAAGATAAAGATCAGAATGTATGGGTGGGTCTTGATAATGGAATTAATTGTATTAATCTGCAAACACCGGTACATAATTTTACAGACGATACCGGCGTTTTGGGAACCGTATACGCATCGATTACCTACAACGGAATGTTGTATGTAGGTACCAATCAGGGATTGTTTTGTAAAAAATACCAAAGCAATGGAGATTTTCAGTTTATAAGCGGAACAAAAGGACAAGTTTGGTCGCTGTTTGTTTATGATAATACACTTTTTTGCGGGCACGATTCAGGGACTTTTATCGTGGCGAATACCTCAGCAAGAACTATTTTCTCCGGTTCAGGAACCTGGAAATTTGAATCCGTTCCGAATGCGAAAAACCAGTTAATACAAGGGAATTATTACGGAATTTCGGTTTTAGAAAAAGTAGGGGATCAATGGCAGTTTAGAAATAAGATTCAGGGATTTGATTATTCTTCCCGTTATTTCGAAATAACAAATAATCTGGAGGTTTATGTTAGCCACGAGTACAAGGGGATTTTTAGGTTTAAACTGGACAAAAGTCTTTTAAAAGCAAAAGAATTCTATGCCTATTCAGCTCCAAAAAAAGGAAAAAATGCAAGTTTAATAAAATTCAATAATTCGATTTATTATGCTTACAAAGGAGGAATTTTTAAACTGAATCCTGCCACAAAACAATTTGAAAAAGAGAAAGTTCTAAGTTCTATTTTTGAAAAGGACGAATATACTTCCGGTAAATTAATTGTAGATAATTCCAACAGAATATGGCTTTTCTCTAAAAACTATATTCATTACTTCTCTGCCAGCAAACTTAGCAATCAGTTAAAACAAAACATAATTCCGATTCCGTCCTCTCTGACCAATTCGATGTTGGGTTTCGAGAATATTACACAAATTTCAAAATCAACTTATTTAATCGGAACTACCGATGGTTATTATATGCTGGATATTGATGATTTAAGTTTTAAAAACTATACCGTCTTGATTTCGGAAATTTCAATAAATAAGCAAAATCAAACGCTGAAGGATGTTGTGCTCAATGAAGAAGGACGTTTTAAATCGAATGAAAATAACATCACCTTAAACTACACCGTTCCCGAGTACAACAAATACATCAACACAGAATATCAATATTTACTCGAAGGATTTCAAAACGATTGGAGCGAATGGAGTACAAAATCGTCGGTTAATTTTAAAAATCTGGCACCGGGCAAATATACATTCAAATTAAAAGCTAAATACGCCAATACGATCCTGCAAAATACAGCGGTTTATACTTTTGTGGTTTTAAAACCTTGGTATTTAACCTATCTGGCTTACTTTATTTATTTTCTGCTAATCCTTATTCTGGCCTATTTTGTAAACAAAACCTATCGTAATTTTTACCGAAAGCAAGAAGAAAAGCTAATCGAAGAAAACAATCTTTTGCTGGAGATAAAAGAACTGGAAAATGAGCAGCAACTCATGAAGTTAAGAAACGAACAGTTGTCGCAAGATGTCGATACTAAAAACAGAGAGCTGGCCGTTTCGACTATGAGTTTGAATAGTAAAAATGAACTTTTGGCTTTTATCAAAGAAGATTTAAAGAAAACAGCTCAGGACGATACTAAAAACATCAAATCGGTGATCAGAACCATAAACGATAACATTACCGAAGAGGATTCGTGGAAGGTTTTTAAAGAAGCATTTGATAGTGCCGATAAAGATTTTCTAAAGCGAATTAAGCTTTTACATCCCTTATTAACACCCAACGATTTGCGCCTTTGTGCTTATTTACGATTGAATCTTTCTTCAAAAGAAATCGCTCCCTTGTTTAATATCTCCGTTCGAAGTGTGGAGATAAAAAGATATCGTTTACGCAAAAAAATGGATTTACAGCACGAAAATGGCTTAGTAGAGTACATTCTGGCTGTATAGGAAACCCAAGAGTACCCCAAAACACCTATACATCACCACAACATTAACGTTTTGTTGTGCATTTTCGATGCAAATGTTAAAAAAATTAACATTTGTAATTTACAGTTAAATAAGGGTTTGTTTTATGATATCTTAAAAATTAGTCTTATTTTTTTATGATGTATGTTTTTTGTTGAGGTTAATTTTGGGTTATTGTTAAAAGGATGCGATAAATTTAACTTTCAATAAAAACTAACTAATTATGAAATCTAAATTATTACTAATGGTATTGTTACTGTTTACATCTTTTGCATTCTCGCAGACTTTTGATGTAACCGGAATAGTACTGGATGGATCAGGTTTATCATTACCTGGTGTGAATGTAAAAGTTAAAAGTTCATCACAAAGTACAACCACAGACTTTGATGGATCTTTTAAGCTCTCAGGTGTTCCAAAAGGGACTATAATTGTTTTAAGTTATATTGGTTTTCGTACGCAGGAAGTTGCGGTTACGGGACCTAAAATAACGGTGAAATTGAGTGAGGATGCCAGATCACTGGACGAAGTTGTTGTGATTGGTTATGGTAGCCAGAAAAAGAGAGAAGTAACGGGAGCAGTAGCGGTTCTGGACAGTAAAACACTTGATATTTTAAAACCTACAAGAATCGAACAAGCTTTACAAGGAACTATTTCAGGAGTAAATGTGACCACACAATCAGGTTCGCCGGGAGCTCCGTTGGATATCCGTATTCGTGGTATTGCTACTAATGGACAAAATTCACCTACCGTAATTATTGACGGTTATGTGGGAGATTTAGGAATTTTAAACCCAAACGATATTGAGACTATTACCGTTTTAAAAGATGCTCAGGCCGCCATTTACGGGACGATTGGAGCAAACGGAATTATTTTAGTAACGACCAAAATGGGGAAGAAAAATTCTAAAACCAAAGTTTCTTTCAACAGTTACACCGGATTTCAGGAAACATCCAGAAAAATACAAATGTTGAATGCCACTGAATATGCTTTATTGTTAAACGAAAGTTATACCAATGGAGGAAAACCGGTTCTTTACCCGAACGTAAGCGGTTTAGGCAAAGGAACCAATTGGCAGGATGAGGTTTTTAAGACAGGAGTGCCTATTCTCAATAGCGATTTGACTATTTCGGGAGGTTCAGAAAAAATCACGTATTCTGTTAGTGGTTCTCACTTAGATCAGGAAGGTATAGTAGGCGGTGATAAATCAGGTTTTTTAAGAAATACAGCTAGGATAGCCCTTAGTGCTGATTTAAGCGAAAAATTCAAATTAAGAACCAATGTTATTTATACGTATTTCACCAGAAAAACATTAAATGAAAATGGATTAGGATCGGTTTTGTTTAATGCCTTAAACGTGCCTGCAACGATGACTCCTTACGATGCTAATGGTGAACTTACCAAAGTGCCTATAGCCGGATTTGGAAACGAAATTATAAATCCACTAGCACAAATTGAAAATACTTATAATGACTATAATTATAAAAAAATCAATGGAAATTTTGGCTTGGATTATAAAATTTTTAAAGGATTTACGTTATCGTCTTCTATAGGTTTTAATACGGCTAACAGTGAATCAAAAACTTTTGCGAAAAAACTTTTGTACTGGATTAATCCTAGTGATAAAGTATTTGACGTATTGAGAAGTTCCGTTAATCAGGGTGCAACGAATGACAATGACTATTCATTTGACCTTTTTGGAACTTATACGACTAAAATTTCAGAACATCATAACATTGTCGCTACAATAGGTAATACCATCTACAAACAATGGGGAAACAGTTTTAATGCTACCGGTTTTGATGTTCCGAACAATTCCTGGGAGTATGCCGACATTAGTTTAACAAGAGGAGTACCGGTCGCGGTCAATACAGCCGGATATGTGTACGATCAAAGAAGGCTTTCTTATTTTGGAAGAGTACAATACGACTACAAAGGAAAATACTTGTTTTCGGCTATGATCAGACGTGATGCCTCTACTAAGTTTGGTCCCGGGAACAAAGTAGGTTATTTTCCCTCTCTTACCGCAGGATGGGTGATCTCTGACGAAAATTTCTTTGGCAAATCTGAAACATTTAATTTTTTAAAGTTCAGAGCCAGTTATGGTACGCTGGGGAATGATCAAATTCCAAATTACGGCTATATCTCTCTATTAAATGGTGAAGCGACCTATGTGTTTGGAGGTTCTTTGGCCAGTGGCCAGGCAACAGGACAAGTGCCAAATCCTGATTTAAAATGGGAAGAGGCGAAAAAATTTGATGCAGGTTTAGATTTAAAACTCTTTAACGACAAAGTTTCCATCGTTGCCGATTACTTTATTGATACGAGAAAAGATTTGTTGATTCCCAATGTCCCTGTTTCAGGAATTAATGGTACCGGAGCACCTGGTGCAAGTCCGCCAACAGTGAACGCAGGTACCGTTAGAAATTCCGGGGTTGAATTCTCAATAGATTATAAAGAAAAGTTTTCTAATTCGTTTTCATTAAGTGTGGGGTACAACGTAACGTTTTTGAAAAACGAAGTGCTGGAAGTAAACAATGGTACCGGATTTATTCCCGGAGGAGCTTTTGGAGTAGGGCAATTGGCGCCTTCCCGTATGGAAGTAGGTAAACCAATTGGTTATTTTTATGGCTATAAAACCGATGGGATTTTTCAGAATCAGGCAGAAGTTGCAGCGCACCCTTCTCAATTAGCGTTGGGAGCCAATGCGGCGCCGGGAGATCTTCGTTTTGTTGATGTAAACGGTGATGGAAAAATTGATACTCAGGATAAAACAAATATTGGAGACCCAATTCCCGAAGCCACAATGGGATTCAATTTACAACTGAATTATAAAAACGTAGATTTTGCGCTCTTTACTTTTGCCTCTGTCGGAAATGACATGGTAAGAAACTACGAAAGAACCGTTACAAACGCCAATCGTTTAAATTATGTTTTAGACCGCTGGACCGGAGAAGGAACCAGTAATTCGACACCAAGAGTTACAACAGGAGCTACCGCAAACAATGTTTTCTCCGATTATTTTGTTGAGGATGCTTCTTATCTGAGAATTCAAAATATACAGATAGGATATTCACTTGACCCGAAAGTAACGCTGAAGGCCGGAATAACAAAACTAAGACTGTATGCAGGAGTAAATAATCTGTACACTTTTACAAAGTACAAAGGTTTTGATCCCGGAGCTTCTTTTGGACCTCAAAATAGAGACGGAGTATCGCAATCTCCTATTGGAGCCGGAATCGATTATGGATTCTATCCCGTTCCACGAACCTATTTGTTAGGCTTAAACATTAATTTTTAATTTTTATTAAAATGAAAAAATATTTTTTTACAACAATAGTAATGGTAACACTGTTTTCAGCCGTAACGATTTCCTGTTCGGATGATTTTGTTGATCCCACTCCGCCATATTCCATCGACTCTGAGAATTATTTTAATTCAAAGGCCGATTACGATCAGGCTTTGATCGGAGCTTACGATTTACTTCAAGCCACATATGTAAATGTTTTATTGGGTGAAATTGCATCAGACAATACACTTTGTGGAGGAGAAAGTCCAACAGATGTAATTGGTTTTCAGCAAATAGATGATATGATTCATACACCGACAAACAGTAACCTTAAAGATGTATGGGACTGGATGTTTGCAGGTGTTCAAAGAGCTAATTATATACTAGAGTTTCAAAATAAAATAGATTTTGAAGGTAAAACACAACTTATAGCGGAGACCCGTTTTCTTAGAGCCTACTACCAATTTGAATTAGTGAAATGGTTTGGTGGTATTCCGATGAAAGGCGACGCGAGGTTTAAAATTGGAGATGAAACGAAGATACCACGTTCATCAGTTGCAGAAGTTTATGCTGCTATTGAAGCGGATTTGACTTTCGCGGCAGCTAATTTATCTCCAATACCTTCACAAAAAGGAAGAGTTACAAAAGGTGCTGCTCAGGCATTGCTTGGTAAAGTGTATTTGTACCAAAATAAATTTGTTTCGGCTGCGAATATTTTACAAACCGTAATCACTACCGGAGGTTATTCGTTACTGCCTAATTACAATGAAATATTTGAAGCAGAGCAAGAAAACGGAAATGAATCTGTTTTTGAAGTGCAATACACCGATGTTGAAGGAGCAGCTTTTACCTGTTTACAATGTAGTGAAGGAAACGTTGCCGTAGGTTTTAGCGGAGTAAGAGGTTATGACGGACCGCTTTACACATCAGGTTTTAGTTTTAATCTTCCAACGCAGGAAAGTGCAAATGCATTTGCGGCAGGTGACAAACGCAAAGAGGTTGCTATTTTGGATATTAATGCGTGGGCTTTGGCAAATGCAAGTTATGATGGTGGCAACGGAATTAAATTCGGAAAGGGAAATGAGGACACGGGTTTCTTTAACAGAAAATACATTCCAAGAAAAAGAAGTACCAATTCTCAGGGAGATTTGAACCTGACAAATCCAAATAATTACAGAGCCATTCGTTATGCCGATGTTTTATTGATGGCAGCAGAAGCCTACAACAGAGGTGCAATCGACGATGGCAAAGCAAAAGAATACCTGAATCAGGTAAGAAGACGTGCTTTTGGAGACAACAATCATGATGTAAATCTTACAGGAGCTTCTTTGACGGATGTGATTTTGAATGAAAGAAGAGTAGAACTTTTCGGAGAAGGACACCGTTTCTTTGATTTAGTAAGAACCGGAAAAGCAGCTGGAACCATACCTGGTTTTAAAGCAAATAAAAACGAATTATTTCCGCTTCCGATTGAAGAAATTCAATTTGCTAATGGAAACTGGCCTCAAAATCAGGGTTATTAAAAAAAAGTAATTATGAAAAAAATACATTTTATTATAAGTCTTTTCGTTTTAGCCACACTTATAGGCTGTGCAAACGATGACGGTGGTACGATTGATTTAGATGGAGTTAGCGCGCCGGCAAATATTTCGGCTTTGACGACTGTAACGCAGGATAATACCGGTAAAGTAACTTTTGTTCCTAAAGGTGAAGGTGCAACGCAATACAAAATCAATTTTGGCGACGGTAGTGCCGAATCGGCTTATGTAGCTCCCGGAGAAGGAATCTTACACACCTATGCCGAAGGCGTGTATCAAGCTAAAATCACTGCAATGGGAATCAACGGAAAAATCACCACAGTAGACAAAGAAGTGGTGGTTTCTTTCAGAGCTCCCGAAAATCTAGTGGTTCTTATTACAAATGATATCGCTATCTCTAAAAAAGTAACCGTTAAAGCAACAGCCGATTTTGCTTTGTTCTACGATGTTTATTTTGGAGAAGCAGGAAAACCGGATCCCGTTTCGGCAAACAATGGAGATCCTGTTTCCTATACCTATCAGCAAGCGGGAGTTTATACGATACGAGTTGTTTCAAAAAGTGCTGCAATTCAGACTACAGAAAAAACACAGCAGTTTGAAGCCATCCTTATTCTAAACCCGACTGCATCAGCGCCAACGCCTCCAAACAGACAAGCCGGAGATGTAATTTCGATTTATGGGTCTAAATATACTAACCTTGCCGGAGTCAATTATTTCCCGGATTGGGGACAAGCCAGCCAAGGTAGTAGTTGGAGCGAGTTTGATCTGAATGGTGATAAAATGCTGAATTATATCAAGCTGAGTTACCAAGGGATTGCATTAGCAGAGGGGACTTCTATAGATGTTTCCGGTATGGATTACATTCACATGGATGTTTGGACAGCTGATGTAGAGAAAATTGAAACTTCTTTAATCAATACAGCAGGTAAAGAAAGACCGGTTGTGAAAAATCTTACCGCAAATCAATGGACTAGTATAGACATTCCGATTTCGGCCTTTACAAGTCAAGATGGATTCATCGTGACCAATATTTTCCAATTGAAATTGGTTGGAACACCTTGGGCACAAGGAACGGTCTTTATAGATAATATTTATTTTTATAAAGAAGGTACGAGTTTAACCCCCGCTCCAACACCAACAAAAGCAGCCGGAGACGTTATTTCATTGTTTAGTGATACGTATACCAATATACCAATGAGTACTTGGCGAACTTCATGGTCAAGTGCTGTATTGGAGGAGACTGCCATTAGCGGAAATGCAGTAAAAAAATACGCAGATTTAGATTTCGTAGGTGTTGAACCTGTTGCACCAATTGATGCCACTGCAATGACACATTTTCACGTAGATGTATGGTCTTCTGATTTTACAGAATTTAGAATAAAACTAGTCGATTTTGGAGCAAATGGCGTTTACAACGGAGCAGGAAGTGATGATGTTGAACACGAAATTAAGTTTACGGCACCCGTACAGGGAGGCTGGGTGAGTCTGGATATTCCTCTCAGTGACTTTACAGGATTAACTACCCGAGGACATATTGCACAGTTGATCTATTCAGGAAAGCCTGCCGGAAGTCATACTGTTTATATTGATAACGTTTATTTTCATAAATAGAAAGTAAGTCTTATTGATTCATTTAAAGTGAATTTACATTTTATAAAAAAATCGAAATGAAAAAATATATTAAATACTTCGTGTTCCTTTTTGCACTACTGGCAATGAGTTGTCAAAAAGAAGATTATGCGTTTGGGGCAATAGACACACCAACAAATCTTAAGATAACCGCTGAGATAGTAGGTAAGACGGCCGAGATGCCTTATGGTGACGGATCAGGAAAAGTTAATTTTAAAGCCACTGCAGATAAGGTTATTTCGTATAAATACGTATTTAGCGATGGTGGCTCGGAAAATTCGCCGAATGGAATTTCTGAAAAGAGATTCAACACCACCGGAATTAATAAATACACGGTTACTGTTATTGCTTATGGAAGAGGTGGTGTCGCAACCAATATAACAATGGAGGTTGAGGTTTTTAGTGATTTCAAAGACGAGCAGGCCGTACAGTTCTTAACAGCAGGAACTTCTAAAAAATGGTATTGGGCCGCGGCAGAAGTAGGGCATTTAGGGGTAGGACCAAATGATGATAATGTCGATAAAAACTGGATTCCGGATTACTACAAAGCCACTCCTTTTGAAAAAGCGGGCTCACCAACGAGCAGTTGTTTGTACGAAAACATATTGACTTTCTCTTTAGTAGATGGACAGCTAAAATATCAGTTAGACAATGGTGGAGCTACATTCTTTAATGCTGCTTTCGAAGCTATCGGTGGCGGAAGTTCCGGTTCTGATGCTTGTTTGGCGTACGATGCGAGCGGAATTAAATCGGTTTTACTGGGGCCTTCAGAATCAGTAGTGATGAAAAACCCAAAACATGCCGAGCAAACCAGAGGAACGATGTTGAATTTCTCTGATGGAGGTTTTATGGGGTACTATATCGGACAAAGTTCTTACGAGATTTTATCAATAACCGAAAACAGAATGACGGTTAGAGCCGTAATGGGAGGCAACACAGCATTGGCTTGGTATCATACCTTTACCACAACACCGCCCAATCAAAATCCAACTACAGATTACACCAATTTAGTTTGGTTTGATGAGTTTAATACGGATGGAGCACCGGATCCTTCCAAATGGGTTTATGACTTAGGAAATGGCGATAACGGATGGGGAAATAGCGAAAAACAAAATTATACCAATGCCGCATCAAATGTAGTAGTACAAGGAGGAAACTTAAAAATCACTGCAAAAAAAGAAGCCTCAGGTGGATTCAATTATTCCTCTGCACGTTTAAAATCAGAAGGAAAATTTGATTTTACATATGGTAAAGTTGAGGTTCGCGCTAAACTTCCAATAGGAGGAGGAACCTGGCCAGCCATCTGGATGCTGGGCGCCAATTATGCTACTAATGCATGGCCGGCATGTGGCGAGATAGATATTATGGAACATGTTGGAAACAGTCAAAACCTGATACACGGAACACTCCATTATCCGGGACGTTCCGGAGGAAATGCGAATACAGGTTCTAAAACCATTCCTAATGTATCCACAGAGTTCCATGTATATAAAGCGATTTGGTCACCTGCATCGGTAAAAATTTACGTTGATACTGAGTTGATTCACTCTGTTCCGAATGATGCCACTTTGCCATTCAATAAGGATTTCTTTCTGATTTTGAATGTTGCGATGGGAGGAACTTTCGGAGGTGCAATTGATTCTGCCTTTTCACAGTCGGCTATGGAGATTGATTATGTGAGAGTGTATCAATAAAGTAACCCGTTGGATGTGATTTAAAACAACAACAACGAGTTGAGTAGTAAGAATAAAAGAAGAAGGTCAGTTGCAGGCTGATCTTCTTAATTGTAGAAATCTAAAACGTACGTATGAAGAAAATAATCGTGTTGGTATTAATGAGCAGCTTTTGTTTTGCACAGCAGACAGACAGAAAGCTCATCTGGGAAGAAAATTTTAACAAAAAGAAAATAAACGAGACCTTTTGGAATTTTGAACTGGGAGACGGCTGCCCGGATTTGTGTGGTTATGGTAATAATGAAAGACAGATTTATACCAAGACAAACCACGAAATAAAAGACGGAAATCTGATTATTGAAGCCAGAAAAGAAGGAAATAAGTACACGTCAACTAAAATTACAACCAAAAGGAAAAAAGAATTTAAATATGGCAGGATAGAAGCGAGAGCAAAATTGCCTGTAGGTCACGGTTTATGGCCGGCATTTTGGATGTTGGGCGCTAATATTGATGAGGTAAAATGGCCAAAAACAGGAGAAATTGATATTTTAGAATATATCGGAAGAGATCCTCATATGGTGTATACAACTCTGCATACACAAGACAGTCACGGGAATACAATCAATACCAAAAGAACAGAATTTCCTAATATTGAAGAAGGGTTCCATGTATACGCAATAGAATGGTCTAAAGATAAAATTGATTTTTTTGTAGACACTTCTTTAGTTTATACTTTCGACCCTAAGGTAAAAGATGAAAATACCTGGCCTTTTGATAAGCCCTTTTATATAATTGTCAATTTAGCGATCGGAGGTAACTTTGGAGGGCCTGAGGTTGATGATAGTATATTGCCTCAAAAGTACTATATCGATTATATTCGTGTTTATCAATAGCAATATAAGTACTATAAATAGTACAAAAAAATGAAGGATAACTTGTTTGTACTGAATGTTTTAACTTGTTATTCTTCATTTTAAATTGTTAAAGAAGTCGCTGTTATTTGGTGATTTTAAGCACTTTGCACCTAAAAATTACTTTTAATTTGCAATAGTGCCCTTTTTATTATTAATTAATTGTCGCTCTAATTTGCTTTTTAGAATAATAATTTGTTAAATTTGAACAGAATATTAACATAACTCACAAAAAAAGATCCGCCTATTACATAAAATTACTTTTTAGAAAAAATTACTCCAAATTTTAAACAGAAACTAAAAAAGTAGTATTATGGTTGATCTGCATATTCCAGACGCTCTATTAGTAAAAAATTATATCGAAGGCAACGAAACTGCCTTGGCGACACTAATAAAAAGACACGAATCTAAGATATATGGTTTTATATATTCGAAGATCGCTGATAGAGATATTTCAAATGATATTTTTCAAGATACTTTTATTAAGGTAATCAAAACCCTTAAAAGTAATTCCTATAATGAAGAAGGAAAATTTCTGCCTTGGGTAATGCGTATTTCGCATAACCTAATTGTAGATCATTTTCGTAAAACCAAAAAAATGCCCATGTACAGAGAAACAGAAGAGTTTTCTATCTTCTCTGTAATGTCGGACAACTCTTTGACAATCGAAAATAAAATGATCTTTGATCAGGTTGAGGTAGATTTGAAAAAGATAATCGAGGAGCTTCCTGAAGATCAAAAAGAGGTTTTGGTAATGCGCATGTATCAAGACATGAGTTTTAAAGAAATCTCAGAACTTACAGGAGTAAGCATCAATACCGCATTAGGAAGAATGCGTTATGCATTAATGAATTTGAGAAAAATAATTGACAAACATCAAATTATTTTAACCAACTAATACTATTTTGAGTATTAGTTCGTTATACTATAAAACAAATCATTTTAATAGTATGGCGAAAATTTACTCTAAAAAAGCGTTAGCTTCTAAAGACCTAAAACCTAGAAAAGAAGTTGTTTCTTTTTTATTAAGCTATTCACAAGCACTTTCTGTTGTGAAAGTGGAAGGCAAAAGTTTTGAGATAATAGCGAATTAAACTGCCCGGTACTTTTAACGGGATATATTTTAAAAAGAAAAACCAACTGGTCGTTTGGTTGAAAGCTCACTATAGGTATGTAAGTACAGCTAGTGAGTTTTTCTGTTTGTTTCAGGTTTTAAGTTTAAGGTTTCAGGTTTCAAGTTTTTGGAAACCGCAAAACTTGAATTAGTTTTACCTGTAGAATGAATAAGCCGATTAGTGGGTGATCTTTTTGCTACGAATTACAGCAATTGTCATGAATTGTTTTTTTGCCACAGATTAAAATGATTCGCACTGATTATTTAATCATTTTAATCTTTTAATCTGTGGCAAAATATAAACAAGCCACAGACTGAATAGTTTTATTATTTCTATTCAATAATTTTATCATTCCCCACAAAGAAAATTTAAGAGTCTGTTAAAACCAATAAGCCTGTCACTCTGAGCGAAGTCGAAGAGCACTCTGAGCAAAGCCGAAGAGCTCCCATCAACTCCACAATTTTAAAGTTTGATCCATTTGTCTTTTTAAAAAGATTAAAATGTTCAAATAGGATCAAAAATGTAATTCAATGTTATTATTATAGTAAAATACTTTCTTACGTGTGGTAATTCATAAGTTATTACTTATTTTACCTAAAATGTTATATTTTAGTTAAAAAATTGCCCGTATTTTATTTGTGCATTCAGTTTTTAATTTTATTTTAGTTAAAAATAAATTCTTTTTAATAATTTATTGATTAAAAAATATTTATAGCTTAAATATTGTTAAAATGATATTTTTTCTGTAATTATGATAAAGAAGTAATGTGATATGTTTAACCTGTAAAATGCTCAGTATGATAAAAAACTACCCTTTTTAATTTTTTAGTTTGATACACTTTTGAATCCACGAGAGGATATTAAAAGGAAGACACAATTTTGCTTAAAAGAAAGCCATCGGACATTGAGAAACCTTCGTTTTGTCTGGAATCATAAAGGATATTTTGTTTAAAATATTCTGATGGTAATTTTTTAAGCTGGCTTACTGCTAAAAATTGGTCGCAAAATTAGGCCCAAAATCTATTTTAAAAATCAAACTTAATCTCCAATGAAAATAAAATTTATAATAGTATCCATACTACTGGTAAATGTTGGTGCGTATGCACAAAATGCACAAATAAAAGAAGCCCAATCTATTTTTGAAAAAGGTAATTCCCAAAATGCAATTACGATTTTGAATAAAACAGAGTATCTTATTCTTAACGCATCCGATGAAGACAAATCTGATTTTTACTTTTTAAAAGGAAATGTATTAAAGGATTTAGCGACCAAAAATATAGATGCAGCCAATAATTTCACCTTAGCTTCACAAGCCTATCAGGATGTTTTGCTATATGAAAACGAGTCCGGTAAATACAAATCCAGTATAAAAGCGAATGCCGCACTAAAACAAATGAAATCGAATCTCGTTAACGGCGCGATGAATGATTTTAAAACAGGTAATTTTAAAGAAAGTGCAAAAAAGAGTTACGAGGTTTATTTGTTTGATAAAAAAGATACTTTGAACTTATATAACGCGGCCGCAGCTTCTATAAACGGAGAAGATTATGACTTAGCTATAAAATATTATGAACAGTTAAAAAAGATTAAGTTTTCAGGAAAAGGAATCCTCTATTTCGCTACAAACAAAAAAACAAAAGAAGAAGATACTTTTATCTCGCCGAAAGCAAGAGAATCTGCTATTCAGGCCGGGCTTTACGAAAAACCAAGAACGGAGTCTATTCCATCCAAGAAAACGGAAGTCAATAAGAATTTGGCTTATGCCTATCTGGAAAAAAAGGATTTCGCCAAAGCAGAAGTAATCTATAATAATGTATTGGAATTAGATCCTAACAATATAGATGCGTATATCAATCTGGCATATTTGAAATTGGAATTGAAAAAGGTATTGGCAGACGAGATTGCGACTTTAGGTACCAGTGCGTCAGAAATGCAAAAGTATGATAAACTAAATGCTAAAAAAGATGATATAACCAGGAGTGCCATACCTTATCTTAAAAAAGCACTTCTTATTGAACCTAAAAATACGTCTGTTACAAAAACACTTTTGGGAGTTTATAAATCACTTGATATGACCAATGAGTATAATTCTTTGAAAGGAGGGATGTAGAGAGGGAATAGGTTTGAAGGTTCAGAGGTACAAAAAGGCAAAGGTTTTAAAATAGGTATCAGTATTTGTTATAAAGGGATTAAATTCCAAACAGCAAAATCCATGTTTATTTTAAAATCTTTACGTTAACCTTGCTTTTACTTTAAGATTAAAAAAATAAACGCAAGGCTCACAAAGATTTTCTTTTTCACGCAGATTTAGCAGATTAGGCTGATCTTATTTAACTCTTGAAAAAAAATCTGCGCAATCTGCTAAATCTGCGTGAAAAAAAATTAGGCATAAAATTAAAAAGGAGTCGTAATGTTATAAGTAAACTTTGCGAACGTTGCGAAACCTCACGAACTTAGTGGTTAAACTTGTAATTTTTTATTCATCTCCTCAATAATAGACTTTTTCCCAATGGTTCTGGTGATAATATCTTTTTCTAAACTCCAGCCACGTGCAGGGGAGTACTCACGTCCGTACCAAATAATCTGAAGATGCAGATCATTCCATATTTCTCTTGGAAATAATCTTTTGGCATCTTTTTCAGTTTGCACTACATTTTTCCCATTAGTAAGGTTCCATCTGTACATCAATCGGTGTATGTGTGTGTCAACCGGAAATGCCGGAACGCCAAAAGCTTGAGACATGACAACACTTGCTGTTTTATGACCAACAGCCGGCAATTCTTCAAGTGCTTCAAAGCTTTGAGGAACTTTTCCGTCATGTTTGTCAATTAATATATGTGATAAACCATGAATTCCTTTCGATTTCATTGGCGATAATCCACAAGGACGGATGATTTCTTTGATTTCTTCCACCGACATTTTAATCATGTCATACGGATTATCCGCTTTTGCAAAAAGTAAAGGCGTAATTTGATTCACCCGCACATCTGTACATTGTGCTGACAGTAAAACAGCAATCAATAAAGTATAAGGATCTTTGTGATCAAGAGGAATTGGTATAGTAGGATAGAGTTCTTTTAACGTATTTATAACAAATTGTACGCGAGCTTCTTTATTCATTTCCGTAATTTTAGTCCCGTAAAAATAGCATAATTTTATTAGTGAAATGTGTATAGTGAAATGTAAAATGCGTATTCTGAAAAGTTAAAATTAATAAAATTGAAAATTTCAGATCTTACAAACACATTTGGCATCAAACATTTGATAATTCACATTTTCACAGAACGATAGTAAACAATAAACAAGATATGACAACACTACAAAAAGGAGATAAAGCGCCGCAATTTTCGGGAACAGATCAGGATGGAAAAGTGCATAAATTGGCGGATTATGCGGGTAAGAAATTAGTGGTTTTCTTTTATCCCAAAGCTAGTACACCGGGTTGTACGGCAGAAGCTTGTGATTTAAGAGATAATTTCGAGCGTTTTAAAGCCAATAATTATGAGCTTTTAGGTGTAAGTGCAGACAGTCAGAAAGCACAAGGGAAATTTAAAGATAAATATGAATTTCCTTTTCCACTAATTGCCGACGAAGATAAATCGGTAATCAATGCTTTTGGTGTTTGGGGACCTAAAAAATTCATGGGAAGAGAGTATGATGGAATCCACAGAACTACTTTCGTAATAGACGAAAACGGTATCATCGACGAGGTAATCGAAAAAGTAAAAACAAAAGAACACGCAGCGCAGATTTTGAAATAAGTACCCAGTCTCAGTATTCAGTCTCAGTCCCAGCGTTCAGTATAAAACTGAGACTGAAAACTGCGACTGAAAACTGAGTACTGCGACTGAATACTAAAAAAAATCCCCTTAAAAAGAATGAATTTCTTCTAAGGGGATTTTTTTTAATTTGTCTGATTCAGCTCTTTCTCCGGATGGTAACCAAAAAGATGGTGTTCTTTTATGATTTCGGCGATACCTGGAGGTAACATATGTTCCCAACCGGTTTTTCCTTGATTGATCATTTTTAGAACCTCGCGAGAGAAAACTTCCAAATTATGTGGATCGTAACCAACGACATCAACCACTTTTCCGTTGAATTTAAAGAATTTGTACAATTCTTTCATTCGTGGATGTACTTTTAAGTTTGTTGAATTCATTAGAGTCCCATTTTCATCTAACATCGGATATAAGAACACTTTCATGTCTCGGTAGAATAATTTTCCGAAAGCTTCGAGAATTCCTCCACTTAAATGACGGTAATATTTCTCATCAAAAATATCAACTAAATTGTTAACACCCATTGCTAGTCCCATACGTGCTTTGGTATAGTTTGCAAAATATTCAACAACCTTATAATATTCCTGGAAATTCGAAATCATAACAGTCTGGCCTAGCGAACAAAGTAGTTCGGCTCTGTCCATAAAGTCACGCTCGTCAATTTCACCATCTGAACGTAAATTCGAAAGTGTAATTTCAAAAACCACCAAAGTATTGTCTTTGTCAACTTTGTTTTCTTCGAGAAACATTTTTAATGACTTCTCATACATGTCCATGTTAACTTTTGTAACGGGACGAAAACTTCCTCTTAAAGCTAAAAGGTTCTTTTTGTATAAAATAGCAGCTGGTAAGATGTTTTTTCCTTCAGGATTGAACATTACCGCATCAGTCATTCCGTTTTTAACCAATTGTAAACTCATCAAACGATTGTCAACATCAGCAAAACGAGGTCCTGAGAAGTTAATCGTGTCAATTTCTAATTGATCTTTGTCTAAGTGATCGTATAAATAACGAAGTAATCGTTTTGGATCATTGTATTTGTAAAAAGCACCGTAGATTAAGTTTACCCCTAAAATACCAAGTGTTTCCTGTTGTAGTCTGGCATCGGTTTCTTTAAAACGAATGTGTAGAATAATTTCGTTGTAAGCTTCGTCCGGTTCAATTTGATAGCGGATTCCAACCCAACCATGACCTTTAAATTGTTTTGCAAAATCGATAGTTGCAACGGTATTCGCATAACTAAAGAAAAGTTTGTTTGGGTGTTTTTCACGGCTCAAACGCTCTTCAATAAGCTCCCCTTCAAAAGTCAGCATTTTTTTTAGACGGTTTTCCGTCACATATCTTCCATCACTTTCAATTCCGTAAACCGCATCACTAAAATCTTTGTCATAGGCAGACATTGCTTTTGCAATTGTTCCCGATGAACCTCCGGATCTGAAAAAGTGTCTAACGGTTTCTTGTCCAGCACCGATTTCAGCAAATGTCCCGTAAATATTCTCGTTTAAATTAATGCGTAAAGCTTTGTCTTTTATAGAAGGAATCTGTTCGATGACCTTGTCACCTTTGAGTTTTATTTCTGTACCCATTTTATTTTAAATAGATTTGTTACAAAGTTAGCAAATTAGGCTTCTAATGAAAGAGAAATAATCCTATTTTTGTAAAAAAAATAAGTTCAATTGAAGATCAATTTTTTAGGTACCGGCACTTCTCAAGGCATCCCAATTATTGGGGTTGATCATCCTGTTTGTAAAAGCACTGATGCTAAGGATAAAAGACTTCGAGTGTCCATTTGGATCACTTGGGGTGAACATTCGTATGTGGTAGATTGCGGACCTGATTTCAGGCAACAAATGCTTACTTGCGGCTGCAGAAAACTGGATGCAATCCTATTTACACACGAACATGCGGATCACACTGCGGGATTGGACGACATTCGTCCGTTTAATTTCAGGCAAGGTGAAATTCCGGTTTATGCACATCAGCGTGTTATAGACAATTTAAGACGTCGTTTTGAGTACGTTTTTGAAACCGTAAACAAATATCCCGGCGCTCCAAGTGTCAGAACCATCGAAGTAAAAAACAATGAACCTTTTGCTATTGGAGATAAAATGGCAATTCCGGTAAATGTAATGCATGGTGATTTACAGGTTTTTGGATATCGAATCGATGATTTTGCTTATCTGACCGATGTAAAGACGATAGAAGATGTTGAAATACAGAAACTTAAAAATCTGAAAGTTTTGGTGGTGAATGCTTTGCGCGTTGAACCGCATGATACCCATTTTAACTTACAGGAAGCTTTAGATTTTATTGATTTAGTAAAACCTGAAGTGGCTTATTTGACGCATATCAGTCATGTTTTAGGTTTTCACGAAGAAGTGCAAAAACTACTGCCTAAAAACGTTTTTCTGGCTTACGATAATTTAGAAATTACAATTTAATTATATTACAAAATGAAAAAATCCTTAATGCTTTATCTTTTTATCCTGGCGATATTAATGAATGTTTTTACTTATATGTTTTATAGTCGCGAAGTGAAATTTGAGCAGGAAAGATACGAGAAGACTACTAAAAAGCTCAGAGACAGTATCAGTTTGGTTTCGACAAAACTATCTGAATCAGATTATTTTTCTTTAGAGCGTAACGAAAATGCCCAAAACTACTTTGATAACAGTGCTACAGGCGGAAAAATTATTCAATACGAAAAACTGATTCCGGTTGTGACTGAAAAATTATTAGACCTGAATTCGAATCCAAACGGGAATCCTTATACAGGACAGGATAAAATTGAAGGTAAAAAGTTTATCATCAATAAAATTAAAATCCTGAACCACAGATGGATTATCGCTGATTACAGTAATGGTGAATTATGGGGAGAAGTCTTATTAAAATACTTTGTTAATACTGACGAAAGTATTACATTTGAAGTAAATCAATCTTTGTTGTATCAAAAATAAAGAATGATAATACTTTGATATGTAGTAATTTAAAACAATGAAATTATGAAAAAACTATTTTTATTCGCAGTTATTATCACACTTTCTTTTTCTTGCAATAAGAAAGTTGCTCAGGAAGCCAAACCAGTGCAAGAAGAACCAAAACCAAGAGTGGTTGGTGGCGATAGTGATGCTCATGGATGTAAAGGGTCTGCCGGTTATACCTGGTCAATTGTTAAGAAAGAATGTGTACGTCTTTTTGAAGTCGGAACACAGTTGGCTCACGCCGAAGACGGAAAAACATATTCGACGGTTGCCTACGTAATTTTTGAAGGAGATAAAGCAGAGCTTTTTCTGGACAATACAGAAAACGAAACCATTATCTTAGAAAGAAAATCAGAAGGTGAGTCTTGGAGAAAAGGCGATTATGAGCTAATTCCATGGAAAGGATATGTTCTGAAAAAAGCAGGTAAAATTATTTATACAGGAATATAGGTTTGGAAATTCCAAATTTTTGAAATTCCAAATTCCAAATTTGTAAAATGTGGGATGTGAAAAAGTGAGATGTAAGATGGTGAATGCCAAATTATATCTCACTTTTTTATTATGTGAATCAAACTTCACATATATCTAGACAATTTGTTTGATAAAAGCACTTGTTACCACTTGTGCAAACTCTTCGTTTAAACTTGCTAATGCGGTTTGATGAATTATTTCTGCTGAGAAATCTTCTCCGTTAATACCTTTTTTATTGAATGTTGCTGTTGCGTCCGAAACTAAATATACGGAGTAACCGAAGTTTCCGGCCATTCTCGTTGTTGTAGAAACACAATGATCGGTTGTTAGACCTACAATAACAAGGTTTTCTATTTTTGCAGTATCGAGTAACTCTTTTAAGTTAGTTCCGATAAAAGCGCTGTTTACATTCTTTTTGATGACGGTTTCTCCTTCAAGTGGCTTTACAACATCCTGAAATTCATTTCCCGGACTTGTCTCATTCAAAATTGAATTTGGATTAGAGGAACAATGTTGTACGTGAAAAATCGGTAAGTTTTTAGCTCTCCAGATTCCTAAAAGTTCGCCGGCTTTTTGTTCTGCAGTTACATTATTTCGGTCTCCTCCCCAATAAGCAATATCATCGAATCCTTTCTGAATATCAATTAAAATTAATGCCGGGTTATTAAGTTTTGTGTTACTCATATTTTGAAGTTTTAATTTCAGTTGGGTTTGTTTGTGGTGTCAATTATAAATTAGTACAAATACATTGTCATAAATAGAATGGTGTAAATCCAGAAATTATAAAGAAATGTAAAGCTAAGTCCATAGAAGATGCTTTTTGAATAACTTCCTTTACAAATTACTGATTTTTTAAAAACGAGTTTTAATGCGCTGAAAAAAATCCAATATAATATACCGATAAAATTTAAGATTGTAATCCAGAAAATGGTTTCAAAAACCCAAAGAAGATAACTTGCAATTATGGATATAAGGAACCATAAAATTATGCTGACTATAATGCCCATTATTCCTTCTCCTATGTCGGGAATATCTCCATTACTGTCAAGAGCGGTATTTTTTTGAAAAAAAATATTATCCTGTTCTAATTCACCGAGATTGTCTTTCATTTTTTTTCCATTATACAAACCAATTGAAATAAAAAGAAAGAAGGCTAAAGATAGAATTGTTGTAGATAATAATGAATTTTCAAATATTGACCTTTGATTTTGTAACCCAATAATCCAAACAGATATAATTGTTAAAGGAATAATAATAAGAGTAATTATAAAAACATTTTTGGCATTAATAATTTTATAATTACTCATATATAGAATTTTATTGTTATTGTAAACTGCGACCGAGACTGTAAACTACTCCGCCAGCCAATTCTTAAAATCAAAGAAATTCTGAGGCGCCACACCGTGACCGACAGGATATTCTTTATAAACAGCAGGAATATGTAATTTTTCTAAAATTGCAGGAGTTTTTCTCGCCCAGTCAATTGGGATAACCTGATCTACAGTTCCGTGAGAAGCAAATATTTTCAGGTTTTTGAAGTCGTTTTGCGCGAAACCTTCTTTTATGATTTCGTCATTAAAATAACCGCTCATCGCAACTACTTTCTGAATCTTTTCCGGATAAGAAAGCGCCACTGCATAACTTAAAATCGACCCCTGACTGAAACCAATTAAAGTAACATTATTAGCGTCAATAGGATATGTAGCTACCAATTCATCAACAAAAGTGGCGATCAAATCACGAGAGGTTTTCGCCTGTTCGTTATCTGAAAATTTGTTTTGATCCGCATCAAAATTTATAGCGTACCAAGCATAAGCGCCATATTGTATGTCATAAGGTGCTCTGGCTGAAATAATGTAATAATGATCGGGTAATTCGGTTGCAAACGAAAACAGATCCGCTTCGTTGCTGCCATAACCATGTAATAAAAGTAAAACAGGATTTTTATCTAAAATAACTTTTGGTTCTTGTATTTTATATTCTAAAGATAGATTCATTTTTTTTTAAGATTCTAAGAGGCTAAGATTCTGAGGCTCTAAGTTTTTAATTGTGAAATGTAAGTTTTTGGTTTTCGGCTTCAACTTTGCCAAAGATTGGAATTTGGAATTTAAAAAGTTTGGAATTTAACGTTAAGAGATGCTTTTAAACCATTTCTGGAAAAGTTCACCTACCAAAGGAATTGGTTTTGTATGTCCCTGGATAGCACTGAAAATGCCATAAGACCATAGAACAGAAATACAAATCCACATTGGGAAAGTGATGAAAAAGCTGTCAAAGTTGCTGATAATCGCTCCAAACGAAATAAAAGCTAAAGACAATCCCAAAGCCTGACGAATATGAAAAGAAGCAAAACTATTTTTATTTTCCGAGTTCATAGACATGGCAATTAGTACACCAACGATTAAAATATAGCTGGTAATTGCGGCCGTTTTTCCCTCTTCGATTGAATTATTCATTGTAATTATTTTGTGATAACGAGTTGATTTTGATTTAAAATGCCATAAACAGTACCTTTTGTTTCAGTTCCTAAGAAGGCAGAGTTTTTTGATTTTGAAAGGATGTTTTCTTTTGTGAAAGTTGAGTTGCCTTCAGGAGAAAAGAAGGTGAAATTAGCTTTAGAACCTTCCGCAATCGAATTATTTTCGATTCCAAAAACAGCTTTTCCAAGAGTTAGTTTCTCGATAACAGTTTCCAAAGGCAGAACGGTAAGCAAAGCTCCGAAAGCACTTTCAAGACCAATAGTACCATTTTTGGCCGTATCAAATTCCATTTTCTTAAATTCAATATCAATCGGATTATGGTCAGAAGTAATCATGTCAATAGTTCCGTCAAGAACAGCATTTACAAGAGCAGCTCTGTCACTTTCAGTTCTCAGGGGTGGCGTCACTTTATAACGGGTATCAAACCCTTCCAGTTTTTCATCGTTTAAAACCAAATGATGCACAGAAGCGCTGCAAGTCACGTTAAGACCTTTAGCTTTGGCTTCTTTAATCAAAGCACCCGATTTTGCTGTAGAAACAGTTGGAATATGTAATTTTCCACTGGTATATTCCAGTAAAAACAGATTTCTTGAAATTTGTAATTCTTCGGCTAAATTCGGAATTCCTTTCAATCCTAATTTGGTAGAAATGATTCCTTCATTTACAACACCAGTCCCTTTTAAGTTAACATCTTGCGAATAGGACACTACCAAACCATCAAAATCCTGTACATATTGTAAAGCGATTTTAAGCAAATTGGCATTGTCTAAGCTTTTGTTGTAATCTCCAAAAGCCACGGCACCCGATTTTTTCATATCAAACAATTCTGCCATATCTTTTCCTTCGCTGGCTTTGGTTAAAGCACCGATAGGGAAAAGTTCTGTAGCAAAACCATTGGCTTTACTTTTCACAAAATTAATTTGCGATTGATTGTCAATAATTGGGAAGGAGTTCGGTTGTAAGGCTACACCCGTAAAACCACTTTTGGCAGCAACAGTTAATCCGTTTGCGATGGTTTCTCTGTCTTCGTAACCAGGTTCTCCAAAAGAAACACTGCTGTCGAACCAGCCTTGTGAAAGATGCAGGTTATCAAATTTTACTTCTTTAGCCTCTGTAGATTCAGGAAGTGAAGCTCCTATTTTTTCTATAATACCATCTGCAATTAAAAGATCAACGGTCTGGTTGTGAAACGGACTTTTGGAGTCGATAATTTTGGCGCTTCTGATGATTATTTTCATATGTAGATAAATTTATTTTGTACTGAAATCGTTTTTTAACCATTCTATTTGTCATTTCGACGAAGGAGAAATCGCATTCAATATTCCATGTAGTGTATTCTCAGTGCTTGTGTTTTTTCTTTCGATGAAATGACGACTGAATTACTTTACAAATTTGATGATTGCCATTTCTAATGCTAAAAATAACAGTGCAAAGATAATAAACCATTTCCAAAGTTGGCTGTCAGTTCGCTCAGTTTGTAGGGTGTTAAAAATAGTAGAAACGGTATCGGCAGTTTTGAAATCTGAAACCACATTTGTATTGACCTGGCTTAAATCGCTTTCGCTTCGTTTGTAGTTGAAACTCAGATTTTCTACCCAGTTTTTTTTGTCAAATACACTATAATTTCCAGCAGTTTCAGGGAAATCATTGAAAACTAATTTTACTTTATTGTTCAATATTTGCTGAATCGGAATAAAAGAATCATCATTTCCTTTTACTTCCAAAATCGCATCTTTCGTCAAAAGAACATCAACAAAATAAGGCTGATTATTGCCAATGGTCAAAGCATTAACTCCAGTTTTTTGATTGTTCTGTCCCATTTTGTAAAAAAGAGGAACAATTAACGGAGATTGCTGAAAGTTTGAATTCACAGCATTAATAGGTGCCGAAAAAACAGAGACTCCCGAAACCGGATTTTGAACCATGGTCAAAAATACACTTTGGTCTTCATAAGATAAAACCGCCGGATAAGGACTCGAAATATCAAATGACTTAGACGTTTTCGGATATTGAAAATTGGTGATTTTATTTTCAAAAACACCCGAAAACAAAGGATGATCAAAGTTGATTTTGGTAATTAGTTTACTGGTATTTTGAAGGTTTTTGAATTGAATTTTTCCAAAATTGCTTAAAAAAGAATTTAGATTCGTAACCGAAGTTTTTTCAGATGGAATGATTACCAGATTACCGCCTTTTGCTACAAATGCTTTTAAGGTCGTTTGCAAAGCTTGTGGCACTTCTTCTAATTCATTTAAAATAATAGTATTTTGTTTATCTAGACTATTATAGTCCAAACTACTAATCGAATAATTGTTGTAATTGAATTCGGTTGGCGTATAGATTCGCGATAAAAAGTTGCTTTTTTCCGGTTCTCCGATACTAATTATATTCGTTTTTTTAGTTTTAGAAATGCTAAAATAAAGTTTATTATCGTAAGTCAAACCATGATCTTCGATCGTTACGTAACCATGAAAAGCTTCTTTTGGAATTGTAAAATTGATTTTCTTTTCCTTACTGTCAAAATTGATAATGGTTTTGGCAATTAATTTCTCCTGATTGTATAAAGCCATCGAAACAGGCTTGAAATCTTCACCGTAAGCAGCTAAATTGACAGTGATTTCGTAAAAATTCTCTAAAGTCTGATTGATAAAAACACTATCAATGGCCACATTGTTTTTTTGTTCGGCCTCGGGAATTATGAAATACGGTTTTTCTTCAAAATCAATGTTTTTTAACTCTTTTTCGGCCAGACCTACGGCATCTGTAATAATGACGATGTCTTTTTTATGAGCCGATTTATGCGCTTTTATTTTCGCCAGTATAGCCGAAAGTTCAAACGGAGTGGCACTGTAATTTAGATTTTGCAAAGCACCTTTGGATGATTTGATATCCGTATTCCAAAAGTTTTCGGTATTGGTAAGTAGCGAGAATTGTGCTGTTTCGGGTGTGTTTTCCAGTAATTCCTGAACGGCACGTTTTAGTAATTCGCCTTTTTTTCCTTTGGCCTGCATACTAAACGAATTGTCCAAAACGATATACATTTCGTTTGTAGCATTCTTACTGTCTTTTGCTTCGAAGAAAGGCTGGGCAAAGGCAATAATAGCAAAGGCCAACAGTAATAAACGGGTTGCCAGTAGCAATCGTTTTTTAATTTTCGAACTTTTTCGGGTTTGTATCGAAAGTTCTTTCAGGAAACGGACATTAGTAAAATAAGAGATTTTAAAGCGGCGTAATTGAAATAAATGTACCAAAATTGGAACAATCAACAGAAACAGAAAGTATAGAATTTCAGGGTGTTTAAAATGCATTCTGGCTTCGATTTACTTCACTACGTTTGATTTTTCGTGAAGATGCTGGTCAAAAATACAAATTTGTTTTTTTATTTTAACCATATAAGTTATATAAGTTCATGTAAATACAGTGCTTTGAAAATCAAACGGACTAAACTTAAATTAATCTAAGCTGGCGGCTGTAATGCTGTAAAAGTTCTTTAACACATAGAAACATAGCTTGTAGAAATCTTAATAAGGCATTTCATTTAAAATAAATCACAGATACCTATGCGAATAAATCACGATTTTCTTAAAACCACTTAGAACAATCCATTTTAAAACTATGTTTCTATGTGTTAAAAAGAAATACAACTTGTGCGAATTTATTCCAAAGCGTTAAGACAAAATGGGGACTATACGCAAAAGTAAAATGAACTTACATAACTTATATGGTTTAAAAAGAAATATAACTTTTGAGAATTCATTTGTAATAAAAATTTGATGCCCTAATTAGAATATTAAGTATTTTAGCCAGATTCAAAAAAATAAAAAATATGAAAAGAGTCTATATGTTGCTTTTTTCTGTGTTGGCTTTTTCGGCTTCACAGGCTCAGAGCAAATTTAATTTGTTGGTTGGGACTTATACCAATACTTGTCAAAGTGACGGAATTTACGTTTACGAATTTGATTCTAATTCCGGAGATTTTAAGTTAAAGAGTTCTTCAGAAAATGTTTTGAGTCCAAGTTATTTGTCGGTTTCAGCGGATAACAAATTTGTTTATGCAGTAAACGAAAATGGAACTCAAAGTACAGTAAGCGCTTTTGGTTATGATTCAGCAAGCGGGAAACTTAATTTTCTGAATAAAAATGATGCTCTAGGAGCCGATCCCTGTCATCTGATTAATGACGAAAAAAACGTAATTATCGCCAATTACTCCGGTGGAAACATCGCTGTATTCAAAAAGAATCCCGACGGAAGTATTACAACAGGACAGCAATTAATTCAACATGAAGGAAAAGGAGTTAATCCTGCACGTCAGGAAAAGGCACATGTACATATGGTTTGTTTTTCTCCCGATAAAAAATATGTTTTGTCTAATGATTTAGGCTTAGATAAAGTTTTTGTTTATAAATACAATCCCGATTCTAAAAACGAAATATTGACATTAAAAGAAAGTGTTGCTGTGAAAGCGGGAAGTGGCCCAAGACATTTGACTTTTAGCAAAGATGGCAAGTTTGTATATCTGGTCCAGGAATTAGACGGAACACTAACTACTTTTTCTTTTGATAAAAATGGAAGTCTGAAAGTTATCGCAGAAACAAGCATTCTTGAAAAAGATTTAAAAGGAGGGACAGGAGCAGCAGCCATAAAAATTTCGCCTGACGGAAAATTTTTATACGTGTCCGATCGTGTAGATGTTAACGCTATTTCCGTATATAAAATCCTTAAAAACGGAGGTCTTGAAAAAGTAGAGCAAGTAAGTACTTTAGGAAAAGGCCCAAGAGATTTTGCTATCGATCCAACTGGAAATTACCTTTTAGTAGGGCATCAATACACAAATACTATAGTTATTTTTAAAAGAGATAAAACAACAGGGAAATTGACAGATACAGGCAAGAAAATCGAATTGTGCTCGCCGGTTGGGCTGGTTTTTACGAAGATTTAGTTTTTTTGAGTTTCTGAGGTGCTGAGTTTCTAAGTGGCTAAGAATCGGAACTTAAAAAGCTTCAAATACAGGTTTAAATGATTAAACTTGTATTTGAAGCTTTTTTAATATTTTAAAACTTAGAACCTCAGTATCTTAGTGTCTCAGAATCTCAAATTGAATATTTTAAAACTCAGAACCTCAGCAACTCAGTACCTCAGAACCTTCAGGAAAACTATTTATTCTTATCTTTCCTCTTCTTATCCCTAGTCTTCAACATGTTTCTATTAACAGAACCATGCGTTTTCTTTTTGGTTTTTGAAGGACCTCCAAGATTGACTTTTTTATTCTTTTTATCTTTTTCGTGAAAAGCACCATCTCCGGTAAGTTTTGGTTTTTTCGTTAAGAATTTAATTGGTTGACGGTCTTTTTCCGGCTCGATTAATTTCAAGGAAACTTCAACTTCTTCAGGGAAATCAGCGATTTCAAGTTCCTGATTCATCAAAACTTCAACTTCGACTTTAAATTCTTCTTCACGAGGAGTGATGAAACTAATTGCAGTTCCCGTTGCATCAGCACGACCGGTACGACCAATTCTGTGCATGTACAATTCAGGGAATTCCGGAAGTTCAAAGTTGATAACGTGCGAGATGTTCGAAATATCCAAACCTCTGGCCATAATATCGGTTGTGATCAATCCGCGTAGATTTCCTTCTTGAAATTCTGCCATCGTACTCAAACGGTAATTTTGAGATTTGTTCGAGTGAATTACCCCAAACTGACCTTCAAAATCCTCTTCGATTCGGGTATGAAGCATATCCGAAATCTTTTTATTATTCACAAAAACCAAAACACGTTCCATGCTTTCGTTTGTTTCTAATAAATGTTTCAGTAAGTTAACTTTGGTATTAAAGTTCGGAACATTATAAGTAATCTGTGTGATTTTTTCAAGTGGAGTTCCTGAAGCGGCAAGTGTTACCTCTTCCGGAAAATCAAAAAAGTCATTCAAAACAGCATCAACTTCATCGGTCATTGTTGCAGAGAATAAAATGTTTTGACGTTTGGTTTTCATCATTGCCAAAAGAGCCGTCAATTGAGTACGGAACCCTAAGTTCAGCATTTCATCAAACTCATCGATAACTAATTTCTGAGTTTCATCAAAGCGAACCACCGCGTCCAAAGCCAAATCCATGGTTCTTCCCGGAGTTCCGACTAAAATGTCGATTCCTTCGTAAACAGCTTTTTTCTGTGTATTGATGTTTACACCACCAAAGATTCCAAGTGTTTTAACCGACATGTATTTGGTTAATTTCTCGATTTCTTCTACCACCTGAACAACTAATTCACGTGTTGGAACCAGCACTACAATTTTAGGTGTATTGGTTGGTGTAAATTTGTATAATTTTAAAAGTGGCAACAAATAGGCAAATGTTTTACCCGTACCGGTTTGGGCAATTCCCATCATATCGCGACCTGACATAATCACAGAAAAAGTTTTTTCCTGAATAGGAGTAGGTTTAACAAAACCTAATTCGTCTATTGCTTTTTGAAGTGATTTTGGAAGATTGAATTGTTCGAAAGTGCTCATTTACATTAAATTTTGTGCAAAGGTACGTTAAAATAACGGTTTGATTGTTAGATTATTAGTTGATTCGAGAAATTTAGGTGTTTAATTAATTGATTATCAATGATTGTGTGCTTTAAAAAGAACGAATTCAAAGAATGTAACATTACATTTTATCGACTCTTTTTATCCCCATGTTCCTCAATATTGTCATTTCGACGTAAGGAGAAATCACACAAGCAGAGCACGCACTGTACGGAATATTGGATGTGATTTCTCATACTGCTAAAATGAACTTACATTACCCCACAACTTCTGTCATTTCGAAGAATGAGAAATCACACAAGAAACTCCGCACAGTTTGTCATCCTGAGGAGGCGTAATCAAGCGAGAAACTCCATACAGTTTGTCATCCTGAGGAACGAAGGATCTACGTTTGCTGAATCGACAGCACTGAGCTTCACTTTACGGAATTACTTGTGAAGATACTTCGTTCCTCAGTATGACAAAATTAGGGAAAATAGAAACGGAGCAGCTTGTGTGATTTCTCCTTGTGTCGAAATTGACAATCGAAACGTATTATTGTTACAGTTTAAGAAAAAAATCAACTAGATTAGGGATTTTGTTATTTGATTGTTAGTGAAATATATTACATTCACTTTTACCTCCATGTTCCTCAATATTGTCATTTCGAGCGAAGTCGAGAAATCACACAAGCAGAGCACGCACTGTACGGAATATTGGATGTGATTTCTCATACTTCGAAATGACAGAATTGTGACAACCTCCATACCAGTAAGCAATATACTGAAATCTGTAAAATGTATTGTGTAGCTTGTCAATTACGAGATACAAGAAATCACACAAGAAACTCCGTACAGTTTGTCATCCTGAGGAACGAAGGATCTTCGTTTGCTGAATCGATAGCGCTGAGCTTCACTTTACGGAATTACTTGTGAAGATACTTCGTTCCTCAGTATGACAAAATTGGGGAAAATAGAAACGGAGCAGCTTGTGTGATTTCTCCTTGCGTCGAAATTGACAATCGAAACGTATTATTGTTACAGTTTAAGAAAAAAATCAACTAGATTAGGGATTTTGTTATTTGATTGTTAGTGAAATATATTACATTCACTTTTACCTCCATGTTCCTCAATA